>NZ_JWTB01000030.1 GCF_000813845.1 Pseudarthrobacter phenanthrenivorans
CGGGGTTTCTGTCTTTAAGGGGACGCTGCTGCCCGCCTGCGGGAAGCAGTCAGGAACGGCGGTTCTTGGCCAGTTGCCTGTTGATCCGTGCTGCCCAGAACGGACCCTCGTAGAGGAAGGCCGTGTAGCCCTGCACCAGGGTGGCGCCGGCGTCGAGCCGTTCCTGGACGTCCTCCGCTGTTTCGACCCCGCCGACCGCAACCAGCGCGAGGGCATCACCCGTCGCATGCTTAAGGCGTTTCAGCACTTCGAGGGAGCGCCGTTTCAGGGGAGCTCCGGAGAGTCCGCCGGCCCCGCATTGCTCCACTTCGTGGGAAGGCGAGGAGAGTCCGGACCGGGCGATCGTGGTGTTGGTGGCGATGATGCCGTCCAGTTTCAGGTCCAGGGCAAGACGGGCCACGTCGTCGATGTCCTCGTCGCTGAGGTCGGGGGCAATCTTTACGAGCAGGGGTACGTGCCGCCCGGCGGCCCGGTCCGCTTCCTGGCCTACGGCGGTCAGGAGTGGGCGCAGCGTCTCCACATCCTGGAGCAGGCGCAGGCCCGGCGTGTTGGGTGAACTGACGTTTACCACCAGGTAGTCTGCAGCGGGTGCCAGGCTGCGGGCGCTGACCAGGTAGTCGTCGACGGCGTCGGCCAACTCCACTGCCTTGGTCTTGCCGATGTTGACCCCGATGACAGGCCGTACTGCCGGGTACTGCCGCTGAAGTGCAGCCCGGGCTGCCTTCAGCCGCGGCGCGACGGCCGCTGCGCCGTCGTTGTTGAAGCCCATCCGGTTGATGACTGCCCGGTCCTGGACAAGTCGGAAGAGCCGCGGCCTGTCGTTGCCCGGCTGGGCGTGCCCGGTGATGGTGCCTACTTCCACGTGTCCGAACCCAAGTTCGGTGAGGGCCTCGATGCCGTGGCCCTCCTTGTCGAAACCGGCAGCCAGTCCAAAAGGCGAGGGGAAGGTGACACCGAAGGCGGTGGTCTGAAGCGACGGCGCCGGGGCGGTCAGCTTCCGCAGGAGCTTCCCGGCGCCGGATGCGTGCGCGAGCCGGATGCCCTTGAATCCGATCTTGTGGGCGCGCTCGGCGTCCATCCATGAAAAGGCCAGCCTGAAGAAAATGGGATAAACGCGCATGCCTCCAGTTTCCCGTTACCTGGGGCGCCACACCAAAACGGGGACGCCGGCAGACGCGGAAGAAGTGCCGCCATGCCGGTTTACCATGAGGGCATGCACTGGCAGCAGGACATCCTGGGAGCGGACTTCGAGTCGCACTCCTTTCTGGCCAAGGGGCCTGACGGGGTGGAGCGGACGGCAACGCTGGTGCGGCTGCGGCCGTCCCCGGGCAGTGGCGCCGATGGCCGCCGGGCGGTGCTTTTCCTGCATGGCTGGAGCGATTACTTCTTCAACGAGGACCTGGCGCGCTTCTGGTCTTCGGCAGGCTATGACTTTTATGCGCTGGACATGCACAACCATGGCCGGAGCCTGCGTCCGGAGTCGCCGGGCGGCTACGTGGCGGACCTGGCCGCGTATGACGCGGAAATCGAAGAAGCATGCCGGATCATCCGTTCCGGGGGCGCTCCCGGACCGGTGGCGTTGATGGGCCACTCCACGGGCGGCCTGGTGGCAGCCTTGTGGGCCAGCAGGCACCCGGAGGAGGTGTCCCTGCTGGTCCTTAACAGCCCATGGCTGGAGATGCATGGGAGTGCGTTGGTTCGCCGCGCGGCGGCGGGCATGGTGCGTCCGGTGGCGCGGCTCCGGCCGCAGGCAGTTCTGCGGCTGCCGCAGCGTGGTCACTACTGGCGCACCATCAGCAGCGCTGCCGACGGCGAGTGGCCGCTGGATGAACGCTACCGGCCGCGCATGGCCTTCCCCGTCCGCGCCGGCTGGCTCAGGGCCGTGCTCGCCGGGCATGCCCGGGTGGCCAGGGGCCTGGGCATCGAGGCACCCATCCTGGTGCTGTTATCGATGGGCAGCGCCAACGGCCTGTTGTGGTCCGAGGAGATGCGGCACACGGACGCGGTCCTGGACGTCAACACCATCAGCGCCCGCGCCCTCACCCTGGGCCGGACGGTGACAGTGGAGCGGATCGACGGCGCACTGCACGACGTCTTCCTCTCTCCCGCCCCGGTCAGGGACGATGCCTACGCGCGTTTGCTGCGCTGGTTGCGGGCCTACGGCTGACGCTGGCCCGCCGCAGGTTCAGCGGGAGGTACCGCGGCCGCGTCCACCGCGCCGCCGTACCGCCGGTCGCGCCTGGCATATTCCTCCACGGCGGCCCACAGCGTCCGGCGGTCCACATCGGGCCAGAGCGTGTCCATGAACACGAACTCGGCATAGGCGGACTGCCAGAGCAGGAAATTGGACAGCCGCTGCTCCCCCGAGCTGCGCAGGAAGAGGTCCACGTCCGGCAGGTCCGGTTCGTCGAGGTATTTCTGGATGGTCCGCTCGGTGATCGCGCCCGGCTTCAGCCTGCCGGCCGCCACGTCAGCGGCAATGGCAGAAACGGCATCGGTGATCTCGGCCCGGCCGCCGTAATTAACACACATGGTCAAAGTACAGGTGGAGTTTGCCGCCGTGAATTCCTCGGCCTCCTCCAATTCGCGGATAACGGAGCCCCACAGGCGTGGGCGCCGGCCCGCCCAGCGGACCCTTACACCCCAGTCGTCCAGCTGGTTCCGTTGCCTTCGCAGCACATCCTTGTTAAATCCCATGAGGAAGCGGACTTCCTCCGGCGACCTGCGCCAGTTCTCCGTGGAGAACGCGTAGACGCTGACATACTCGATGCCCAACTCGATGGCACCCGCCATGACATCGAGGAGGGCGGGCTCACCGGCCTTGTGCCCCTCGATGCGCGGCAGGCCGCGCTGGTTGGCCCACCTGCCGTTGCCGTCCATGACGATGGCGACGTGCCGGGGGATGAACTCGGCCGGGATCGACGGGGCCACGGCCCCGGACGGATGGGGGTACGGTGCCACCACAGGGTGGGTGCGGCGGCGGGGTGCGGTGTTCTTTTTTCCCAGGGCCACTGTCAGCTACGCTCCACATGTTTGAGGGATTTCAGTACTCGTTCGAGATGCCACTGCAGGTAGGCGGCCACCAGCCCTGCAGCCTCCTTGCGGTGCTGCTGCTGGGAAGCGTCCGCCGTCGTCCAGTCGCCGGTGAGCAGCGCCGCCAGCAGGATGACGGTCTCCGGGGCGGGGGCAGGTGACCCGGGCGGCCGGCATTGGGTACAGACCATTCCGCCCAGCGGGGCGGAGAACGCGGTGTGGGGGCCAGGCGCCCCGCAGCGGGAGCAGTCCGTGAAGCTGGGCGCCCAGCCGCCCGTGGCCAGCGCGCGAAGGAGGTAGGAGTCGAGGATCAGGCCTGCGGCGTGTTCGTCCCGGCTCAGTGCCGCGAGGGCCCCGACCAGCAGGTTGTACTGCGCGGTCCCTGCCTCGCCGTCGACATCCGTAAGTTTCTCGGCTGTCTCGGTCATCGCGGCGGCGACGGTGTACCGGGCGTAGTCGGCAGCGATGCTTCCGCCGTAGGCGCCCTTCGCAACAGCCTGGGTAACGATATCCAGAGTGCGGCCCGACACCAGCTGAAGGTCAGCCACCATGAACGGTTCAAGCCGGGCCCCGAAGCGGCTGCTGGTGCGGCGCACGCCCTTGGCGACGGCCCTGACCTGTCCGTGGTGCTTCGTGAGGAGGGTGATAATCCTGTCCGCTTCCCCCAGCTTGTGGGTACGCAGCACCACAGCGTCATCCCGGTACGCCCGGGAGGCAAAAGAATTTTGGGCCACGCTCCATCTTCCCATCCCGCCGGGCGGCGGACCGCCAAGGCACGGGGATGCCGCCGGCGTTGGCCGGCGGCAACCCCCTGAGGTGTTAGGCCTGGGCGTCCCGGATGGCGCGGTTGACCGCGGAGATGACCGCTTTGAGGGACGACATGCTGGTGTTGGCGTCGATCCCGACACCCCACAGCACCCGCTCCCCCACCGCGCATTCGACGTAGGCCGCAGCCATGGCGTTGCCGCCTTCGGACAACGCGTGCTCGCTGTAGTCCAGCACGCGGACGTCCACGCCGTCCTCGTGCAGGATGTTCAGCAGGGCGGCGATGGGGCCGTTGCCGGTTCCGGTGCGGTTGACCTGGGCACCATCAATGGTGAGTGAGGCGTGAAGCGTCATGCCGCCGTCGGCATCCGTCTCCGTCTTGACCGCCCCCAGGGAATAGCGTCCCCACTGCCCGTCAGCCTGCCCGGAGGGCAGGTACTCGTCCTGGAAGATCTGCCAGAGCTGGGCGCCGCTGACTTCGCCGCCCACGGTGTCGGTGCGGCGCTGGATGACGCCGGAGAACTCGATCTGCGCGCGGCGGGGCAGATCCAGGCTGTGCTCGTTCTTGAGCAGGTACGCCACGCCGCCCTTGCCGGACTGGGAGTTCACGCGAATGACGGCCTCGTAGCTGCGGCCCAGGTCCTTGGGGTCCACGGGCAGGTACGGGACCTGCCAGGTGAAGTCGTCCACAGCTTTGCCAGCCGCCGCCGCATCCCGCTCCAGGGCCTCGAAGCCTTTCTTGATCGCGTCCTGGTGCGAGCCGGAGAAGGCGGTAAATACCAGGTCCCCGCCGTACGGCGAGCGTTCCGGGACCGGCAGCTGGTTGCAGTACTCCACGGTCCGGCGGACGTCGTCAATGTTGGAGAAGTCGATCATGGGGTCGATGCCCTGGACGAACAGGTTCAGGCCCAGGGTGACGAGGTCCACGTTGCCGGTGCGTTCGCCGTTGCCGAAAAGGCAGCCCTCGATGCGGTCTGCGCCGGCCATGTACCCCAGTTCAGCGGCTGCAACACCGGTCCCGCGGTCGTTGTGCGGGTGCAGGGACAGGATGATGCCCTCGCGGGGGTGCAGGTGGCGGCTCATCCACTCGATGGAGTCGGCGTAAACATTGGGCGTCGCCATTTCCACCGTGGCGGGGAGGTTGATGATGACCTGGCGGTCTGCGGAGGCTTCGAAAACGTCGGCGACGGCGTTGCAGACCCGGACGGCGTATTCCAGCTCGGTTCCAGTGAAGGACTCCGGCGAGTATTCGTAGGTCACATGGGTGTCCGCCAGGGTTTCCTCGTACTTCTTGCACAGCCGGGCCCCCTGCAGCGCAATGTCCAGGATGCCGTCCTCGTCCTGGTTGAAGACGACGCGGCGCTGCAGCACCGACGTGGAGTTGTACAGGTGGACGATGGCCTGCTTGGCACCCACCAGGGATTCATACGTACGTTCAATCAGGTGTTCCCGGGCCTGGGTCAGTACCTGGATGGTGACGTCGTCCGGGATGTGGTTGCCCTCGATGAGCTGGCGGACGAAATCGAAGTCCGTTTGGGAGGCGGAGGGGAAACCGACCTCGATCTCCTTGTAGCCCATGCGGACCAGCAGGTCGAACATCTTCATCTTGCGGGCCGGGCTCATGGGATCGATCAGCGCCTGGTTCCCGTCGCGCAGGTCGACGGCGCACCAGCGGGGGGCTTTGGTGATGACCTTGTCCGGCCAGGTACGGTCGGGCAGCTCAACCTTGATCTGGTCCTGGAAGGGCGTGTACCGGTGGGCGGGCATTCCGGAGGGCTTCTGTGCGTTTCGCATGATGTTCGTGGCCTTTTCTATCGATCTTCAGTGAAAGGGTGGCCGGGCAACACAAACTCCGCAGCGAGGGTGGGCCGTGCGCTAGATAGCGTCTGTGGCCTCGCCGCGGCAGCTAAGGAGAAGGAGCTCTGCACGCACACTTTGAGGGTAACACGGGTGCGTAAGATGAAAGGGCACTACCGTCCGTAAAGTCCAGCATGCAGACGCCTCCGGTGTACGGCCGGGCCCCGGCGTCACAGCAAAGGAGTTGCAGTGCCCATTTCGGGGATCGATCTGTCCACCATTGATCACACAGTCCGGCCGCAGGATGACCTCTACCAGCACATCAACGGCGCCTGGCTCAAAGCCACCGAGATTCCCGATGACCGGCCCCTGGAAGGCACGTTCACGGCGCTGCGTGACGGGTCCGAAATCGCTGTGCGCGACATTATCGAAGAGGCGGCAGCCAGGGGTTCCGACGCCAGCGGGATCGAGCGCAAGATCGGCGAGCTCTATAACAGCTTCATGGACGAAGCAGCTGTAGAAGCCAAAGGCATGGACCCCATCCGGGGACGGCTTGCCGAGGTGTTTTCCACTGCCTCGGTCCCGGACCTGATGGCCCTGGCCGGCCGGCTGTTCCGGGCCGACGTGGGCGGACTCTTCTACATCTACCCGGCGCCGGATGCCGGCAACCCCGACCGGGTCCTGCTGTACACGGGACAGGGCGGCCTTGGCCTGCCTGACGAGTCCTATTACCGGGAGGAAAAGTTCGCCCCCATCGTGTCGGCCTACAGAGCTCATGTGCAGAAGATGTTCGAGTTGGCGGAAGTTGGTGATCCGGAAGCTGCCGCGGGCCGGGTTGTGGGGCTGGAGACACGGCTCGCGTCCCACCACTGGGACAACGTGACGCTGCGGGACCCGCAAAAGACGTACAACCTCAAGACAGCCGACGAAGCTGCGGGGCTCTTCCCGCTGTTGGAGACCTGGTTTGATGCCGCTGGCATCGAGCCCGGGAAGCGTGCGGAGATCGTGGTGAGCACCCCTGACTTCTTTGCCGGTGCTGCCGGCCTGCTGGACGAAGTGCCGCTGGCCACCTGGCAGGAGTGGCTGGCCATGCGGGTGGTGAGTGCCGCCGCTCCCTACCTGTCGTCCCGGTTTGTGGACGCCAACTTCGCCTTCTACGGCACCACCATCAGCGGCACTCCACGCAACAAGGACCGCTGGAAGCGCGGCGTCGCCGTGGTCGAGTCCGCCCTCGGTGAGGCCGTGGGCCAGATCTATGTGGCGCGGCACTTCCCTGAGTCCCACAAGGCGCGGATGCAGACCCTGGTGGCAAACCTCATTGAGGCCTACCGCCGGAGCATCAACGACGTCAGCTGGATGGGCCAGGACACCAAGGCCGAGGCGCTCCGCAAGCTCGAGGCCTTCCGGGCCAAGATTGGCTACCCGGATGAATGGATCGACTACTCGGCCGTGCACATCGTCCCCGGCGACCTGCTTGGCAACGTGGAACGCGCCCACAACGCCGACGTCGACAGGCACCTGGACGAGGTGGGCAAACCCGTTGACCGGAACAAGTGGCTGATGACCCCGCAGACGGTGAATGCGTACTACCACCCGATGATGAACGAAATCGTGTTCCCCGCGGCCATCCTGCAGCCGCCGTTCTTCACGGCAGATGCTGATGACGCCGTCAACTACGGCGGCATTGGTGCGGTGATCGGCCACGAGATCGGCCATGGTTTTGATGACCAGGGCTCGCAGTTCGACGGCGGCGGAGCCCTGCGCAACTGGTGGACAGACGAGGACCGCCAGGCGTTCGAAGCCCTGACGGCGCGCCTTGTGGCGCAGTTCGACGCGCTCTCCCCCACCGCTGCTCCGGGCCACCACGTCAACGGGCGCCTCACGCTCGGTGAGAACATTGGCGACCTCGCGGGCCTGACGATTGCGTACAAGGCCTACCTCATCAGCCTCGGGGACAAGGAACCGGAGGTGCTGGACGGCATGACCGGCCAGCAGCGCTTCTTCGCCTCCTGGGCCGCCGGGTGGCGCCAGGTAATCCGGCAGGAGGAGGCCATCCGGCGGCTCGCCACGGATCCCCACTCGCCCAACGAGTTCCGGACCAACGCCATCGCCAAGAACCTCGATGCCTTCCACGATGCATTCGACGTGACGGCTGAAGACGGAATGTGGATGCCGGCCGGTGAGCGGGTCAGCATCTGGTAGCCGGACAAAAAGAGGCCCCGCCGTTGCCGGCGGGGCCTCTTTTGTCAGCTGCGCCTGTAGTCGCCCGGGAAGCGTGAACAGGAGCGTGCAGTTACCGGACGATGAGCTCCGGGTTGGCCTGCTGGCATACTTTGTCGCCGGCCGTCTGGTTGACGATGTCCTGGGGCAACGCCGCGGCAGCGCCTTCTCCTGCACCGTAGGACGTACCTGTGGTGAAATCGCTGCCAACATACACCTGGACGCCCGAGACCCCGGGAGCAGGGATCATGAGGGTCGCAGGGATCCCGAGCAGCGCGGCGACGTCCACGGCCACATCCTCGAAGCCGTTGCCGTAGTAGACCGCGGTTTTAGCCACCGGCTGGGCAAGGAACTGGCCGGTCTGCGTAAAGCCGCCTGCCACAAGCGCCTGGACAATTTCCTGGGCGCGGCCGTTGACGCCGCTTCCGTTGGCCACGGTCACGGGCTGGATGGCTTTGTTGTACGGCGGCACCGGCGGAGTGGTCTCAGTCGGGGCCGGGGACGGCGAAGCCGACTCGCCTGGTGATGGAGTGGTGGGGGCTGTGGGATCGGTCAGGTCGACATTCTTCCGCAGCGCGGAAAACAGTTGTGCGCCGGCGGGTTCGGCGATCACCAGCCGGTTGGGGTCGACCGGCGCGGGGGTGGTGGGCACCGCGACGAACGCCACCTTGCCGATGTCGATGTCCTTGAGCCGGTTTCCGATGGTCAGAAGGGTGGGGATGGAAGCCAGGCCGTCGTCGACGGTCAGGTTCTGGGTGACGACGTCGGCGATCTTCAGCATCTTTGCCGGGTCCGACAAGGTTCCCTCATCCTTGATCTTGCGCGTCAGTGAGGACAGGAAGCCCTGCTGTGCCTTGATGCGGCCCAGGTCGCCGCCGTCGGCAAAGGCGTGGCGGGTGCGAAGGAACGCGAGGGCCTGTTCGCCCTGCACCGAGGATGTCCCGGCGGGCAGCCGCAGCCGTGAGTCCGGGTCATAGACGGCGTCGCTGATGCAGACTTCCACGCCGCCGACGGCGTTGGACAGTTCCTTCACGGCGTTGAAGTCAGCCATCATGAAGTGGTCCACCTGCATGCCGGTCAGCTTATTGACCGTATCCACGGCGCAGCCAATCCCGGCCTCGCTCATGGCCTCGTTGATCATGACCCCCGTGCGGGCAGGATAGTCCTTATTGGTCTTCCGGTCTTTGCAGTCGGGGATGTCCACCAGCAGGTCGCGGGGGAAGCTGATGACGTTGACCCGCTTGTTGTCCTCGGAGATGTCCATCAGCATCATGACGTCCGACTTGCCGTAGCCGGTGGAGTCGTCCGAGGTTCCGTACTCCGAGTTCTTGCCGTCACGCGTATCGGAGCCGAGAATCAGGATCTGCAGGCGGCCGGTGGCGTCATTCCCGGGCGACTCAGTGCTTTCGCCGCCCGCATTCAGCGGCGCCTTGGTGATGTTGGTCTGGAGCCGGAAGAACCAGAATCCGGCGAACGCGGCAGCCGCCACCAGGACGAGTGCCACTACTCCCGTAAGGGCTTTCAACCACAGCGGCATGCCACGCAGGGGCCCGAGATGCCGTGCGGCGCCCACGTCATGGCTGTCCGCGTGACGGGATACCGGTCCCGGTCCGGCTGACAGGTCAGCCTCGTTGTCGCGTTCTCCGCGGCCTCGACCCACGTGGTGACCCTTCCTCTGAAATACGAAATCCGGTCCATTTTAGTGGTCCAGTCTGCAGAACTTGCCGGGGCACGCTCCAGCGAACGCCGTTTTGCGGGTCAGAAACCCAGTTTGACCAGCTGTTTCGGGTCACGCTGCCAGTCTTTGGCGACCTTCACGTGCAGGTCCAGGTAGATGCGCGTGCCCAGGAGGGCCTCGATGCCTTTGCGGGCATTGGTGCCGACTTCACGAAGGCGGCTTCCGCCCTTGCCGATGATGATCGCTTTCTGTGACGGACGCTCGACATAGAGGTTGACGCGGACGTCCAGGAGGGGATTGTCATCAGGGCGGTCCTCCCGGGGAACGATTTCCTCCACCACGACGGCGAGGGAGTGCGGAAGTTCGTCCCGGACTCCCTCCAGCGCCGCTTCGCGGATCAGTTCGGCCACCATGACTGCTTCGGGTTCGTCGGTCAGTTCGCCGTCCGGATACAGCGGAGGCGACGGCGGCATGTGGCTGATCAGGACGTCGGCGACGGTTTCAACCTGGAAACCGTCCGCGGCGGAGACCGGCACGATGTCCTTCCAGCCGTCCTCCCCCAGGACCTCGCGGCCGAGGGCTGCCACGGCAAGAAGCTGTTCGGTCAGTGCCTGCTTGTCCACCAGGTCGGCCTTGGTGACGATGGCGATGACCGGCTTGCGGCCGACGGCGGCGAGCTGCGCGGCGATGAATTTGTCGCCGGGTCCGATCTTTTCGTTGGCCGGCAGGCAGAAGCCGATGGCGTCCACCTCGGCGAGGGTGTCGGCCACGAGGTCGTTGAGGCGCTTGCCGAGCAGGGTGCGCGGACGGTGCAGGCCCGGTGTATCCACCAGGATCAGCTGGGCGTCGTCGCGGTGGACGATGCCCCGGATAGTGTGGCGCGTGGTCTGCGGCTTGGCGGAGGTGATGGCCACCTTCTTGCCCACCAGCGCGTTGGTCAGGGTGGACTTGCCCGCGTTGGGCCTGCCGACCAGGACGGAAAACCCGGCGCGGAAACCGCCAAAGTCGTCCGGTTCGGCAGCCTTATTTTTCTTGCTCACGTGGAACTCCCTGCTGGGTTGCTTCGGCCTCTTCCAGGAGGCCTTCAAGGTCAGTCTCTACTCTTGGTACGGGCGCCGCAATGATGTGGCTGACCCTGTTGCGCCGGCCTTCCAGCCGCTCCGCGCGCAGGGAGACGCCCTGCACCTCGACGCTGCTGCCGACGATGGGTACGCGGCCGAGCGCCTTGGCCAGGAGGCCGCCCACGGTGTCCACCTCGTCGTCGTCGATTTCCAGGTCGAACAGCTCGCCCAGGTCGTCGATGCCCATCCGGGCGCTGACCCGGTACGAACCGTCCCCCAGCGCCACGGCTTCCGCGCTTTCCGTGTCGTACTCGTCCACGATTTCGCCCACAATTTCCTCAATGAGGTCCTCAAGCGTGACGAGCCCGGCGGTGCCGCCGTATTCGTCGATCACGATGGCCACGTGCGTGGACTCCTTCTGCAGTTCGCGCAGGAGGTCGCTTACTGGTTTGGACTCCGGCACGTAGCGGACTTCGCGTGCCAGGGAATCCACCAGCGGCGGCTCCTGGTGCGCGCCCAGCTGGTGGATGACGGCGGCAACATCCTTGAGGTAGACGATGCCCAGGATGTGGTCCGTGTTTTCCTTGATCACCGGAATCCGGGAGTAGCCGGACCGCAGGAACAGGGACATCGCCTGGTGCAGGCTGGAGCCGGCGTCGATGCTGACGATGTCCGTCCTGGGAACCATGACAGCCCGGACAAGCGTGTCGCCGAAGTCGAAGACCGACTGGATCATCTCGGCTTCGGTGTCCTCGATCATGTCGGACTCGCTGGCCCGGTCCAGGAGTTCGCGGAACTCCTGTTCGCTGAAGAACGCGTCGTCGCCGCCCGGAGCCCCCGGCGCCGCGGAACTGCCCAGGGCCACCAGCCAGCCCGGAATCGGCCCCAGGACGCTGGTGAGGAACCGGACCATCGGAGCGGTGAAGCGGACAACCGCCGTCGAATGCAGCCTGCCAAGCTGGCGCGGCGAGACGCCCACGATCACGAATCCGAGCAGGGCCATGATTCCGGTGGCCACGAGCCCGGCGAGCCAGACGTTGTCCAGCAGGCTCGCTACGAGTACGGCTACCGCCACTGCAGACGCCATTTCGAACCAGACCCGCCAGAAGCGCAGGGCCCGGGTGTGGGCCACAGGCTCGGCAAGGATGCGGCGCATGGCCGTCCCCCGGCTCCTGTGCAGCGCCTCTTCGGCGTCATGCCGGGGAAGGAAACTGAATGCGGCCTCGGCTGCCGTCAGCAGGGCGGCGACGGCAAGGAAAACCAGTGCCACCGCGACCAGGAGCAGTTGCGTCACTGGGTTGTCTCGGCGGGTGCTTCTTTGCCGGTGAAGCCGGACAGGAGTTCACGCTGGAGCCCGAACATCTCCGCCTTCTCCTCCGGTTCGGCGTGGTCGTAGCCCAGCAGGTGCAGGATGCCGTGCGTGGTCAGCAGCAGCATTTCGGCCTCAAGCGGGTGGCCGGCATTCCTGGCCTGGACCTTTGCAACCTGCGGGCAGATCGCGATGTCGCCCAGCATGCCCTGCGGCGTCGGGCGGTCGGGGGTTCCGGGTGTCAGCTCGTCCATCGGGACCGAGAGCACGTCCGTTGCCCCCGGTTCGTCCATCAGCTCGATGTGGAGCTTCTCCATGGCCGGTTCGTCCACCAGGAGGATGGACAGCTCGGCCTGCGGATGGATGTAGAGCTGCTCAAAGATGTACCGCGCCAGGGCCACCAGTGCGGCTTCGTCCACCTGGACGCCGGACTCGTTGTTGACCTCGATGCTCACGCGTGTTCCCCCCGTTTTTCCCGGCCCGCGGAGTGCTTGACCCGGTTCCGCTGGGCTTCATCCCAGATGCTGTAGGCGTTGACGATGTCCCCGACCAGCCGGTGCCGCACGACGTCGGCGGCGTCCAGGACGGAGAAGTTGACGCCGTCGATTCCCTGCAGGATTTCCTCGACGATCCGCAGGCCCGAGCGGGTGCCGAAGGGCAGGTCCACCTGGGTGATGTCTCCGGTGACCACCATCTTTGAACCGAATCCGAGCCGGGTGAGGAACATCTTCATCTGCTCCGGTGTGGTGTTCTGGGCTTCGTCAAGGATGATGAAGGCATCGTTCAGGGTACGGCCGCGCATGTACGCCAGGGGCGCCACTTCGATGGTTCCGGCTGCCATGAGGCGCGGGATGGATTCGGGGTCCATCATGTCGTGCAGGGCGTCATAGAGCGGCCGGAGATAGGGATCGATCTTGTCGCTGAGCGTTCCGGGCAGGAACCCGAGCCGCTCCCCTGCTTCGACGGCGGGCCGGGTCAGGATGATCCGGCTGACCTCTTTTTGCTGCAGCGCCTGGACGGCTTTTGCCATGGCCAGGTACGTCTTGCCGGTGCCGGCGGGGCCGATGCCGAAGATCACCGTGTTCACGTCAATGGCATCGACGTAGTTCTTCTGGTTCAGCGTCTTGGGCCGGATGGTCCTGCCGCGGCTGGAAAGGATGTCGTGGGTAAGTACATCCACGGGATTCTGGAGGGACTGGGTGCGCAGGAGCGCCGCCAGCTGCTGAAGAACGGCGGGTGTGATGACCGTGCCGCGGGCCACCAGTCCACGGACTTCCTGGAGGAGCCGCATAATGCGGGGCACGTCGCTGGTCGGTCCGCTGATGGACAGTTCGTTGCCGCGTGCATGGAAGTTGACGTCCGGGAACTGCTCTTCGATGAACCGCAGCGCCTCGTCGTGGCTGCCAAGCGACTGAACCATTTGGTCTGAGTTCTCAAAGAGGACTACCTCGGTCCGGATTCCGGGCAGGGAGTGCGGGAATTCCCCGGGACTGCCTTCGCCCGTATTAAGCCGGCGCTTACCATTTGCTGATTCAGTCATGGTGCTGGCCCGCAGGCCTGTGGTCCCCTCGAAGATCGACGTCGCTTGTTTTCTCTGCCGGGCCGGGATTCCGCTGCGCGGAGCTCCATGCCCAGTGATCCCTATATCTTACGCCAGCCCCTGCCCAGGCAGGGTCCATGCCCGGGTGGCCGGCGCCTTGCCGGGCCGGCGCCCCCGCAGGGTTCCCCGGCGCAGGATGCGCAACTGCTGCCGCAGCAGGCAGCGTCAGACCGGGTTTGGTATCAACTTCATATCGGCCTCATATCGTTCCCGTTGCAGTTGGACCGCAGGAGCCAAAAGTGCCGTTGTGGAGTGGTCCCCCTATGCAATGCTGGAAAACCAGCATCTGCTGGGAAGCCAGGCCGCCAGGGGAACGGCCCGCCATGCCAGGAAAGGACAAGGGCAGGACAATGCCGGTTTCCTCTGTGCCCGAACGGGCAGGACGATCGATGGGGCGCCTGCGCCCGGCCGTCCTTGCGGGGATCCTCGTGTTCGTCCCCGTCCTTGCGGGCTGCACTGCGGAGGGCGGACCGGCCCCGACCGGCACCATCGCATCCGTTCCGGCGACGGGCGGGACCGTACCGGATGCTCCGGCCACCAGCGCGCCACTGGAAACCACCCAGTCTTCCAACAAGGCTCCGGTGTACTGGATCGGCCGCAGCGGCGGAAACATCTTCCTGTACCGCGAGTTCCGGGACGTCCCGGAGCAGGAGAATCCGGTGACGCGGGCGCTGCGCGCGATGATGTCGGAGAAGCCGCTGGATCCCGACTTCTTCACGCCCTGGCAAAACCCGGACAAGCTTGCCACCTCCATTTCGGGCAAGGACATCATCACCGTGGATGTCTCTTCCGACGCCTTCAACAGCAACCTGGACGCCGACATGGCCGCGCGCGCAATCCAGCAGTTGGTCTATACGGCCACGGCTGCCGCCGCCAGTTCCGGCCTGATCGACACCGGCCAGCAGGTCAAGGTCAGGATCCTGGTGGACGGCCACACGGACTATGTCGCTTTCGGCAAAGTGCAGCTGGGTGCCTTGATGACCCGCGCTGCCGGCCTGGTGGCACCGGTCTGGATCATCGATCCGCAGGAGAACGCCGAAGTGGCCGCCGGGAGCGTCAAGATCACCGGCCGCAGCACATCTCCTGGCGCGAAGCTTCGCTGGCAGATCCTGCAGTCCCCCGAAGACAGCACCAAGGCTCCGTTCCTGACGGGCGAAACCACGGCGGCCGCGGAACAGGGGCAGGCCGGCGTTTTCACGCTGGCCCTCAACCTGCCCGCCGGCGACTATGAACTGCGGGTGGCGCAGGCAGGGGCCGGAGGCGAACCGGACCGGAACGAGGACACCAGGTCCTTCAAGGTCCGGTAGGAGTCCAGCGGCCAAGGATGTCGCTGGCAAGGACGACGGCGGCCGGCCCCGCTGTGGAGGAGCGCAGGACGTGGTGCCCCAACAGGGCAGTCACGGCGCCTTTGTCGCAGAGCCTGGTGACCTCGCGGGGACTGATCCCGCCTTCCGGTCCCACGATGAGCAGGATTTCACGTGCACCGGGACCGGTTTTTCCCTGCCAGTCCTCGAGGACGGTGCGCAGCGGCCGGACAGCGTCCTCGTGCAGGATGACGGCCAAGTCCGCTGCTTCCACGGCCGCGGCGAGTCCGGCTGTTTCGACGGCGGGGCGCACCTCGGGGATCCACGCGCGCCGCGCCTGTTTGGCGGCCGCCGCTACCGTGGACTCCCATTTTGCGTGTGCGCGCGCTGCCCGGTCGCCCTTCCAGCGGACGATGGACCGCTCAGACTGCCACGGGATGACGGCGTCGATGCCCAGTTCGGTAGCGGTCTCGATGGCCAGCTCGTCACGGTCTCCCTTGGCCAAGGCCTGGACCAGTACCAGCCGGATGTCCGGCCTCTCTTCCCTGCTGAGCTCTGCGCACTCGACGTCAAGGGCGGAACCGGCGGCCGAGACCACTTTCCCGGTCATCCGCGTACCGGCGCCGTCCACGATGTCCACCGCTTCGCCCGGAGACAGCCGCTTGACGGTCACCGCGTGCCGGGCCTCTGGGCCCTCGAGGAGGAACATGCTCCCCGCTGTCATCCCTGACAGTGAACCGGCGGAGGTGAAGAAGACGGGGTTGCTCACCGCTACAGGTTACCGAACCGGTCCCGGAGCTTGGCGAACATCCCGCCGCTGGCGGCGAGCTTGCCCTCGGTGATCTGTTCGCTGCGGAGCTTCGCCAGCTGGCGCAGCAGGTCCTCCTGGGCGGAGTCAAGCTTGGCCGGAGTGTCCACCTGCAGGTGGACCTTCAGGTCGCCCCGGCCGTAGCCCCTCAGGTGGGTGACACCCAGTCCGCGCAGGGTGATGATTTCCCCTGACTGGGTACCGGGCTTGACGTCGATCTCCTGCGTGCCGTCGAAGGTCTCCAGGCTGACATCCGTACCCAGCGCAGCCGCGGTCATGGGGATGTGCAGGGTGGCATGCAGGTCATCGCCTTCGCGCACATAGGTGGCATCGTTGTTGACGCGGATTTCGACGTACAGATCGCCGGTGGGGCCCCCTGCCGGTCCGGCCTCGCCCTGGCCGGAGAGCTGGATGCGGGTTCCGGTGGCAACGCCCGCGGGTACCTTAATGGTCAGCGAGCGGCGGCTGCGGATGCGGCCCTGGCCGCTGCACTCGTTGCAGGGGTCCTTGATGACCGTGCCGAAGCCTTCGCAGGTGCCGCAGGGGGCTGCGGTCATGACCTGGCCCAGGATGGAGCGGACGGCCCGCTGCACCTGGCCGCTGCCGCCACAGATATCGCAGCGCTCGGGATGGGTCCCCGGACGGCAGCAGGATCCGTCACACGTGGGGCAGACCACGGCAGTGTCCACTTCGAGCTTCTTATTGACGCCGAAGACGGCGTCGCGCAGGTCGATCCGGACGCTGATAAGGGCGTCCTGGCCGCGCCGGACCCTGGACGCGGGGCCGGCGCTGCCGCCGGCACCGAAGAAGGTGTCAAAAATGTCCTGGAAGGCAAAGCCCTGGCCTGCGTAGCTTGCACCGCCGAAGCCATTGTCCGTGCCGTTCTCGTTCCCGGTGGTGTCATAGACCCGGCGCTTCTGGGGGTCGGAAAGGACCTCGTAGGCGTGAGTTACCGCCTTGAAGCGTTCCGCAGCGTCGTCACCGGGGTTTACGTCCGGGTGGAGGGTGCGGGCCAGCTTGCGGTAGGCCTTCTTGATCTCCTCCCCGGTAGCTTCGGGTGAGACTCCAAGGACGTCATAGTGGCTGCTCAAAGTTCGTATCTCTTCCTTGTTGTACTGCGTTCAGTCGGCGGCCAAGCTCTTGTCTTCGGGCCGGACAGCTCCGGCGGCAAAGAGTCAGGGCCCCAAAATCCTGGAAAGGTAGCGGGCTACTGCCCTGACGGCGGCCATGGTGGTGGGATAGTCCATCCGGGTCGGGCCGAGGATTCCTACTTTCGCGGCGCTGTCCGGACCATAGCCGGTGGCCACCACGGATGCCTCGGCGAGTCCGTCATAGGGGTTTTCCCGCCCGATGCTCACAGCCACACCGCGGTGGTCCTGCGCCATTTCACTCAGCAGGCGCAGCATCACCACCTGCTCCTCGAGCGCCTCCAGCACCGGGCCGATGCTGAGCGGGAAATCCACGTTGGACCTGGCCAGGTTGGCGGTCCCGGCCATGACCATCCGGTCCTCCCGGCTGCTTTGCGCCAGTGCCTCCAGCCCCAGGGCCAGCGCGTGTGCTGCCTGGCGCTGCGCGTGGGGCGTGGCGGCCACGACGGCGGGAAGCGCCTGCGCAAGCTGGCTCAGCCGGGTTCCGCCCAGGGCACCAAGGAACCGGGTGCGGAGCTCGGCCAGCACGTCGTCACCAAGGTCCTGTCCGACGTCGATGACGCGCTGCTCCACTTTGCCGCTGTTGGCGATCAGGACCACCAGTACTTTGCGCGGGGCCAGCAGGACGAATTCGATGTGGCGGACAAGTGCCCGGCTCAGGTGCGGGTACTGGACCACGGCCACCTGGTTGGTCAGTTGCGACAGCAGCCGGACGGTGCGTTCCAGGACGTCGTCGAGGTCATCTGCACCTTCCAGCAGGGACTGGATGGCCCGGCGCTCGGCGGCCGACAGGGGTTTGACGGCCGAAATCTGGTCGACGAAAAGCCGGTAGCCCTTGTCGGTGGGAATCCTGCCGGCGCTGGTGTGCGGGGCCGTGATGAGCCCTTCATCCTCCAGCGCTGCCATGTCGTTGCGGATGGTGGCGCTCGAAACGCCAAGGTGATGCCGCTCCACCAGGGCCTTCGACCCCACGGGTTCGCGGGAGTGGACGTAGTCCTCAACGATGGCCCGCAGTACTTCCAGTTTGCGTGGCTCGCTCACTCTCCACCTCCATCCATGGTCCGGGGCGCGCGCCCCGCCCGGTGCCAGCCAGGGGTTAGCACTCGACATGCCTAAGTGCTAACAGTCTATTATGCCTTGCCCCGTTGTTAGCATTGGTACCGCTCCGGGCGAAATTCCGGGGCCAGGGACCTAGTGCTAGGCGGATGACTTCATGGATTACCAGAACTGGGGACCCCGGGGAATCTCCGCTCCAGCCCGGACGGAACTTCCCGAGGTTCCCGTCCAGCGCGGCATGGTGCTTGAGGAAGTCCAGTCCGGCTGGGTGGGGGCCGTGACGCGGGTGGAGAAATCCGGCGGGATGCACGTGGTGGCGCTGGAGGACCGGCGGGGCAAGTCGCGGACTTTCCGGCTGGGATTCGGTTTCCTGCTCGAAGGCCAGCCCATCCGGCTGATGCCGCCGGCACCCAAGGCTGCAGCCACCGGAGCAGCCGGGCGGACCGCATCCGGGTCCGTGCGGGTGGAAGGCCAGCGCGCCCAGGTGGCGAAGGCCAGCCGGATCTGGGTGGAAGGCAAGCACGACGCCGAACTGGTGGAGAAGGTCTGGGGAGACGACCTGCGCGTGGAGGGCATCGTCGTCGAGCCCCTGCACGGTATCGACGACCTGGCCGGCGCCGTCGCCGCGTTCAAGCCCGGCCCGGGCCGGCGGCTGGGTGTGCTGGTGGATCACCTGGTCCCCGATTCCAAGGAATCGCGCATCGCGGACGCCGTCATGGCTTCCCCGGGGGCCGCGGGCAACGTCCTGATTGTCGGCCACCCCTACGTGGACGTCTGGCAGGCCATCCGGCCCGCCGTCCTGGGCATCGACAAATGGCCTGCCGTTCCCCGCGGGCAGGACTGGAAGACCGGGATCCTGAAAGCGTTCGGCTGGCCGCACGCCACCAAGGAAGACATTGGGCTCGGATGGCAGAAACTGCTGGGGGCCGTCCGCACGTACGCCGACCTGGAAGCGTCCCTCCTGGGACGGGTGGAGGAGGTCATCGACTTCCTCACCGTGCCCTGACGGCCGGGCAGGTCCCCAACAGCCAGTATTCTTGGTATTGCGGGTGCCTTGCAGACATACACGGCACACCCCCACCGCGCCAGAACATGAAGCCAGCACCACTTGCACCTCCGAAGGAACAGACTGTGGCAGACAACGCACGTGATCACAGGGACGGCCAGGGCCGTTCCGAGTACCATGGCGTCCCCGCCAATGCGCTGCCGCTGACGGCCAGCGAAGACCGCCAGTGGGCCACGCTCGCACATTTCGGTGGAATCCTGGGATGCGTCCCGTCGCTGCTGATCTACCTGATCTTCCGGGACCGCGGACCGTTCACCGCCCAGGAATCGAAGGAAGCACTGAACTTCAGCCTGCCGCCCACCATCGCCGCCGTGCTGGCCAACATCCTGGTGTTCATCCCCTACGTGGGAAATATCTTCGCCGTCATTGCCACGCTGATCTGGGTGGCGCTCACCTGCTTCTCCGTGGCAGCGGGAATCCACGTCAACCGGGGCCAGCCGCACCGGTACCAGCTCAACCTTCGCTGGATTAAGTAAGCGGCGTTCCGGGCCCGCCGCTGGCGTCCGGATTCCCGGAAGGACCCTCCGCGTCAGTCCGGGAGGATCCGGCGGACCACTGCGTCGGCCAGGAGCCTGCCCCTTAGCGTCAGGACCAGCCGTCCCCGGAAGGCGTCAGCGGGTTCCACGAGGCCGTCGGCGATCAGGCCGGCCACCTGGTGCCTGCCTCCGGCAGTAAGCGTCGACAGGTCCAGCCCCGACTGCAACCGCGCTTCAAGCATCACCCGTTCCATGGTCCGGGTCTGCGCATCCAACGTTTCCCTGCCCGCCGCAGGCGACAGCCCCTGGGACAGCCGGTTGGCATACGCTGCCGGATGCTTGACGTTCCACCAGCGGACACCGCCAACGTGTGAGTGGGCGCCGGGCCCGATGCCCCACCAGTCATCGCCCCGCCAGTAGGCAAGGTTGTGCCGGCACACCTGCTCAGGCGTGCGCGCCCAGTTGCTGACCTCGTACCAGCCAAGCCCGGCTTCGGTGATCAGCTGGTCGGCAAGCTCGTATTTGTCAGCGTGGTCGTCGTCGTCAATTCCCGGGACCTCGCCGCGGCGCATCTGCGCGGCCAGCTTGGTGCCCTCCTCAACGATCAGCGCGTAGGCGCTGATGTGGTCGGGCCCATACGAGAGCGCGGTGTCCAGGGAGTGGCGCCAATCGGCCAGCGACTCCCCCGGAGTTCCGTAGATCAGGTCCAGGCTCACGGCGAGCCCCGCTTCGCGGGCCCACTGCACCACCTGCGGCACCCGGCTGGGAGTATGGGTGCGGTCCAGGACCTTGAGCACATGCGGAACGGCGGACTGCATGCCGAAGGAGACCCTGGTGAAGCCCGCCTCCTTGAGGACCGCCAGGGACTCGGGCGTGACCGAATCAGGGTTCGCCTCGGTGGTCACCTCGGCACCATCCTCAATTCCCCACTGGTCGATCGCCGCCCGGAGGATCATGGCGAGGTCGTCCGCGGGCAGCAGCGTGGGCGTGCCGCCCCCGAAGAAGACGGTGCTGAGCTTCCGCTCCGGCAGCCCTGACCTCGAGAGCACCGCCGCCGCCAGCGACACCTCCGATACCGCGGTTCCGGCATAGGCGTCCTGCGACGCCCCGCCGCCGAGTTCGGTGGCGGTGTAGGTGTTGAAGTCACAGTAACCGCACCGGACAGCGCAGAACGGAATGTGGACGTACAGGCCAAAGGCCCGGGCCGCCGCACCGTCCGCTGCCTGGTCAGGCAACAGACCGTCCGACGGCGCCGGGTCGCCGAGGGGAAGCACGCTGGGCATCAGCGGGTCCCCCGCTGTGCGGTGGTCACTTCTTCTTGGCCTTGTCCTTTGATTCGTCGGTGGTGAGGGCTGCGATGAACGCTTCCTGCGGCACCTCTACGGTGCCCACCATCTTCATGCGCTTCTTGCCTTCTTTTTGCTTCTCCAGCAGCTTGCGCTTACGGGAGATGTCACCGCCGTAGCACTTGGCCAGCACGTCCTTGCGGATGGCGCGGATGCTTTCCCGGGCGATAATCCGGGAACCGATGGCCGCCTGGATGGGCACTTCGAACTGCTGCCGCGGAATGAGTTCTCGCAGCTTGCCGGTCATCATCACACCATAGGCGTAGGCCTTGTCCCGGTGCGTGATGGCGCTGAACGCGTCCACCTGCTCGCCCTGGAGCATGATGTCGACCTTCACAAGGTCGGCAACCTGCTCGCCGTCGGCCTTCCAGTCCAGGGAGCCGTAGCCCCGGGTCTTCGACTTCAGGATGTCGAAGAAATCGAACACGATTTCCGCCAGCGGCAGGCGGTAGCGGATTTCCACCCGGTCCTCCGAGAGGTAGTCCATGCCGCCCATCACGCCGCGGCGGGACTGGCACAGTTCCATGATGGCGCCGACGAACTCGTTGGGGGCCAGGATGGTGGCGGAGACCATGGGTTCGCGTACCTCGGCAATCTTGCCGGTGGGGTACTCGCTGGGGTTGGTCACCCGGACCACCTTCTTGTCCTCCAGGGTCACCTCGTATTCCACGTTCGGAGCCGTGGAAATCAGGTCGAGGTTGTATTCGCGTTCCAGGCGTTCGCGGGTGATCTCAAGGTGCAGCAGGCCCAGGAAGCCCACGCGGAAGCCGAAGCCCAGCGCGGCCGAGGTCTCCGGTTCGTACACCAGGGCGGCATCGTTGAGCATGAGCTTTTCGAGCGCGTCGCGGAGTACCGGGTAGTCGGCGCCGTCCAGCGGGTACAGGCCTGAGAACACCATCGGCTTGGCATCGGCGTAGCCGGGAAGCGACTCCGCGGCCGGCTTGGCCAGGTTGGTGACGGTGTCGCCAACCTTGGACTGCCGGACGTCCTTCACACCGGTGATCAGGTAGCCCACCTCGCCCACGCCCAGGCCCTTGGAAGGGGTGGGTTCCGGGGAACTGACCCCGATCTCCAGGAGCTCGTGCGAGGCCCTGGTGGACATCATCTGGATGCGTTCGCGCGGGTGGAGCATGCCGTCCACCACGCGCACGTAGGTCACCACGCCGCGGTAGGTGTCATAGACCGAGTCGAAAATCATGGCGCGGGCCGGTGCGTCGGGGTCACCCTTCGGGGCCGGCAGGTCGCGGACAATCTTGTCCAGGAGGGCCTCGACGCCGACGCCGGTTTTGCCGGATACCCGCAGGACGTCCTCGGGATCGCCGCCGATCAGGCTGGCCAGTTCGGCTGCATACTTTTCGGGCTGCGCCGCCGGCAGGTCGATCTTGTTCAGGACCGGGATGATCGCGAGGTTGTTTTCCATGGCCAGGTACAGGTTCGCGAGCGTCTGGGCTTCAATGCCTTGTGCCGCGTCCACCAGCAGGATTGCGCCTTCGCACGCCGCCAGGGACCGGGACACCTCGTAGGTGAAGTCCACGTGCCCGGGAGTGTCGATCATATTCAGCGCATAACTGACGCCGTCCACCTCCCACGGCATGCGGACCGCCTGGGACTTGATGGTGATGCCGCGCTCGCGCTCGATATCCATCCGGTCCAGGTACTGGGCCTTCATGTCGCGCGCCTGGACCACCCCGGTGGACTGCAGCATACGGTCAGCCAGGGTGGACTTGCCGTGGTCGATATGCGCGATGATGCAAAAGTTCCGAATAATTGCCGGATCTGTCGCGGCGGGCACCGGTGCGGTGCGGGCCATGGGAGACACGCAGGGTCCTTACTGTTGGCTTTTCTGCAGCCATCCGCCAGGCACGCAAAAAGCCGCCCGCGGTCCAGCCGCACATCTTCAACCTCCAGTGTCCCACGTCCGGGACTCCGCAACCGCATCGCGGCCCGCCCGCAGGCGGTTTTCTGCGGCCCAGCCGCGCCGATAGGCTTTCGGGATGCCCTTTGATCTCCGCTCGCTGGGAAACGCCGTCCGCCGGGGCCTGCGCCTGCTCCAGAACCGCCGCCCCGCGTCCCCGGTGGGCGCCGCCGGCCACCGACGCCCCGGCGCCGCCCGTCCCGAGGCCACCGCAGGCATTCCCTCCGGGTCCGCGGCGTACCCTGGCGACTACCGCGGACGGGCCGCCGTCCGCTACGCACCCCAGCCTGACGGCGATCCGGATCCGGGCGAAGTGGTGTGGGCGTGGGTTCCCTTCGAGGAGGACCACAATCAGGGGAAAGACCGTCCCGTCCTGCTGGTGGGGCATAACGGCCCATACCTCCTCGGACTGATGATGACCAGCCGGGACAGAGTCCCCGCCGGCAGCAGCTCCGGGGACTACGTGGACCTCGGATCCGGAGCCTGGGACAAGCAGGGCCGGCCCAGTGAAGTGCGGCTTGACCGCATCATGCAGCTCCGGCCGGACAGCATCCGGCGCGAGGGAGCGGTGCTGGATGAGGCACGCTTCGGGAGAGTGGCGTCCGGACTGCGCAGGCGACACGGCCGGACCTGACACTCCCAAATGGCCAGTGCCGCCGCTGACCTGCTATTCTTTATTGCTGTGTGTCCGTGCAGGTCGACGGTCACTGATGGCTGGCCGCCATAGGTATCCCCACGCCGCTCAGTCAAGGCCAGCCTGAAAGCCCTCTAGACCATTTCCGCATTACAAAGAGAGTTCACACGTGGCGAATATCAAGTCCCAGAAGAAGCGCATCCTGACCAACGAGAAGGCACGCCTGCGCAACAACGCAGTCAAGTCCGAGCTGAAGACGGCCATCCGCGCCGTCAACACCGCCGTTGAGTCCGCTGACAAGGAAGCTGCTACTACTGCGCTCGTTACTGCCAGCCGTAAGCTGGACAAGGCTGTCAGCAAGGGTGTTCTGCACAAGAATAACGCAGCGAACCGCAAGTCGGCGATCTCCAAGAAGGTCAACGCACTCTAAGGTTTCCAGTTCCCACGAACTGATGGTGTGGCCGGTACCGCAAGGTGCCGGCCACACGCCTTTAAGCTTCTTACCCTGGCCGCCCGAAGCCGGCCCTTCCAGCGGGCGGGCGGCAGCACCGCCGTCGTAAGCCACGGGCCCTGCGCAGCCGAGAGGGGCAATCCTGCCGCCGGGAATCGGGCGACCTGTGTTTCGTGCTTATCTGCCCTGGACTGACATGGCGATAACGGTCACGGCATGCTCGACGGCATAGACGGGGTCCCTGGAGAGGCCCTTGACTTGGGCATCGGCCTCCGCCGTGGCCTGGATGGACCGCACCAGGCCCTCCGGGGTCCAGCGCCGGACGTCCCGCTGGGCCTGCTCCACCAGCCAGGGCTGCATGCCGAGCTCCGCTGCGATCTGTGCAGACGAACCCGAGGCACCTGCCACGCGCGCCACCGTCCTGAGCTTCGCGGCGAGGGCTGCCACCAGCGGTACCGGGTCGGCTCCGGTGGCGAGTGCGTGGCGGAGCGTCGAGAGCGCCAGCGGGGCGTTTCCTGCCATGGCGGCATCGGCAACTTTGAATGCGGTGGCCTCAATCCGCCCGCCGTAGTACTTGTCCACCGTCTCGGCCGTGACAGTGCTTCCCGCGTCGGCAATGAGCTGGGAGCATGCGGCGGCCAGTTCGGACAGGTCTGCTCCCACGGCATTGACCAGGGCCTGGACGGCGTCCTGGTTGATCCGGCGTCCGGCTGCCTTGAATTCCGCCGCAACGAACGAGATCTTGTCCGCTTCCTTCTTCAGTGGCTGACAGTCGACCACAGGCCAGCCGGCTTTCTTGACGGCGTCGAGCAGTTTCTTACCGCGGTTTCCGCCGGCGTGCCGCAGGACCACGACGGCGTCCTGTTCGGGGTGCTGCAGATACGCCAGGGCGTCTGCGAGGAAGGCGTCGTTCATTCCTTCCACGGCTTCCACTTCGATAAGTTTGCTCTCACCGAACAAGGAAGGGCTAACCTGCATCGTCAGGGTCCCCGGTTCGTACGTTGCGGCGTTGATGCGGCTCAGCTCGACGTCCGGCTCGGCTGCCCTGACCTGCGACCGGATGCGGTCCATGGCCCTGATGCCCAGATACTCTTCCGGCCCGCCCACCAGGACTATCGATGCCGGCGCTGCGTCCCGCCAGGAGGCGGTGTTCGATGCCGGGGAGCGGGTTGCTCGCTTTTGCGCAGCGGCCATCGACGGTTCCTTCCGGAGGTTTTATTGCAGTATCCCAGCCTGCCACGTCCGGGCCCCGGCTCCAAGCTGCGGTGACTGCGGATACGGCGCATCACCGTTTCCAGCACCTCAATCAGGGCCACCGTGCCGGCGTGGATTGAGCGGACTTTGCAGACCAACTGCAGGGGGTGGGCCAGCGCCCACAGAGCAGCGAAGGCCAGGGCGGACAGCAGGAGCATCGACAGCAGACCAGGGACTCCTTCGGGCCAGGGAAGGGCGGAACCCGGCAGCACGGCAGCGAACCTGGCCGTTGCGGCAACGCCGGCGGCACAGGTTCCGGCCACCACGATCAATATGGTGGCCGCCCAGGGCAGCACGACCACCAAAGGCACGGCAGCAGTCCCCAGCAGGGTCACCGGGGCAACAAGGGGCGATGCGGCAACATTGGCCAGCAGCGAGTACGTCGCAAACTGGGGCTGCAGGAGGACGATGACGGGCCCGCACAGCAACTGCGCGGACAGGGGCACGGCGACTGCGGCAGCGGCCCATCGGGGCACCGCCCCCGGAATCCAGCCGATAATCCGACGGCCCAGGAGGATGATCCCCAACGTGGCCAGGACGGACAGCAGGAAACCGAAGCTCGCGCCAAGGGCCGGTTCGAACAGCAGCAGACCGATGACGGCCAGGCACAGGAAGCTCAGGCCACGTCCAGTGCGTCCGCCGGCCAGCGACGCGACGCCGATGGCGCCCATGAGTGCTGCCCTCAGGACACTGGCATCGGGTCCCACCAGAACCACGAACAGGGCCAGGCCGGCAAGGGCGGCTGCGGCAGCAGGCAGCCTTGGCAGCCGGAAGCGGCGGCAGAGCAGCAGCAAGGCGCCCAGAACGAGGCTGCAGTTTGCCCCGCTGACCGCTGTCAGGTGGGTCATGCCCACGGCCTTCATGGCATTGTTCAGTCCCTCGTCCAGCGCGCTCGTGTCGCCGGTGACCATTCCGGGCAGGAGTCCGCGGGCGTCCGGAGGCAGGAATGCTGCAGCAGCTACGAACCGGCCGCGGAGTTCCCGTGCCGCTTCTTCCAGGAGAGAACCGCCCGTGGCCGTGCCGGGAACCGTGGAGGCTGCCAGATTCGCTGCCTCCGGCTCTCCAGGGTCCGGAGTCCGCAGTTTGCCGGTGGCGCGCAGTGTCTGCCCCGGCAGCACGGCTCCCCACCCCTGGCCGCCCATGATGGTGAGCCGGGCCCGGGTCCTGAGCAGGACCCCGCCGGTGGACACTTCACGGGTCCACACCGGGACGGACCAGCGTTCCGCCGTTGCTCCGGCACCGCCAACCGCTCTCGGGTTACCTGCCACCTCGACGATGGCGACGGCTGTCTTGCCGCCGGCGACCGCCTCCGCAAGGGGGCCATTAAAGCGTTGGCTTGATGCCGTCGCGGAGTGCGCTCCGGTGGCTGCCGCCAACAGCAGGGATAAGCCCAGAGCGGCAGTCATGGTCCGGCTCCTTGACGGGTTGGGTGCGCTGGAATGGCGGCTGACGTCGGGGCCGGGCTTTTGTCGCGGAGAATTTTTAGCGGCCCGCATCAGACACAAGGCGCCCAGCCCGGCAAGCAGGCAGCACAGGACCGCAAGTTCAGTGGGTGGCAGCCACAGCCCGGCCACGGCAGCACCCCACACCAGGGCCGCGGGGAGGGCAAGCCGAAGATCCAGCCGGCGCCGCGAACCTTCGGCACTGGAGTACCTATCCGTCTGGCCCTTGCCGTTGTTGGCCACCCGGTTGCGGACACCGGCCGCGCAACTCGCCAAGGACTTTCGGAGGACTTCCAGTTCCGGCGTTACCCGGCGCCGCCGCGCCGGCATCCGCGGCCCGGAAGGTGTTGGTGCTGGCGGCCCTGACTGCTGGCCTGGGCCGCCGCCCTGCACTGCGGATTCCACGAACCGTTTCCACGGACTGGGACGTGCGCCCTTTGCTGCCATTGCCTGTGCCCCTCCCCTGTCCGTTATCCGGGGTCTCCTGATGACGGTGTCCATGTTGAGGCCCCCTACACCGTCACCAGAGGCAGCAGGGCCTCAAGCATTTTCGGCCCGACGCCATCTACCGCGTCCAGTTCTTCGACGCTCCTGAAAGGGCCGTGTTCCTTGCGCCAGTCGACAATCCGCTGGGCAAGTACCGGCCCGACCTTCGGAAGCGTGTCCAGCATGGCAACATCAGCGGTGCTCAGGTTCACCTTGCCGCCGGGCGGACCGGAGCCTGCCGGGTGGGACCCGGAGCCGTCCCCGCCGCTGGCAGCGGATTCAGCAGCGTCCGGTGCGGCGGCAAGTGGTTCGCCCTGCAGGGGCACGTGGATTTTCTGCCCGTCGTCCACCACGAGTGCAAGGTTCAGGCGGTTGGGGTCCGCCTCCGGCGTTGCGCCGCCCGCCGCGGCAATGGCATCCTCGACACGGCTTCCCTGCTGCAGTCGGACGACGCCGGGTTTGGCCACGGCCCCGGCCACATGGACCACTACCAGGTCCGCAGGGGCGGACTCTCCGGGATGTGGGCTTGCAGCTGCCGGATGTTCTTCGGCCTCGTCCGACGGCTTGCCGCCACCCTCTTTACCGTCGGCTGTCCCGGAGCTGACGCCCGACAGGGGCAGGACCTCCGGAGCCGCGTTGGCTGCCTGCCACCAGAACCAGGCGCAGGCGGCCGCGGCTACGGCAGCGAGCAGCAAGGCAACCCGCACCCCCACCCGCCAGCGCAGTACGGGCCCGGCACCGGGAGTGCCTTCGGAATCGCCGTCGGCCGGAGGCCCGTTCGCTTCTACCGGCCCCCGGTACTCAAACCCGTCCAGGCCAAGACGGTTCTCCGGATCAGCCGGTGCTGCCTCACCTACGGCGGCCTGGAGCCTTGCCCGCACGTGGCGCGCCTGCTGGCGTGTTGCTGCGGCGTCCCGGCGTGACATAGCTCCACCCTAGAAACCATGCGGGCAAGGCGGCAGACGCCACAGGCCCTATGTGGAAAGCTGCCTACCGACGGCGGACAACACCAGTCCTCGGTTTGTCCAAGGTGGTTCGCCGGGGCTCCCGTTACGGGTCCGGGTAATGAGCTGCCATAGTCCCACTGGGACCCATCGCACCCCATGCCCGAGGAACTCCTCAGCGCCTCACCCGGTACCGGGTGAGGACCACGCCGCCCTGGAACGTGCGCGTCTCCACCAAGTCCAGGTTCACCCATGTAGTCAGGGCTGTGAAGAACGGCGTGCCTCCGCCCGTCAGGACCGGATGGATGACGAGCGCATATTCATCGATCAGGCCTGCCCGCATGGCGGCCCAGGCGAGCGTTGCCCCGCCGATGCTCATCGGACCGCCGTCTTCGGTCTTGAGCCGGCTTATCTCGTCCGTCGCGTCGCCGGTGACAAGCCGCGTATTCCAGTCGACCTTGTCGATCGTCGATGAGAACACGACCTTCGGGGTGTCCCGCCAGTTCCGTGCGAACTCGATCTGGGCCGGGGCCGCATTGGGCTGCTGGTCGGCGGTCGGCCAGTAGGAGCTCATCGTCTCCCACAGCTTGCGCCCGTACAGCGACAAACTGTTCGACTGCTCCTGTTCCAGCCACCACTGAAACAGTTCATCGCTTGGGGCGCTCCAGCCGATGTCGTCGCCGGCGGCGGCGATGTAGCCGTCCGCAGACAGGTTCATGCTGTAGGTGAGTTTCCGCATGGAACCAGCCTCCCACTGGCCGGTCCCCAACGTACAGACCGGCGGTGGTGCAGGCTGCGGGCCAATCGATGTTCCCGGGATGCCCTGCGGCTTAGGTGGGAAGCTGTGTACCGCTGGGGAGGGCGGGGCTCCTGCCCACAATGACGGCGAGGACGCCGAGACCGGCGTGGGCTGCCAGGACGGCCGGCAGGGAGCTGATCTGGGCGGGCGGGCATTCCGGCAGCGCAGCTTCCAGCCGGGCAGCCAGGCTCTCCGCTTCCTCCGGATTTCCGAAATGGTGGACGGCGAGGGTCACGGACCCGTCCGGCTGCGGTGCCGCGTGGGCCACCACGATTTCCTCGAGGCGCGCGACGGCCCTGGCCGCCGAACGTACCTTTTCCAGCGGAACGATCCTGCCGCCGTCGACCGCCAGGATAGGTTTGATGGCCAGCATGGTGCCCAGCAGCGAGGCGGCAGCGCCGATTCTTCCGCCCCGCCGCAGCTGTTCGAGGCTGGGGACGTAGAAGAAGACCTTGGTGTGTTCGGCCTGTTCGACGGCTGCAGCTGCCACCGCTTCCCGGCCCGCACCGGCTGCCGCTGCCTGCACCGCCGCCTGCACTGCCATTCCCTGGGCCATGCCGACCGTGCGGGTATCTACGACGTCGACGGGAATGCCCACCTTGGCCGCTGCCAGTCTCGCAGCGTCGGCCGTCCCGGACAGCTCACCGGAGATATGGACCGAAACGATACCGTCGAATCCGCGCAGCTCGGCAGCACGGTACGCCTGCTCGAACTGCCCCGGTGACGGCCTGGACGTCTTGACCGGCGTCCCGGCGGCCAGGGCCACGGCGATGGTCTCCAGGATATCGTCTTCGCCCTCGCCGTAAATTTCCGGCCCCACCATGACAGGCATGGGTGTCACGGTCAGGAGCCCGTCCCGGGGAAGCCCGCGAAGGTACTCCGCCGGGAGGGCCGCTGCCGAATCGGTCACGACGGCGGTGCGCACCACCGGAGCCCCCGCACGGCGGGTGCCCGGCCGGGGCGTGGGGCGGAGGCCCGACAGCCGCGCACGGACCCACGGCCAGGCGGCGGCGTTACTCTCGGGCAAGGGTGCCTCCTGGATGGGTGTCCGGCCCAGGCGCCACCGGCCGCCGGAAAATCTCCGGCGGCCGGTGGGTACTGCGGGTGCAGCGATTATGCCGGAACGATGTTGACCAGCTTAGGCGCACGGACGATGACAGTCCGGATGCCCCGGCCGTCGAGGGCGCGGCGGACATTTTCCGACGCCAGGGCCAGCTCGCGCAGATGATCCTCGGAGACGTCCGGGGACACCTCAAGCCGGTCGCGGACCTTGCCCTGTACCTGGACAACGGCGGTGACCGTGTCCTGGACCAGGAGGGCAGGATCGTGTGCCGGCCACCCTGCGTTGGCGACGGATGCCGGGTGGCCCAGCAGGTTCCACATGTCCTCGGCCGTGTACGGGGCGAACAGGCTGAGGATCACGGCGACGGCTTCGGCGGCCTCGCGGACGGCCGGGTCGTCGGCGCCGGCCCCGGAATCGATGGCCTTGCGGGTGGCGTTGACCAGTTCCATCAGCTTGGCCACCACCACGTTGAACTTGTTGGCGTCCAGGAGCTCGGCGGCGTCGGCGATAGTGCGGTGCGTCACCGAGCGCAGGGCGCGGTCACCGGCCGCGGAGTCCACACCGGGTTCGCTGGTGACGTCCTGGGCGAGGCGCCAGGCGCGGGCCAGGAACTTGGCAGATCCCGACGGCGACACGTCGGCCCAGTCCACGTCGTCCTCGGGCGGGGAAGCGAACACCATGGTCAGGCGGACGGCGTCCACGCCGAACTTGTCGAGCTGTTCGCCGAGGTCCACGCCGTTGCCCAGGGACTTGCTCATGGCCTTGCCGCCGTTGAGCACCTGCCCCTGGTTGAGGAGGGCACTGAAGGGTTCGTCCGCGTCGATCATGCCGAGGTCGTGGATGACCTTGGTGAAGAAGCGGGCGTACAGCAGGTGGAGGATGGCATGCTCCACGCCGCCGACGTACTGCCCAACGGGCATCCAGTCGTTGATCTTCTCCGGATCGAAGGGACCCTCGGTGAAGTGCGGCGACACGAAGCGCAGGAAGTACCAGGACGAGTCCACGAAGGTGTCCATGGTGTCGGTGTCGCGCTTCGCCGGCCCATGGCAGGAGGGGCACTCGACGTTGACCCAGGCTTCGGCGGCGGCCAGCGGCGATGTGCCCTTGGGAGCCAGGTCCTCGCCGCGGAGGTCCGACGGCAGCGTCACCGGCAGCTGCTCGTCCGGAACGGGCACTTCCCCGCAGGACGGGCAGTGGATGATCGGGATGGGAGTGCCCCAGAACCGCTGCCGGCTCAGCAGCCAGTCGCGGAGCCGGAAATTGACGAACTTCTCGCCGGTGCCCTGCCGCTCCAAAATGGCGATGGCGGCGGGAATGGCCTCGGCCTTGGGCAGGCCATCCAGCTCACCGGAGTTGATCAAGGTGCCCTCCCCCGCCGTCGCCGTGCCGGACACGGCGGGATCCTCTTCGCCGGTGTCCAGGACGGCCCGGACGGGCAGGTCGAAGGCGCGGGCAAAGTCGAGGTCGCGCTGGTCGTGGGCGGGCACTGCCATGATGGCGCCCGTGCCGTAGTCGGCCAGGACGTAGTCGGCGGCCCAGACGGGCAGCTTCTCCCCGTTCAGCGGGTTGATGGCGTAGCGGCCGGTGAAGACACCGGTCTTTTCGCGCTCGGTGGACTGGCGTTCAATCTCGGACAGCGCCTTGACCCGTTCGCGGTATTCGTCCAGGGCAGCGGCGTGCTCGTCCGTGACGAGTTCGACGGCGAGCGGCGCGTCGGCGGCCACCACGAAGAAGGTGGCCCCGTACAGGGTGTCCGGGCGGGTGGTGAAGACCGTGACATCCTTGGCGGGCTTGCCGCCGTCAGCCTCGATGACGAAGTTGACGTGGGCGCCCTCGGACCGGCCGATCCAGTTCTTCTGCATGGCCAGCACGCGCTCGGGCCAGTGGCCGCGGAGCTCATCCATGTCGTCCAGCAGCCGGTCGGCGTAGTCGGTGATCTTGAAGTACCACTGGTTCAGCGACTTCTTGGTGACGGTGGTGCCGCAGCGTTCACAGGCGCCGTTGACCACCTGTTCGTTGGCCAGCACCGTCTGGTCCTTGGGGCACCAGTTGACCGGCGAGTCCTTACGGTAGGCCAGGCCGCGCTCGTAGAAGCGCTTGAACAGCCACTGGGTCCAGCGGTAGTACTCCGGATCGGAGGTGTGCAGCCGGCGCGACCAGTCAGCGGAAATGGCGTACCGCTTGAAGGATGCTGCCTGGGTTTCGATGTTGGCGTAGGTCCACTCGCTGGGGTGGGCGTTGCGCTTGATGGCCGCATTTTCGGCCGGCAGGCCAAAGGAGTCCCAGCCGATGGGGTGCAGGACGTCATAGCCCTTCAGGCGCAGGTAGCGGGCCACAACGTCTCCCATGGCGAACGCCTCGGCGTGGCCCATGTGCAGATCGCCCGACGGGTACGGGAACATGTCCAGCACGTAGCGGCGTTCCCGGGACCCGTCATCCACCGGGGTGAAGACCTTCAGGTCTTCCCACACCTGTGGCCATTTGGCCTCCATGGCGGTGAAACTGTAGGTGCCCTCTTCAGGCTCCGCCGATACTGTTGCTGCTGTTCCGGTGTCTGTCTCCGGCTGAACGCCCACTGCTGCCCTCTTCTGTTCTGTTACGGCATCTGTGCTGCCATAACGGCCTGATCCTCCTGCTGCCGGCCCGGCGCCATGCCCCGGATACACAAAAGCCCCTCTCCATGGAGGGGCTGCCGCTCAGCTGTCCGATATTCGGAGCCGGCGGCTAACTAAGCAGAAGGATCGCACGCATGGTTCTACTCTAGCGCACATGCACACCCCCTCAGCGTAAGTCGCAAATGAGCGGCTGAGGGAGTGTGCACGTGCAAAGAGGGGCCGGTGGCTCCCGCCATGGTGTGGTGGGCACCGCGAAGCGGGCGGGCGGGAGTCACCGGCCCCTCTCAGGGGCCGCCTTCCTCAACCTAAGGTGGATCTAGCGAACGTCCTCGTCGACCCAGTCCATGGATTTCGTGACCGCCTTCTTCCAGAGCCTCATCTGGCGGTCCTGTTCGGCCTTGTCCATCTGGGGCTCCCAGCGCTTGTCCTCGGACCAGTTGGCCGAGAGCTCGCCGAGGTCCTTCCAGAACCCGACCGCCAGGCCTGCCGCGTACGCAGCACCCAGGGCCGTGGTCTCGATGACCTTGGGGCGGATGACCGGGACGCCCAGGATGTCCGCCTGGAACTGCATGAGGGCGTCATTGGCGACCATGCCGCCGTCGACCTTCAGCTCGCTCAGCGGCACGCCCGAGTCCGCGTTGACGGCGTCCAGCACCTCGCGGGTCTGGAAGGCGGTGGCCTCCAGCGCTGCCCGGGCGATGTGGTTCTTGTTGACGAACCGGGTGAGGCCCACGATTGCGCCGCGGGCGTCGGATCGCCAGTAGGGTGCGAAGAGTCCGGAGAACGCCGGGACGATGTAGACGCCACCGTTGTCCTTGACGGACGCGGCGAGGGTTTCCACCTCGGGGGCGCTGCTGATCATGCCCAGGTTGTCGCGCAGCCACTGGATAAGGGATCCCGTGACGGCGATGGACCCTTCCAGGGCGTAGTGCGGCTTGGCGTCGCCCAGCTTGTAGCCAACGGTGGTGAGCAGCCCGTTCTTCGAATGGACAATGTCCTCGCCGGTGTTGAAGATCAGGAAGCAGCCGGTGCCGTAGGTGTTCTTGGCTTCGCCGGTTTCGAAGGCGGCCTGCCCGAAGGTGGCGGCCTGCTGGTCACCGAGGATGCCCGCCACGGGCGTCTCGCGGAGCAGCTGGGAGCCGTGGACTTCGCCGTACACCTCGGAGGAGGACTTGATCTCGGGCATCATGCTGCGGGGCACACCAAAGATACCGAGGATTTCGTCGTCCCACTGAAGTGTTTCGAGATCCATGAACAGGGTGCGCGAGGCGTTGGTGACGTCGGTGACATGGACGCCGCCGTCCACGCCTCCGGTCAGGTTCCACAGCACCCACGCGTCGGTGTTGCCGAAGACCAGGTCCCCGGCCTCAGCCTTCTCGCGGGCGCCGTCGACGTTGTCCAGGATCCACTTGATCTTGGTGCCGGAGAAATAGGTGGCCAGCGGCAGGCCCACCTTCTGTTTGAAGCGGTCGGCGCCGCCGTCCCTGCCCAGTTCATCCACAATGTCCTGGGTACGGGTGTCCTGCCACACAATGGCGTTGTAGACCGGCTTGCCCGTGGTCTTGTCCCACACCACCGCGGTTTCACGCTGGTTGGTGATGCCGACGGCGGCGATGTCGTGGCGGGTAAGGTTCGCCTTGGAGAGGGCGGAGCCGATGACCTCACGGGTGTTGTTCCAGATCTCGGTGGCGTCGTGTTCCACCCAGCCGGCCTGCGGGAAGATCTGTTCGTGTTCCATTTGGCCCGAGGAGACGATGGCGCCGCTGTGGTCGAAGATGATGGCGCGGGTGCTGGTGGTGCCCTGGTCGATGGCGATTACGTACTGGTTCATGGTGACGTCCTTGTCTTGGAGTGATGGGGATGGTTGGGGTCAGGCTGCAGCCGTGACGATGATGGGGACAACGCGGGCAACGAGCCCGCCGAGCGCGCCGCCGATCAGCGGCCCTGCGACGGGAATCCAGGAGTAGGCCCAGTCGCTGGACCCCTTGCCCTTGATGGGGAGTACTGCGTGGGCGATGCGGGGCCCGAGGTCACGGGCCGGGTTGATGGCGTAGCCGGTGGGGCCGCCGAGGGAAACGCCGATGCCCACCACGAGCAGTGCGACGGCGAGCGGGCCAAGGCCGGAGGGGGTTCCACCGAAGGTGAGGATCACCAGCACCAGCACGAAGGTGCCGATGATTTCGGTGATCAGGTTCCAGGGGGTGGACCGGATGGCGGGACCCGTGGAAAAGACGCCGAGCTTGCCGGCGGGCTCGGGCTCGTCATCGAAGTGCTGCTTGTACGCCAGCCAGCACACGACGGCGCCGAGGAAGGCACCCACGATCTCGCCGCCGAAGTAGGTCAGCGTTGAGGCAAAGTCCACGGCGACGCCGGGGGCGTATTCGGCCTTGCCGTTGAGCAGCAGGCCGAGCGTGACCGCGGGGTTCAGGTGTGCGCCCGACTTGGCGGCGACGAAGACACCCGCGAAGACGGCGATTCCCCACCCCCAGGTGACCATCAGGAAACCGCCGTTGTTGCCTTTTGTCCCCCGCAAAGCCACGTTGGCAACGACGCCGCAACCCAACAGGGTCAGCATGCCCGTGCCAAAGACTTCGGAGAGGAAGACTATTCCTAGAGACATCTTTGACTCCTTCTTTTTAGTTGTCGGTCCTCCGCGGGTGAAGGACCGTTTGGGGCCGGGACGCCTGCGCGCCCCGGCCGGCGGCCTGGCTCCTTAGGAAACCAGGCTGTGCGTTTCCACGCGGTGGAAACGCTGCAGCACGTCCTGGGCGTGCCTGATCTCCGCGGCGCGGGCCGCTGCGTCCCACTTGAGCGGGACGGAGAGGACCTCGGCCACTTCGTTGAGGAGCTCTCCGGTGACGAGTCCCCGGAAGGCCAGGGAAGTACGCCTGATAAAGACGTCGACCAGGTGGCCCACCTGCTCGTTGGCCGCCATGAATTCCAGTTCACGGACGCTGAGTTCGCGGGTGGAGCGCAGGGCCTGGTCGGGTTCGGCATCAAGGAAGGCGATGACGTCTTCGGCGCGGGTCCCGTAACGGGTCAGCAGCCCCGCGGTGCGGTCCGCGTCGCGGCCGGCAGCCATGTGTGCCTTGATCCATTTCTGGACACCCGCTTCATCGGCCGGGAAGCCTGCGCCGCCGCCGATGGGAAGCTGCGCCGTGGAAACCTTGCGCTGGACGCCGAGTTCGGCGAGGACGTCGTTGGTCAGGTGCTCAGCCAGGGCGCGGAACGTGGTCCATTTGCCGCCCACCAGGCTGAGGACGACGGCGCCGCTTCCGTTCGTGCCGGACGTGCGGCGTTCGATCCGGTAGTCGCGGGAGACGAAGCCCGGCTGCGTGGCGTCATGGCTGGGCAGCGGGCGTACACCGGAGAACGTGTAGACGATGTCGTCAGGTGACACATCGATGGATGGGAAGACGTGCCCGATCAGGTCGAAGAAATACTGGATTTCTTCGTCGGTGCAGACGGCGTCCTCCGCCATGTCCGCGTCCACGTCCGTGGTGCCCACCAGAACCCGGTCGCCCATGGGGTAGATGAGGACAATCCGGCCATCGGTGTGTTCAAAGAAGATTTCCCGGCCGCGGCAGGCAGCGAGGAGGCCCGGGTGGTCGAGCACGATGTGGGAGCCCTTGGTCCCGCCCATGAAGGAGGAGGCCGCGCCCATCGCCTCGTTGGTGAGGTCCACCCACGCGCCGGTGGTGTTGACGATGATGTCCGCGGTGAAGTCGAATTCCGCGCCGGTGAGCTCGTCCCGGAGACGGACGGTGCTTCCACGGCCGGTTCCCGGGTTGGGGGCCGGCGACATGGACTGCAGCGACAGGTAGTTGCTGGCCCGGGCGGTGTCACCCTGTGCGCTGGTGCCCGTCGCGTTGCCGGCGCGGCCGGCCTTTTCGCCGTCCTGGAGCACGTCAAGGGTGAGGCGCTCCGGGTTGTGGACGGAGGCGTCGAAGTAGGTGGCGGTGTACTTCACGTCCGGCCGCAGGTCGGGCAGTTCCTGGAGCGCAGCCTTGTGGGTGCGGAACTGGTGCCGCGGCACAGTCCCGCCGTCCCTGGAAAACGAATCGTAGAGGCTCAGGCCGGCCTTGATCAGGAAGGCACCGCGTTCCTTGGGCTTGCCCTGCTGCTTGTGGGTGAGGAACCGCAGGGGCGCGGACAGGATGCCGGAGAAAGTGCTGAAAATCGGGATGGTGGTCTGCAGCGGCTTCACATAGTGCGGGGCGATCTTCAGCAGGCGGTTCCGCTCCACCACTGACTCACGGACCAGGCGGAATTCGCCGTTCTCCAGATACCGGATGCCGCCGTGGATCATGTGCGACGAAGCACCGCTGGCGCCCTGGCAGTAATCCCCGCGTTCCACAAGCGCGACATCGACGCCCTGCAGTGCCAGGTCACGGAAGGTGCCTACTCCGTTAATGCCACCGCCAACCACCAGCACCTTGGCGTGCGGACGGCGCCGCAGGCTGTGGACCGAGGCGCGTTCGGCACTCGGCCCGGGCACAGGGGCAGACGGGTTAACAGTTGAATCCTTGGGTCCCAAAACGACTCCCTTGGGGCTTTGTTTGATGCGGACACACGCTGTGTGGCGCCGCCGTTCTGCTCTATTGTTTGGAGAAATGGAAAATGGAGTCAAGCACTATGCACAAACGTGCAGAAGGGAAGTGAGATGGCACTTTCACGGGACACAGATGCCCTCCGAGCTGCACAAATGTACTATCTGCAGGACCTCACCATGGATGCGATAGCCCGGGAATTGCGCACCTCCCGGTCCACGGTTTCGCGCCTTTTGTCCTCCGCCAGGGAGTCCGGCCTGGTGCAGATCCAGATCCGGAATCCGCTGGACACCGGGCCCGAGCTGGAGGGGATGATCCGCCGCCGATACAACCTGGATGTCCACGTTGTCCCCATCCTTGGGACGCTTAACGAGGCGGAGACCCTGGACCGGGTGGCCATGCAGGCGGCACGGACCATCGGGCCGCTGGTGGACTCCAACGCCATCATCGGCGTCGCATGGGGATCGACGCTCAGCGCGGTCAGCAGGCACCTCACCAGGAAGATCACGCACGACAGCGTCATCGTCCAGCTGAACGGAGCCGGGAACATGCACACCACCGGCATCACCTACGCCAGTGACATCATGCGCCGGTTCGGCAGTGCCTACGGGGCAAGGGTGGAGCAGTTCCCGGTCCCGGCCTTCTTCGACCATGCCGCCACCAAGACAGCCATGTGGAACGAGCGCAGCGTGCAGCGTGTCCTGGAGCTGCAGGCCAAGATGAGCATCGCCATCTTCGGCGTCGGCTCCGTCCACGCCGACTATCCCAGCCACGTCTACGCGGGCGGATACCTGGATGAGGAAGACCTGAACGCGCTGGCCAACTCGGACGTGGTGGGCGACGTCGCCACGGTATTCTTCCGTGCCGACGGATCCTCGGACGGGATCGTCCTGAACGAAAGGTCCACCGGCCCGTCACTTGCCCAGCTGCGCCAGGTCCGCCGCAGGATCTGCGTGGTTTCGGGCGTTTCCAAGATCAACGGCCTCCGCGGAGCCCTGGCAGCCCGGCTGGCCACAGACCTCATCCTGGACGAAGCCACCGCACGCCGCCTTGTCGATTACGAGGGACTGACCAGCTGAAGTGGGTAGAGTCGTTGCCATGAGAACCTCACCCCGGCTCAGCCTGAACAACGGCGTGCTGATAGACCAGCTCGGCTTTGGGCTGTACAAGGTGCCGGCCACAGACGCGGAGGGGCTCGTGGCCACTGCGCTCGCCGCCGGGTACCGCCACTTCGATACGGCGGCAATGTACGGGAATGAAGTTGGCGTGGCCCGCGGCATCAGCTCCCAGCTGGGCGACGGGACCGGCAGCGGTGGATCCGGGGAGCTGTCTCCCGCCCTCACCAGGGAAGACGTGTTCATCACCACGAAGGTGTGGAACGACCACCACGGGTACGACGCGGCGCTGCGCGCCTTTGATGATTCCATGGTCAACCTGGGCCTGGACTATGTGGACATGTACCTGATCCATTGGCCCTGCCCGCGCCGCGGGCTGTTCCCGGACACCTACCGCGCGCTGGAGACCCTCTACCGCGAAGGAAGGGTCCGTGCCATTGGCGTCAGCAACTTCCAGCCGGCGCACCTTGACCGCCTGCTGCAAACCGCCGAAGTGGTCCCGGCCGTCAACCAGATTGAACTCCACCCCTGGCTGCAGCAGGAGGAACTGCGCGCCAAACACGCAGAGCTGGGCATCCACACCGAGGCGTGGAGCCCGCTGGGCCGCGGCCAGGTACTTGCCGATCCTGTGATCCAGGCGTGCGCTTCGGAGCACCGCCGGACCCCCGCGCAGGTGATCCTCCGCTGGCACATGCAGCTGGGAAACATCGCCATCCCCAAAGCCAGCTCGGAGGCCCGGATCCGGGAGAACCTCGATGTCTTCGGATTCACGCTGTCCGACCGCGACATGGCCGCCATCAATGCCCTGGACCGCGGCCAGCGGACCGGGTCGCACCCGGACAACGTCAACTAGGCCCGGGGATGTTCACAGTGAAAGCCGGGTCTTCCCCTGCGCCCGCCTACCTGAGCGCTGGGCTTTCCGCCCGCACGTCTGCTTCCACCCTGACGTTCGACGGCGGCACCGTTGCCTTTTGGACCTACGAGCCAGCGGAAGCCACGGCGGAGACCCGGACCATCCTGGTGGTCCACGGCTTCCGCGGCGACCACCACGGGCTCCTGCGGGTGGCCGACCAGCTCCCGGACATGCGCATCATCATGCCGGACCTGCCCGGGTTTGGCGGCTCGGACGCCTTCCCCACCGGCACACATTCGGTGGAGCGCTACGGCCAATTCATCGCCGCTTTCATGGCCGCGCAGGGCCTGGGGCCGGACACCGTGCTGCTGGGACATTCCTTTGGATCCATCGTGGCGGCCCACTTCGTGGCCGGCCATCCCGGCGCGGTGAACCCCTTGATCCTGATCAACCCCATCGCAGCGCCGGCGCTGGAGGGCCCGAAAGGTGTGATGACGCGCCTCGCCGTGCTGTACTACCGGCTGGCGGCCCGGCTCCCCCGCCGGCCCGGTCTGGCGCTGCTGCGCAATCCGCTGATCGTGCGGATCATGAGCGAAACCATGGCGAAGACCAGGGACCGCGGGCTGCGGGCCTTCATCCATGGCCAGCACCACGCCTACTTCAGTTCCTTTGCTGACCGGGACAGCCTGCTTGAGTCGTTCACGGCCTCTGTCAGCCACCATGTGGCGGAAGTGGCGGGGCAGCTGGACCTCCCCGTGCTGCTGATCGCCGGCGAGAAGGATGAGATCGCCACCCTTCCCAGCCAGCACCGCCTCCTGGAACGGCTCCCGGACGGTGAACTCAAGGTGATTCCCGGCGTCGGACACCTGATCCACTACGAAACGCCGGAGCCGGCAGCCCAGTACATCCGCAGCTTCCTGAAGGACCATCCCGCGTGAAGATTGTCATTGATGCGCGTTTCACCCGCACCGACCACCACGACGGCATCAGCCGCTACGGGGCCAGCCTGATCGCCGCCACGGCGAAGATCGCGGACGTCTCCATGCTGGTCTCCGATGTCCGCCAACTCGCGCTGCTGCCGGACGTGCCGTACACACTCATCGGCAGCCCGCTCTCGCCGCTGGAACTGTTCGTGGCGCGGAAGGTAAATGCCATCGGGGCGGACGTGGTGGTCTGCCCGATGCAGACCATGGGTACGTGGGGGCGGAAGTACGGGTTGATCCTGACCCTGCATGACCTCATCTACTACGAGCACCCCGCTCCCCCGGGCTTCCTGCCGGCCCCCGTCCGGCTCCTCTGGCGCCTTTACCACAAAGCGTTCTGGCCCCAGCGGCTGCTGCTCAACCGGGCCGACACCGTAGCCACGATCAGCAGGACCACCGAGGCGTTGATTACCAAATACCGGTTGACCCGCCGCCCTGTCCGCATCATCGCCAACGCTCCCCAGCCGGCGCAGGAACCCCGCAATCCGGCTGACGGAGCGGAGAAGACCATCATTTACATGGGTTCGTTCATGCCGTACAAAAACGTGGAAACCATGGTGAAGGGCATGGCCGGGCTGCCCGGCTACACCCTTCATCTGCTCAGCCGGATCACGCCGCAGCGGCGGGCCGAACTGGAACGCATTGTCCCTGCCGGCGCCGACGTGGTGTTCCACAACGGCGTCACCGATGACGAGTATGACGGGCTGCTGCGGAAGGCAACAGCCCTGGTCAGCCTGTCCCGGGCGGAGGGATATGGCCTGCCCCTGGTGGAGGCCATGGCTCTCGGCACCCCGGTGGTTGCCAGCGATATCCCAATCTTCCGGGAGGTCGGCGCCGATGCCGCCATTTACGTGGACCCGGAGTCGCCGGAGCAGTTTGCGGACGCCGTAGGACAGTTGGGGGACGACGACCACTGGCAGGACATCTCCCGGCGCTCGATCTCCCGGGCCGGGGAGTTCAGCTGGGACGAGTCGGCGCGCCAGCTGGTGGACGCCGCGCATGAGGTGGTGGCGAAAAGGCGCCGCTAGGAAATGCCTTCGCCAACGTCCGGCGTTAGAGGACGTCCACGCCGTCGAGGCGCAACTGGACCGGGTCCGTGGTCCGCTTGGCGGCAACGGCGGCGCGCGTGGCCCGGAGGACCCGGACGACGGCGGCGGCCTGGCCGTACGGAAAGAACAGCAGCGTCCGGACGTCCTCCGCCGGGCGCCGGCCGGACGGGGCTGTGCTGAGCAGCAGCGGTGCCGGGCCCGCCGTTCGCAAAGTGATGCCTGACCCGGCGAGATCAGCCTCGACTGCCCCGGTGAAGTGCTCGACGGCGGTGCGGGGCCCGGTGACGGACGCAATCCGCACTGCCGGGGGAAGCTGGAGTTCCGTCCGGAGCTGCAGCTCACGCCGGGCGTAGCCGGCCGGATCCCAGCGGAGCAGCGCCCCGGTGGCAGCGGTATCAGTCGCTGTCACCACCACCAGCCCGCTGTCCGTGGCGGGACGGACAAGGGATGCGGCATTGAACCAGCGGCGCACGGTGTCCTCGCCTGCGCGCAGGGTCTCCCGGCGCAGCAGGGAGTCCCCGTCCAACAGCAGGGCGGCCGCGTATCCGCCGGCCGCCACAGGTTCGGCACCCACAGTTGCCACCACCAGGGCTTTGGCCGCTCCCACGGTGGCTTTGACCTGGTCCCCCGATGAGGTGATGACTGTTGTGCCCGGAAACGCCCGGCCCAATTCCTCAGCTGTCCGCAGGACCCCGGTAGCCCCTTTTCGAAGCCGCCGGCCTCCGCAGGAGGAGCACTTCCAGTCCGGGGCAGGGGTGGAACACCAGCGGCACTGGGGCAGCGCGGACGTCCCTGCCAGTGCGAGGGGGCCCTGGCAATGCCCGCAGCGGGCGGGTTCACGGCACGTTTCGCACACCAGCGAGGGCGCGTAGCCGGCCCGCGCCACCTGGACCAGGACAGGGCCGCGCTCCAGCCCTTCCTTGGCGGCCTGCCAGGCGGCATGTGGCAGCCGGGCGATGGTGGCCAGCGGATCGCGTTCCTGCTCGAAGCTGTCGGCAGTGTTGACCACCCGGGGGACGGTCCGGCGGAGGACGGCGCGCTCGGCGTCGATGGGGACAGCCCAGCCGGCCTCGACCAGCCGCTGGACTTCGGTGCTGCGGGCGTGCCCCGCGAGGAGGCAGGCCGTGCCTTCCTGCCCGGCCCGCAGGAGCAGGACCTCGCGCGCGTGCGCATAAGGCGCCCGTTGCTCGATGTGGAGGTCGTCGCCGTCGTCCCAGCAGACGACCAGGCCCAGGTCCTGCACCGGAGCGAAGGCGGCCGAGCGCGTACCGATGGCAATTTTGGCTTTGCCGGCCAGCAGGCGCAGGAAATTCCGGTACCGGGGTGTGGGCCCGTCGTCGGCGGTGAGCCGGGCGATGGCGTCCTCCGGTACGAGGGTTTTCAGTGCGTCCTGGAGGCGGTCCAGGTCCCGGTAATCCGGTACCACCAGCAGGGCGCCGCGGCCGGCGGCGTAGGCGGCGGCCGCAGCCTGGGCAAGCAGCTGCGGCCATCCGCCGGGACCGTATCCCTGCAGTGGGTTGACGACGGCCCGTGGGGCTCCGCCCGCCGCCAGGTGCCGGAGGAACGCCCCGCCGGTGCGGTATGTGGCCCAGGCGGGATAAGCGGAGGCTGCCGGCACGGGAGCAACCGAAGCGTCCGGTCCACCCTCCGCCCCGGGTTCGTCCTGTACGCCGTCCCTTTGGCTCCCGGGTGCGCTGTCCAGTGAGGCGGGATAGTCCTTTTCCAGCCTGGCCACGCGGGGCGGCACCGCAAGGCGGAGGACATCGCTGACGGTGCCGGCGTACCGGACGGCGACGGCGGAGGCAAGGTCGCGGACGGCGGAGGTAAGGACAGGAACGTTGGACACGACCTTGGCCAGCGGCACCAGGGTGTGTCCGGCGTCGGACTCTGCCACCCGCTCCAGGAGGAATCCATTGAGGTCCTGGCCGTTGAATTTGACCTTTACCCTGACGCCCGGCTGCGCGGCAGCGTCGAGCTCAGCCGGGACCGCATAGTCGAACGGGCGGTCCAGGTGCGGCAGCGGGGATTCAATGAGGACGCGGGCCACCGGAAAGTGCTCCGCCAACGCAACGCCGCCGGACACTGACCGCGCAGGAAAACCCTGCAGCAGTGACGGCTGGGCGGAACTGTCAGCGGCCATGGCGGTTTCCTCCGTTCGGCTGCCGGGTGGACAGGAACAGCAAAGCACGGGGCACTGACATTGGTGCCCCGTGCTTTGTACGTAACGGGTCAGGCGTTGAAGAAGGCCTTCAGCTCGTCCACCCGGTCCAGGCGCTCCCAGGTGAAGTCCGGCTCGTCACGGCCGAAGTGCCCGTGGGCGGCGGTCTTGGCATAGATGGGCCGCTTCAGGTCCAGGGCGTCGATGATGGCGCGGGGCCGGAGGTCGAAGATTTCCGCGATCGCCTGGCTGATCCGGGCGGGATCGACGGTCTCGGTGCCGAACGTCTCGACATAGGTCCCCACCGGCCGGGCCTGGCCGATGGCATAGGCGATCTGGATCTCGGCACGCTTTGCCAGGCCTGCAGCCACCACGTTCTTGGCGACCCACCGCATGGCGTAGGCGGCCGAGCGGTCCACCTTGGACGGATCCTTGCCGGAGAATGCGCCACCGCCGTGGCGGGCCATCCCGCCGTAGGTGTCGACGATGATCTTGCGGCCGGTGAGGCCGGCGTCACCGACGGGTCCGCCAATAACGAACTCGCCGGCGGGGTTGAGGATGTGCGCGGCGCGCGAGATATCCAGGTTGGCCCCCGCCAGGACAGGCTCAATCACGACCTTGGCGAGGTCGGCGCGCAGTTGATCCAGGCTCGCTCCTTCTGCGTGCTGGCTGGAAATCACCACGGTCTCGACCGAGACGGGGACGTCCTTGTCGTAGCCGACAGTCACCTGGGTCTTGCCGTCGGGCCGCAGGTAGGGCAGCTGGCCGGTCTTGCGTACTTCCGTGAGCCGTTCGGAGAGCCGGTGGGCCAGCCAGATGGGGGTCGGCATGAACGACGGCGTTTCATCGCTGGCGTAACCGAACATGAGCCCCTGGTCGCCCGCGCCCTGGAGGTCGTAGTCATCCTCCTGGCGGCCTTCGCGCGCCTCGAGGGAATTGAAGACGCCGCCAGCGATGTCGTTTGACTGCTGGCCGATCGACACGGACACACCGCAACGGGCGCCGTCGAAGCCGTTGGCTGAGGAGTCGTATCCGATGCCCAGGATGGTCTCGCGGACGATCTGCGGGATTTCGACGTAGGCGTCGGTGGTGACTTCGCCGGCCACGTGCACCAGGCCGGTGGTGGCCATGGTCTCCACCGCCACGCGGGATTCGGGGTCCGCGGCAAGCAGTGCGTCCAGGATGGCGTCACTGATCTGGTCGCAGATCTTGTCCGGATGGCCTTCGGTGACCGACTCGGACGTGAAAAGCCGGAGTGCGGAGGGCGTGGCCCCATGGGTCTGGGGAAGGTGCAGCGGTAAAGTCACTCAACTACCTTACTGGTTGGTGTTGGTCCCCCGTCCGGAGATGTCCCCGTGCTAAGCAAAGGTGGCCGGAAACACGCCAGGCGGGGGCGGAACGGTCAGCTGGCTGGCCCAGTCTCAGTTGAAGGAAACGTGGTTCAGTTCAAAGCTGATGCGGCTGATGATGGCTTCCGAAACCTCGGTCTTGGTTCCCGCGGCCTCCTGTGGTTCGGAGCCGGAGCGCGAGAGGATGACCACCGAATTGGCATCCTGTCCGAAGACCTTGTCCGTCCCCACGTGGTTCACCACCAGCAGGTCGCAGCCTTTCCGCTGCAGCTTCGCTTCGGCGTAGGAGCGGACGTCGCCCTGGCTGTCGCCCGTCTCAGCTGCGAAGCCCACAATGAGCTGCCCGGCGGGGGCAGCCCCTGCGTTGCGCTGCTCAACGAGTTCGTGCAGGATATCGGGGTTTCGAACCAGGGTGATGACCGGATCCGCGGCGTCATCCCGCTTCTTGATCTTGGTGTCCGAAACCTCTGCCGGGCGGAAATCGGCCACGGCAGCCGACATGATGACGACGTCGGACCGGGCGGCCGCGTCCAGCGCCGCTTCCCGGAGCTGGAGGGCAGTTTCCACACGGACAACCTCGACGCCGGCCGGCGGCGGAACATCCATGTGGGCGGCCAGCAAGCGCACCGTGGCGCCTGCATTCCGGGCAGCGACGGCCAGCGCCACGCCCTGCTTGCCGGAGGACCGGTTGCCGAGGAAGCGGACCGGGTCCAGTGGTTCGCGCGTTCCGCCTGCGCTGATGGTCACCGTACGCCCGGCCAGCGGCAGCTGGTAGTCGGACTGCCCGTGGACCAGGGCCATGGCTGCGTCGAAGATCACCTGGGGTTCGGGAAGCCTGCCCGGACCGGAGTCCGCGCCCGTCAGCCGCCCCGATGCTGGTTCCAGGACTGCGGCGCCCCGGCTGCGGAGGGTTTCCACGTTGGCCCGCGTGGCGGCATGCTGCCACATCTCGGTGTGCATCGCAGGAGCGAACAGTACCGGGCCATGCGCCATCAGCAGGGTGTTGGTGAGCAGGTCCCCCGCCTGCCCGGTGGCGGCTTTGGCCAGGAGGTCGGCCGTGGCGGGTGCAACCACCACCAGGTCTGCCTCGTGGCCCAGGCGGACGTGGTTGACCAGGTGCACGTCGTCGAAAACGCTGTTGCTGACGGGATTGCCGGACAGCGCCTCCCACGTGGCGGTGCCGATAAAGCGGGTGGACGCCTCGGTGGGGATCACCGTGACGTCATGGCCGGCTTCAGTAAAAAGCCGGAGGAGTGATGCCACCTTGTAGGCGGCAATCCCTCCCCCGACTCCGAGGACTATGCGCACGTGACCTCCGTCAACAGCAAGTCAGTTCCAGCGGCAGGATTACTCTGCGGCTTCGATCGGCGTGGAAACCAGCTTGCCTTCGTTGATCTCGCGCAGGGCGATGGACAGCGACTTCTCGTTCAGCTTGGTGTCAACGAGGGGTCCGACGTATTCGAACAGGCCCTCGTGCAGCTGGGCGTAGTAAGCGTTGATCTGACGAGCGCGCTTGGCACCGAAGATCACCAGGCCGTACTTGGAATCAGCAACCTTCAGCAGGTCGTCGATCGGCGGGTTGATGATGCCTTCAAGGTTCGTGGACACGAATTCTCCAAATTCCTAGCGGGCTGACGGTTCCGGCAGGTGTGGATGCGGTGTCAGCCCCATGAGTGAAACAAGCTCGTCCGCTGCCCGGCGGACGTCGTCATTGATGACGGTGTGGTCGAACTCCGGTTCAGCAGCAAGTTCCAGTTTAGCGGTTTCCAGGCGCCGCTGCTGTTCCTCGGGCGTTTCGGTGCCGCGGCCCACCAGGCGCCGGACCATTTCGTCCCAGGTGGGCGGGGCCAGGAAGACGAACTGGGCGTCCGGAACGGCGGCCTTGACCTGGCGCGCACCCTGCAGGTCGATTTCCAGCAGCACGGAGCGGCCCTCCGAAATGGCCTGGTTCACGGTGCTCTTCAGGGTTCCGTAAGTGTTCTGACCGTGGACGACGGCCCATTCCAGGAGTTCACCATCGGCGATGAGCTGTTCGAACTCCTCCTTGGTTTTGAAGAAGTAGTGGACACCGTCCACCTCTCCGGGCCGGGGCGCCCGGGTGGTGGCTGAAACGGACAGCCAAACCTCGGGGTAGTTGTCCCGGATGTAGGTGGACACGGTGCCTTTGCCAACAGCCGTCGGACCTGCGAGGACTGTCAGTCCAGGTTTCTTGCTCACGTATTCCTTTTGCAGCGGTCGGGGGGAAGGCAGGATCAGCTTGCCTCAATGCTCGTCTATAAAATTTACCAGCGCCCGGCGCTGGTGAACGCCGAGGCCGCGGACCCGGCGGGACGCGGCGATGCCCAGTTGCTGCATGATGGCCGCAGCCCGTACTTTCCCGATGCCGGGAAGGGCTTCGAGCAGTTCCGAAACCTTCATGCGGGCCAGGGCGTCGTCCTCAAGCGCGGAGCTGATGATGTCCGCCGCGGATCTGTCGCCGTTCCGAAGGCTTTCCTTGGCGGCGGCCCGCGTGGCCCTGGCTGCTGCCGCCTTGCCCAGGGCGTCGGCCCTTTCGGATGCGGATAAGGGTCGCAGGACCATCACGGACACCCCCGAAGTCGGCGGAATTCATCCAAGGGCGGCCGCCCTTGGACCTGTCCTGAAACTACCCTCTGGTGCAGCCCGAATCAATGCATTGGCACAATTGCCGCTATTGTCCGCGCAGTCCGTCCAGGGTCCGCAGGGCGGCGTCCCGGAGTCCGCCGGTTGCCGGGCCCGCCGAGAGGATGTCGCGGCTGGACGTGCCAAGGACCAGCGGATATGCCGCACCGAACGTGGCCCGGAGGTCCGCAGGCGTGGCGCCCTGGGCTCCGAGGCCCGGGGCCAGGATGGGGCCGCGGACGGCCGAAAGGTCCAGGTCGAGGTCCGCCAGGGCACCGCCCACGGTGGCACCAACCACCAGGCCTACCGAACCCAGGGCTCCGGCGTACCGCGAGTTCTCCGCGGCGGCCGCAAGGGTGATCCTGCGGGCCACGGAATCCTTCCCGCCGACATGCTGTACGGAGGCGCCCTCCGGGTTGGAGGTCAGGGCCAGCACGAACACGCCGCGGCCTGTTTCCGCTGCGAGGTCAAGCGCCGGGCGCAGCGACTCAAACCCGAGGTAGGGGCTGAGCGTGACGGAGTCCGCTGCGAGCGGGGAGTCGTCCCGCAGCCAGGCGTCGGCGTAGGCGGCCATGGTGGAACCGATGTCGCCGCGCTTGGCGTCGGCGATGCTGAGCACCGACTCGTCCCGTGCCGTGGCCAGGACCTCCTCCAGGACAGCCATCCCGGCCGATCCGTGGCGTTCGTAAAGTGCCACCTGGGGCTTGACCGCGGCAGCGAGCGGCGCCACGGCCTCCAGGACGGTCAGCGAAAAGCGCCGGAGCCCGGCGGCGTCGTCGTCAAGTCCCCAGCTCCCCAGCAGTGCGGGGTGCGGGTCGATGCCGACGCAGAGGGGACCGCGGGCGGCCATGGCCGCGCCGAGCCGGGAGCCGAAGGACTCCCGGCCGGCGCGTGCCGCCGGTTGGTTGCCGGGTTCCTGCTCAGGCATGCTGCAGGGCCGCTTTCTGCGATTCGGCGAGGGCTGCGGCGTGTTCCTGCAGGCTGGTGACGGACCATTCGTAGGTGCGCATGGCTTCGATGGCCTGCACGGCGGCGTTGAACTCGGCCACCGTCGTGATGCAGGGGATGCCGATGGAGGTTGCCGCTGCGCGCAGTTCGTAGCCGTCGCTGCGCGCCTCGCCGCCGGACGGCGTGTTGAAGACCATGTCAATTTCGCCGGCGACGATGAGGTCGGCGATGGTGCCTTCACCCTCGGCGCTGCTGCCTTCGGCGACCTTCCGGACCGGGGTGGCCTGGATGCCGTTGCGGCGCAGGACGTCCGCGGTGCCGCCGGTGGACACGATCTCGAAGCCCAGGTCCGACAGCCGCTTGACGCCCATGATCACCGAACGCTTGTCCCGGTTGGCCACGGAGACGAACACCTTGCCCTCGGTGGGGAGGGCGTTGTTGGCGCCTGCCTGGCTCTTGGCGAAGGCGGTGTCGAAGTGCTTGTCGATGCCCATGACCTCGCCGGTGGAACGCATCTCGGGTCCGAGCAGGGAGTCCACCACCTTGCCCTCGAGGGTGCGGAACCGGCTGAACGGCAGCACCGCTTCCTTGACGGCCACGGGGGCATCCAGCGGCAGGGTGGAGCCGTCGCCGGTTTCCGGCAGCATCTTGTAGGCGCTGCGGAGTTGCCCGATGGTCACGCCGGTGCCGATGAGGGCGGCGGCCTTGGCCATCTGGACTCCGGTGGCTTTGGAGACGAACGGCACGGTGCGGGACGCGCGGGGGTTGGCTTCCAGGACGTACAGGACGTCCGAGGCCAGCGCGAACTGGATGTTGATCAGGCCGCGCACGCCCACGCCCTCGGCGATGGCGCGGGTGGCGGTGCGGACGCGTTCGATGACGTTGCTGCCCAGCGTGATGGGCGGCAGGACGCAGGCGGAGTCGCCGGAGTGGATGCCGGCTTCCTCGATGTGCTCCATGATGCCGCCCAGGTACATGTCGGTGCCGTCGTAGAGGGCGTCGACGTCGATTTCGACGGCGTCCTCCAGGAACCGGTCGATCAGTACCGGGTGGTCCGGGGTGATCTCGGTGGCGTTGGCGATGTAGCGGGAAAGGTTGGGCTCGTCGTACACGATCTCCATGCCGCGGCCGCCCAGGACGTAGGACGGGCGGACCAGGACGGGGTAGCCGATCTCGTCGGCGATCTTCTTGGCGTCCTCGAAGGAGACGGCAGTGCCGTTCTTCGGCGACACCAGCCCGGCCTTGTCCAGGACGCGGGAGAACGCGCCGCGGTGCTCGGCGAGGTCGATGGCTTCCGGGGAGGTGCCCAGGATGGGCACGCCGGCGTCGGCCAGCTGCTGGGCCAGCTTCAGCGGAGTCTGGCCGCCGAGCTGGACGAAGACGCCCATGACGCCGCCGGTGCGTTCCTCGGCCGCGATGACCTCCAGCACGTCCTCGAGCGTCAGCGGCTCGAAGTACAGGCGGGTGGAGACGTCATAGTCGGTGGAGACGGTTTCCGGGTTGCAGTTGACCATGACGGTCTCGTAGCCGGCCTTGCGCAGGGCCATGGAGGCGTGCACGCAGGAATAGTCGAACTCAATGCCCTGGCCGATGCGGTTCGGGCCCGAGCCGAGGATGAGGATGGACGGCTTGGAGTGCAGCGCAACCTCGTCCTCCTCGTCGTAGGCCGAGTAGTGGTACGGCGTGTAGGCGGCGAACTCGGCGGCGCAGGTGTCAACGGTCTTGTACACCGGGCGGATGCCCAGGGCCTGGCGGACGCCGCGGACCACTGCTTCGGAGTTGTGCGTGAGGGAGCCGATCTGCTCGTCCGAGAAGCCGTGGCGCTTGGCGCGCTTGAGCATGTCGGCGGTCAGGGCCCCGGCCTGCCGGATCTCGTGCGAGATCTCGTTGAGCAGCTGGAGCTGGTCCAGGAACCAGGGATCGATCTTGGTGGCTTCGAAGAGCTGTTCCACGGTGGCACCGCCCAGGAGGGCGCGCTGGACCTGGTGGAGGCGTTCGGTGGTGGGGCGCTTGGCCTTCTCGATCAGGTCGGCGACTTCCCATTCGGGGACGCTGCTGAAGTCCAGCTGCGACCCCTTCTGCTCCAGGGATCGCAGGGCCTTCTGAAGTGCCTCGGTGAAGTTCCGGCCCATGGCCATCGCCTCGCCCACCGACTTCATGGTGGTGGTGAGGGTGTTGTCCGCCGCCGGGAACTTCTCGAACGCGAACCGCGGGACCTTGACCACCACGTAGTCCAGCGTGGGTTCAAAGGACGCAGGGGTCTTCTGGGTGATGTCGTTGGGGATCTCATCCAGGGTGTAGCCGAGCGAGAGCTTGGTGGCGATCTTGGCGATGGCGAAACCGGTGGCCTTGGACGCCAGCGCGGAGGAACGGGAAACGCGGGGGTTCATCTCGATGACCACCACGCGGCCGGTCTTGGGGTCGATGGCGAACTGGATGTTACAGCCGCCGGTGTCGACGCCGACTTCACGGATGACGGCGATGGCGACGTCCCGCAGCTTCTGGTACTCGCGGTCCGTCAGGGTCAGCGCCGGTGCCACGGTGATGGAGTCACCGGTGTGCACGCCCACGGGATCGAAGTTTTCGATGGAGCAGACCACAACGACGTTGTCGTTCTTGTCCCGCATCATCTCAAGCTCGTATTCCTTCCAGCCGAGGATGCTCTCTTCGAGCAGCACCTCGCTGGTGGGGCTGTACTGCAGGCCCTGGCCGACGATGCGGCGCAGGTCGTCCTCGTTGTAGGCCAGGCCGGAGCCAAGGCCGCCCATGGTGAAGGAGGGCCGGACCACCATCGGGTACCCGAGGTCGCCGGCGGCGTTGAGTGCCTCGTCCATGGTGTGGATGATGTGGCTGCGGGCCGACTCTGCGCCACAGCGCTCCACGACGCCCTTGAACTTCTCCCGGTCCTCGCCGAGCTCGATCGCGGCAATGTTGGCACCGATCAGCTCGACGTTGTACTTCTCGAGCACGCCGTTCTTGTCCAGCGCGATGGCGGTGTTCAGCGCGGTCTGGCCGCCCAGGGTGGGCAGGACGGCGTCGGGGCGTTCCTTGGCGATGATCTTTTCCACGACCTCGGGGGTGATGGGCTCGACGTAGGTGGCGTCCGCGAACTCGGGGTCGGTCATGATGGTGGCCGGGTTGGAGTTCACGAGGATGACGCGAAGGCCTTCCTCCTTGAGGACCCGCAGTGCCTGGGTGCCGGAGTAGTCGAACTCGGCGGCCTGGCCGATGACGATCGGGCCGGAACCAATGACGAGGACGCTCTTGAGATCTGTACGTTTCGGCATTACTTCTTGTCCTCAGTCTTGTTGTCGTTTTTGTGGTCAGCGCCGGCGGAGTGGGCGGAGTCAACCGGTTCCTTGGACAGGTTGGCGTCCCTGCCGTCCCGTGTGCCGGCCATGAGGTCGATGAACCGGTCGAACAGGTACGCGGCATCGTGGGGTCCGGCGGCAGCCTCCGGGTGGTACTGGACGGAGAAGGCCGGAATGTCCAGGCAGGCCAGGCCTTCCACGACGTCGTCGTTCAGGCTGATGTGGCTGACTTCGACGCGGCCGTAGCGTCCCTCCGGCGCCTGGGTGGGTCCGTCGAGGGGGGCGTCGACGGCGAAGCCGTGGTTCTGGGACGTGATTTCCACTTTGCCGGTGCGGCGGTCCATGACCGGCTGGTTGATCCCGCGGTGGCCGTAGCGCAGCTTGTAGGTGCCGAAGCCCAGTGCCCGGCCCAGGATCTGGTTTCCGAAGCAGATCCCGAAGTAGGGCAGCTTTTCGTCCAGGACCGACCGGAGGAGCTTGACCTGCGCATCAGCCGTGGCGGGGTCGCCGGGGCCGTTGGACATGAAGAAACCGTCCGGGTTGACGGCCTTGACGTCCGCCAGGGTGGCGGTTGCCGGGAGCACGTGGACGCGGACGCCGCGTTCGGCGAAGCGGACCGGGGTCATGGCCTTGATGCCGAGGTCGATCGCCGCGATGCTGAAGCGCGGCTCGCCCTCCCAGCCGTGGTCCTTGGGTTCCACCACATAGGCTTCATCCACGCTGACTTCTTCGGCCAGGCGGGAGCCTTCCATGGGGGCGCTGGCCAGGACGGCGTCCACCAGTTCCTTGTCCGTGGCCTGGGCGGCTTCACCGGAAAAGATCCCGGCGCGCATGGTCTTATGTTCGCGCAGGTGCCGGGTGATGGCACGGGTATCCACACCCTGGATGCCCACGATGCCCTGGGCCACCAGTTCTTCGTCCAGTGACCGCTCCGAGCGCCAGTTGGACGGCCGGCGGGCAGCGTCGCGGACGATGTAGCCGGCCACCCAGATGCGCCGGGACTCAGCGTCGTCATTGTTCACGCCGGTGTTGCCGATGTGCGGGGCGGTCTGGACCACCAGCTGCCGGGCGTAGGACGGGTCGGTGATGGTTTCCTGGTAGCCGGTCATGCCGGTGGCGAAGACGGCCTCGCCCAGGGCGGTGCCGGTGGCGCCGTAGCTGGTGCCGCGGAAAATGCGCCCGTCTTCGAGAACCAGCGCAGCCGGGGCTGACACAGGAGCGGAGGTGGTTGCTGTCAATGTATTCGCTTTCACTGTCTTACTTTCCACTGGTGGCACCAGCCGCTGGGGCTGACGAAATCAATTCCTGAAGGGCCTGGTACAGCACGTCCTTGTCCGCGGCGCGGCGGGTCCGGAAGCCGGTGTCCAGTTCATGCTTGCCGTGCGTCCACGCGATCACCAGCAGGCCGTCCTTTTCCACGAACTTCCCTGCCATGCCGCTGTCCTGCCGGACGCCGGTGAGGGACGCCGCCGGGATGTACAGGGCAGGAGCGCCGGAGCGTTCATAGAGTACGCCGTGGGGGTAGACCGCGAGGGTCGAGTTGGTGCGGATGCCCAGACCGTGCACCGCGATCCGGTCCAGCCAGTCACCGGCCGTCGTGGTGGCCACGTACTGCCCCTCGGCGGCGGCTGTCGGCTCGCCGGGAGCGGCGGGCACCTGGGGAAGCTGTTCGACGTCGGACTGGCGCCTCAGGCGGTTGCGCCACCCCACGGCGATGAGGACAAACACAACGCCGGCCACCGCCAGCATGGCAAGTCCGGGAAGGATCTTGTCCATCAGGCAACGCCTGCCGGTGTTGCGGCGGCATCCGGGTGCGGGCTGTTGAGGGCGCCGTCCAGGACGGTGGGGTGTCCCTTGAAGAAGGTGGCCACCACCTTGCCGGGCAGTTCGCGGCCCTTGAACGGCGAGTTGCGGCCCATCGTGGCCATGGTGAAGGGATCAACCGTCCACCGCGCCTCCGGGTCCACCAGGATCAGGTTGGCGGGTTCTCCTGCCTCGATGGGGCGGCCCTGGTCAGCCAGGCGGCCGATCTTCGCGGCTGCGGTGGAGGTGACCCTGGCGAAGTCAGCCCAGGTCATCAGGCCGGTCTCGATCATGGCGTGCTGGACCACGGACAGGGCCGTTTCCAGCCCGGTCATGCCCATGGCAGCCTGCGCCCACTCGCATTCCTTGTGCTCGCTGGGGTGGGGTGCGTGGTCGGTACCCACAACGTCGATCGTGCCGTCTGCCAGGCCTGCGCGCAATGCCTGGACATCGGCGTCGGTGCGCAGGGGCGGGTTGACCTTGAAGACGGGGTCGTAGCTGCGCACGAGGTCGTCGGTCAGCAGCAGGTGGTGCGGCGTGACTTCGGCCGTGACGTCGATGCCGCGTTCCTTGGCCCAGCGGATGATTTCCACCGAACCGGCCGTGGACACGTGGCACACGTGCAGGCGGGAGCCGACGTGCTGGGCCAGGAGGACGTCGCGGGCGATGATGCTTTCCTCCGCCACCGCCGGCCATCCCGTGAGTCCGAGGACGGCGGAGACGTCGCCTTCGTTCATCTGTGCCCCGGCGGTAAGGCGGGGCTCCTGCGCATGCTGGGCCACCACGCCGTCGAACGCTTTGACGTATTCCAGCGCGCGGCGCATCAGCACGGGGTCGTGGACGCAGATGCCGTCGTCGGAGAACATCCGCACCCGGGCGCGGGAATCGGCCATGGCGCCGAGTTCCGCGAGCCGCTCCCCAGCCAGGCCGACGGTGACGGCACCGACGGGGCGCACGTCCACCCAGCCGGCGGCGCGGCCCAGGGTGTAGACCTGTTCCACGACGCCTGCGGTGTCTGCCACGGGAGTGCTGTTGGCCATGGCGTGCACTGCCGTGTAGCCGCCCAAGGCGGCTGCCCGGGTGCCCGTTTCCACCGTCTCGGCGTCCTCGCGGCCGGGTTCGCGCAGGTGGGTGTGGACGTCCACCATGCCGGGCAGGGCCACCAGGCCGGCGGCGTCAATGACGGTGGCGCCGTCGGTGGACAGTCCCTGGCCGATCTCGGCGATGATCCCATCGCGGATCAGCAGGTCCGCCCGGTCGCCGCCGAGGATGGCGGCGCCTTTGATGAGGTACGTTCCGGTGTTGCCTGCCATCAGTTGCTCTCCTTGGTGGATGGGGCGGCGGCGTAGGCCGGTGCCCGGTGGGCGGCTGGTTCGCGGGTGTCCCCGGAGAGCAGCAGGTACAGGGCGGCCATCCGAACCGACACACCGTTGCGGACCTGGGCCAGGACGGTGGAACGGGGTGAGTCTGCGGCGGCCGCACTGATTTCCAGGCCCCGGTTCATGGGCCCCGGGTGCATGATGATCGTGTCCGTCATGCCGAGGTCGTCCAGGGCCCGGAGCCGGTTGTCGTCGAAACCCCAGCGGCGGGAATATTCGCGGGTGCTGGGGAAGAACGAGGCGTTCATGCGTTCGCCCTGGACCCGCAGCATCATGATGGCGTCCACACCGTTCGCCAGGGTCTGGTCCAGGTCGTAGCTGACGCTGCACGGCCATTTGTCGACGCCGACCGGCAGCAGGGTGGGCGGTGCCACCAGGGTGACTTCCGCGCCGAGGGTACGGAGCAGCCAGACGTTGGACCTCGCCACGCGGGAATGCAGGACATCCCCCACGATGGCCACCCGCAGGCCTTTGAGGTCGGTTCCTTCCGACCCCGTGCCGGACAGCCGGGCCCAATGCCGGCGCATGGTGAAGGCGTCGAGGAGGGCCTGGGTGGGGTGTTCGTGCGTCCCGTCGCCGGCGTTGATGACACCTGCGTCAATCCAGTCCGTTGCTGCCAGGCGGTGCGGTGCGCCGGACGCCCAGTGGCGGATGACGACGGCGTCTGCACCCATGGCGGACAGAGTCTGGGCCGTGTCCTTCAGGGACTCGCCCTTGGATACCGACGAGCCCTTGGCGGCGAAGTTGATCACGTCGGCTGACAGGCGCTTGGCGGCGGCTTCGAAAGAGATGCGGGTGCGGGTGGAGTCCTCGAAGAAGAGGTTCACCACGGTGCGGCCCCGCAGCGCGGGCAGTTTCTTGACTTCCCGCTCCCCCACCGCGGACATTTCCTCCGCGGTGTCCAGGATACGGATGGCGTTCGAACGGCTGAGGTCGCCGGTGGACAGGAGGTGTTTCATGCGCCGCCTTCGATCACGACTTCGTTGACCGGGGTGCCGCCGTCGGGGGTGTCCGTCTCCTCGAGCCGGACCCGGACCTTTTCGGCGGATGAGGTGGGCAGGTTCTTGCCGACGTGGTCGGCGCGGATGGGCAGCTCGCGGTGTCCCCGGTCAATCAGGACGGCAAGCCGGACGATGCGGGGCCGGCCGAGGTCCACGAGGGCGTCGAGTGCGGCCCGGATGGTGCGGCCGGAGTACAGGACGTCGTCGATCAGCACCACCACTTTGTTGTCGATGCCGGTACGGGGCAGCCGGGTGGGGTAGGGCGGACGCGTCCCCTGGTGGGAAAGGTCGTCGCGGAACATGGTGACGTCGAGCTGGCCAACAATGGCGGCGGCATCAACAGTGTTGTCCGCGGCGGCAATTTTTTCCGCGAGCCGGACAGCCAGCGGATAGCCTCGGCGGGGAATGCCCAGCAGGACAAGGTCCCGGGATCCCTTGTTGGCTTCGAGGATCTCATGGGCGATACGAGTGAGGGCCCGGTCAATATCCGCCTGGCTGAGGACAACCCTGGCTGGAACCGGTGCGCTGGTGACAGAAGTCAACGCTCGTCTCCCCTTTCCCCGCCTCACAGGACGGAATTAAAAAAGGAACATTTGCGGTTCAAAATTACCACAGGGTCCCGCAGGTGCAGGTGTCCGGCCAACGCGGTGCTGGTCACACGCCGGCCGGCCGGCGTCCGGTTCCTTTGTGGTGCACGGGCTCCAGCTTAGGCTTTCGGGTATGCCGATGTATCCGCAGCAACCTTCGCCCGGCCTGCCGGAGGACCCGTACCAGGGGCCGTCCGCTCCCCTGCCGCAGCAAACCAACCCCACCTGGATGGGCCATGTGCATCCCGCGCACTACCGTGCGGCGCCGGGGCACCAGGGCCAGCCGCTGGCCGGCGTGTTCCCACCGCAGGCCCAGGGACAGGTGCTGCACTCGGCCAGGGCCCGCAACGGGCTGGTGGGGCTGACCATCGCCGGCGGTGTGCTCGCGTTCCTTAGCCTGTTCCTGGTGGTGCCGTTCCTGCTGTCCAACACCGGCGCCGCCGGTTTCGTGATCGGTTTCCTGGCTTCCCTCATCCCGTTGTCAGTGGTCCTGGCGGCGGTGCACATCATTGACAGGTGGGAGCCGGAACCCAGGAGGCTGCTGTTTTTCGCCTTCACCTGGGGCGCGGCCGTAGCCGTTGCCGTGACCCTGCTCATCCAGCCGTTCTTCGTGATCGCCTTCCAGTTCACTGACGAACCTGACCTGCAAACCTATATGGCCACGGTGCAGGCGCCGGTCGTCGAGGAGTTCGCCAAATCACTCGGCCTGCTCATCCTGCTCCTTGCAGCCCGCCGGCAATTCGACGGGCCAGTGGATGGGGTGGTGTTCGCCTTCACCATCGCCGGCGGCTTCGCCTTCACGGAAAACATCCTGTACTTCGGCAGGGCCATCGCGGAATCCGCATCACCGGCCAGCGACTTCGCCCAGGTCTTCTTCCTCCGCGGCGTCATGTCCCCCTTCGCGCATGCACTCTTCACCGGAACCACCGGACTGATCATGGGCTTCGCGGCCAGGCGCTGGCACACGGGCGCCTCGATCGCGGCCTTCTTCGTCGGCCTGCTGCCGGCCATGTTCCTGCACAACCGCTGGAACAGCATGGGCCAGGGCTTCCTGCTGGACTACATCGTGGTGCAGGTGCCGATCTTCATTCTGGCCGTGGGCGGCATCATCTTCCTGCGGGTCGCCGAAAAGCGCCTGACCCGCCAGCGGCTGCTGGAATACTCGGCCGCGGGGTGGTTCACGCCGGCGGAGGTCCAGCTCCTGGCCACCCGCGGCGGCCGCCGCACGGCCCTGGCATGGGCTGCGGACTCGGGCAGGAAACAACAGATGAAGCAGTTCCTGAAGACAGCCACCCAGCTTGCCAACACCCGACAGCGGATCCTGAGCGGACGCGATGTGCCGCTCCACCAGGCTGAGGAAAGGCGGCAGTTGCAGCACATCCTTGAACTGCGCGCCGCGGTGGCCGGCGGATAGGCGCGGGCCGGGAGGATGCCCGGTTTGTGCGGGTTAACGAACGGAAGGCCCCGCTGATGCGGGGCCTTCCGTAGTTGCTGGGTTGCTATGCGAGCAGCGATGGCTTCAGCTGCTGCAACCGGCCCAGGAGGCCGTTGATGAACTGCGGGGACTCATCCGTCGAGAGGGTCTTGGCAAGTGCCACGGCCTCACTGACGGCGACTCCGTCCGGGACGTCGTCGTTGTACAGCAGCTCCCAGGTGCCGATGCGCAGGATGATGCGGTCGACCGACGGCATGCGCTCCAGGCTCCAGCCCTGTGAATAGGTCTCCAGGAACTCGTCAATGGCTGCCTGCCGGGACAGTACGCCCTCAACGATGTCCACGGTGTAGGGGTTAACGATCTGGTCAGTCTTTTCCCGGCGGGCGCGGAGCACGTCGAACGGGGAAACAGAGCGCTGCTCCGCTTCGAAAAGAACATCCAGTGCCCTGTTGCGGGCTTTACCGCGGGCGCTCACTACTCAGTGACCCGGCCCAGGTAGCTGCCGTCGCGGGTGTCCACCTTGACCTTGGTGTTGTTCTCGATGAACAGCGGGACCTGGATTTCGTAGCCGGTTTCCAGGGTGGCGGGCTTGGTGCCTGCCGAAGAGCGGTCGCCCTGCAGGCCCGGCTCGGTGTAGGTGATTTCGAGGACAACGCTCGGCGGCAGTTCGATGTAGAGGGGGGTGCCGTCGTGGATGGCGATGTTGACCATCTGGTTCTCGAGCATGAAGTTCGTGGCGTCGCCCACCGTTGCGCCGGAAACCGTGATCTGGTCGTAGTCCGAGGTGTCCATGAAGACGAAGTCGGCGCCGTCCTGGTAGAGGTACTGGTAGTCGCGGCGGTCGACGGTTGCCGTTTCGATCTTGAGGCCGGCGTTGAACGTCTTGTCGACAACCTTGCCGGACATCACATTGCGCATCTTGGTGCGGACAAAGGCGCCGCCCTTGCCGGGCTTGACGTGCTGGAACTCGATGACGTTCCAGAGCTGGCCCTCAAGCTTCAGGACCGTTCCGTTCTTAATGTCGTTAGTGGTTGCCACTGGTTTCCTCTGGTTTCTTCGTCCGGCCGCGCGGGCCAGATGCTTTATGCCGGGCGGGCACGCCGGGTGGGCCGCCTGCACGTGTTTGTCAAAAATCGCGTGGATGCAAAAAATTCCACACCCATTCTACCGGCAAATCCGGGCCGGCCTTTCCGCGCTCAGTGCTGCCCGCCTCAGCAGGCGAGATCCAGCACGTCCCTGGCGCGCTGCAGTGCCACCGTGGAGGAGTAGATCTGTCCGGCGTCGGCTGACTGCGCCACCCGCAGGTCCAGGGCCTTGGAGAAGGATTCGACGGCGGCGGAGGTCTGGCCGGCCGCGTACTGGGTCCGGCCCAGGTACTGCAGGGCCAGTGCTTCCCGGGGGGTGCCGTGCACCTCGGCGAGAAGCTGGCGGAACAGGTCGATGGCCCGGTCCAGCCGGTGGGTGACACTCAGCACCTCGGCTTCGAACACGCGGAGCCGGAAGGATTCGGGATCCTTGAAGCGTGCCTCGGCCAGCAGTTCGGCAGCCTCGGATGCGTGTCCCTCGACGAGGAGCACGAAGATGTGGTCTGCCGGATCGGTGGAGGCTGCCAGCGCTTCCCGGACTGCCTCCTCGTTGACGATCTGGGGCCGCAGGGACTCAGGGTTGATGCGGATGCCGGGGAATCCGGCCTCCGGCCAGTCGGTGGTGCCGCTCATGGTGCCCTGCATCAGGAAGCAATCTCCTGGTAGGCCGCGAACAGCAGCGAGGTGTCCGGGACGTCGAGGATTCCAGGTTTGGCGATGCCATCGAGGACCACGAACCGCAGGAGGTCGCCGCGGGACTTCTTGTCGCGTCGCATCCCGTCCAGGAGGCCCTGCCAGCGGTCGCGCCGGTAGGTGACGGGAAGCCCAAGTCCGTCCAGGATGCTCCGGTGCCGGTCGGCGTCGGCATCGCTGAGGCGTCCCACGCTGCGGGCAAGTTCGGCCGCGAACATCATGCCCACCGAGACTGCGGCGCCATGCCGCCAGGAGTAGCGTTCGACCAGTTCAATGGCGTGGCCCAGGGTGTGCCCGTAGTTGAGGATCTCCCGCAGGCCTGACTCCTTGAGGTCTTCGGAGACCACTTTTGCCTTCACCGCAATGGCGCGCTCGATCAGTTCCCGGAGGGCCTCGGAGCGGGGGTCCACCACCGCGGCCGGGTCCTTTTCCACCAGGTCCAGGATGGCGGGGTCGGCGATGAAGCCGCACTTGATCACCTCGGCCAAGCCGGAGATGATCTCGTTTTTCGGCAGCGTGTCCAGCGTGTCCAGGTCGGCCAGCACCGCGGCGGGCGGGTGGAAGGAACCCACCAGGTTCTTGCCCTCGGCGGTGTTAATGCCGGTCTTGCCGCCCACGGACGCGTCCACCATGGCCAGGAGGCTGGTGGGCATGTGGATGACTTTGACGCCCCGCAGCCATGTGGCGGCGACGAAGCCGGCCAGGTCGGTGACTGCTCCCCCGCCCACGGCCACGATGGCGTCCGACCGGGTGAAGTCGTTCTGGCCCAGGACCTGCCAGCAGAACGCTGCCACCTGGATGTGCTTGCCTTCTTCGGCGTCGGGGATTTCCGCGGTCACCGCGGTGAACCCGGCTGTTGCCAGTTCGTCCCGCACCGTGTCCCCGGTGATGCGCAAGGCGCGGGGGTGGATCACCAGGACGCGGCGGACGCGCTCCCCGAGCAGGCCGGGAAGCTCGCCCAGCAGGCCTCGCCCCACGACGACGCCGTAGTTGTTGCCGGCCCCTTCGCCGGTGACGTTGATGACGGTTGATTGCGTGTTCACTTGTCAACTTCCTGTTTGGCAGCTGCGTGGTTGCGCAGTGCTGCTTCCAGCCGGCCGCCGAGCTCGGGTATCGAGCCGTGGCGGACGTCCAGGGTGATGTCGGCCAGCCTCTCGTAGACCGGCTTCCGGGTGGCGAACATGGCGATCCAGCGGCCCATGGCATCGCCGGCGAGGAGGGGGCGCCCCGAGTTCCGGGCGATCCTGTCCGCCACGGTATCGGCGTCGCATTCCAGGTACACAACGGTGCAGCGGCTGATCAGCTGCTGCGTGCCCGAGTCGAGCACCGCCCCGCCGCCCAGCGAAATGACGGTGCAGGTGCCCTCCGCTTCCTCGACGGCGGCGGCAACGGTCCGGGCCTCGATTTCACGGAATGCCCGCTCGCCGCGGCCGGCGAAGATCTCCGCGATCGAGCCGTGGGCGGCAACAATAACGGCATCAGTGTCAATGAACCGTGCCCCCAACTGCTGTGCAAGCTGCTGGCCGATCGCCGATTTGCCGACGGCCATCGGGCCGATGAGCACAATCGGCCGGCCACCGAAAGGTGCGGGACTGCTGTGCTGGAGCACTACTGCCCGATCGAGTCCAGGGAGGCCGGGATGCTGTCCAGGTAACCCTTGATGTTCCGTGCGGTTTCCGCCACCGAGTCACCGCCGAACTTCTCCATGACGGCTTCGGCGAGGACCAGTGCCACCATGGCCTCGGCCACCACGCCGGCGGCGGGGACTGCACAGACGTCCGAACGCTGGTGGTGGGCCTTGGCGGCTTCGCCGGTGCTGACGTCAATGGTCCGCAGGGCGCGCGGCACGGTGGCGATGGGCTTCATGGCTGCCCGGACCCGAAGGACGTCTCCGATGCTCATGCCGCCCTCAATGCCGCCGGCACGGTTGCTGGCACGGACAATCCGGCCGTCGTTGTCCCGGAGGATTTCGTCATGGGCGGCGGAACCACGACGGGCCGCGGTCAGGAAGCCGTCGCCAACCTCCACGCCCTTGATGGCCTGGATGCCCATGAGGGCAGCGGCGAGCCGGGCGTCGAGCCGGCGGTCCCAGTGCACGTAGCTGCCGAGTCCCGGCGGGAGCCCGTAAGCGAGGACTTCCACCACGCCGCCCAGGGTTTCGCCTTCCTTGTGCGCCGCGTCAACCTCGGCCACCATGGCGTCCGAGGTTTCGCGGTCGAAGCAGCGCAGGGGGTCGGCGTCCAGGGCAATGACGTCCCCGGGCGAGGGCAGCGGACGGCCTTCGGGGACGGTCACGCTGGCGATCGAGACGGTGTGGCTGACCAGTTCGATGCCCAGGTGCTTGAGGAACTGGGCCGCGACGGTGCCGAGCGCCACGCGGGTGGCGGTTTCCCGGGCGCTTGCCCGCTCCAGTACCGGCCTGGCCTCGTCAAAGCCGTATTTCTGCATGCCGGTGAAGTCGGCATGTCCGGGGCGCGGCCGGGTCAGCGGGGCATTGCGGGCCTGGTCGGCCAGGAGTTCGGCGTCCACGGGGTCCGCGGACATGATCTGCTCCCATTTGGGCCATTCGGTGTTTCCCACCTGGATGGCAACGGGGCCGCCCTGGGTGAGGCCGTGCCGGACGCCGCCAAGGATGGTGACCACGTCCTGCTCGAATTTCATCCGGGCGCCGCGGCCATAGCCAAGCCGGCGGCGTGCCAAGGAGTCTGCGATGTGCCCGCTGGTGATTTCCACACCGGCGGGGACGCCCTCAATAATTCCCATCAGAGCCGGACCATGGGATTCACCGGCAGTCAACCAACGCATAATTTCCATCCTGCCACGTAGGGCGGTCAGAACGCCCGCCGGGCAAGGCCGACTGCGTCACACATCACATCTATGACAGCTGCATTAACGTCTTCACCGCGCCCGGTGAACAGCCGCACCTGCTCGACGGCCTGGTACAGCAGCATCTCCAGGCCGGGCACGACCCGCCCGCCGCCGGCCTGCCAGACGGAGGCGATGAGGCTGGGCCAGGGGTCGTAGGCGACGTCGAGCAGCACGCCCCGCGTCGAGGTTTTCAGCGCGGCTATTTCCGACGCCAGTCCGTCTGCCGCACGGGGCGGCAGGGTGGATATGACGACGTCGGCTTCCGAGGTCGGGCGGGCGGCTTTGCTGAGCGGGCGGATCTCCAGGGCCACGCCGAGGGCGTCAGCGGCCGCGCGGACGTCGTCAGTCCGCGACGCGTCGCGGACATAGACCTGGACAGTACCGGTGCCCAGTTCCTTGAGGGCCGCAACAGCGGAGGCTGCCGTTCCGCCGCCGCCGAGGATCACTGCCGACGGCGCGGTCCGGGTTCCGGCGTGGCACAACGCATTGACGATGCCCGTGACGTCCGTGTTGGACCCGACGGTCCGCACACCTGCGGCTGATTCCTCGAACGTGACGGTGTTCACTACGCCCAGGGTCTGTGCCACCCCCCGCACCTTGTCCACTTCGTTGAGCATCGCCGTCTTCAGCGGCATGGTCACGGAGAGTCCGCGCCATCCCGGCTGGTTCCGGATCTGCCGCATGAAGGACGGCAGCAGCTCCTCGGTCACGTCGATGGCCGTGTAACTGATGCCCGCCCCCAGCTGTCCATAGGCCGAGAGGTGCAGGGCCGGGGACTTGGAGTGGCTGATCGGATGGCCCAGGACGGCAGCCCGCAGGCTCATGTGCAGCGGCCTGCGTTGGCCCGGCACCACGCGTTGTACTGCTCCACGTAGGCGTTGTGTTCGGCAAGCGTCTTGGCGAACTTGGTTTCCTTGGTGTCCAGGTTGATGGTCACCCAGTACAGGTAGTCGTTGGCCTTGGGCCGTGCGGCCGCGTCAATGGCCGTCTTGCCGGGAGAACCGATGGGTCCGGGCGGGAGCCCCGGGTTCGCATACGTGTTGTACGGGTTGGACTTGTCCTGGCGCTGTTCATCGGTGAAGTTGAAGCTCCGGGTGCCGAGACCGTAGGTCACCGCGGAGTCAACCTGCAGGAAGCCGCCGGTCTGGTCGTTGGGCTTGAGCCGGTTGTAGATGGCTCCCGCCACGTCGCCGTAATCCGCCTGGCCTCCTTCGGCCTGCACGATACTGGCCACCGTAACGGCCTCGTACTGCTTGGCGGGGTCGGTGATGCCCTGCGAGACCAGTTCATCCGTGGTGGCCTTCACCAGCGACTGCAGGATGTCCTTGGCGGGGGTTCCCAGCGGGAACCGGTACTCGCCCGGCGCCAGGTACCCTTCGAGGTTCTTGGCGTTGGCGGGAAGGCCGAACTGGGCGGGCTGGTTGCTGAGCGCCTGAAGCTGCTGCACGGATATGCCCGATCCCTCGGAAATTGCCTGCAGGGACTCGCTGATCCGCAGTCCCGCGCTCAGGGCGAAGTAGATGACCTTGGTCTTGTCCTTGCCGAGCAGGACGTTCACCGCGTCGGCGTTCTTCATCTCGGTCTTGAAGGTGTAGTCCCCCGGCGCCAGTGTTCCTCCGGATGCGTGGAAGGCCTGCATGAACGTATCCGCGTTGGCCACGACGCGCTGGTTTTCCAGTTCGGTGGCGACGGACCGGGTTCCTTCCCCGCTCTGGACGGTCACCTGGACCTCACCGGAGCCCGGGCCCGGGAAGTCGGAGGGCTTTCCATTGCCGAGAAGGGGCTTGAGGAACTGGGCGCCCACGGCCACCGCCGTCACGAAGACGGCCAGCGTCAGGAAGAGGGCCAACAGCCTGCGGCGCCGGCGGACCTTCTTCGAGGGCCGCTTCACCTCCTGCGTTGCCGATGAGCCGAGGAGGGGGTGCTCCGCGTCGGCATGGTCGCCGTGCAGGTGGGCCTCGTCAGGATGGACCTCCGGAGGTAGTTCCTCATGGTAGGTATCAGCATGGTAGGCCGGCTGTTCATGCCCGGCTTCCGCGTAGTGGTGCCCTTCGACGGGCTGCCAACCGCTGTGGTGCGCCACGCCGTCGTGATGCGCTTCGTCCACGTGGTGCGCAACGCCGTCGTGATGCGCTTCGTCCACGTGGTGCGCAACGCCGTCGTGATGAGCCTCGTCCACGTGGTGCGCAACGTCGTCCTGGTGCGCAATGCCGTGGTGGGATCCGCCGGCAGGCAGCATGCCCTCGTGGGAGGCAGCCGCGGGGGCAAGGTCCGCGTCGGGGTCAGCCTCGACGGAACCGGATGAGGGCTGCCCGTCCTGGATGGAAGGTGGTGTCGCCGGAGCCGCCGGAACATCGTCGGCGTCGGGAAGGGGTGCAAAGGTTGGTTCCGCGGCTGCGGATGCAGCGGCCGGCGGCGCGGCGGGCGGCGGCGGCACATCGCCGGTCTCGTAGGCGTGCTCCGGCACCGCGTCCTGCCGGCCGGTGGCGAGGCTCTTCTCGCGGGCCCGCAGCTCCTTGCGCGTCAGTGGCCTTCCGGCGCCCCTGTCCCGGGGGCCGGTGGTGTCATCAATGTTGGCAGGGCTCACTGTTGCCTTCCATTATCTGAAGATGGGGCCGTGTCGGCGGTGGTGGCACGGACTGTTTCGTCCACCCCACCGGCCCCCAGGTCCACGGTCGGGGACGGCGCTGTCACGCGTGAGCCGACATCCGCTCCCCTGGCTTTCTGCATGTCGATGGCGTGTTGAAGAATACCCGCCGCCGCGACCTGATCAACTACTTTACGGTGGTCCCGGCTGCTCATGCCAGCTTGGTGCAGGTTCCGGTGCGCCGTGACGCTGCTGAGGCGTTCATCCACCAGGTTGACCGGAACGTCCAGGCCGCGGCCGGAAAGCTCCGCGGCCAGGAGCAAGGCGTAGTCCGTGGCCATCCTGGCCGAGGCGTGTTCCTCGCCCTTCATGGTCCGGGGCAGGCCGACAACGACCTGTACGGCGCCCAGTTCCTCGACCAGTTTGGCGATGAACCGGACGTCCGAGTTCTTCTTGGTGTTCCGGTCCAGCGTCTTGTACGGCGTGGCCAGGATCGAGTCGCGGTCGCAGATGGCAACGCCCACCCGGACGGTGCCGACGTCCACCCCCAGCTTGACGCCCTGGGGGTAGCCGCCGGCCGCAGCAGGATTGGTCATGGCCTGGTTAGCGCCGTGCGATGGCATCGACGACGGCGGACAGGGCGGCACCGACCTTTCCGGCGTCGGTTCCTCCGCCCTGGGCCACGTCGTCCTTGCCGCCGCCACCACCACCGAGGACACCGGCAGCGACGCGGACCAGGGCACCGGCTTTGATGCCTGCTTCCCGGGCGGCCTCGTTGGTGGCAACCAGGATCAGCGGGCGGTCATTGGCGACACCGGCCACCGCAACCGCGGCAGCATCCGAACCGAGCCGGTTCCGCAGGTCCAGGGCGAGGCCCCGGAGGTCGTCGGCGCCGCTGACGGTGCCGGCATCGTGGGCCACCACCCGTACGCCTGCGGCATCCTTGGCGCTGTTCACCAGCTGCGCGGCAGCTGCGGCCAACTGTTCCTTGCGGAGCCGGTCCAGTTCCTTCTCGGTGGCTTTCAGCTTGGCCAGCGTGGCCGAGATCCGGTCGGCGAGCTGCCCGGACGGAACCTTCAGCAGGTCCGTCAGCTCCGTCACCAGTGCACGCTCGGCAGCGAGGTGCCGGAAGGCCTCCATGCCCACGAAGGCCTCCACGCGCCGGTTGCCCGATCCCACGGACTGTTCGCCGAGGAGGGACAGGCTGCCGATCAGCGAGGTGTTGGCAACGTGCGTGCCGCCGCAGAGTTCGCGCGACCAGGCGCCGTCAATCTCCACCACGCGGACTTCACTGCCGTAGTTTTCGCCGAAGAGGGCCATGGCGCCCATGGCCTTGGCCTCGGCGAGTCCCATGATCCTGGTTTCCACCGCGTAGTTGTTGCGGATGGCGAGGTTGGACACCTCTTCGATCTCGGACCGGGTGGCCGTGCTGAGGCCCTCGCCCCAGGCGAAGTCGAAGCGCAGGTACCCGGCCTTGTTGAAGGAGCCCCGCTGGGTGGCTTCCGGCCCCAGGATCTGGTGCAGGGCTGCGTGCACGATGTGCGTGCCCGTGTGCGCCTGCTCCGCGGCGTGCCGGCGTTCACGGTCGACGGCGGCGCGCACCAGCGAGTCGGCGCCGATTTCGCCTTCCCGGACGATTGCCTTGTGCACGCTCAGGCCCTTCACGGGGCGCTGGACGTCCAGGACCTCGACGACGAACCCGTCGCCGGTGATGAGGCCCGTGTCAGCGGCCTGGCCGCCGGCTTCGGCGTAGAACGGGGTTTCAGCCAGCACGAGTTCGATCTCGTCGCCGGTGGCTGCCTGCTGGACCTGGCGGCCGGCGCTGAGCAGGCCGCGGACGCGCGACTCACCCTCAAGCTCGGTGTAGCCCGTGAAGACGGTCTCGCCCTGGCCCAGGAGCTCCTGGAAGACACTGACGTCGGCGTGGCCGCCCTTCTTGCCCTTGGCATCCGCCTGGGCGCGCTGGCGCTGTTCCTGCATCAGGCTGCGGAACGCCGCCTCATCAACCTTCAATCCGGCCTCTTCAGCCATCTCAAGCGTGAGGTCGATGGGGAAGCCGTAGGTGTCGTGCAGGGTGAAGGCGTCCTCGCCGGACAGGGGCTTGTTGGCAGCCTTGGATTCCTTCACCGCGTCCTCAAGCCGCGCAGTGCCCGAGGCGATGGTGCGCAGGAACGCCTTCTCCTCGGCGTAGGCGATGCGGCTGATCCGCGCGAAGTCGGTCTCCACCACGGGGTACACGCCCTTCATGGCATCGCGGGACGCTGGCAGCAGCTCCGGCAGGCAGGCCTGTTCGACACCCAGGAGGCGCATGGAACGCACGGCACGCCGGATCAGGCGGCGCAGGACGTAGCCGCGGCCTTCGTTGGAAGGGGTGACGCCGTCCGAGATCAGCATCAGGGCCGAACGGATGTGGTCGGCCACGACGCGCATGCGGACGTCGTCGGTGTGGTGGGGGTCGTCCGGGGTTTCGGCGGAGGTGTATTCCTTGCCGGACAGTTCCGCGGCCTTGTCGATGACCGGGCGGACCTGGTCGGTCTCGTACATGTTCTCGACGCCCTGCAGGATCATGGCGAGGCGTTCCATGCCCAGGCCGGTGTCGATGTTCTTCTTGGGCAGCTCACCCACAATGTCGAAGTCAACCTTGGAGCGCACGTTTTCGATCTGGTACTGCATGAAAACGAGGTTCCAGATCTCGATGTAGCGGGTCTCGTCAGCCAGCGGGCCGCCTTCGACGCCGTAGGCCGGTCCGCGGTCGTAGTAGATCTCTGAGCAGGGCCCGGCAGGGCCGGGCTGGCCGGTTGACCAGTAGTTGTCCGACTTGCCCATCCGCTGGATGCGCTCAGCCGGGACCCCGGTGTTCTTCAGCCACAGTTCCTCGGCCTCGTCGTCTTCTTCGTAGACCGTCACCCACAGCCGCTCGGGTGCCAGGCCGTAGCCGCCGTCGTCAACGCCGGTGGTGAGCAGCTCCCAGGCGAACTTGATGGCGTCTTCCTTGAAGTAGTCGCCGAAGGAGAAGTTGCCGCACATCTGGAAGAAGGTGCCGTGGCGGGCAGTCTTGCCCACCTCCTCGATGTCACCGGTGCGGATGCACTTCTGCACGCTGGTGGCGCGGGAGTAGGGCGGTTCCTCGCGGGCCGTGAGGTAGGGAATGAACGGCACCATGCCGGCCACCGTGAACAGCAGCGAGGGGTCGCTGGAGACCAGCGATGCGGAGGGAACCGCGGTGTGGCCCTTGCTGACAAAAAAGTCCACCCAGCGCTTTGTGATCTCCTGCGACTTCATGAGCTGTTTTCTTACCCTTCTTGGTCCGCGCCGCCCTGCGGCACGGGAATTTCGTTCAGGTGGCCGGTCCCGCGGTGGGACCCTGCCGGTTGTTGGCTGGCTGCCGGTCAGATGCCCTGGGGGCTCAGCGGCGGACCAATTCTGCGGAATCAATCCCCAGGGCGCTCCGCAGGTCGGTTTCCCGCTCCTGCATCCCGGCACGGACGGCATCGGCGAAGTCGTAGACCCCGTCCGCGAGCCGTCCCACCGCACGGTTCAGGCCCTCGGGTCCGAGGGTGGACTGGGCCTGGCTCACTTTGCGGAAGGCGATGACGCCGATGGCCACGCCGATTCCCATCCAAACAATTCTCTTCATGGTCTTCTTTTCGAATCTAGCGGCTGCGGCGGCCGGCTGCGGGCTTCCGGCGGGTGGCGAAGGCGCTGCGGACGCCGTAGCTGAACGCGGCCACCTTGATCAGCGGGGAACCCACCGTAGCGGCCACCAGGGAGGACAGGGCGGAGATGTTGGCGGATGCATCCGACACGTTGGTCGAGATACCGTCCACCTTCTTCAGCTGCTGGTTGGTGGTGGACACCGTGGCCGTGACCTCGTCCATCAGGGGCGTTGCGCCGTCGCTGATGGACCTGATGGCAGTACGCACCTCATCGAAAACCTTCCCCAGCTTCAGGATGGGGACCGCAAGCAGCAGGACCAGGAGTGCGAACACCCCGGCAGCGATCAGGCCGGCAATATCGCCACCAGACATAAACGTTCATCTCCTCGAAATTCCGTGGTTGGGTTCCCATCCCGCGCGCGACTGGAAGGTGCGCCGCGCAGATGTCCCCCAAGTACCTTACATACAAAGAAGCCCGCGGCGCTTGCCACGGGCTTCTTTGGATACGCTGCTGGGATTTAGCGTGCGTAGAATTCGACGACGAGCTGCTCTTCGCAGGTCACCGGGATTTCCGAACGCTTGGGGCGGCGCACCAGGCGTGCCTGGAGGGCTTCCAGCTTGACGTCCAGGTAGGCCGGGACGGCAGGCAGGACGTCGCGGTGTGCACCGGCGGCTGCAACCTGGAGCGGAACCATGGTTTCGCTGCGGCTGTGGACGTGGACCAGCTGGCCCTCGCCGACGCGGAACGACGGACGGTCAACGCGGATGCCGTCAACCATGATGTGGCGGTGCACAACCAGCTGGCGGGCCTGGGCGATGGTGCGGGCGAAGCCGGCACGCAGGACCAGGGCGTCGAGGCGCATTTCGAGCAGTTCGATGAGGTTCTCACCGGTCAGGCCCTTGGTGCGGCGGGCTTCTTCGAAGGCACGGGTCATCTGTGCTTCGCGGATGCCGTACTGGGCGCGCAGGCGCTGCTTTTCGCGCAGACGTACGGCGTAGTCGGAGTCCTGCTTCTTGCGGGCACGGCCATGCTCACCGGGGCCGTACGGGCGGCGCTCCATGTACTTGGCGGCCTTGGGGGTCAGAGCGATGCCGAGGGACCGCGAGAGGCGGGCCTGACGGCGAGCACGAGTGTTGTTAGCCACTTGTGTCCTTCCAATATCTGCGGTGTGTCAGTGTTACTGGCCTCCACGATGGAGAGCATCGGCCAACCGCTGCCTTTTGCTACTGGGCACAGGGCATAACCTACTCGAAGGAAACTCAAGGGGATTGTGCGTCCGTGCCTTGCCAGACAAAGATTCAGCTTACCACGCCATCAGGTGCCCCGGACAATCTTCCGCAGCCGCTCCAGCCGTTGCGCAATGTCCCGCTCAGCGCCGTTGCCGGTGGGCTGGTAGTAGTCGCGGCCCACCAGGTCATCCGGGGGGTACTGCTGGGTGGCCACGGCGTGCGGGGCGTCGTGCGCGTATTTGTAGCCCACACCGTGGCCCAGTTGCTTCGAGCCCGGGTAGTGCGCGTCGCGCAGGTGCGCCGGGATCCCGACGCCCAACCCCGCGCGCACGTCCGCGATGGCCTTGTTGATGCCCATGTAGGCGGCATTCGATTTTGGCGCGGTGGCGAGGTGGACCACGGCCTCTGCCAGGATGATCCTGCCCTCGGGCATGCCGATCAGCTGGACCGCCTGAGCGGCGGCAACGGCGGTCTGCAGGGCGGTGGGGTCCGCCATCCCCACATCCTCCGCCGCCGAGATGACGATCCGCCGCGCCACGAACCGCGGATCCTCCCCCGCCTCGAGCATCCGGGCAAGGTAGTGCAGGGCGGCGTCCACGTCGGAGCCACGGATGGATTTGATGAAGGCGCTGGCCACGTCGTAGTGCTGGTCGCCCGCACGGTCATAGCGGACGGCGGCTGCATCCAGGGCGCGCTCGGTGTGGCGCAGCTCCACGGTGACCGGCTCATCAGTGACCGGCCCACCGGCTGCGCCGTCCTCCCCCGCGGAACGTTCGACGTCGTCCGCGTCACCGAAGGCGACGCCGGCGGCGGCCTCGAGTGCGGTCAGGGCCCTGCGGGCGTCCCCGCCGGACAGCCGGACCAGGTGTTCCAGCGCTTCGGCATTGAGCCGCACCTTGCCACCCAGGCCCCGCGGATCCTCTACGGCGCGCACCAGCAGGCCCTCGATATCGGCATCGGTCAACGGTTTGAGCGTGAGGAGCAGTGAGCGGGACAGCAGCGGCGAGACCACGGAAAACGACGGATTTTCCGTGGTGGCAGCCACCAGGACCACCCACCGGTTTTCGACCCCGGGCAGCAGCGCGTCCTGCTGGGCCTTGTTGAAGCGGTGGATTTCGTCCAGGAACAGCACCGTGGTGGTTTTGTACAGGTCGCGGGCCGTCAGGGCGTCGTCCATGACCCGGCGGACGTCCTTGACGCCGGCGGTGATGGCGGACAGTTCCACGAACTTCCGGCCGGGTCCGCGGGCGATGACGTGCGCCAGCGTCGTCTTTCCGGTACCCGGGGGTCCCCAGAGGATCAGCGAGCTGGGACCCGCCGGCCCGGCGGCGTCGGCTCCGGCGCCGGCCGCCAACTGCCGCAGCGGCGACCCCTGGCCAAGGAGGTGCTGCTGGCCCACCACTTCGTCCAGCGTGCGCGGGCGCATGCGGACGGCCAGCGGGCTGCGCGGCGAGCCCTGCCCCCGCGCGCCCTGCCCCCGTACACCCGTGCCCCGTACACCCGGGCCGCGGGATCCGGTGCCTGCCCCGGCGACGGGACGGTCGTCGTCGTCGTCTTGTTCTGGCCCGTTGCCGAAGAGATCATCCACATAGATAGGCTACTTCCAGTCCGCCACTGCTTTTCCCCGACACTTTCTCCCCCGACGCTTCAAGGAAGTACACATGCCTGCGCCAGTTCCCGCCAGTGGCCCGCCCCCGGTCCGGACGGCGTTCGTGTCCGGCCCGCGACTGGCGGGCTGGGCGGGGCGGTTCGGCGCCTCGCATGGTGGCTTCCGGCTGCAGGACGACGACGACGGCCTGCGCCTTCTGGCAGCGGACGGCACCGCCGCGCTGCTGCAGGCGCCGTGGCCGGCGGACGGGCGCCCGGGACGGGGCAGCGGCCCCCTGGAGCGGCTCGCGGCCCTGGCATCGCAGCCGCGCCGCCTGGGACTGCTGCTGGTGCGCCGCGGCGGCTACGGCATCGGGGTGGCGGCCGAGGGAATGCTGCTCGCGTCGAAAGCGGGGACCCGGTATGTCCAGTCGCGGACCGCGGCGGGCGGCCAGTCCCAGCAACGGTTCGCGCGGCGGCGTTCCAACCAGGCGGACGCGTTGGTTTCGGCAGTGGCACAGCAGGCCGCCGGCATATTCCAGACGGCCGCCTTCGAGTACCTGGTGCCCGGAGGGGACAGGGCGCTGGCGGACCTGGTCCTCCAGGACCCCGCCCTTCGGGAGTACGCGTCTTTGCCGCGCCTCGCCTACCTCGATGTCGCCGAGCCCCGAACCGCCGTCCTGAAGAAGGCCGCGGCCGACGCGTGCTCGGTAAGGATTACGGTGGCCGACGCGCCTGGCTGAGCCCGCACGCTCTGCCCAAGCATGGGAACAGGCAAACCGTCTGGGTGCCTGATCAGCACCCGGTCAAGGCCGGGCGTGGGCGTTCCTGCCGGTACAGGTAGCGTCCGGCTTCGCGGAATCCGGCTTTCGCGTACAACGCCTGGGCACCGTGGTTGGCGGCGGTGACCAGCAGCCAGAAGTCCGTGACGCCGCACTCCCTGCCGGCATGCAGCAGGGCCTGGAGAATGGCCGCCGCGTAACCCCGGCGGCGTGCGTCCGGAAGGGTGGCCATGGCGTACAGGCCACCCCGCGGCGAGCCGGCGGGAAGGGCGAGCCGCCCGACGGCGGCGGGCCGGCCGTCGCCGTCGCGCAGCAGCGCATATACGGCCGGGCATCCTTCCAGGATGGCCCGGGCAGTGGCCAGGGCCTCTTCCCCGCCGCGGCCGTCCACCTGCCACCAGACCCGCAGCCATTCCGTGGAGGGCGCCGCGGAAAGTTCGACCGGGACAGCACCGGAACTGCCTGCGGGATCCGCACCGGGAGGTGCAGTACGGGTCATGACAAGGGTCTCGGACTGGCGTGTGAAGCCTTCCGTGTCCAGCAGGTCGTGGAGCGCTTCCGTGCCGGGGTTGTCGAAGAGCTGGAAGATCACCGGCAGCCGGCGGCTGCGGTACCAGGCCCTGGCCTCTGCGAGCAGGCTGCGGAGGTCGTCCCGAGGCTGCCCGGCAGACGCGGTCCGTGGCCAGATGGAGTTGGCCCGCTGGGTCACTCCCCCGGCTGCACGGAGGATCCATCCTCCTGCGTCATGGCGTTCCAGGGCCGGCCAGGCGGCGTCCATGACCGACTCCAGTTCCCGGCATTCGATGCTGCTGTACGTGGTCAACGGGCAGGCTCCTTGATGAACGAAGGGAGGTTCCCCGGATACGTCCGGGGAACCTCCCTTGGCTGCTGTCTGCGCGGAGTTGCAGGTGCTACTGCTTTTCTTCCGGCTTCTTCTCTTGGGGCTTCCGGGCCTCCGGCTTGAAGTCCACGCCCGCTTCCTTGCGCTGCTGGGGCGTGATGGGCGCCGGGGCCTCCGTCAGGGGGTCATGGCCGCCGCCGGACTTGGGGAAGGCGATGACGTCGCGGATGGAGTCGACGCCGGCGAGCAGTGACACCACGCGGTCCCAGCCGAAGGCGATGCCGCCGTGCGGGGGTGCGCCGTACTTGAAGCCCTCGAGCAGGAAGCCGAACTTGGTCTGGGCGTCCTCTTTGTCCAGGCCCATCAGTTCGAAGACGCGCTCCTGCACTTCGCGCTGGTGGATACGGATCGAGCCGCCGCCGATTTCGTTGCCGTTGCAGACGATGTCGTAGGCGTAGGACAGCGCCGACTCGGGGTCCTTGTCGAAGGTGTCCAGGAATTCCGGCTTGGGAGAAGTGAAGGCGTGGTGGACGGCCGTCCACTGGCCCGTACCGACGGCGACGTCACCGGAGGCGACGGCAGCGGCAGCGGGTTCGAACATGGGGGCGTCCACAACCCAGCAGAATGCCCAGGCGGTGGGGTCGATCAGGCCGGTGCGGTGGCCGATCTCCACGCGGGCAGCACCCAGCAGGGCGCGCGACGGCGTCTTCTCACCGGCAGCGAAGAAGATGCAGTCGCCGGGCTTGGCGCCGACGGCGTCGGCCAGGCCGGCGCGTTCCATCTCGGTCAGGTTCTTGGCCACGGGGCCGGCGAGTTCGCCGTCCTCCTTGTACAGGACATAGGCAAGGCCCTTGGCACCGCGCTGCTTGGCCCATTCCTGCCAGGCGTCCAGTGCGCGGCGCGCCTGAGAGGCACCGCCGGGCATGACCACGGCACCAACATAGGGCGCCTTGAACACGCCGAAGTTGGTGTCCTTGAAGAATTCCGTCAGTTCGGTCAGCTCCTGGCCAAAGCGGAGGTCAGGCTTGTCGGAGCCATAGCGGGCCATGGCGTCGGCGTAGGTGATGCGTTGGATGGGAGTGGGAATGTCCACGCCAATGAGCTGCCATACGGCCTTGACGATGTTTTCGCCGAGCCGGATGATGTCGTCCTGGTCCACGAAGCTGGCTTCGATGTCCAGCTGGGTGAATTCCGGCTGACGGTCGGCGCGGAAGTCCTCGTCGCGGTAGCAGCGGGCGATCTGGTAGTACTTCTCGAATCCGCCTACCTGCAGCAGCTGCTTGAACAGCTGGGGCGACTGCGGCAGCGCGTACCAGGAACCGGGTGCCAGGCGCGCCGGAACCAGGAAGTCACGGGCGCCTTCCGGCGTGGACCGGGTCAGTGTGGGCGTTTCGATTTCGACGAAGCCCTCGTGGTGGAGCAGCTCGCGCGCCACCCGGTTCGCTTCGGAACGGAGGCGCAGGTTGCGGCTGGGGCCCGGACGGCGCAGGTCCAGGTACCGGTGCTTGAGGCGGGCTTCCTCGCCGACTTCCACATGCTCATCAATCTGGAACGGCAGCGGGTCCGAGGTGTTGAGGATGGTGACGTCCTCGGCGATGACCTCGATCTCACCCGTGGCAAGGGCGGGGTTCTCATTGCCCTCCGGGCGGCGGGAAACGGTGCCCTTGACCTGCAGCACGTATTCGTTGCGCAGACCGTGGAACACTTCCTCCTCGCGGACCACTACCTGGGCCACGCCGGAAGCGTCGCGCAGGTCCACGAATGCCACACCACCGTGATCACGACGGCGGCCCACCCAGCCGGCCAGGGTTACGGTTTGTCCAATGTGCTCGGAGCGAAGGGATCCGAGGTCATGTGTGCGCAGCACAGCACGCCTTTCTGCGGGAAAACAGTGGGAAATTCAATATGATCGTTGCGGGAACGATCCCGTCCGAGTTTACCCGCTGGAAAGGTACTGCCGCCGCATGAGCGAACCGCAGCAACTGGAACGCAGGCTGGGAACCTTTGATGCCACCGCCATTGGCCTTGGATCCATGCTGGGCGCCGGCGTGTTCGTGGTCTTCGCCCCGGCCGCCGCCCTGGCCGGCAATCTCCTGGTCCTGTCCGTGGTGGTGGCGGGGGTGGTGGCCTACTGCAATGCGGTGGCATCCGCGGCACTCGCCGCCCGGTATCCCACCAGCGGCGGGACATACGTCTATGGCCGGAATCAGCTGGGGGAATGGCCGGGTTTCCTGGCCGGCTGGGGCTTTGTGACCGGCAAGACGGCGTCCTGCGCGGCGATGGCCCTGACGTTCGGCAGTTATGTGGCGGGCGGCTACGCCGTCCCGGTGGCCGTTGCCGCCGTCGTAGCCCTGACGGGTGTCAACCTGCTGGGCATCACCCGCACTGCCCTGTTGACGAGGATCCTGCTGTGCGTGGTCCTGGCCACGCTGGCGTTCGTGGCCGCCGCCGCGCTGGCCGGACCGCATCCCGCAGTCCCGTCCGCCGGCACACTCTCCGGCAGCGCTGGCGGCGTCCTGTCCGCCGCCGGGCTGGTCTTCTTCGCCTTCGCGGGGTACGCCCGGATCGCCACGTTGGGTGAGGAAGTCAGGAATCCGGAACGCGCCATCCCCCGGGCCATCCTCGCCGCCCTGGCGGCCGCGTTCGCCATCTACCTGATGCTGGCCTTGGTCCTGCCAGCCCATCTCGGGGCGCAACTGGCGGCCACCCGGACTCCCCTGCTGGACGCCGTGCGCGAGTCAGGGCTGGCCGCCGGCGCACCGCTGGTGCAGACCGGTGCCGCCGCGGCCTGCCTGGGCGCACTGCTCGCACTCATCACCGGTGTCGGCCGGACAACCCTGGCCATGGCACGGGAGCGCGATCTCCCCGGACCGTTGGCCAGGGTGGGCGGCAGCCACACCGTTCCGTTCGTCGCCGAACTGGCCGTCGCCGCCGTCGTCATCCTTCTCCTGCTGACCACCGATGTGATGACCGTGGTGGGCTTCTCAAGCTTTGGTGTGCTGGTGTACTACGCGGTAGCCAACGCCTCGGCCTTCACCCTCGCCACCCATCCCGGCTACGCTCCCCGCTGGCTGAACGCCCTGGGCTTCGTGGGATGCGTGGTGCTTGCCTTCACCCTTCCGGCGGCGTCCGTCCTGGCTATGGCAGCTGTCCTCGCGGCGGGCCTGGCCGGGCGCTGGCTGGTGCTGCGTTTCCGGCAGGGAAAGGCAGCGGGGCCCTGAGCTCCGCGCTACACGGAGGCTGCCGCGGGAGCGGTGGTCTGCACCTGGACGGTGAGGTCCTCCACCGGCGGCATCCATGTTTCGGGAGTGGCCAGCACCTGCTCGCCGGTGCGGATGTCCTTGACCTGGTGGGTGCCGTCGTCGTCGGTGAACCAGACGAAGGGGATCCCGCGCCGGTCGGCGAACTTGATCTGCTTTCCGAACTTCTCCGCCTTCGCGGCCACCTCGGTGGGAATGCCGCGGCCGCGGAGCAGGGCGGCCACATCCTGGGCAGCGCCCCAGCTGTCGTCGTTGTTCAGGGCCACCAGCACGGCGGTGGGAACCGAACGGGACGCCTTTGCCAGGTCCTGGCTGAGGATCCGGGACACCAGGCGGGTCACGCCAATGGACAGGCCGACGCCCGGAAACTTCCGGTTGCCCTTCGATGCCAGGGCGTCGTACCGGCCGCCGGAGCAAATGGAGCCGAGCTGTTCGTGGCCCACCAGCACCGTTTCCACCACGGTGCCGGTGTAGTAGTCCAGGCCGCGGGCGATGCTGAGGTCCGCAAGCACCTTGCCGGGAGCCCGCTGCACGGCCGCGTCGATGACCTGTTCCAGTTCGTCCAGGCCTTCATCGAGAAGGTCATTGCTGACCCCGAGGGCACGGACCTGGCTGACGAATGAGGTGTCCTCGGTGCGGATGGCGGCCAACTGCAGCGCCTTGGCCGCTTGTTCATCGGAGGCTCCGAGCTCGCTCTTGAGCAGTTCGGCCACCTTTGCGGGGCCGATCTTTTCGAGCTTGTCGATGCTGCGCAGCACCCCTGCGGTGTCCTCGAGTCCGATGCCGCGGTAGAAACCCTCGGCGAGCTTCCGGTTGTTGATCCGGAGGCGGAAGTCCGGAATGGGCAGGGCGCTCAAGGCCTCGGCGATGACGAGTGCGATCTCGACGTCGTAACGGAACGGAAGATCGCCGTCGCCTACGACGTCGATGTCCGCCTGCGTAAACTCGCGTGCCCGGCCCTCCTGCGGCCGCTCGCCGCGCCACACCTTCTGGATCTGGTAGCGGCGGAACGGGAACGCCAGGTATCCGGCGTTCTCCACCACGTAGCGGGCGAAAGGAACCGTCAGGTCGAAATGCAGGGCAAGTGCGTGGGGATCGGCTTTTCCGCCCTTGACGGGGTTGTCGCTTTCGTCCTCCTGGAGCCGGCTGAGTCCATAGACTTCCTTGTCGATCTCCCCTTTGCGCAGCAGCTGGCCCACGGTTTCCACTGCCCGGGTTTCGATTGAGGAAAACCCATGCAGTTCAAACACGCGCCGCAACGTATCAAGCACGTGCAGCTCCACCATCCGCTCCTCGGGAAGCCACTCGGGGAATCCGGACAGGGAGGCGGTGCGTGCCATGGGAAAGGTTCTCCTTAAGGGATGGGCGGTGCGCCGACGCTGCCTGCCGCAACCCCTTAGGAGGCAACGTACGGCGGCAGCACAGCCAGCCATGCATAAACTATGTGCGGCAGCCAGTTTATGCGTCATCCGTGTGCATCTCTAATGCAGCGGACACACAGCCTGGCCCTGAACACCTGCGCTCCGGCGGCCAACCGCCGGGCACCAGCAGCCCGACGATGAGGAGGACCCTTGGCGGCCAGTTCACGCAGTGCCCGCGAAGCAAAGCGGCGCATTCAGCAGATGGAAGCCAAGCGTGAGCTCCGGCGCGGCCAGGAGAAGCGGCGGAAGCGGGACAACCTCGTCGCCGCAGGTGCCGGAACCGCCGCCGTTGCCCTCGCCGTCGTCCTCCAGCTCACGGCTTTCGCCGGGAATCCCACCGAGGACGAATATGCAGCCGCGCAGGCGGGCCTGACGGAGCCTTCGGCCACCGCAAGTGCCTCGGCCACTCCCTCAGCGCCGGCGACCAACGGGCCCAACATTCCCCCGGCTGACACCGCCGCAGGCAAGACGTTCACGGGCGAACTGGTGTTGAATGGCAGCCCGCTGGGCGTTGAGGTGGACGGGACCAAGGCGCCCCAGGCTGCCGCGGTCTTCAAGTCGCTCGGCGATGAAGGCTACTTCAAGGGCAAGACGTGCCACCGGCTGACCACTGCTGACCAGTTCGCCGTCCTGCAATGCGGCTCGCCCAACGGTGACGGGCAGGGCGACCCCGCCTACACCTGGGGCCCGCTGGAAAACACGCCGGCCGACAACACCTATCCCGCCGGTACCATCGCCGTTGCCCGCACCGGGAACAACGCCTATGGCAACGGGACGCAGTTCTTCATCGTGTACAAGGACACCGTCATCCCGGCAGACGCAGCAGGCGGCTATACCGTGGTGGGAAAGGTGACGTCGGGACTCGATGTGGTGACCGGCATTGCCGCCGCGGGCATCACCCCTGGCAGCAGCGACACGGACGGCGCGCCAAAACAACCAGTCACGATAGACTCGTTTTCTCTGAAGTAGGAAGCCTGGCCGCAGAGGCCACGGTGCAGTACGTGAGTATTTCCCTCCAAGCGAAAGACTTTTAGCGGTGACAGACAGTCAGAAATCCGACGAAACAGCTACAGACGTGACCGAAACGGCAGTACCGGAAGCTACGGAAGCAGTACCGGACGCTGCAGGAAACGGCGGCGCGCACGAGTCTGCAGCCCCCCAGGAGTCCGCGGAAACGCCCGCTGCTGCCCCTGCCTCCGCACCGGCATCCCCGGCTGCTCCAGCGCCGCGGCCCTCCGCCCCCTCGCCCGCCGCCTTCGCGTCACGGCCCAAGCCCGCTGCCGCCGCTCCCGCGGCCGCCCCGGCCCCCGCTGCGCCCGGCACGTCCGTCGCTGAGGCGTCCAAGTGGGGCCGCGTGGAGGGCGATGGCCACGTTTACCTCACCATCGACGGCGGCGAGCACCCGGTGGGGCAGTACCCGGGGGTCAGCGATGAAGAGGCGCTGATCTACTTCGCCCGGAAGTACGACGACGTCCTCGCCCAGATCGTGCTCCTCGAGCAGCGGGTCAGCTCCAAGGCGCCCAGCACGGACATGCAGAAGACCGTGACGCACCTGCGCGAGCAGCTCGCGGAGCGCAACATGGTGGGCGACCTCCGCGCAGCCGAGGCACGGCTGGACACCCTGTCCGGCCAGATTACAGAGCTCGAGAAGGCCGAAAAAGCCGAGCACGACGCCGTCCGCGCCGCCGAACTGGCAGCACGGGAAGCGATCGTTGCCGAAGCCGAGCAGATTTCCGGCCAGGACCCTGCCCAGACGCAGTGGAAGACCTCCAGCGCCCGGATGAACGAGCTGTTCGAGAGCTGGAAGGCAGCCCAGAAGAGCGGCGTGCGGCTGGGCCGCAGCAATGAGGACGCCCTCTGGAAGAGGTTCCGGGCAGCGCGGACCGTGTTCGACCGGCACCGCCGGGCATACTTCTCCCAGCTCGACAGCAACAACTCTGCGGCAAAGGCCGCCAAGGAGAAGCTGATAGCTGAGGCTGAAGCGTTGTCGACCTCCACGGACTGGGGCTACGCTGCGGGCGAGTACCGCCGGCTCATGGACCAGTGGAAGGCCTCGCCGCGGGCCAGCCGCAAGGACGACGACGCGCTGTGGGCCCGGTTCCGCGCGGCGCAGGATGTCTTCTTCACGTCGCGCCAGGCCGCCAACGACGAGATCGACCAGGAGTACGCCGCCAATCTCACCGTCAAGGAGGCGTTGCTGGCCGAGGCCAACACGATCCTGCCGGTCAAGGACCTGGCAGCGGCCAAGAAGGCGCTCCAGTCCATCCGCGACCGCTGGGAAGAAGCCGGCAAGGTGCCGCGCGCCGACATGGGCCGTATCGAAGCAGGGCTGCGGAAGGTCGAGGACGCCGTCCGCCACGCCGAGGAAGAGCAGTGGCAGCGGTCCAACCCGGAGCGCAAGGCCCGGACCAACAGTGCACTGTCCCAGCTGGAGTCGGCCATCGCCGGGCTGCAGGAGGATCTGGCGGACGCCGAGAAGACCGGCGACCAGCGCAAGATCAAGGCTGCCCGGGAAGCCCTGGAGGCACGCCAGGCATGGCTCGACCAGATCCAGCGTTCGGCCAGCGAGCTGTCCTGATTCTCCCGTCCTGATGTGACGGCACAGGCCCGGTCCCGGTTATCCACATAGCCGGGGCCGGGCCTGTGCCTGTTGGGCGCGGTCCGGGCAGGATGGAGGCATGGCCCCACCTTCAGTTTTTTCCACCGCCGCCCCAGGCAGGGACGTTGGATTGAATGCGTCCCGGGCGGCCTGCCGGGAAGCCGCGGCGGAGCCGGCCGGCCCGCCCCGGTTCCCGGAGCTGTACGCGCCCGGCATGCCCTTCGCCGGCCCCGAACTGCAGTGCCTTGCAGCGGACGGGTTGCTGGCGCGCTTCCATCAGAACGGCTACACCCTTCCCGGCACGCCCGCGTCCCCGCAGCTGCGGGCAAGGGCAGCCGCCGGGGCGGTACCCGCGGCAATCCGGCAACGGGTGGTCGCCGGGCGGATGACGGCGGCGTGGATCTACGGCTGCGCAGCCGAACAGGACAGGCTTGCCCTGCTGGTGGACGCCAAGCGGAGGGTGTCCAGCCTCCGGAGCACCCGCGGCTGCACGCTGCACGAAGTGAAGCTTGGTCCGCTGGACGTCGTCAGCCTCGGCGGCCTCATGGTGACCAGTCCACTGCGGACCGCCCTCGATATTGCCCTGCATGTGGAACCTGAGCGCGCCGTACCCGCCCTGGCCGGACTGCTGGCCCGGCCGCAGCAGGATGTACGGCTGCGGCTGCTGGTACTCGCTGTTGAGGCGACTCCCCGGGTGCCGCACAAACGTGCCGCCCTGGCGAAGCTTGCCCTGCTAGCTCCGGCGCTTGTTTCCGGTGGTGCGGTAGACGTCGAAGACGCCGTCGATTCTGCGGACGGCGCTCAGGACGTGGCTGAGGTACTTGGGGTCGCCCATCTCGAAGGCGAACTTTGAAATCGCCACCCGGTCGGTGGAGGTGTGGACGCTGGCCGCGAGGATGTTCACGTGGTTGTCCGACAGGACCCGCGTCACGTCCGAAAGCAGGGACTTGCGGTCCAGGGCCTCCACCTGGATTTCCACCAGGAACACGCTTGACTGGGTGGGAGCCCAGTCCACATCGACAATCCGGTCCGGCTGGTCCTTCAGGTCCGAGATGTTGGTGCAGTCCGTGCGGTGCACCGACACCCCGGAGCCCCTGGTCACAAAGCCAAGGATCGGGTCGGGTGGAACCGGCGTACAGCAACGGGCCAGTTTCACCCAGACGTCGCCGACGCCGCGGACCACCACACCTGAATCCGAGAAGCGGGCCTTGGTGACCTGCGTGGGAATGCTGACTTCCTCGACGTCGTCATCTGCGCTCTCGTTGCCGCCGAGGCTTTCGATGAGCTTCTCCATGACCGACTGGGCCGAGGTGTGCCCGTCACCCACGCCGGCGTACAGGCCGGAGATGTCCGCGTACTTGAATTCCTCGGCGACGGCGGCCAGGGCCTCATGCGTCATGAGCCGCTGCAGCGGAAGGTTCTGCTTCCGCATGGCGCGGGTCAGCAGCTCCTTGCCGCGGTCGATGGCCTCTTCGCGGCGTTCCTTGCTGAACCACTGGCGGATCTTGTTGCGCGCCCGGGCGCTCTTGACGAAGTGCTGCCAGTCCTGGCTGGGACCGGCGCCCTCTGCCTTGGACGTGAAGATCTCCACCCAGTCGCCGTGGTTCAGTTCACTGTTGAGCGGGACCAGCTTGCCGTTGACCCTTGCGCCGATGGTGCGGTGGCCAACCTCGGTATGCACGGCGTAGGCGAAGTCGACGGGGGTTGACCCGGCCGGCAGCGCCATGACTTCGCCCTTGGGCGTGAAGACGAACACCTCGCGGGCGTTGATTTCGAACCGGAGCGAGTCCAGGAACTCGCCGGGATCGGAGGTTTCCTGCTGCCAGTCAACCAGGGAGCGCAGCCAGCCCATGTCGCCGTCGCGGGGGCTTCCCGGGCCGACGGCGGTGCGGTTGGGCTGGTCCTTGTATTTCCAGTGCGCGGCCACACCGTATTCGGCCCGGCGGTGCATCTCGTGGGTGCGGATCTGGATTTCCACGGGTTTGCCGCCGGGACCAATCACCGTGGTGTGCAGCGACTGGTACATGTTGAACTTGGGCATCGCGATGTAATCCTTGAACCTGCCGGGCAGCGGGTTCCAGCGCGAATGCATGATGCCCAGGGCGGCGTAGCAGTCCCGGACGGAGTCGACGAGGACGCGAACACCCATGAGGTCGTTGATGTCGTCGAAGTCCTTGTCGCGGACAATCATCTTTTGGTAAATGGAGTAGTAGTGCTTGGGCCTGCCGGTAATCGTCGCCTTGATCCGTGCGCCGCGCAGGTCTTCGGTGATCTGGTCGCGGATGACGCCCAGGCTCTTCTCCCGCTCAGGGGTCCGGTCCCCCACCATGCGGACGATCTCTTCGTAGACCTTGGGGTAGAGCGCCGCGAAGGACAGGTCTTCAAGTTCCCACTTGATGGTGTTCATGCCCAGGCGATGGGCCAGCGGAGCGAAAATCTCCAGGGTCTCGCGGGCCTTGCGGGCAGACGATTCCGCCGACACGAAGCGCCACGTCCGGGCGTTGTGCAGCCGGTCCGCCAGCTTGATCATCAGGACACGGATGTCCTTGGCCATGGCCACGACCATCTTGCGGACTGTCTCGGACTGGGCCGCCTCGCCGAAGCTGACCTTGTCCAGTTTGGTCACACCGTCCACCAGCATGGCCACTTCCGGCCCGAAATCCCGCTTCAGGTCTGCGAGGGTGTAGGGGGTGTCCTCCACGGTGTCGTGCAGCAGCGCTGCCGCGAGGGTGGTGCCGCTGAGGCCCAGTTCGGCCAGGATGGTGGCTACGGCAACAGGGTGGGTGATGTACGGGTCCCCGCTCTTGCGCTTTTGCCCGCGGTGGCTGCGCTCCGCAACGTCGAAGGCGCGCTGGATGAGGTCGAAGTCCTCTTTGGGGTTGTTGGCGCGGACGGTGCGGAGGAGCGGCTCCAGGATGGGTGAGTAGGTGGTGGTGCCACGTCCGGTCAGGCGCGCAAGCCGGGACCGGGTGCGCTCCCGGCGGCCGGGGAACGTGGCGCGCGATCCTGAATTGTCGACAGGGACCAGGGATCCAGTGCGCGCAGGCGCAGCCGCACCGGCCTGTACGCCGGCAGGACTCTTATCTTCCTGTGCCGTTGGCGCCGACGCCGAACGTTCTTCCAATGAAGCACCCCTCACACCGTCTTAATTACCCCAGTCTATTCCCCCGGGCAGCCACTTTTATAACCGGGCCGGAACGGCCAACGGCCGGGCGGCGCGAAAGATGCGCCACCCGGCCGTTGTGCGTTTTTGGCTGTCCGGCAGCCGGTCCGTCAGGCCTTGGCCGGCGAAGCGGGAACCGTCTTGTCTGCGGCCCCGGCGCGGCGCTGCTGCACGCGCCTCGCCTGCCTGACCAGGTCCGGTTCGCCCTGGCGCAGCCAGGCATACATGGGAGCTGCGACGAAGATGGTGGCGGCCGTGCCGATCAGGATCCCGACAAAGAGGGCCAGGGACAGGTCGCGCAGGGTTCCGGCGCCGAGGAGGCCGGCACCGATGAAGAGGATGGCCCCCACCGGAAGGATGGCCACCATCATGGTGTTGATGGACCGCACCAGCGTCTGGTTGACGGCGAGGTTGACTTCCTCAGCGAAGGTCCGCCGCGTGGATGCGTCGATTCCGGAGGTGTTTTCGCGGATCTTGTCGAAGACCACCACGGTGTCGTACAGCGAATAGCTGAGGACGGTGAGGAAGCCGATGATCGCCGACGGCGTAACCTCGAAGTCGCTGAGGGCATACACCCCGGCGGTGATGAACATGGTCACGGCCATGCCGGCAAGCGCTGAAAGGGACATCTTCCAGGTGCGGAAGTACAGAGCCATCAGCAGGGCCGCCAGCAGCACGAACACCGCCAGGCCGATCAGGGCCTGCTTAGTCACGTCGGCGCCCCAAGTGGGACCGACGAAGGTGGAGGTGACCTCGTTGTCCGTGACGCCGTAGGCGCCGGTGAGGCCCTGCTTGATGCGGAGCGTCTCATCGTCGGTCAGTTTGTCCGTCTGGATCCGCATGGTGTTGCCCGCAACGTTCGCCACGCGGGGCACGCTCCCGGACACAACGTCCGTGACGGCCTTCTCGCCGATTCCGGCATCTGTGGTCTTAACGTTGGACACCGTGAATTCGGAGCCGCCACGGAACTCGATGCCGAGGTTGAAGCCGCCCTTTGCCATCGGAATGAGGATGGACAGCGCCACCCCCACCGCGGCGATGATGAACCAGATCTTCTTGGCTCCTACGAAGTCGTAGGAACGCTTACCGGTGTAGAGCTCGTTGCCGAATGTGGCGAAGCCTGACATTACTTGTTCTCCTTACCGGAGGTCTTGGACGATCCGGCCAGCTGTTCCTGCTTTTCCGCCATGCGCCGTTCCGCGATCGTCATGCGGCGTTCGGCCTCGGCCGCGGCGCCTGCATTCTTGGTACGGACAGCCACAGGCCGGTCCTCCGGGGTACGGACCCGTCCGGCGCCGCGGTACAACGGCACGGCACCCAGGCGTTCGGGATCCAGCCCGGAGAACTTGTGGCCTTCACCGAAGAACCGGGTGCGGGCCAGCAGCTGCAGCGTGGGGTGGGTGAACATGAACACCACGATGAGGTCGGCGATGGCTGTCAGGCCCAGCGTGAACGCGAAGCCACGGACGTTGCCCACCGCCACGAAGTACAGGACGAGTGCGGCCAGGAGGTTGACGGCCTTGGAAGCGAGGACGGTGCGTTTGGCCCGCTTCCAGCCGTTCTCGACGGCGGACACCAATCCCCGGCCTTCACGGAGCTCGTCACGGATGCGTTCGAAGTAGACGATGAATGAATCGGCAGTTTGGCCGATGGCCACGATGATGCCGGCCACGCCTGCCAGGGACAGGCGGTAGTTTTCGGTCCAGCCCAGGATCGCGATGGCGAGGTAGGTCAGGGCGCCGGCCACCACCAGCGAGGCAATGGTGACGAAGCCGAGGGCCCGGTACTGGAACAGCGAGTAGACCACCACGAGCAGGAGTCCGATCAGACCTGCCAGCAGCCCCATGCGCAGCTGTTCGCCACCGAGCGTGGCGGAAATCTGCTGTTCGCTCTGGATGTCGAAACTGATGGGCAGCGCGCCGAACTTCAGCTGGTCGGAGAGGGCCTTGGCGGTCTGCTCGGTGAAGCCGCCCGTGATCTGCGGACGGCCGTCAGTGATCACGGCCAGTGCGCGCGGCGCGGAAATGACCTGGTCGTCCAGCACGATGGCGAACTGGGCCTTGGGGTCGCTTCCCGACTCGCCGCCTGCCGCCACGTAGAACTGGTTCAGGCGCTCCGTTACCTCTTTGAACTTGGCTGTGCCGTCGGCGTCGAACTGGATGTTGACGGCCCAGTCATTGGTGACAGCACCCTGGGCACCCTGCTGCAACTGGAAGGACGAGGTGACGATGTTGGTGCCCTTCACCTCCACCGGGCCAAGGATGTACTTGATGGCCGGGGACTTGGCGGTAGCAGGTTCGCAGGTCACCAGAGGCTTGGCGGGATCTGAGCGTTCGGACTTTTCAGCCGCGGGGCTGTTGCAGTCCAGCGCCTCGAACTGCTTGTAGATCTCCGGGGTAATCCAGTTGGTGTCGCTGCTGTTGGCCGGCTCTGCTGTGGGCTTGGGCAGCTGGTCCTCGGGGGTCTGCGATTCCGGCGGAACAGCCGCACCGTCACCGTTAAGCAGGACGGGCCGGAAGTTCATGTCCGCGGACGCCTGGATCAGGTTCCGGGTTTCGGCGGAGGGGGTGCCCGGGAGGCTGACCACCACGTTGCGCCCGGACTGGGTGCTGATTTCCGCTTCCGAGACGCCGGAGCCGTCAACGCGCTGGCGGATGATCGCCACAGCCTGGTTGAGCTGCTGTTCGTTGATGTCCGAACCGCCCTCGACCTTGGGAGCCAGGATCATCTGGGTTCCGCCCTCGAGGTCGAGGGCCAGTTTGGGTGCCCAGCTGGCCTGCCCGGCGATGGTTCCGCCAGCCAGGACGGCGGTGAGCGCTGCCAGGAGTACACCGAGCCAGACCAGGACGCGGAGTCCTGGTTTTTTGCGGCCAGTTCGTGCCATTGTCGATCTTTCTCTTATTCGCGGAGGAACCGCCGGCGCGGGCTGCTGCCTGCGCCGGCGGTGGTCCGCGGCGGTAGAGGGAGGAAAGGGGCCAGCGGGCCTAGCTGTCCTTCTTGCCCTCGTCGTTGAGGCGCTTCAGGGTCTCTTCGGGAGTCTCGACGCCGGCGGCGTTGCTCCCGGTTTCCGGCGTGGTCAGCGAGGAGGCGTCGTCCGGTACCACAGGCGAAGCCGCGGCGGTTTCGGGTGCGGTCTCCGCTGCAGGCTCCACGATCTTGGTGACTGCCTGGCGGTGCACAGTGGCGAGGTTGCCGGGGGAAAGTTCAAGGGTGACCTTGTTCTCGGCTTCGTCGATGTCGACGATGCGGCCGAAGAGGCCAAAGCTGGTCATGACCTCCACGCCCGGGCCAAACTTCGACTGGAGCTCTGCCTGCTGCTGCTGCGTCTTCTTGTTGCGGCGGAACATCATGAAGATGAACACGCCGAGCATGACGAACAGGAGAATTGACATTGGATCCAAGGGGGAATTCCGTTCTTTAGCGTGGTGAAGCTGGTTTACCAGCGACGTGGGCCTCGCTTCGGCCGGGGTGGGCTGGTGGCGCAGGCGCAAAGCCTTGCGTGCCGTTCCCCAAGCGACGGGGGCATCGGGGCCACCCGCGAAACAAAGACCCGAACGTGCCGGGCGTCATACCAGTCTAAAGGGAAAAGCTGAAGGGAGCCTGCTATTGGCTCTCCGGCGCCCACTCCCCCGCCAGGGAGTCGTCCCCGCCGGGTTCGAAAAGGTCCAGCTGCTCCTGCGCGAAGACACCCTGGGGGATGGCGTAGCCCAGATGCGTCCAGGCCGGGGCCAGCGCGATCCTGCCGCGGGGGGTGCGGCCCAGCAGGCCCTCCCGGACCAGGAAGGGCTCGGCCACCGTTTCAACGGTTTCGGTTTCTTCGCCGACGGCGATGGCCAGGGTGGAGAGCCCGACCGGACCGCCGCCGAACTTGGTGATCAGGGCGTCCAGCACGGCCCGGTCCAGCCGGTCCAGCCCCTTCTTGTCCACTTCGTACATGTCCAGGGCAGCCGAGGCCGACCTGGCGTCGATTTGGTCGATGCCATGGACCAGCGCCCAGTCGCGGACGCGGCGGAGAAGGCGGTTGGCGATGCGGGGAGTGCCGCGGGACCGGCCGGCGATTTCGGCGAAGCCGGCGGAATTGACTTTGAGGTCCAGCAGCCCCGCGGAGCGCCGCAGGACCAGTTCCAGCTCGGGGACGGAGTAGAACTCAAGGTGCCCGGTGAAGCCGAACCGGTCGCGCAGCGGTCCCGGCAGCAACCCTGCCCGGGTGGTGGCCCCCACCAGTGTGAACGGCGGCAGTTCGAGCGGAATGGCGGTCGCACCGGCGCCCTTGCCCACGACGATGTCCACGCGGAAGTCTTCCATGGCCATGTACAGCATTTCCTCGGCAGGCCGGGACATGCGGTGGATCTCGTCGAGGAAGAGGACCTCGCCCTCGGACAAGGAGGACAGGATGGCCGCGAGGTCGCCGGCGTGCTGGATGGCGGGTCCGCTGCTGAGGCGCAGCGGAGCGTTCATCTCTGCGGCAACGATCATGGCCAGGGTGGTTTTGCCCAGGCCCGGCGGACCGGAAAACAGCACATGGTCCGCGGTGCGGCCGCGCATCCGCGAGGCCTGCAGTACAAGCGAGAGCTGCTTGCGGACCCGGTGCTGGCCGACGAAGTCGTCGAGGTTCTTGGGCCGCAGGGCAGCCTCAATGGCGCGTTCCTCCGGCTCCTCCCCCGCGGCGACCAGTGACGGTTCAGCCACGGGTGCCTACACGGTTGCCGGCCCGGGCGCCGTCCTGCCCGAGCCACCGGAGGGTGGTCCGCAGGATCTCGGGAACGTTGCCGCGGAATGAGACTTCGGGTTCGTCGGCCAGTGCCTTGTCGATGCTGGCCGAGGCGTCCTTTTCGGACCACCCCAGGCTGGTCATGGCCGCCACTACCTGCGGCTTCCAGGCGGCTTCGGCGGCCGTGGCGGCACCGGCGGCCGGTGCGGTTCCCTGCGGCACCAGCTTTCCGGCCAGTTCCAGCACGATCCTGCCGGCAACCTTGGGCCCGATCCCGGGAACCTTGGTGAAGGTCTTGCTGTCCCCCGTGTGCGCCGCGACCCGGACCGCTTCGGGGTCGTGGACGGCGAGGACCGCGAGGGCCAGCCGGGGGCCGACGCCGCTGACGCTCAGCAGGACGTCAAAAACCTCGCGTTCGTCGTCCGTGGCAAAGCCAAAAAGCGTCAGCGAGTCCTCACGGACAATCAGCGACGTGAACAGTTGGCCTTCCTCCCCCACGCGCAGCCTGCCGAGCGTCTGGGGGGTGGCGTAGACACTCATGCCCGCACCGTTGAGGTCGATCACGGCCGTGGACAGGCCAACATGCGCTACTGTTCCGCGGAGGAAACTGATCAAGGCCGGGCTCCCGTTATACCGCCGGGCCCAGGATGAGGCCGGCTATCCGAACATATCTACGAATACCCTAGCAAGCAGCCAGGACAATCAGCGTGCGCGGCGCGCCTTGGCCTCCGCCTCGGCCCACGCGCGCTGGGCGGGAGTCAGCGAGGAACTGCCGGGGCCGGTGGTGGCCACCGCAGCGCCGCTGCCGGCCCGCCATGCGTGTGTAATGGCCAGCGCCAGGGCGTCAGCGGCGTCGGCCGGCCGCGGCGGAGCGTCAAGGCGGAGGATCTTGGTGACCAGCTTGGTCACCGCGTCCTTGTTCGAAGACCCGCTTCCGGTCACGGCGGCCTTGACTTCCGACGGCGTGTGCAGCGCCACCGGGATTCCGCGGCGGGCCGCCGCGGCGATCACCACGCCGGAGGCCTGGGCGACGCCCATCACGGTGCTGACGTTGAGTTGCGAAAAAACGCGTTCGACGGCGAGCACTTCCGGTTCGTAGCGGTCCAGCCACTCGTCGATGGCGGTGGCGATCACCAGCAGGCGCCGGTCAAGGGTTTCGTCCGGCGAAGTCCCGACGACCCCTACCGCGACCATGGTGGCCCGCCGGTTCCGTTCGACATCCACCACGCCAATGCCGCAGCGGGTGAGGCCGGGGTCGACGCCCAGGACACGAAGGCTCACCTGCGCCCCATCCAGGCCGGAGAAGACGTTTCCAGCCGCGGCAGCAGGTCAGCTGGCAAGGCCGGACGTCACTCGGATTCCAGGGCGGCCTGGACTTCGTCGCTGAAATCGGCGTTGCTGTAGACGTTCTGGACGTCGTCCAGGTCCTCGAGGGCGTCGGCCAGCTTCAGGAACTTGCGCGCGCCGTCAACGTCCAGCTCCACCTGCATGGAGGGCACAAACTCCACCTCGTCGGTGTCGTACTCGATGCCGGCTTCCTTGAGCGCTTCCCGGATGGCCGGCAGGTCGCCCGGCTCGGAGTGGATCTCGAAGCTCTCGCCGTTGTCCTTGACTTCCTCCGCGCCGGCGTCGAGGACGGCCATCAGGACGTCGTCCTCGGCCAGGCCGTTCTTGGGCAGGTTCACCACGCCCTTGCGGGTAAAGAGGTAGCTGACGGACCCGGGGTCGGCGATGGTGCCGCCATTGCGGGAGATGGCCAGGCGGACTTCGGACGCCGCCCGGTTCTTGTTGTCGGTAAGGCACTCGATCAGCAGGGCCGAGCCCTGCGGTCCGCGGGCCTCATACATGATTTCGGTGTAGTCAACCACTTCACCGGTGAGGCCGGCGCCGCGCTTGATGGCGCGGTCGATGTTGTCATTGGGGACCGAGGTCTTCTTGGCTTTGGTGACGGCAAGTTCCAGGCCGGGGTTGCCGGCGAGGTCCGGCCCACCCATGCGGGCGGCGACTTCGATGTTCTTGATCAGCTTGGCGAAGGACTTTGCACGCCTGGCGTCGATAACGGCTTTCTTGTGCTTGGTCGTCGCCCATTTGGAGTGGCCTGACATGCTTTACGCTTCTCCTCTGATCATTCGGATAAAAAGTTCATGTACGCGTTTCTCGCCGGTCACTTCCGGATGGAAGGAGGTGGCCAGCAGCTGGCCGGAACGCACTGCCACAATTCTAGCCGTCCCCGGCAGCGGGACAGCGTGGGACGCGTGGCCGGGGTCGGCAGGTTCGACCTGTGCAAGGACCTCAACGTCCGGACCCACCCGCTCCACCCATGGGCCGCGGATGAAGACGGCGTGCACGGGCTCAACACCGGATTCGGTGGCGCTGAAGTCCAGCCCCTTGAAGTCCAGGTCGGTTTCAAAGGATTCGCGCTGCCGGCCGAAGGCATTGCGGCGGACGGTGATGTCCAGGCCGCCGAATGTCTGTTGCGGTGCACCGGACAGGTCAGTGGCCGGGTCGGCGATGTCCGAGGCCAGCAGGATCATGCCGGCGCAGGAGCCGTAGACGGGCAGGCCCTCGGCAATGTACTTGCGCAAGGGGTCCGCGAGCTCGAAGGCACGGGCCAGCTTGTCGATGGTGGTGGATTCACCGCCGGGAATGATGAGGCCGTCCAGGCCGTCCAGCTCTTCCGGGCGGCGGACAGCCACGCCGTGCGCGCCGGTGGCTTCCGCGGCGCGCAGGTGCTCGCGGAAGTCTCCCTGGAGGGCCAGGACACCGACCCGCAGGCCTGAGCCCACGCCCGCGGCAGCGGCAGAAGGGGGATTTGTCATCCCTCCAGCATACGGGTCCGGTACCGCTGGCCGGTGCGGCGGACCGGCAGCCGGCAAAGGTTGCATGCCGCTGCTGGGATATATTCAAAACATGGTCTTCTTAAGTGTTCCGCTCGGCAAGCTGGTCCGCGGGGTGTCCCGGCTGCGGGGCGGCGGGTCCGCACTTCCCGGCCTGGTGGTCGAAAAAATCGATCCCGGCTTCATGCGGCGCACGCTCAGCACACTGCCGCATGGGGTTGCCGTGGTCAGCGGCACGAACGGAAAGACCACCACCACCAAGATGGTGGTGGAACTGCTGGAAAGCCAGGGACTGAAGGTCTTCACCAACCGCACCGGCAGCAATTTCACCCGCGGCGTGGCGGCGGCCCTCCTGGGTGAGGTGGACTGGCGCGGCAGGCTGGATGCGGATGTTGCAGTCCTCGAACTCGACGAAGCCCACGCCGTCCATTTCGTGAACAGCGTCCCGCCCCGGTACTGCCTGCTCCTCAACGTCCTGCGCGACCAGCTGGACCGCTTCGGCGAGATCGACAAGACCGCACAACTGCTGCAGCACATTGCCGCCAAGACCACCGGAACTGTGGTCCTGAACCGCGAGGACCCGCGGGTTGCCCGGATCGCGGACACATTGACGGGACAGGACGTCAGGTACTTCGGCCTGGACGATTCCCTGCTGGCCACCTTTCCGAACGACGACGAGATGCGGGCCGCTCCGGGCAGCCCTGCCCCGGCGGGACTGCCCGCAAAGCCGCCTGCCGACGTCGTTCTCCGCAAAGTCGGCGCGGACAGCGCGGAATTCGAGTACGACGGCGGTACGGTCACCACGGCGATGAAGCTGCGCGGGGTTTACAACATCTTTAACGCGGCTGCAGCGCTGACGCTGGCCCGCAGCATCTGCGGCGGAGGCGCCGCCACCACCAACCACGAGACCCTGCTGCACGCACTCTCCCAGGTGGCTCCCGCCTTTGGCCGCGGCGAAAGCCTGACGGTGGACGGCCAGCCCCTGGACCTGGTGCTCGTCAAGAACCCCAGCGGTTTCCGGCTGGGGCTGAAGTCCTTCCCCGCCGGCGGCTACGCCACCATGATCGCCATCAACGACAACTACGCCGACGGCCGGGACATGTCGTGGCTCTGGGACGTCGAATTCGATTCCCTCCGCGACGGCGGGGTGGATACGCTCACGGGCTCGCGCGCCTACGACATGGCCCTGCGGCTGCAGTACGACGAAGTCCCCGTCGGCGCCGTGGACACCGACATTCCTGATGCCCTTGCCGCCTTCATCCGGGAAGGGCAGGGCAAGCCCAAGCGGATTTTCTGCACCTACACGGCGATGCTGGCCATCCGGCGTGAACTGTCCAAAATCACCACCGTGGAGGTTGTCTCGTGAATCCGGCAGAAGCGGCGACGGCGGGCGGCCAGTCGAAAGGCACCCTCCGCGTGGTGCAGCTGTACCCGCGGGATATGAACATCTACGGCGACTGGGGCAATGCCCTGGTCCTGCAGCGGCGCATCCAGTGGCACGGGTACACCCCCGAACTGCTCGAATACAACGTGGGTGATCCCTTCCCCGCGGACGTCGACATCATCGTTGGCGGCGGCGGGCAGGACAGCGGACAGCTGGTCATCCAGGACGACCTGCAGGCCCGGGCGGGCGACCTCAAGGAGTTGGCCGAGGACGGTGCACCGATGCTGCTGATCTGCGGCCTGTACCAGCTTTTCGGCCGGTTCTTCAAGACCCGGACCGGCTCCGTGATTCCCGGCATCGGCGTCCTTGACGTGGAAACCCACGGCACCGATGAGCGGCTGATCGGCAACGTCAAGGTGGCCACCGAGGAATTCGGCGAGGTCCTTGGATACGAAAACCACAGCGGCCAGACGACGCTGGGCAGCGGCGTGCGGCCCCTTGGCACGGTGGCCAAGGGAACGGGCAACAACAGCAGCGACGGCCATGAAGGTGCCCGCTACCGCAACATCGTTGCCAGCTACCTGCACGGCTCCCTGCTGCCCAAGAACCCCGCCATCGCAGACTTCCTCATCCGCACGGCCGCGGAACGCAAGTTCGGAAGCTTCTCTCCCGGCACCCCTGACGACAGCTTCGCCGTCCTGGCCCGGGAGCACGCGGCGCGCCGCCCCCGTTGACGCGGCCGGGTCACCGCCAATGGAAATACTCCCGGTGGATGTTGGCCCTGCGGACCCCCGCTGCCCGGAAGGCTTTGCGGAACTGCCGCAGCATCGCATCGGGGCCGCCCATGAATACGGACAGCAGCCGCGGCTCGGTACCGGTGGCAGCCAGCACCGCCTCGGGCGTCAGCCGTCCGCCCGCCGCGGTGTCCACCCAATGGACCGTAAGCCTGGGCTGGCTTTTGGCGGCGGCCCTGATCTCGCCGGCAAAGGGGGACGGGCCCGCGGACGTGACGAAGAAGTGGACATCCTCCTGCAGTTCCCCTTCCAGCGCCCGGAGCCATCCCAGGAAGGGTGTAATGCCCACCCCGCCGGCGATCCAGACCTGGTGGGCCGTGCCGTGGTGGCGGTCGAACCGGCCGTAGGGGCCGCCCACCACAGCCGGCATCCCGGGCTGGACCACGTCCGGGAGCCTGGTGGTGTGGTCGCCCAGGGCCTTGACCGTGATGCTGATCCCGCCCTCCGGTGCGGGCCCAGAAATGGAGAACGGGTGCCGCTGCCAGCCGTCCGCTGTTTCCAGGTAGACCATGGCGAACTGGCCGGGCTTGAACTGAAGGGGCCGGCCCAGGGGGCGCAGTGCCACCTCCACCAGGTCCGCCGCGACCGGCCGGACTGCTGACACCTGGTAGTCGTGATGCGGCAGGAAATGCCTCGCCAGCAGTTCGCGGTAGGCGTAGAACCCGAGGCCTGTCCCGCCGATGGCCACGTAGCTCCATCGAAGGGCAGGCACAGCCTCGAACGCGCTGGCATCGAGCAGGCCGTGCAGGAATCCGGCGGCCAGGAAGAGCCCCGTCAGCCGGTGGAAGCCCCGCCACCGTTCGTAGCCGCCCAGCAACCGTGCCGCCAGCTGCACGGGCCGGGTGGCAAGCGACGCCAGGACGACACGCCGGGCGGGCGCGGGGAGCATGGTCCGCCAGCGTGGCAGGACGGCCCACACCACCAGTGCTGCAAGTCCGCAGACGGCCACCACGGCAAGTGTCTTTCCCAGGCTTGTTGCATCCGGGTTGGACGCAAGTTCGAGGTGTGGCAGCAGCAGGATGGTCGCCGTTACCGCCGCCCGGCGGTGCCAGATGGCGGCATGGTCGATGCCGCCAAAGATCGGTTCGACGTGGGGAAGGGTGCTGATGAGGACCATCGCGATCGAGTAAAGCAGAACGGACTCACCACCGAGGAGCTGCCCGGCATGCCCCAGGACCGGTTCACCCGCGGGACGCACCAGGAACCAAAAGATGCCATACGCGCCCACCAGCACCACGACTGCGGCCGGGCCCACCCAGCGGAACGGCATTCCCAGGATGGTGGTTACCGGCGTCGTGCCCTCTTTGGCCATCCCAGCGTCCCTTCATCGTGCCGGCCCGTTCGCCTCCCTGCCGGAAGGCGCCGCGCGGTCCGCGACGGGCCGCATAGCCGTAATTGTAGGGATGCTTGCTGGGAACACAGCCGGGTTTCCTTCGTTGAGAAGGCTGCCCGGCTGTGAAAGGTTTAGCCCATGACGAACCCCCTTCTCGCCGCCAGTCCCCTGCCGTACGGCCTTCCTCCCTTCGAAGGCCTGGCCGTGGAGCAATACCGTGAAGCCTTCGACGCCGGACTGTCCGCACACTTGGAGGAGATCCGGGCCATCACCGGAAACCCGGAGCCGGCAACGTTCCGGAACACGGCCCTCGCAATGGAAAATTCGGGGCAGCTGTTGAACCGGGCCGCCGCAGCATTCTTCACCCTGGTCTCGGCGGATGCGTCCCCGCAGATCCGGGAACTGGAAACCGAGCTGTCGCCCCGCCTCTCGGCGCACCAGGATGAGGTGTTCCTGAACCGTGCCCTGTACGGGCGTTTTGCCGCGCTCAGCACTGATGGCTGCGATCCTGAATCCGTGCGCCTGGTGGACGAGTACCTCAAGGAGTTCCGGCAGTCCGGCATCCAGCTGGACGAACCGGACCAGGAGCGGCTCCGCGCCATCAACGCCGAACTGGCCCGCCTGGGCACCGAGTTCGGCCAGCGGGTCAAGGAGGGAATGAAATCTGCCGCGCTCCTGCTGGAGGACGGCGCAGACCTGGCGGGCCTGCCGGCCGGCGATGTGGCCAAGGCCGCGGAAGCGGCCCGCGCCGCCGGGCATGGCCAGGGATACCTGCTCTCCCTGGTCCAGCCCGGCAACCAGCCGGCCCTTGCCGCGCTGGAAAACCGGGATGTCCGCCGCCGCCTCTTCGAAGCATCGGTGGCCCGCGGTACCGGTGGCGGCAGCCTGGACGTCCTGGACCTCGCTATCGACATGGCCAGGCTCCGGGCGGAAAAGGCCCAGCTGCTGGGTTTCGCCAACTTCGCGGAACTGGTGGCGGACCGCCAGACAGCGCCGGACTTCCAGGCGGTGGGAACCGTGCTGAACCGGATGGCGCCGGCGGCGGTCCGCAACGCAGACGCCGAGGCCGCAGCTTTGGCAAAGGTTGCCGGACACCCGCTGGAGCCATGGGACTGGGCCTATTACTCGGCAAAGGTGCGGCGGGAGAAGTACGACGTCGACGAGCAGGCGCTCCGACCGTACTTCGAACTGGAACGCGTCATCACCGACGGCGTGTTCTTCGCGGCCACAGCGCTGTACGGGATCACGTTCCAGGAGCGGACAGACCTCCACGGCTACCACCCGGACGTCCGCATCTGGGAAGTCCGCAACGGGGACGGCACGGAGCTGGGTCTGTTCCTGGGCGACTACTATGCCCGGGAATCGAAGCGGGGCGGCGCCTGGATGAACTCGCTGGTGGACCAGTCGGCCCTGCTGGGCACCCGGCCCGTGGTGATCAACACGCTCAACATTTCCAAGCCGCCCGCCGGTGAACCGACGCTGCTGACCCTGGACGAGCTCCGGACGCTCTTCCACGAGTTCGGCCACGCACTGCATGGCCTGCTCTCCGACGTCACCTATCCCCGCTTTTCCGGCACGGCCGTTCCGCGGGACTTTGTCGAATACCCGTCGCAGGTAAACGAGATGTGGATCATGTGGCCCGAGGTGCTGGCCAATTACGCCCGCCACCACGTCACGGGCGAACCGCTTCCCCGGGACATCGTGGACCGGCTGGAAGAGTCCCGCCTGTGGGGTGAAGGCTTTGCCACCACCGAGTACCTCGGCGCCGCCCTGCTTGATCTGGCCTGGCACACCCTGGAGCCCGGCACCATCCCGGGAGACGCCCTGGAGTTTGAGGCCAAGGCCCTGGCCGCCGCGGGAATTGCCCATCCGCTCATTCCACCGCGCTACCGCACGGGGTACTTCCAGCACATCTTCGCGGGGGCGGGATATGCGGCAGGCTACTACTCGTACATCTGGAGCGAGGTCCTGGACGCGGAGACCGTGGACTGGTTCAAGGAGAACGGTGGCCTCACCAGAACCAACGGCGAAACGTTCCGCCGCGAACTCCTCTCCCGCGGCAACAGCCGCGACCCGCTGGAATCCTTCCGCATCCTGAGGGGCCGCGAAGCCGGCCTCGAGCCCCTGCTCAAGCGCCGGGGCTTGGAGTAACCCCATCGATTGCTGAGCACTTGTCGTTTAGAGCCCCGAAAACGACATTTACGGAGCAACCGATTTAAAAGAACGACGCCGGTCCCCCACCAGAGAAGGTGGGGAACCGGCGTCGTGGTCAAGGCAGTGAAGCCGACCGAAGCGCCGGACGGTGCGGTCCGGCAGCGTGCGTAAAAGGGCCCCCGCCCCCAACCACCACCAATATGGCGGCAGCGGGAGGCGGGGAATAGCACGCCGAGGATCGCGCCGTCCGGCGCGTCACAGAACGCGGAAATTACCAGCCGCGCTCGGCGAGGCGGTGCGGCTGGGGGATCTCGTCGACGTTGATGCCCACCATGGCTTCGCCCAGGCCGCGGGAGGCCTTGGCAATGACGTCGGGGTCGTCATAGAAGGTGGTGGCCTTCACGACGGCGGCGGCGCGCTGGGCGGGGTTGCCGGACTTGAAGATGCCGGAGCCGACGAAGACGCCGTCGGCGCCGAGCTGCATCATCATGGCCGCGTCAGCGGGGGTGGCGATGCCACCGGCGGTGAACAGCACCACGGGAAGCTTGCCGGCAGCGGCGACTTCCTTGACCAGTTCGTACGGGGCCTGCAGTTCCTTGGCCGCGACATAGAGCTCGTCCTCGGGCAGCGAGGAGAGCTTGGCGATCTCGGAGCGGATCTTGCGCATGTGGCCGGTGGCGTTGGAGACGTCGCCGGTACCGGCCTCGCCCTTGGACCGGATCATGGCCGCACCTTCGTTGATGCGGCGCAGGGCCTCACCGAGGTTGGTGGCGCCGCAGACGAAGGGGACGGTGAAGTTCCACTTGTCGATGTGGTTGACGTAGTCGGCCGGGGTGAGGACCTCCGACTCGTCGATGTAGTCGACGCCGAGGGACTGCAGGACCTGGGCCTCGACGAAGTGGCCGATGCGGGCCTTGGCCATGACCGGGATGGACACGGCGTCGATGATCTGGTCGATCATGTCCGGATCGGACATCCGGGAAACGCCGCCTTGGGCGCGGATATCGGCCGGAACGCGTTCCAGCGCCATGACTGCCACGGCACCGGCGTCTTCGGCGATGCGGGCCTGCTCGACGTTGACGACGTCCATGATGACGCCGCCCTTGAGCATCTCGGCCATGCCACGCTTCACGCGGCTGCTGCCCGTGACGCTGTTCGCGGACGAACCGGCCTCGTTGCTTACATCAGGTGTAGACACAAAAACCCCTATGGGTAGACAGATGATCTTCGCCGGGCATGCGGCGGCAGCTGCCGGGTGAGCACGCACGGATTGCCGGGTCCATTGACCGGGCACTTATATACTAGTCCCCCGCCGGCCGGCCGGCTTAATCAGGCTTAATCAGCCGGAGTCGGTTCCGCCAGCGACTGCCGGCGTACCGAGATGACGCGCTGCACCACGGTGATGAGGCTTGCCGCGGCGAGGAGGACCAGCGTCACCAGGAGCACCACTGGCGGCAGGCCCAGGCCGGTCAGGCCGGTGACCACCAGGACGGAGACCAGGCGTTCGGCGCGCTCCGCGATTCCTACGTTGGCACTGAAACCCAGCGACTCCGCCTTGGCACGGGCGTAGGAGACGACCATTCCCAGGACGAGGCACAGCAGGGCTGCGACGGCGATGGCCGTGTTGTTTCCGCCGGTGAAGAACCAGACGGATACGCCGGCAAAAAGTGCCCCGTCCGCGATCCGGTCCAGGGTGGAGTCCAGGAAGTTGCCCCAGCGGCTCTTGACGTCCTGCATCCTGGCCATGATGCCGTCCAGGACGTCGGAGAAGATGAAGGCGGTGATGAACAGGGTGCCCCAGAAGAGCTGACCCAGGGGGTAGAACAGCAGGGCGCCGGCCGCGACCCCGGCAGTACCGAGGATGGTGACAGCGTCGGGCGATATACCGATTTTGAGGAGCCAGCGGGCCAGTGGGGTGAACAGCGCGGTGAAGAAGCCGCGGGCATGCCTATTCAGCATGCGACTCCCCGGGCCAGGCGTCGGCCACCTGCTGCCTGACCTCGTCAAGGGTCTGGGTGATGGCCTTGGTCTGGGCGATGATCGGGAAGAAGTTGCCGTCGCCACCCCACCGGGGAACGATGTGCTGGTGCAGGTGGGCCGAGATCCCGGCCCCGCCAACGACGCCCTGGTTCATCCCGAGGTTGAAGCCGCCGGGATTGGATACTTTGCGCAGCACCCGCATCGCCGTCTGGGTCAGCTCCGAGAACTCGGCTGTTTCTTCCACTGTGAGGTCTGTGTAATCGGGGATGTGCCGGTAGGGGCAGACCAGCAGGTGGCCGGGGTTGTACGGGAACAGGTTCAGCACCACGTAGCAGGTCCGGCCGCGGTGGACGATCAGTGCTTCTTCATCCGTGCGGGCAGGACCTACGCAGAACGGGCAGTCATCCTGGTTCTTGAACTGGTGCTGCCCGCCCTTGATGTAGGCCATGCGGTGCGGAGTCCACAGGCGCTGGAAGGCGTCCGGGACACCGGCGAGGGCGAAATCGTCGGTAACGCCGGCATCGCCTGGATACCCTGCGCCTGTGTTCTCCTGCACTTGCTGCTTCCGTTCGGCTAGCTGGTCCGGTTGCGGACGGCGTCGGTAATCCGTTTGACTGCTTCAGCGACGGGCACTCCGTTGTCCTGGCTGCCGTCGCGGAAGCGGAAGGACACGGCACCTGCTTCAGCGTCGTCGCCACCGGCGATCAGCACGAACGGGATCTTGTCCTTGCTGGCGGTGCGGATCTTCTTGGGGAACCGGTCCGATGACGTATCCACCTCGGCGCGGATGCCCTCCGCCTTGAGCTGGTCCACGACGTCGAACATGTACTCGTTGAACGCTTCCGCAACCGGGATGCCCACCACTTGGACCGGAGCCAGCCACGCGGGGAAGGCACCGGCGTAGTGCTCGGTGAGGACGCCCATGAAGCGCTCCACCGAGCCGAAGAGCGCGCGGTGGATCATGACGGGCCGCTGCCGGCTGCCGTCGGCGGCCTGGAATTCCAGTTCGAAACGCTCGGGCAGGTTGAAGTCCAGCTGGATGGTGGACATCTGCCATGTGCGTCCCAGCGCATCCTTGGCCTGGACGGAGATCTTGGGACCGTAGAAGGCCGCTCCGCCGGGGTCCGGCACAAGCTCCAGCCCGGACTCCTGGGCCACCTCCGCAAGGGTGCGCGTGGCTTCCTCCCAGGTGGCGTCGTCGCCGACGTACTTCTCGGGATCCTTGGTGGAGAGCTCCAGGTAGAAATCGTTCAGACCGTAGTCCTTGAGCAGGTCCAGGACGAAGGTGAGGGTCTTGGTGAGCTCATCCTTCATCTGCTCGCGGGTGCAGTAGATGTGGGCGTCATCCTGTGTCATGCCGCGGACCCGGGTCAGGCCGTGCACCACGCCGGACTTCTCGTAGCGGTAGACGGATCCGAATTCGAACAGCCGCAGGGGCAGTTCGCGGTAGGACCGGCCGCGGGAGCGGAAGATGAGGTTGTGCATGGGGCAGTTCATCGGCTTCAGGTAGTAGTCCTGGCCGGGCTTGCGCACGGTGCCATCCTCATTGAGTTCGGCGTCCACGTGCATGGCGGGGAACATGCCGTCCTTGTACCAGTCCAGGTGGCCGGATACCTCGTAGAGGTGGCCCTTGGTGATGTGCGGGGTGTAGACGAACTCGTAGCCGGCTTCCACGTGGCGCTGGCGTGAGTAGTCCTCCATCTCCTTGCGGATGATGCCGCCCTTGGGGTGGAAGACGGGCAGGCCGGAGCCCAGCTCGTCCGGGAAGGAGAACAGGTCGAGTTCAGAGCCCAGCTTGCGGTGGTCGCGGCGCTCTGCCTCGGCGATGCGCTCCTGGTACTCCTTCAGTGCTTCCTTGGTGGGCCACGCGGTGCCGTAGATGCGCTGCAGCTGCTGGTTCTTCTGGTTGCCGAGCCAGTAGGCCGACGAGGACCGCGTCAGCGCGAAGGCGTTGGAGATGAGTTTGGTGTTGGGCAGGTGCGGGCCGCGGCAGAGGTCGCACCAGACGGTGGTGCCTTCCTTGCGCTCAACGTTGTCGTAGATCGTGATGTCGCCGGCTCCGACCTCGACGTTCACGCCTTCCCCGGCCTCGGCGGCGTCGTTCTTCCTGCCGAGCAGCTCGAGCTTGTAGGGCTCGTCCTTCATGGCCTCGCGGGCCTCGTCCTCGCTGACCACTCGGCGGACGAACTTCTGGTTCTGGTTGATGATCTTCTGCATCATCTTTTCGAGGGTCTTGAGGTCCTCGGGGGTGAACGGTTCGGCGACGTCGAAGTCGAAGTAGAAGCCGTCGGTGATGTACGGACCGATGCCAAGCTTGGCGTCGGGGCGCAGCTGCTGCACAGCCTGGGCCATGACGTGCGCGGTGGAGTGGCGCAGGACGTTAAGGCCGTCGGGCGAGTCAATGGTGACGCCTTCCACCTCGGCGCCTTCGGGAAGTTCCTGGTCCAGGTCCTTCAGTTCGCCGTTAACGCGGGCAACAACAACGTCACGGCGCTCAAAGAAGAGTTCCGCACCGGTGGTCCCGGTAGTCACCTTGGTCTCTTCGCCATCGACGAGAAGGGTGATCTGCTGGGCATCTGACACGGGTGTCTCCTATTCAAAGTTAAGGCTTCATAGCTTGTGGCATACGGGGACCACAGCCAGCCACCGTCAATGCTATCGGTTCGGCTAAGGGCCGACCAACGCGGCACACGGCAGGGTTACCCGTTGAAGCCGGTGATGGCCAGTGTCCTGCTGATGCCGTCCAGCGGGTGCGGCCCGTCCCCCGGGACCGTGGTGCCGGAGTCCGGGAAGGGCAAGGTCTCCGGCCTGGCCAGGTCCCACGCCATGCTTGCGCTGATGCTGATGCCGCGCGGGCCGGTCCTGCGGGTGGTGCCCCGGATCAGGAGCAACCGGGTGCCAAACAGGAGCGGCCCGGCACTTTCCTGGGCTTCATGGAAAAAGACGGAATCCACGCAGCCGGTGCCGTCGTCGATGCTGATGAACACCACCCTCCGGCCGCCCCGCATCGGAGGGGTTTGGGTGGCCACCCGGACACCCGCAACCAGGACTTCAGTGCCGTTCCGGAGGCTGAGGAGCTTGTCCGCCGTGGTGACGCCCAACCGTTCGAGCATGGGACGGTGGCTGTCCATGAGGTGGGTGCTGACATCCACTGCCATCAGGTCCAGTTCGGCCCGGACATTTTCCACCAGGGTAGGGGCGGGAAGACCTGGCTTGAGGTTGCGCAGTTCAATGTCCCCCAGGGGCAGGGACAGTTGCCCGTCCACCACATCAGTACCTTTGCGCGCCCCAGTGGATGACTGCAGCTGCTGCAGGTGCTGGACCAGGTCGGCACGGTTGGCGGTACCCCCGGCTTCGCGGTGCAGGGAATCGAAGGCCCCCAGCTGCGCCAGGCGGCGGATGCTTGGCTTGCTGAGCCGCGAGCGCGCCCGGAGGTCTGCCAGGGAGTCGAATGGCTGGCCGGCCACGATCCGTTTCAATTCGGCTGCGGACAACCCATAGATGCCGTTCAGGCTAAGCCTGATTCCCAGCCTGCCGGCATCTTTGCCGGACTCGATACGTTCCACCCGGTATTCGGCTTTGCTCCTGTTGATGTCCAGGGGAAGGATGGGGATGCCAAGCCTGCGAGCTTCGGCCACCAGCAGGCGTTTCGGGTACATTCCGGGGTCGTGCTCCCACAGGCCGGCCAGGAAGGCCTCGGGGTGGTGGGTCTTCAGCCAGGCTGACTGGTAGGTGGGGACAGCGAAAGCGGCACCATGGGCTTTGCAGAAGCCGAAACTGGCAAACGACTTCAGCGTGCCCCAGACCTTGTCCACCACCTCCGGTGCGTATCCCTTGGCTTTGGCGTGGCGCCGGAAGTACTCCTCCACCTGGGCTTCGCCGGCTTCGCTGCTCAAAGCCCTGCGGAATTCGTCGGCTTTGGCCAGTCCGCAGCCGGTCATGATGTCCAGGGTCTTCAGGATCTGTTCGTGGAACACCGTGACCCCGTGGGTTTCCTTCAGCACCGGCTTAAGGTCCGGGTGGGGATAGACCTCAGGGGCGAATCCGTGCCGGTGTTCCAGGAAGGGACGGACCATGTCCGACTTCATGGGGCCCGGGCGGAAGAGGGAAATATCGATGATGAGGTCGTTGAATTCCCGTGGCGCCATTTTGCCGATCAGCTCACGTTGGCCCGGGGATTCGATCTGGAAGCAACCGAGCGTGTGGGTGCTCCTGATCAGCTCATAGGTGGCTTCATCGTCGAGGGGAACGGCATTGAGGTCGATCCGGCCGTCTCCGGCAATGTAGTCGGGGCCTGAGCCGTCAGGCCCTTGCGGGTGGCGGCCTGCAGCCACGACATCCTTTTTTGTGGGGTGGATGCGGATGATCTCCCTGACGGCAAAGGCCATGGCACTTTGCATGCGGACACCCAGGACATCGAGCTTGAGCATGCCCATGGGGTCCATGTCATGTTTATCGAACTGGCTCATGGGCAGCCCGAGGCCGCTTGGCTGGACGGGAGTGCGGTCCAGGAGGGTGGCGTCGCCCAGGATCACGCCGCACGGATGCATGGAGATGTGGCGGGGCAGCCGGTCTAGCCGCTCGGTCAGGTCCACCAGCAGGTCGAGCTGCTGGTTCCCGTCGGCATCCCGTTGTTCCACCCGGCCGGCAAACTCCCTAAGCTCGGGTTTTTCCTGCAGCGCTTCACGGAATTTCCGGGCAGAGAACCGCCACAACTGCTTTGCGATCTCCCCCACCTCGCCGTCGTCCATGCCCAGGGCGAGTCCGGCATCACGCACAGCTCCCCGCGCCCGGTACCCGTTCTGCATGCTCATCAGGGTGACCCGTTCGCGGCCGAAACGCTCGAAAATCCTGCGGTAGACGTTGTGGCGTTCCGCGCTTTCGACGTCGATGTCGATGTCCGGGAGCGTGGCACGGTCGTTGGACAGGAAGCGTTCAAAGATCAGGTCATGCTGGAGGGGGTTCACATGGCTGACCTCGATCAGGTAGTTGACCAGGCTGGATGCCCCGGATCCCCTGGCGGCAGCCCTGACGCCCATGTCCTGGATCATCCTGGATACTTCCGCCACGGTCAGGAAGTAGGAGGAGAACCCGAGGTTCTGGATGATGCGAAGCTCATGGTCCAGCCGGGCCAGCATGTCCTGCTCCGGCTTGCCCGCTATCCCCGGGAACCGCCTTCCGATTCCGGCCTGGCAGCGCTGGATGAGTTCCACGTGCGGATCCTGGCTGATGCCTATGACTGATGCCTCCGGCACTACAGGCTGCTTCCAGCCCATGTCCGTGGCGGGATCGATACGGCACAGATCGGCGAGCGCCTCCGTCTGGGCCATCAACTGCCTGAGGTCGGCGGCACCGTAACCGGCAGCCGAAATGATTTCCCTGCCCAGGCCCAGCATTTGGTCCCCGGTTTTCAGCCATCCCTGGCCGGTGGGTTGCAGGAGCGGCTCACCTGCCAGTTCCGGGAGGGATTTCAAGGTGCGGGCAGAGTCCAGAACGTCGGCGGTGGGGGCGCCGTCTGCGGCGCAGTACCGCACGGCGTTGGTAAGGATGGCGGGGACGTGGTGTTCCTCGGCAAGCCTCAACATCCGGACAGCATGCGCTGTGCTGAAAGGCGATCCCGGGGCGCTGAGCTGGGAGACGATTTCGGCCACGACTGTCCCGGTGGGCATGGCATCCAGCCATTGCTTGAACAGGGTTCGGGGACGGAGGTACCGCCGGCCTCCCATGGCCCGGCCGACGTCGGAATCAGGGCCGAGCAGGACGGTCAGGACAGGCTTGAGGGTTTGGGGGTCGAGGGTCCGGGATGCGAGTTCGGCCCTGGTCACCGCCACGGGTACCGCTCCCCCGGCTTTACCGGAAGTCCTGGCGTGGGCGTCTGAGACCAGGCGGCACAGCGCACGGTAACCGGCCCCGTTGTTGTGGCCGCGGGCAAGCACCACCACCCTGCCGGCCAACTGGGTGCGATGATCGCCGTCGTCGTCAAATACTGCGAGGTCCACCCCGACGATGGGGTCGATGCCCGCAGCCATGCAGGCCTTGATGTGCTTGATGGTGCCGTAGAGCCCGTCACGGTCGGTGCAGCCCAGGGCTGTGGCGCCGTCGGCGGCAGCTGCATTGGCAAGTTCTTCAGGCCAGGAGACGCCGTAGTGGGCGCTGAATGCAGTGGAGACGTGGAGGTGGGTAAAGCTCATGCTGTTCTGTGGTCAAGCCGGACAGGGCGGAGGGCATCATGGATTCGCAGCAGCCGCCAGCGGCCACTGCGGATGTGGCGGGCCAGGTCAAGGGTGAGGGGCTCTTCGGCTGCCGGCCCGGCCGCCGGCACACGCGTAGCCTTGGTGGGAAGCACCTGGACGCGCCAGATTTCATGGTCCACCACTCCCTGCCCGCTTCCGAGCGGAGCACGGCTGTCTTCGGCCCACCACTGCCGGCGTTCATACCAGCGGACGGGTTCGGCACAGACGGTGTATGCCCTGCCCTGCCAGGTCAGGGATTCAGGCTGCCCTTCGGCGGAACACACCACGTCCACGGACTCACTGAACATGCCCATGGCGCCTCCCGACGGTGATTTCTTCTGCTCATTCGAATAAGTGTTCGAATAAAACCAGTTTACGCCGGGCGGCCAGCAAAACATAGGCGGGGGTGGACGGGGCGTCCGGCAGGGAGCAGGATGTTGGCATGAGTACCGATGACGCGCTCCTGAAGCAGGCCAGCATCAAGACCGAGGACTCCACCCTCGTGGCACAGTTCGACATAGACGGCGCCATTCCGGATTCCGGCGCCTATGTGGTGGGTTTAATGGGTGCCTCGCCGGACTATTCACTGCAGCGGCGGCTGTGCATTGAGTTCATGAACGGGGAGGCCATTGCCTGCTACTCGTTCAACCGGGACCAGGGAATCGAGGAAGACTACGACCTGTCCGGAGTATCACACTCGGAGAACAGCATTACCGGCAGCTTTCCGCTCACTGCCCTGAACGGGCTCGGGCAGGGGCACGTCCTGTCAGCCTTCAGCGAGGCGGACGGCCGGGAATTCCAGCACGGGGTGCCGGTGGAGGAAGCCATCTAAGGCTCCTCCACCCCCGCGCGGCTGGTTAGCTGTTTTCTTTGTGGATCTTCAGTTCAAGTTCAATGAACCCGGAGATCATTGCCCGGTAGGTTGATTCGACGATATCCGGGTCGATGTCCTTTTTCTCGGCCGCGGAGCGCACATGCTCGATGATGCGTTCCACGCGGCCGGGCGCCCGTACCTCGGCGTCATCACCCTTGAGGGTTCCGGCGATCCTGATCAGCCGTTCGCGGCGGGCAATGAGGGTGACGATCTGTTCATCCACCTCATCAACGGCAACGCGAACGGCAGCGAGCTGTTCCTTGTCGGCCCGGGCATCCCTATCGTTTCCTTGAATTGTCGCCATCATCTGACAGTATCGAAGCATGGAGCCCAGAGTCGACTTTATCTCCCTCGGTGTCCGCAATGTCCAGGAGTCGCGGGCCTTCTATATTGACGGCCTGGGGTGGCCGGTCCACCGCGAAGTGGCCGGCGAAGTGCTGTTTATCCAGGTGAACCACGGCCTGGTGCTCTCCCTGTGGGATGTCCGCCAGATGCAGGCCGAGGCAGGCGTCAGCCCACCTGACGGCGTCCCGCGCATCACCTTGAGCCACAACCAGCCCAGCGCAGCCGACGTGGACCGGGTGATTGAAGAGGCCGCGGCGGCAGGAGCAACCGTTATTGCCGAACCCGTCACCCAGCCGTGGGGAGGCTACACGGGGTACTTTGCCGATCCCGACGGCTTCCGCTGGGAGGTGGCCTACAACCCCACCTGGACAGTGGACGACGACGGCACGGTCACCGTGTGACATCGTGGCACCGTGGTGGGCGGCTGCTAGAACAGTGTTTCCACCGGGCGGATCAGTTCCGGCCCGTTGTTGCGCACATTGCCAACTTCGCGGCCCACGGATTCCACCTGCCAGCCAGCGGCGGCTTCCTGCACTCCTGACCGCACCAGGTCCACCAGCGCCGCGGGGTCGTCGGCCTGCGGGTCCAGCCATGCGTCCATCGTTGCATTGTCCATGGGCAGCGGCACGCGGTCATGCAGTTCGGTGAGCTTGCCAAAAATCCCGTGTTCACTGCCCGGCGGCGGCGTGTCCGCCGTGAGGATGGAAGTGGAGAGCAGCCAGCGGCCCGGCTCCCCGTCCGGAACCGACGGGTCCTTCCACCATTCATAGAGGCCGGCGAACGCCAGGCTCCGGCCCTGGCCCGGGTGCACATAGTACGGCTGTTTGGATTTCCCCGGGCCCTGTTTCCATTCGTAGTAGCCGTCAGCAGGGACGGCGCAGCGCCGGGACTGCACTGCCTTCCTGAAGGCCGGCTTCTCCAGCACGGATTCGCTTCGGGCGTTGATCATGCGCGAACCGATTCCGGGATCCCGGGCCCAGGACGGGACCAGGCCCCAGCGCGCCACGTGCAGCTGGCGTATCTGCCTTGGCTCGGCGGGGCCATCAATGATGCGTTCCAGCACGATGGGGACAGCATCGGTGGGCGCCACGTTCCATGACGGCGGAATGCTTACCTCGTCCTCCAGGCCGGCATCGAATTCGGCCAGCAGGTCCCCCACGGCGCGTGCCATAACGTAGCGTCCACACATGGCACCAGCTTGCCAGCGCGCGCCACAAACTGTCATCCAGCCGCGCCCGGGCCCGTTCGGCACCGGGGAATACCGCCGGCCGCGCTACCGTTGACCGTAAGGAAACCTTTCAAGCGACGTTTAGGAGATCCCTGTGGACTTCACTCCCGAATCCGGCACCATCACCATGTTTTCCACCACCTGGTGCGGCTACTGCAACCGGCTGAAGAAGCAGCTGGATGCGCAGGGCATCGGCTACACGGAAATCAACATCGAAGAGGTGGACGGCACCGCAGAACTCGTGGAGCAGCTCAACGGCGGAAACCGCACCGTCCCCACGGTCCTCTTCCCGGACGGATCCGCCGCCACCAACCCGTCGGCCGCCGAGGTGAAGAGCCGCCTGGCCGCTTAGCCGGACGTTCCGGCCGCGCCGCACCGTACATGCCCGCCGCCCGGTACCGATTTAATTTAGTGCGGGTCATGCCCCCAGGCTGCTGAAGGAAGCAGTTTCCAGGGTGGCATGGCCCGCATACGTTTGCAGCAGGGCCTGCTCCACAGCGTCCACTCCAAGGCCCGGCACCAGGTCGTTGGCGGCGCCGGCGGTGGCAGGATCCCAGTCCAGTCCCAGTGCCGCGTAGCTGTCGGTGAGGACCTTGCGGATCGGGGCGGAATCCTCCACCACGATCACGGAGCTGAAAAGCCAGCCGCCGGAGACCACCCGCTGGGCGGTTCCCACCAGTTTCACCCGGCGGGAGCTGTCCGCCGGATCCGTTCCATGCACGCTGTATTCGCCGGGACAGTACTCACCGGGGATTTCCCCTACCGCAGCCTGCACCCCAACACTTCGCAGCGCCTCGGCAAAGAGCCCGCCGAAATACCCGAAACGTGCCTTGGACCCAGCAACGGCGTCCGCGTCCGGTTCGATGTGGTCCACCACCAGCGTGCCCTGGTGGTAGGCGGCGGCACGTCCCCCCGCCCGCCGAACCAGGGGCTCAAAGCCGTTGTCGCGGCAGGCCTGGGCCGCTGCCTCGAAGCCCGGCAGCCTCGTATCCCGCTGCCCGAAGGCCACAGTCGGAGCAGGCCGGTAGAGCCGGAGGGTGGGGCCGATGCCGCCGCTCCTCGCCCGGGCGAGCAGCTCGAGGCCGAACTCCAGGTCGCGGCCAGCGCCGAGAGACACGTCCTGGCGCACCACCGTGAGCGTGCGAAGTCCAGTACCGGTGTGGTGCATTGTGGCGAAGCTCCCTGGCTAGGTGTCGGCGGTTCCGACAGGTTCGACGGCTTGCGGTCCGGGCAGGCCCTCCCTAGGTTACGCCCGACGGCGGCACCGGCCTTAACGCCCCCGGCGCCCCACCCACAGGGCGTGCAGCAGCGGAACCGCCGACGCGGCCATCAGCACGCTGCCCAGCGGCAGGTCATCGGAGCGGACGATGGCCCCTGCAACCAGCAGGGCACCGAACACCACGCCCGAGGCCGTGCGGCGCACGGCACGGTCCAGGCGTGCGGCCTGCCGTTCCAGGCGGGGAACGGCCACCTGCAGCGATCCCTCCTCCAGGCGCCCTGCCAGGGCGTCCAGCCGGCCGGGAAGACGCAGTGCGGTGCCGGCGGCCTCGACGGCCTGCCGGGCCGCGTCCTGGAGCAGGTTGCCGCGTTCATCCCGCAGCAGCTGCGCGGCATAGGGCTCCACGGAATCCCAGAGGTTGAAGCGTTCGTCCAGGGCGCTGCACACACCCGAGGTCAGGGACATGGCGCGGATGATCAGCAGGAAGTTCTCCGGCAGCTGGAACGGCAGCGACCGGACCACGTCACCGAACTCCACGGCAAAGTCACGGAATTCCCGCGGATCCACCTCGCGCAGCTCGGCGAAGCCCATGCCGCCGAAGCGGGCAAAGAGCTGCGTCATGGCACGCTCCAGGGCCACACTGTCAGCGGAGGGCATCAGCACGCCGACGTCGTTGATCGCCGCAACGAGTCCCTTGCCGTCGCGGGCGGCGGCGGCAATCAGCAGCTTCCGCAGCCCGGTGCGCGTGCCGGCCGTTACCTCGCCCATCATGCCGAAGTCGATGAACGTCAGCTTCCAGGGCAGTTCCCCCATGGCGGCGGGCTGCGGGGTGACGAAGATGTTCCCAGGGTGGGGATCGGCATGGAAGAAACCGTTGGTGAAGAGCTGGTCGAACATGATGGACGCAAACACCGGGGCGACCGTCGTGGGGTCGATGCCGGCGGCACGCAGGCCCCGGACGTCGGTGATCTTGATGGCCGTGACGTCCTCGAGGGTCAGCACCCGGCGGGTCGTGCGTTCCCAGACGACGTCCGGCACGGCCACCCGGCTGTCACCGGCGAAGTCCGCAGCGAAGCGCTCGGCGTTGACGGCCTCGTGGAGGTAGTCGATTTCCGCCAGGCTGGTCTGGGCGAATTCCTCCACCAAGGCGGGCATGTCGGCTCGCCGGGCGACAAGCCGGACGTGGCTGAGCCAGCCCGCCACCCTGCGCAGGGCAGCGAGGTCGACGTCGACAATCGCCCCGATACCCGGACGCTGGACCTTGAGGACCACGGCGTGGAGTCCGGTATCCCCGGCGTCCGCGGGATTGAGCCACGCCCGGTGTGCCTGGCCCAGCGATGCTGCCGCGATCGGCTCCTGGTCCACCGACTTGAAGACGCGGCCCAGGGGTGTGCCAAGTTCCTTTGCTGCGAGGGCGGAGATGGCGGGAAACGCCACCGGCGGTACCTCATCCTGCAGTCCTTCGAGCTCCCTGGTGATCTCCGGCGGCAGGACGTCGAGCCTGGAGGACAGGAACTGGCCCACCTTGATCATCAGGCCGCCAAGTTCCACCGCCAGGTCGTGGAACCGCCGGGCAAAGCGGCGCATCCGCGTGGAGCGTGTCCGGGCGGCGATCCGGCCCAGCCCAATGCGCGGCAGGAACAGCTCGAACCACCACGTAGAGGCAAGGTTCCAGGCTGCGAAGCGCAGGATCCGCCGGTAGCGTCCGGCGTGCTCCCGCGCGGGTTGCTGCCGGGCTGGACTCTCCTGGACAGAGGACGCCACCCGCGTCAGTCCTGGGCGAGGATGGCGTACAGCCGGCGCCGGGCCTCGTCCAGCACCGCCACCGCCTGCTGCACCTGGCCGGCGGACCCGGTGCGGCCTACCTGTGCCGCTGCCTGGGCCAGTTCCATCCCGGCCCTCGGAAGGGAGGTGACCCCGCCGGACGCGGCAGCTGCCGGATCCCAGGGGGCCGCGCCGTGCCGGCCCGCGGCTTCCTCGCGGCCGGCCTCGGCCAGCGAGTAGATCTTGCGGCCGTTGGATTCCTCGGCACTGATGGATCCCTCATCGGCCAGGAGCTGCAGCGTGGGATAGACCGACCCGGCGCTCGGTTTCCAGCTGCCGCCGCTGCGCTCCTCGATCTCGCGGATGATCTGGTAGCCGTGCATGGGCCGCTCCGCAAGCAGGGCAAGCACGGCCGCCCGGACTTCGCCTTTTCCGGCCCGGGTTCCCATCCGCCTGTCGATGCGGGAACGCAACTCCTCGACCGCCTGCCACATGCCGTCCAGGCTGTTTCCGCCGTACCCGCCGGCGGGGGATGAAGCACGCATGATGGACTCCTTCGTCAAATCGTGAACGATATACAACGATACTCAGCGATACATGCGGCCACCATAGCTGCGGCGGGACCGCCGGTCCTTGATGCAGCCTGCCACTGCACCCACCGTACGCGGGGTTTGCTCAAGTCCGGCGCAGGGTCAGGATCTGTTCGGCCCGCCCGAAGGGTCCCTGCCTGTCGTGCAGCACGGTGGACGTCAGCCCGATCCCGTCGCGGCCGAACGACACCGCGTTGTCCAGCCCCAGCCACTCCCCCTCAGGCCTGCGGTACATGTGGACCTGGAGGTCCAGGTTGGGGAACGCATAGCTCCCCTGGCCCGGAGGGACGCGTGCGGCGATGCCGTTGGCTGTATCGACCAGTCCCATGAGCCGGGCGAAGTCGCTGCTGTCGGCATGGTCGGTCAGGGGATGGTCGGTGCGGAGCCAGACTTTCCCGGCGCCGGGCCTGTGCCCCTCGGCCACCCTCATTTCGAGCGAGCGGATGTAGCCTCCCGGCCAGACAGCCGAGCCATCGTAGGGCTTGCATTCATCCGGGCCGGGGATGGCAGCATCTTCGACGGCGGCCACGGCAGCCGTGTCGCTGGTCAGCATGCGCCACCCCGAGGCCCGGATTGCCGTCCGCCCTCCGGCAACCAGCTCGGCCTGCACCAGTTCAATGGTGCGGCCGGGCCGCAGCGTCGTGGTGTCGATCCGGAATTCGCCGCCGGGGATCAGGCCCAGGATCTCGTAGCTGATCCGGGCCATCCGCATGTCATCCCGCGGTTCGTGCCGCTCCAGGACGCCGGCCATCAGCCCCGATGCCGGCGCCATGTGCTGTTCGTGAACGTTCCATGCCCCCTGGGCATGGATGGTGGACCGGAAGCGGTTGCCGCCAAGGTCCTGGTAGTAGAAGTTGCCTTCGGCGAGTTCGGGCAGGTCTGCAGTCAAGGCTGGCCCCTTACGGAAAGTCAGTGAATTGCCACTAACTCTATCCCGGGCCGCCTGCGGACGGCGCGCTGAGGCTGCTGATGAAATGTTGGAAGCTGCGGGGGGCAATCGGACTAGACTCAGGAACTGGTCCTGTCAGCAACCTCGAATGAGGTGTTTTATGCGTGTCATCAGCTACAACCTCCGCAAGCACAAGGCCAGCGGCGAGCTCCTCGCCCTGGCACGGAACCACGACGTCGATGCGCTGTGCCTGCAGGAGGTGGACTCCAGCGACCTTCCCGAGACCCTGGGGCCCCTGCACCTGGCCGACGCCACGAAAGGCAACCGGCTGGGGCTGGCCATCTATTACCGCACCAGCCGGTTCACAGCCCTGGACACGCAGTCCTTTGCACTGAAGAAATCGATGCACGACCGCGTCCTGGCGCCGGCGCACGAACGCCTTATCGGCACGCGGGTCATGGACAATGAAACCCAGCACGAGCTGGTGATCGGGTCGTTCCACGCCGCACCTCTGACGGCATCGAACTCGCTGCGGCGCAAGCAGATCCATGCAGCCCACGCGGAGCTGCTGAGCATGGGCAAGGGCCTGATGACCCTGATGGTGGGCGACTTCAACTATCCGTTCTTCACCAAGAACCTTGACATGCACATGAAGAACTCGGGGTATGCCCTGTCGCTGAGCAACAGGCGCACCTACACCCGCTACAAGGTGTTCAAGGGCCACTTCGACTTTGCCACCTCACTGGGTCTGGACATCGCCAGTGTTGAAACGCTGCCGCGCGGCAACTCGGACCACCTGCCCATCCTGGTGACCGCCGAGTACGGCGAGGGCTACTAGGAGGTCATGGCGTCGGCAGCCGGTAGATCCGCGCGTCGGCGTTGCTGAACACGAGTTCCACACCTGGCTGGGATTTCAACCAGTCTTCCATCTGGGCGGAGTTGCGCTCGGTGGTCTGGCCCTGGAGTTCGAGGCTCGCCTCTGTTGACCGCATGAGCAGCACGAAGGCGCCGGCAGGGTTGTGCCTGCCGTAGTTGTAGAAGATCGGGCCGCAGCTCGCTGCTGACAGGTTCCGCCGGCACAAATCGTCCATTGTCCGGTACCGGTGCTCCAAGTAGGCGTCGCTTCGCCACGGCGTGGGGTGGGCAGCGGAGATGATGGCCGCGCCGTGGGGTGCCATCCGTTCAACTTCGGCCACCGCGGCCATTTCACTGCCGGTGAATATGTCGAATTTGGTATTCCCGAACCTGCTGGTCTCGATCAGCAGGGACAGCACCAGGAAGGTGGGAACGAGGACCGCCGTGGTGCGGAAGGGAAGGCGCGCGCTGCCCTCCTTCGGCAGCAGGATCGAGGACGCCTGCAGGGCGACGAAGGGCAGTGCGAACAATGAGACACGGATGAGCATTTCGCCGCCGTATGACTGCATCGGGAAGAGCAGGATCGGGGTAACGGCAAGCAGGACCACCCGGATGTCGAGGCGCTTCCTGCGCCAGTCGCGCAGCGCGCCTGCCGCGGCGAGGCCCCACAGCACGAGGGTCAGGACCATGCGGACCTTCACCACGAGGGAATGGCCGGGGGTGCCCGTCACGCGGTCGACGACATTCGCAGCAACCGCCCCCTGCAGTCCTGCGTCCTCGAGCGGCGGGTGGCCGATGAGATAAGCACTGGCCGGATAGACCAGCCAGAGCGCAAGGATCACGGCGGTGATCAGGGGCAGCCGGCTGGTCCAGACGCGCCCGCTGAGGCAGAGGGCCGTCATGGCAATGAGCATCATGAAGGGCGTCAGCTGGTGGCTGGCACAGATAACGGCCACCAGCAGGAGGGTGGCCACGAGTGCACTCACCCGGTGCTGTGGCCGGTGCTCGCAGGGGGACCGTCCCCGCCACCACACCGCAAGGTTGGCGGGCCGGAAGCCGCGGAACGTCCCGGGCAGTGCGGCCAACGGGCCGAGGAGCAGGGCGATCACGACGAGGTACAGGAAGAAGGCAAAGGCCTGTGGTGACAGGTAGTCCTGGTCCTGCCAGTTACCGAGGCAGAAAAGCCAGAGTACAAGCCAGCGTCGGCGGGGATCAGCCGTCAGGAACCGCGCCAGGACCCCCAGTGCGGCGAGCCACAATCCTACGTTAACCACCGGAGCCCAGAGCGCTATGGTTGCCGGGGCCAGGCCTGTGGCCTTGATGATGGTGGCCAGCAGGGCGAAATAGCCCGGCCAGTTGAAGTAGGCGTCAATGTCCGGATCGATCACCTGGGTGCTCGAAAGGGCGTCGGCGATCCCCAGATGCCGGAACGCGACTTCGCCCCGTGGTACATCGGTGACAAAGGCCGCGGTCCCAAACAGTTCCAGCACGAGCACCGCGAGGAGCCACATCATCACTGCCCGTCCCGCCGGTCCCCCGGCATTGCCCCGCAGCGCCGCGACGAAGGTGACATTAATGAGCACGAGCCCTATCCAGTAGGGGTAGGGCAGCACCGCGACGAGGCCCAGGTCGCTGGTGACGGGTACCGCCACGGTGGAGGCCGCCCCCGCAACGAGCAGCAACGATACGAGGCCGGCCAGTGCGAATCCCAGGTCGCGGAGCCGCAGCCGCCCCTGGTTGCGCCGGAGGGCGTCGACGGCGGCGGTCACAGGGCCTGCACCAGGGGAACGCACACGAGGTGTGCGGATGCCTCGGGGGCGGAGACGCCGGAAGCCTGATGTCGCTTTTCCGTGGCCGGGAGTTGGATCGCTGTCGGCTCGTTGCCCGGCAGTCCGCCGTCGTGCGCCCATGGTGCAACAGGTGAAAGGAGGGGAAGAGACAACTGGCTCACCAACCTTGCTGTATTGCGCGGACTCATGTCGGCCAATGGGTCAAGGCCCCGGAATGCGGCATGCCAGGGCTGCTGCGGCGGTTGTCCGGTCACCTGTCCATCGTTTCAGCAGCCGCGACGTCTCCGTAGCCTGGAGCATACGGGCTGGCCTGCGGGCGAACACCAGTAGTGGGTACCTAATTTCGCATCCGGACCTACCTTGTTTTAGGGCAGAAACCGGGGGCGTTCTCCTGCGCGGAACTGCTTTCCGAAGGGAGCCAGCCCCTCAGTGCACCGTCCGTGAGTGCTTCACGGGTAACGCCTGGCTACCAGGATTCCTCCCCGTCCAGCCTGGCCATCAGGTCCGGCCAGGACGCGGCGAAGCCGGGATGCAGCTCCAAAGAGTCCACTTCAGCCACCGGAATCCAGAGCAGCGCGATGCTCTCCGGATCGCTGATGACGGGCTCGAAGGATTCCTGCACCCGAACCACCACCGTGGTGTAGGACCAGTAGCCATGGTCCAGCACCGAGGTGAACAGCACTTCCACGCTCTCCGGCGGTACGGCGGCTTCCTCGTATGCCTCCCGAAGGGCACCCTCAACCGCTTCCTCACCCTCGTGCAGCGCACCGCCGGGCAGGCCCCACGTACCGCCGTTGTGGCTCCAGACGGCACGGTGCTGCAGGAGCACCCCCTTGGCGGGGTCGTAGGCCAGGACTCCCGCCGCGCCGAACCTGCCCCAGTACCGGCCGCGGTCGCCTTCCACCCAGGCGTCGCCGGGGTCCCGTGGACCGGTGCGCGGGGGCGGGGTGGAGGACATGCTGGAGGACAGTGGGTGATCCATCAATCCAGTTTGACAGGTCAAGCCGTGGGATGCAGGCCCGCGTCAGGTGTCGTGGCCGTGGTCGACGGCGAAATCGCCGCCGGGATACATGACCGTTTCGTGCCCGTCATCGAAGCGGACAACATAGGGCGGGTGTCCACCCTCGCCACGGACTTCCAAAATCACCCCGTGCCGGTCCGAGGACCCCACCGTCTTCCCGCGCACCACGATGCGGTCTCCTTGGGCTGCCTCCATGGCAATCACCTCCAGCCCCCAGATTACGACTCCGCGCGGACATGGAACAGGGCCCCGTGGCAGGATTCCGGTATGCCGTTGAACCTGGTCCTGATCGCCGATACCCACGTGCCCAAACGCGCCAAGACCCTGCCTGCGGAGGTGTGGGCCGCCGTCGAAAAGGCCGACGTGGTGTTCCACGCCGGGGACTGGGTGGAGGCGGCGCTGCTGGACGAATTCGAACGCCGGAGCAGGCGGCTGCTCGGCGTGTACGGCAACAATGACGGACCCGACCTGAGGCGGCGGCTGCCGGAAACAGCCACCGCAACGCTCGGCGGCATCCGCTTTGCCATGGTGCACGAGACAGGCCAGGCCAAGGGCCGCGAACTTCGGTGCGAGGCGCTGTACCCGTCGGCGGACGTGCTGGTGTTCGGCCACAGCCACATCCCCTGGGACACCACCTCACCCCGTGGACTGAGGCTGCTGAATCCCGGGTCGCCCACGGACCGCCGCCGCCAGCCGGCCTGCACGTTCATGGAGGCGGTGGTCGATGCCGGGCAGCTGGCACGGGTCACCCTGGTGGAGGTCGGCCGCGGCTGACACCGCCCGGGCTTGGCAGGGCGGTGAATCTTTGCTTAGGCTGGGAAACGTAAGCATGCTTAGCTTTTGCTGTTGCCGGTGGGCAGCCGCAGTTTCCCCGGAGTCCGGGCGGTGGACCGGCCCGGAGTCCGCACGAACAGGAGGACCGCCATGACTGACCAGTACACGTTCCGCAATCCCGTTACTGCCCACGAAAAGATCTCCCCGCCCAAGCAGCACCAGCCGGAGCCGGGCCTGGATGCAGAACTTGAGCCCAGGGCCGACCTCGGCGAGGAGACGTACCGGGGCACGGGGCGGCTGGAAGGCCGCCGTGCGATCGTGACCGGCGCCGACTCGGGGATTGGCGCCGCGACGGCCATCGCCTTCGCCCGGGAGGGTGCCGACGTCGTCCTTTCCTACCTGCCGCAGGAAGAGGAGGACGCGGCCCGTATTGCGGGCATCATCGAAGCGGCCGGCCGGAAGGCCGTGAAGGTCCCGGGCGACCTCAAGGACTCCGCAGCCTGCCGGGACCTGGTGGACACCGCGGTTGCCGTCCTGGGCGGCGTGGACATCCTGGTCAACAATGCCGGGAAGCAGGTGGCCCAGGAGGACCTGCAGGACATCACGGACGAACAATTCGACCACACGCTCAAGACCAACGTCTACGCCATGTTCTGGGTGACCAAGGCCGCCGTTCCGCATATGCCGGCGGGCTCAACCATCATCAACACCACGTCCATCCAGGCCTACAACCCGTCGCCAACCCTGGTGGACTACGCCACCACCAAGGCCTCCATCAACAACTTCACCAAGGGCCTGGCCCAGCAGCTGGCGCCCAAAGGGATCCGGGTGAACGCCGTGGCTCCCGGCCCCATCTGGACGCCCCTGCAGGTCAGCAGCGGCCAGCCCAAGGAGCAGCTGCCGGAGTTCGGCCAGTCCACTCCCCTGGGCCGCGCGGGCCAGCCCGCCGAACTCGCCCCCGCCTACGTCTTCCTGGCCTCCCCGGAGTCCAGCTTCGTAGTGGGCGAAACATTGAACGTCAACGGCGGCAGCCCCACCCCGTAGCGGCGGCTCCCGGGAACCGCCGGCGGTGACTGCGCTCAGCCGCCGGCCTCGTGGTCCGATGCGTCCTGGCCCGCCAGGAGCTGGTCAGTGGCGGGGTCCGGCTCGCCGCCGAAGAATTGGGCCAGCACGGTCTTGAACACTGTTTCTCCGGGTGCGGCCCGGAGAAACAGTGTCATGGACGAGCGGAGCTTTTTGGCGTCAATGCCGCCGAAGATGTCCTCTGCCGACTGGTCGGCGTGGTTCGCCAGGACCATGGCACATTCAAGCAGCCGGGGCCCCAGGACCTCGTGGTCCAGGTACGCACGGGCCTCGGCCAGCGAGGAAATGGCATACCTGCGCGAGGTTTCACTCTGCCCGAGCCCGGCAATCTGCGGGAAGATGAACCACATCCAGTGCCCGGACTTGCTGCCCACCTGGAGCTCCCCCAGGGCCTGCTCATAGGTTCCGCCGCTGTCCTGGGCAGCGACGAAACGGTCAAGGCCAAACGGTTCATTCATGGCGTTCTCCTGGGTGCGTTCAAAGGGACAGGTCTTCCTCAAGGGCTGCAGCGGCAGCCTGCAGCTGGGGGTCGGGGTCTTCCCGCCACCTCGCCAGGACAACGGCAGCCCGTTGCCGCTCCCGCTCCCCCAAACCGGCCAGCATCGGTGCCAGCACATCGGCGAGCAGCGGCGCTGCCAGGTCCCGCGACTGGGCGGACCGCATGAAACCCTCCAGCCGGGTCAGGTCCGAGTGCCGGAGCAGCCCAACCCGCGACTGCAGCAGCACCACGGCGGCCAGGCGGCGTTCGAAAACCGGCCGGACGCCCGGCCGCGGCTGGCCCCACAGGGCGGAGGCCAGCATGACGGTGGCGTCATGGTCAAGGTCCTTGAACTTCCGCAGGGCATCGCGGACCGTGCCGCGGACTGCGCCGACCGAGGAGCCATAGGAGGCAAGAAGCCCGCCCACCCGGTGCGCCACCTCGTCCGCGCGGTACCAGGCACCCTCGTTCTGGAGGGTCCGGTCGATGAATTCCGCCGCGGCGGACACTGTCTCCGCAGCACCCGTCATTGTCCGCGCCCCGCGGCGGCGTGCAGGATACAGAACGGCGTCCAGGGCCGCGCTTCCAGCCTGCCCTCGGCGATGGGTTCCCCGCACACTGCACAGAGGCCGTAGGTGCCTCCGGCGAGCCGGGCCAGGGCAGCTTCGACCTCATCAAGTCCGGCCGAGCTTTGCTTCAGGAGCGCCGAGGCCTGCGAGAGTTCGAAGGCGATGGTGGAGCCTTCGGGGTCATGCTCATCGTCGACGTTGGAGTCGCGGCGTGCCAAGTTCGCCGACTCAATGTCGGCGCGCAGCGCGGGCAGCAGCGCCAGGCGCCGTGCCCGCTCATCTTCGAGCAGCGCACGGAACCGTTCGAAATCTGGCATGGGGAAAGCCTAGCGCGTCAGTCAGTACCAGTTCAGGGACACCGAGTGGTTCCAGGCGGCACACGGGGAGCCATAGCGGTCCCGAATGTAGCCGAGGCCCCACTCGATCTGGGTGCGGTAGCTGGTCAGCCAATCGCCGCCGGCGCTGGCATACTTTCCCGGCGGCAGGGCCTGGGGTATCCCGTAGGCGCCTGAATAGGGGTTGGTGGCGGTGGTCAGCCACCCCGATTCCTTGGTCCAGAGCTGGGCAAGGCACAGAAACTGGTCCTGGCCCCAGCCGAAGGCGGCGAGGCGTCCGGAAGCGTAGCTTTTCGCCCCGGCCGGGTCATTCACGGACCCGCCGGGAACGGAAGGCACGACGACGGCGGGCGGGGATGGCGGGGCGGGTGCCACGGGAGGGGTGCCGGGAGCAGGCGGCCCAGGGTCGCCGGCGGGAACGCCGGGCTGCACGGGATTTGGCTGGACAGGGTTTGGCTGAACGGGGTTTGGCTGAAGCGGTTTCGGTTGCGTGGGGCTTTCCTGCTCTGGAGTACCTGCGGGTGCGGGCTGCCGGGCAGCGGCGGCCGCTTGCCGGCGGGCCTGTTCCTCTGCCGCAGCACGCTTGGCCTCCTGGGCCTTTTCGTAGGCAGCCAGGGCCGCCTGGCCCTGCCGGTACTCCCCCTCAAGGGCCGCCGTCGTTCCCTTCAGGGCTGCGAGCTGCGCCGTCAGCTCCGTGCTGTGCTGCTGCTCCCGGGCCAGCTGCCGGTCGAGCGCGTCACGCGCCGAGCGGGCAGTATCCAGTGCTGCCTTGGCCTCCGCCGACAACCGCTCCCGCTCGTTCCTGGCAGCCCTTTCCTGCTCGGTGAGTGCGGCGGCGACCTGGCCCGCGGCCCCGGCCTTTTCAACCAGTGCGGCGGTCTTGTCCCCGACGAGCTTGACCAGGTTCAGCCCCTGCACGCTGTTGGTGCCGAGGGCGTCCAGTGCCACGAAGAAACCCGCGTTGGTGCCGCCGGTTTTGTAGGACTGCGCGGCAAGGGCGCCCAGGTCTTTCCGATGCCTGGCCAGTTCATCGTTGGCCCTTGCCGCCTGCGCGGACAGGGTGTCCAGCCGCTGCGTCGCGGAGTCGAGTCCGGCCTGCGCCACGGCGTAATCGGCCGCCGACCGGACGGCAGCGTCCCCGGCGGCCTCCGATTGCTCCTGCAATCCGTCCAGGAGGCCAGTAATGGTGTTGATTTCGGCTGCTTTCGCGGCCTCCGATGACTGCGCGGCGTGCACGTCAGCCCAGGAGGGGTAGCCGGCAGTCGGGTCCTGATCGTCCGCCGTAGCCGCGTGAAGGGGGGAGCCGGCCACGGCCAAGGCCAACAGGACCGCGGTCAGCGGGAGCCGGGGGCGGATCACGAACAGGGGCATAGTCCCGAAGCCTACCCTCCGCTATGGCCCGCAGGCATGGATCCGTGTCGGGATTGTTACCCGGACCTTCGCGGCGTCCACCAAGGTCAGCACGGGAAAGTGGGGCCACGTCCATTCGCTGGCGGAATCTGAGAGAATCGCCTCGCATGTTATCCAAATGTGACAATTGCGGGGAGCTCGGGTTATGGTCGTTTGGTGTCCCTCTCAGTCGGGACATTCCCATCAGTATGCCGAGCCCTGCCGCTGATCATGGGATACAACCGCTCCAGCTGGCAGGGACGGGGGAACCAAGTTTCCACGGCCACATGTGGCCTAGGGGTTAAGTCGATAGCGCCTCCGTATGTCGCGGGGTGCTTCCGGCCGGGTATCTCCAGCCCGAACCCGACAGCTCACCCCGCAGGCATGGGAGAGGCGATCAACCGTGTCAAAAATTTCAACTTCTGCCCGTCACCGCGCGACTCCGGCCCGCTCCATTGTGCTCGAGGGCCTCGCCGTTACAGCCAAGTCCCAGGCCCGCTCACTGGGCCGCCCTGCGCTCGCCGTAGCCGCGGCATCCGGCATTGCGTTCGGTGTGGGCGCCCCGGCCCACGCGGGTGTGACCGGAGCGGACACCACTGAGAACAGCAGCGTCCAGGCCTACTCGGCGCCGGCCGCGCCCGCCGTGGCCCCCGCGGCGGCCACGGGGAACGTGCACACCGTCGTTTCCGGTGACACCCTCGGCGCCATCGCCTCGGCCTATGGCGTCGGCCTGAACGACCTCCTGGCCGCCAACGGCCTGGGTCTGTCCTCGATCATCTACCCGGGCGACCAGATCCAGATCCCCGGCGCGGGCTACACGGCGGCTCCGGCACCGGCGCCAGCACCGGCGCCCGTCCAGACTGCGGCGGCCAGCGCACCGACGAACACCGGCATGAACATGTCCTACGCTTCAGCCACCCCGGCCGCGGCCACCACGGGCACCGGAACAGGCGCGGCCATCCTGGCATCCGCCTACAGCCAGGTCGGTGTGAACCAGGACTGCACCGCGATGGTCGAGAATGCACTGCGTTCCGTTGGCAAGAGCGTCGGCGACCTGGCCCCTACCCAGTTCTTCCAGTATGGAACGGTGGTTGGTGCTCCGGCCCCCGGTGACCTCATCATCACCTCCGGCCACGTGGGCGTCTACGCCGGCGACGGCCAGGTTGTGAGCGGCGGCGTCAACGGATACACCACCCAGGTCCACTCCATCAGCTGGCTCAGCGGCTACTCCGTGGTCCGCGTAGCCTAGGTTCCCACAGCTTCGCCCGGCGAAGCGGTGTCATACAGAAGGGCGGCAGCCGGTATACCGGCTGCCGCCCTT
>NZ_JWTB01000031.1 GCF_000813845.1 Pseudarthrobacter phenanthrenivorans
TGCGCACCCGCCGTCGAACGCCTCCTCCCTCATCCCGCACCTAAGACTTCAGAATTTAGAGAACAAGAGAGAACAGGGACCATATGTCCAGCGAATCCTCCTTCGGCCTCATGCAGATCGGCCTCGCCACCGCGGAAGACATCCGCGGCTGGTCGTACGGCGAGGTTAAGAAGCCGGAAACCATCAACTACCGCACGCTCAAGCCTGAGAAGGACGGCCTCTTCTGCGAGAAGATCTTCGGCCCGTCCCGCGACTGGGAATGCTACTGCGGCAAGTACAAGCGCGTGCGCTTCAAGGGCATCATCTGTGAGCGCTGTGGCGTCGAAGTCACCCGCGCCAAGGTCCGCCGTGAGCGCATGGGCCACATCGAACTGGCCGCCCCCGTCACGCACATCTGGTACTTCAAGGGTGTTCCCTCCCGCCTGGGCTACCTCCTTGACCTGGCACCGAAGGACCTGGAAAAGGTCATCTACTTCGCTGCCTACATGATCACCAGCGTCGACGAGGCTGCCCGCCACGAGGAACTGCCCAACCTGCAGGTTGAGCACGACATCGAGAAGAAGCAGCTGATCGACAACCGCGACGCCGACATCGCCGCGATCGCCCGGGACCTCGAAGGCGAAATCGCCCGCCTCGAGGGCGAAGGCGCCAAGGCTGCCGACAAGAAGAAGGCCCGCGACTCCGCCGACCGCCAGATGGCCAACGTGCGCAAGCGCGCCGACGCCGACATCGAGCGCCTCGAGCAGGTCTGGGACCGCTTCAAGAACCTGAAGGTCGCCGACCTCGAGGGTGACGAAGGCCTCTACCGCGAACTGCGTGACCGCTACGGCATGTACTTCGAAGGCTCCATGGGTGCCGAAGCCATCAAGAAGCGCCTTGAGAACTTCGACATGCAGGCCGAGTCCGAGGCGCTGCGCGATGTCATCGCCAACGGCAAGGGCCAGCGCAAGACCCGCGCCCTCAAGCGCCTCAAGGTGGTCAACGCATTCCTGACCACCAACAACAGCCCGCTTGGCATGGTCCTTGACGCCGTCCCGGTGATCCCGCCGGAACTGCGCCCCATGGTCCAGCTGGACGGTGGCCGCTTCGCGACCTCCGACCTCAACGACCTGTACCGCCGCGTGATCAACCGCAACAACCGCCTCAAGCGCCTGCTTGACCTGGGTGCTCCGGAGATCATCGTCAACAACGAGAAGCGCATGCTTCAGGAAGCTGTTGACAGCCTCTTCGACAACGGCCGCCGCGGCCGTCCGGTCACCGGGCCGGGCAACCGTCCGCTGAAGTCCCTGAGCGACATGCTCAAGGGCAAGCAGGGCCGTTTCCGCCAGAACCTCCTCGGCAAGCGCGTCGACTACTCCGGCCGTTCGGTCATCGTCGTCGGCCCGCAGTTGAAGCTGCACCAGTGCGGACTGCCCAAGCAGATGGCCCTGGAGCTCTTCAAGCCGTTCGTGATGAAGCGCCTGGTTGACCTCAACCACGCCCAGAACATCAAGTCGGCCAAGCGGATGGTGGAGCGCTACCGCCCGCAGGTCTGGGACGTGCTCGAAGAGATCATCACCGAACACCCGGTGCTGCTCAACCGTGCACCTACCCTGCACCGCCTGGGCATCCAGGCGTTCGAGCCGCAGCTTGTTGAAGGCAAGGCCATCCAGCTCCACCCGCTGGTTTGTGGTGCGTTCAACGCCGACTTCGACGGCGACCAGATGGCAGTCCACCTGCCGCTGAGCCCCGAGGCGCAGGCTGAGGCCCGCATCCTGATGCTGTCCTCGAACAACATCCTGAAGCCCTCCGACGGACGCCCGGTCACCCTGCCTTCGCAGGACATGATCATCGGCCTGTACCACTTGACCACCAAGCGCAAGGGTTCAGCCGGTGAAGGCCGCATCTTCGGTTCGGTCTCCGAGGCCATCATGGCGTTCGACGCCCGCGAGCTGCACCTGAACTCGCAGGTCAAGATCCGCCTCGAAGGCTTCGTGCCGTACGCCGGCTGGGAAGCTCCGGAAGGCTGGGAGCCGGGTCAGCCGGCCCTCGTCCAGACCTCACTGGGCCAGGTCCTCTTCAACGAGACCCTGCCCGAGGACTACCCCTGGGTTGAAGCCGTTGCCGACAAGGGCGAACTGTCCCGCATCGTCAACGACCTCGCCGAGCGCTACCCGAAGGTCGTCACGGCTGCCACGCTGGACAACCTGAAGGATGCCGGCTTCTACTGGGCCACCCGCTCGGGCGTCACCGTCGCCATCTCCGACATCGAGGTCCCGGCCGCCAAGCCGGAAATCCTTGCCGGGTACGAAGAGCGCGCCGCCAAGATCCAGGGCCAGTACGACAAGGGCCTGATCGACGACGACGAGCGCCGCCAGGAACTCATCGAGATCTGGAACAAGGCCACCAACGACATCGCCTCGGTGATGCGTGAAAGCCTGTCCCCGATGAACACCATCAACCGCATGGTGTCCTCCGGTGCTCGTGGTAACTGGATGCAGGTCCGCCAGATCGCGGGTATCCGTGGCCTGGTGGCCAACCCGAAGGGTGAGATTATCCCGCGTCCCATCAAGTCCTCCTACCGCGAGGGCCTGTCGGTGCTGGAATACTTCATCGCCACGCACGGTGCCCGTAAGGGCCTGGCCGATACCGCTCTGCGTACCGCCAACTCGGGTTACCTGACCCGTCGTCTGGTGGACGTCTCGCAGGACGTCATCGTCCGCGAAGAGGACTGCGGCACCGAGCGCGGCCTGGTCACGCCCATCGCCGTCGCCGACTCCAACGGTGAGCTGGTCCTGGACGAGAACGTCGAAAACAGCGCCTACGCACGGACGCTGGCCGTCGACGTCGTCGACTCCGAGGGCAACGTCCTCGCAGCCGCCGGCACCGACTGCGGCGACGTGGTCATCGCCGAGCTCTTCAAGGCAGGCATTACCGAGGTCAAGGTCCGCTCCGTCCTCACCTGTGAGTCCAGCGTTGGCACCTGCGCCCTGTGCTACGGCCGTTCGCTGGCCACCGGCAAGACCGTTGACATCGGCGAGGCCGTCGGCATCATCGCCGCACAGTCCATCGGTGAGCCCGGTACCCAGCTGACCATGCGTACGTTCCACACCGGTGGCGCTGTGTCCGCCGGCGGTGGCGACGACATCACCCAGGGTCTGCCCCGTATCCAGGAGCTCTTCGAAGCCCGTACTCCGAAGGGTGTTGCCCCGATTGCTGAAGCAGCCGGCCGCATCACCATCGAAGAGTCCGAGCGCCAGATGCGCCTGGTCATAACCCCGGATGACGGCTCGGAAGAGATCGCCTACCCGGTGCTGCGCCGTTCACGCCTGCTGATCGAGGACGGGGACCACGTTTCCGTCGGCCAGAAGCTGATCAACGGCCCGGTGGACCCCAAGCAGGTCCTGCGCATTATGGGTCCGCGTGCGGCACAGAAGTTCCTGGTGGACGAAGTCCAGGGCGTGTACCGCAGCCAGGGCATTGGTATCCACGACAAGCACGTCGAGGTTATCGTCCGCCAGATGCTGCGCCGCGTCACGGTCATCGAGTCCGGTGAATCGGACCTGCTGCCCGGCGAGCTCGCCGAACGCAGCCGGTTCGAGGAAGCGAACCGCCGCGTTGTGTCCGAGGGCAAGACTCCGGCTTCCGGACGTCCCGAGCTCATGGGCATCACCAAGGCATCGCTGGCCACCGAGTCCTGGCTGTCCGCAGCTTCCTTCCAGGAGACCACCCGCGTCCTGACGCAGGCGGCCATGGAAGGCAAGAGCGATCCGCTGCTGGGCCTCAAGGAGAACGTGATCATCGGTAAGCTGATCCCGGCCGGCACGGGCCTCCCGCGCTACACCGAGGTCACCGTGGAGCCCACTGAGGAAGCAAAGGCCAACCTGTTCACCGGCCCCAGCGCTTTCAGTGACTTCTCGTACGACACCCTGGGCGGGGACGGAGCTCCCGAGTTCCACGCCATCCCGCTGGATGACTACGACCTGGGCAACGACTTCCGGTAACCACCCGGTTCACGCCTGACGAAGGGATGGTCCCGCACCGCTTGGTGCGGGACCATCCCCGTTTAACCCCGTCGATTAAGGCATGGAGCCTGTCCATGCTAGACTTGTTACCAATTGTTATTGTGGCAGTGGATGAGAGCGCCGGTCATGGCTGTAAGGCCTGACCAGAGCGACGTTTCCGGTTTGCAGGGTTCTTGTGCAACGTATGCCACATTTTTGCATGCCTAGGGAACATTGGTCCTGAACCGGTCCCCGGCATGTGATCCGACTATTAAGGCTTCGCCTTCGCCGCCTTGGAGATCATCTTCGTGGCCCGGGCGGCGGGGCATCGCAACAAGAGAGTGGCGGGAAACAGCCACTCCGGATAAAACGGAGAACACGAGAGTGCCTACGATTAACCAGCTGGTCCGCAAGGGCCGCACGCCTAAGGTCTCAAAGACCAAGGCTCCCGCGCTTAAGGGCAGCCCCATGCGCCGCGGTGTTTGCACCCGCGTCTACACCACCACCCCGAAGAAGCCGAACTCGGCTCTGCGTAAGGTGGCACGTGTGCGCCTCAACGGCGGCGTGGAAGTTACCGCCTACATCCCCGGTGTTGGCCACAACCTGCAGGAGCACTCCATTGTGCTCGTTCGCGGTGGTCGTGTTAAGGACCTCCCGGGTGTCCGCTACAAGATCGTCCGTGGCGCCCTCGATACCCAGGGTGTGAAGAACCGTAAGCAGGCCCGCAGCCGCTACGGCGCAAAGATGGAGAAGAAGTAATATGCCTCGCAAGGGTCCGGCCCCCAAGCGGCCGCTCGTTTCGGATCCGGTATACGGTTCCCCGCTGGTAACCCAGCTCATCAACAAGGTGCTCGTTGACGGCAAGAAGTCCACGGCAGAGCGCATTGTCTACGGTGCACTCGAAGGCGCCCGCGCCAAGTCCGGCGGCGACCCCGTTGCAGCCCTCAAGAAGGCCATGGACAACGTCAAGCCTTCCCTCGAGGTCCGCTCCCGCCGTGTCGGTGGCGCCACCTACCAGGTTCCGGTTGAGGTCAAGCCGGGCCGCTCCACCGCACTCGCCCTGCGGTGGCTGGTTGGCTACTCCAAGGCCCGCCGCGAAAAGACGATGACCGAGCGCCTCCAGAACGAAATCCTGGATGCGTCCAACGGTCTCGGTGCCGCTGTGAAGCGTCGCGAAGACACCCACAAGATGGCCGAGTCCAACAAGGCCTTCGCACACTACCGCTGGTAATACTCCCCGGACGCCGCCGGCTCAACCGAGCCGGCGGCAAACGTGTAGTCCATCCCAAAAGGAGACCCCGTGGCACAGGACGTGCTTACCGACCTTAGCAAGGTCCGCAACATCGGCATCATGGCCCACATCGATGCCGGCAAGACCACTACCACCGAGCGCATCCTGTTCTACACGGGTGTGAACCACAAGATCGGCGAAACGCACGACGGCGCTTCGACCACTGACTGGATGGAACAGGAAAAGGAACGCGGCATCACCATCACGTCTGCCGCCGTGACCTGCTTCTGGGAAAACAACCAGATCAACATCATCGACACCCCCGGCCACGTGGACTTCACGGTTGAGGTTGAGCGCTCCCTGCGCGTCCTCGACGGTGCAGTTGCTGTCTTCGATGGCAAGGAAGGCGTTGAGCCGCAGTCCGAGACCGTTTGGCGCCAGGCTGACAAGTACAACGTTCCCCGCATCTGCTTCGTCAACAAGATGGACAAGCTCGGTGCTGACTTCTACTTCACCGTAGACACCATCATCAGCCGCCTCGGCGCCAAGCCGCTGGTCATGCAGCTGCCCATCGGTGCCGAGAACGACTTCATCGGCGTCGTCGACCTGCTCTACATGCGTGCCCTGGTTTGGCCGGGCGACGCCAAGGGCGACGTGACCATGGGTGCCAAGTACGAAATCCAGGAGATCCCCGCGGACCTCCAGGAGAAGGCCGAAGAGTACCGCGCAGCGCTCGTCGAGACCGTTGCAGAGTCCTCCGAGGAACTTATGGAGAAGTACCTGGAAGGCGAAGAGCTCACCATCGACGAGCTCAAGGCCGGCATCCGCAAGATGACCATCAACTCCGAGCTGTACCCGGTGTTCTGTGGCTCCGCCTTCAAGAACCGCGGTGTCCAGCCCATGCTCGACGCAGTGGTGGACTACCTGCCGAACCCGCTCGACGTTCCTCCGATGATCGGCCACGATCCCAAGGACGAAGAGAAGGAACTGACCCGCAAGCCTTCCGCCGACGAGCCGTTCTCGGCCCTGGCGTTCAAGATTGCGGCACACCCGTTCTTCGGTCAGCTCACCTTCATCCGCGTGTACTCCGGTCACGTGGAATCCGGTGCCCAGGTGGTCAACTCCACCAAGGGCAAGCGTGAGCGCATCGGCAAGCTGTTCCAGATGCACGCCAACAAGGAAATGCCGGTTGAGGCAGCCACTGCTGGCCACATCTACGCAGCCATCGGCCTGAAGGACACCACCACGGGCGACACCCTGTGTGATTCCAACAACCAGATCGTCCTGGAGTCCATGAGCTTCCCCGAGCCCGTGATCTCCGTGGCCATCGAGCCGAACACCAAGGGTGACCAGGAGAAGCTCTCCACGGCCATCCAGAAGCTCTCCGCAGAGGACCCCACCTTCCAGGTGTCCCTCAACGAAGACACCGGCCAGACCATCATCGCCGGCATGGGCGAGCTCCACCTGGACATCCTGGTGGACCGCATGCGCCGCGAATTCAAGGTTGAGGCCAACGTGGGTAAGCCGCAGGTTGCTTACCGCGAGACCATCAAGCGCGCAGTCGAGAAGCACGACTACACGCACAAGAAGCAGACCGGTGGTTCGGGCCAGTTCGCAAAGGTCCAGATTGCCATCGAGCCGCTGGACACCGCCGAGGGCGAGCTGTACGAGTTCGAGAACAAGGTCACCGGTGGCCGCGTTCCGCGCGAATACATCCCGTCTGTTGACGCTGGTATCCAGGACGCGCTGAACGACGGCGTCCTGGCCGGTTACCCGGTTGTCGGCATCAAGGCCACGCTGCTTGACGGCGCGTACCACGATGTTGACTCCTCGGAAATGGCGTTCAAGATCGCCGGCCGCATGGCTTTCAAGGAAGCCGCGCGCAAGGCGAACCCTGTCCTGCTGGAACCGCTGATGGATGTCGAAGTACGTACGCCTGAGGAATACATGGGTGACGTGATCGGCGACCTCAACTCCCGCCGTGGCCAGATGCAGTCCATGGAAGACGCAGCCGGTGTGAAGGTTGTCCGTGCCCACGTGCCGCTGTCCGGCATGTTCGGCTACATCGGCGACCTGCGCTCCAAGACCCAGGGCCGCGCTGTGTACTCCATGACGTTCAACAGCTACGCCGAGGTCCCGAAGGCTGTTGCCGACGAGATCATTCAGAAGTCCCGCGGCGAGTAGTCCTTCCGGACTTTCAAAGCGAACACCCCGGCTGGGCGGTCCGCCATAGGACAGCCCGGCCGGTGCAGGTGGCCGGGCCGGCCGGAGTAATCCGGCAGCCGGTTCCGGCCCCTGCACGAACAGGCTCAGGGGATTAGTATTAGTTCCTGAATCTGCAATTTCACCAATCCAAAGCCCCCAAGTAGACTTGCCTGAGTTCTACCGCGATAAGCGCGGCTGGAGGGCAAGTTATTTGAAAACGTTCTAGGAGGAACCTGTGGCAAAGGCAAAGTTCGAGCGGACTAAGCCGCACGTCAACATCGGCACCATTGGTCACGTTGACCACGGTAAGACGACGCTGACGGCCGCCATTTCCAAGGTGCTGTACGACAAGTACCCGGATCTCAACGAGAAGCGTGACTTCGCGTCGATCGACTCTGCACCCGAAGAGCGTCAGCGCGGTATTACCATCAACATCTCCCACGTGGAGTACCAGACCGAGAAGCGTCACTACGCACACGTTGACGCCCCCGGCCACGCTGACTACATCAAGAACATGATCACCGGTGCTGCCCAGATGGACGGCGCTATCCTGGTGGTTGCTGCTACTGACGGCCCGATGGCCCAGACCCGCGAGCACGTTCTGCTCGCCCGCCAGGTTGGCGTTCCCTACCTGCTGGTCGCGCTGAACAAGGCTGACATGGTTGAGGACGAGGAACTCCTCGACCTCGTCGAAATGGAAGTTCGTGAGCTCCTGAGCTCGCAGGGCTTCGATGGCGACAACGCACCGGTCGTCCGCGTTTCCGGCCTGAAGGCCCTGGAAGGCGATCCCGAGTGGGTCAAGTCCGTTGAGGACCTGATGGCTGCTGTCGACGAGTCCGTTCCGGACCCCGTACGTGACCGCGACAAGCCGTTCCTGATGCCGATCGAAGACGTCTTCACGATCACCGGTCGTGGCACCGTTGTTACGGGCCGCGCCGAGCGTGGAACCCTCGCCATCAACTCCGAGGTTGAGATCGTCGGCATCCGCCCGGTCCAGAAGACCACGGTTACCGGTATCGAGATGTTCCACAAGCAGCTCGACGAAGCATGGGCCGGCGAGAACTGTGGTCTCCTGCTCCGCGGTCTGAAGCGCGACGATGTCGAGCGTGGCCAGGTTGTCGTCAAGCCGGGTTCCATCACCCCGCACACCGACTTCGAGGCCAACGTCTACATCCTGTCCAAGGACGAAGGCGGACGTCACAACCCGTTCTACTCCAACTACCGCCCGCAGTTCTACTTCCGTACCACGGACGTAACCGGCGTTATCACCCTGCCCGAGGGCACGGAAATGGTTATGCCCGGCGACAACACTGAGATGACCGTTGCGCTCATCCAGCCGATCGCTATGGAAGAGGGCCTCGGCTTCGCTATCCGCGAAGGCGGCCGCACCGTTGGTTCGGGACGTGTCACCAAGATCATCAAGTAGTACTTGCTGAACTGAAGGACAGCCCCGCTGCGAAAGCAGCGGGGCTGTCCTTTTTCGTTAACGGCCCCCTGATACTGTTGCAGCACTGAAAGGAGAGCATCATGGGATGGCTTATTTTCCTCATCATTGCGGTTGCTGTTGTAGCCGGAGTGGTCTGGGCCAGGAAGAACTTCCGGCACGAGATTGACCGGGCGAAGCGGATCAACCGGGCCAACAAGAACCAGTAGCCCGGCACCGCAGCCGGCTTGCAGGCAGTCCTTACTCCTACTTTTCGGTATACCTAAATCTGCGCTATCCTCGTTGTACTGACGCCCGCAACGACGAGGACATCTGATGGCTGCTTCAACCATGACGGCGAAACCCGCCACTCCGGGCATCTGGTCGCGCCTCCTGCTGCTGGGTCCGGCATTCGTTGCCGCCATCGCGTACGTGGATCCCGGCAACGTCGCTGCCAACCTGACCGCCGGCGCAAGCTTCGGCTACCTGCTGGTGTGGGTCCTGGTAGCCGCCAATGCCATGGCCGTCCTGATCCAGTACCAGTCGGCCAAACTCGGCCTCGCCACCGGAATGAGCCTGCCGGAGATCCTGGGTCAGCGCCTGGGGACCCGCGGCCGCCGTGCCTACTGGGTGCAGGCGGAAGTGGTGGCCGGTGCCACCGACATGGCCGAAGTGATCGGCGGGGCAGTGGCGCTCAACCTGCTGTTCGGCCTGCCTCTGCTCCAGGGCGGAGTGATCATCGGGCTGGCTTCCATGCTGTTGCTGTCATTGCAGTCCCACCGCAGCCAGAAGGCCTTCGAGCTTGCCATCCTGACCTTGCTGGGGGTTATCGCCGTCGGCTTCGTCTCAGGCCTTTTCGTCAATCCGCCCGACGGCGGCAGCGCACTTGCCGGGCTTGTCCCGCGGTTTGAGGGAACGGACACCGTCCTGCTCGCCGCCAGCATGCTGGGAGCCACGGTCATGCCGCATGCCATCTACCTGCACTCGGCCCTCGCCCGGGACCGCCACGGTTTCTCCCCGGACCCGCTGGTCAGGACGCGGCTCATCCGGGCAACCCGCGTGGATGTCGCAGGTGCCCTGCTGCTGGCCGGTATCGTCAACATCGCCATGCTGCTGCTGGCTGCCTCCAGCCTCCGCGGCGTGGAGGGGACGGACACCATCGCCGGCGCCCACGCTGCCGTGACCTCGGCACTCGGGCCGGTTATCGGCGTCGTCTTTGCCATCGGCCTGCTGGCCTCGGGGCTCGCGTCCACCTCGGTGGGCTGCTACGCCGGTGCCACCATCATGGGCGGACTCCTCAAGCTGCGGGTGCCGCTGCTGGTCCGCAGGACCGTTACCCTGGTCCCGGCACTGGTGGTCCTGGGCGCGGGTATTGAACCCACGCTGGCGCTGGTCCTTAGCCAGGTCCTGCTGAGTTTCGGCATTCCCTTTGCGCTCATTCCTCTCATCAGGCTGACCGGCAGCCGGAAGGTGATGGGAATCCACGCCGACTCGAAGCCGCTGCGGATCGCGGGCTGGACCAGCGCCACGCTGATAGTGGGCCTGAACTGCGTCCTGATTTTCCTGACGCTGCTCGGCGGCTGACAGCCCGGCTGCCGGCTGGGCGCCGCCTACTCCTGGCCGCGACGGCGGGCGCCGGAAAGCTCCCGGTACCAGTAGAAGGAGCGCTTGGGTGTCCGTTCCAGGGTGTCAAAGTCCACGTGCACCAGCCCGAAGCGCTGCGAGTAGCCGGCAGCCCACTCAAAGTTGTCCATCAGCGTCCACACGTAGTAGCCGCGCAGGTCCACGCCCTCGGCTATACCGCCGGGCGCGGTGGCCTCAAGGGCAGCTCCGAGGTGGGACGCCAGGTACTCCACGCGGTCGGCGTCCTCCAGGGTCTCCGACACGCTGTCGGGCTCGGGAAAGCTGGCGCCACCCTCGGTGATGTACACCGGCGGGAGGGCCTGGCCGTACCGGTCCCGCATCTCCTGCAGCAGCACCCCCAAATGCCCGGGGGCCACCGGCCAGCCGAACCCAGTGCTGCCGTACTCCGGATAGCCCTCCTCATGGAAGGGCAGCTTCGCAAGTTCCTTGTGCATGTCAGCCGGCAGCGGGGTGATGCCCGGTCCCAGGGCAACCTTGACGGGGAAGTAGTAGTTGAGGCCGTAGAAGTCCAGCGGCTGGTGGATGGTCCGGAGGTCGGCGTCGGAGACCTTGCCGATGGAACGCAGCCAGGGCTTGGCGTACAGCGGCAATGACGGATACCGGCCCAGCAGCACGGGATCGGCATAGACCCTGTTCGCCAGCAGGTCGTAGAGATGAGCCACCAGCCGGTCGCCGATCCTGCGGCTGGCGGGCCTTACCGGTGAATGCAGGTTGGTCAGGCCAACCCCGCCCTTGACGCCGGCGGACCGCAGCGCCTGCACGCCGAGCCCGTGCGCCAGCAGTTGGTGGTGGACCGCGGGAAGGGCGTCGAACATCAGCCGGCGGCCCGGGGCGTGCACCCCCAGTGCATACCCGTTCAAGGTGACCGATACCGGCTCGTTGAGGGTCACCCACTGCGCCACCCGGTCGCCAAACCGTTCGCCCGCCGCCCTGGCATAGTCGCCGAACCGTTCAGCCGTTTCCCTGTTGAGCCAGCCGCCCCGGTGTTCCAGCGGCAGGGGAGTGTCCCAGTGGTAGAGGGTGGCCATGGGGGAGATGCCGGCCTCGAGGAGCTGGTCGATCAGGCGGTCGTAAAAGTCCAGGCCCTCAGCATTGAAGGCACCCTGTCCGCCGGGTTGGATGCGTGGCCAGGACAGGGAGAACCGGTAGGAGTCAACGCCCAGCTCCTTCAGCAGCGCCACGTCCTCGGGCAGCCTGTTGTAGTGGTCGCACGCCACCGCAGGGGAGTGGCCGTCCAGGATGGCCCCCGGCTTCTCGGCGAAGGCGTCCCACCCTGACGGTCCACGGCCCCCTGCCTTGAGGGCGCCTTCGATCTGGAATGCCGCTGCCGCGACGCCAAGCGTGAACGACGGCGGCACGCGTCGGGCCAGTTCAGTCACCGATTCGGTGCTCTCCAGGGTCATTCCCCTATCATCCAGCCGGGTCCCCGTCCGCGGCAATGCCCCCTGGAGGCCGGGCACGGGGGCCGATTCGCATCTGCCGCGGATTTCCGGCATACTAGATGAGTTGTTCAAGCGCTTCTTCGCGTCCCGATCCGGATAATGCCGGGTGCAGGGTCCAAGCTGAAGACCAAACATAACCCACCCCCATGGAACTGCGGATTTATATGTGCGCCCAGCGCGACACGCCCGACCGCGGGGGTCGGTTACGCCGGCAAGGTGAGGAACCCGGATTTATCCGGATTCAGTTTGTGCGGCGGATGGTGGTTACGACCTCAAATGCTTCGGCAGCCATACAACGAGTAAGTGAACAGGGCAGCCCTAAACCGGGGAAGCACAGACTGAAAGAGAGTCAGGCGACATGGCGGGACAAAAAATCCGCATCCGGCTGAAGTCATACGACCACGAGGTCATTGACGTTTCAGCACGGAAGATCGTTGAGACGGTCACGCGCGCAGGCGCAACGGTAGTCGGCCCCGTGCCGCTGCCGACGGAGAAGAACGTGTACTGCGTGATCCGCTCTCCGCACAAGTACAAGGACAGCCGCGAGCACTTCGAAATGCGCACGCACAAGCGTCTTATCGACATCATCGATCCCACGCCGAAGGCCGTCGACTCGCTCATGCGTCTCGACCTGCCGGCTGACGTGAACATCGAAATCAAGCTGTAGGGAGGTGCTGAGAAACTATGACCGCAACCCGTAACGTAAAGGGCCTGCTGGGCACGAAGCTCGGCATGACCCAGGTCTGGGACGAGAACAACAAGCTCATCCCCGTCACTGTGGTCCAGGCAGACTCGAACGTCATCACCCAGCTGCGCAACGCTGAGACCGATGGCTACGTCGCCGTTCAGATCGGCTACGGCCAGATCGATCCCCGCAAGGTCACCAAGCCGCTGGCTGGTCACTTTGAGAAGGCAGGCGTCACGCCTCGCCGCCACGTCGTCGAACTCCGTACCGCAGATGCTGCCGAGTACGAGCTGGGCCAGGAGCTCTCCGTAGAGCTCTTCGAAGCCGGCCAGAAGATCGACGTCATCGGCACCACCAAGGGCAAGGGCTTCGCCGGTGTTATGAAGCGTCACGGCTTCCACGGCGTTGGCGCCTCCCACGGTGCCCACAAGAACCACCGTAAGCCCGGTTCAATCGGTGGCGCATCCACCCCGAGCCGCGTCTTCAAGGGCATGAGAATGGCCGGCCGCATGGGCGCCGTTCGTCACACCACGCTGAACCTCACCGTTCACGCGGTTGACGTCGAGAAGTCGCTGCTCCTGATCAAGGGTGCCGTTCCCGGTGCCCGCGGCCAGGTCGTCTTCGTACGTACCGCCGTGAAGGGAGCCTAGTTCAATGGCTAACACTGTCCAGGTTGACCTGCCTGCAGAGATCTTCGACGTTCAGACCAACGTGCCGCTGCTGCACCAGGTTGTCGTTGCCCAGCTCGCTGCTGCCCGCCAGGGAACCCACAAGACCAAGACCCGCGCCGAAGTTTCCGGTGCAGGACGCAAGCCGTTCAAGCAGAAGGGCACCGGCCGCGCCCGTCAGGGTTCCATCCGTGCTCCGCACATGACCGGCGGTGGCATTGTCCACGGTCCCACCCCGCGTGACTACAGCCAGCGGACCCCCAAGAAGATGATTGCTGCTGCACTGCGCGGCGCACTGTCTGACCGGGCCCGCAACGGCCGCATCCACGTTGTCTCCGAGCTGGTTGCAGGCGACAAGCCGTCGTCGAAGACCGCCCTGGCGACGCTTCGCGGCGTTTCCGAGCGCAAGAACCTGCTGGTCGTCATCGAGCGGGACAACGACGTTGCTGCACTGTCCGTGCGCAACCTCGCCGGCGTTCACGTTCTGTACGCAGACCAGCTGAACACCTACGACGTTCTCGTTTCCGATGACGTTGTCTTCACCAAGGCTGCTTACGACGCATTCGTTGCCGCCAAGGCAGCAAAGAACGAGGAGGATGCCAAGTGAGTGCAGCCACCATCAAGGATCCCCGCGACGTCGTGCTTGCACCCGTCGTGTCGGAAAAGAGCTACGGCCTGATCGACGAGGGCAAGTACACCTTCCTGGTGGACCCCCGTTCGAACAAGACCGAGATCAAGCTGGCCGTGGAGAAGATCTTCTCCGTCAAGGTCGAATCGATCAACACCATCAACCGTGCCGGTAAGCGCAAGCGCACCAAATTCGGATGGGGTACCCGCAAGAACACCAAGCGTGCGATTGTCACCCTCAAAGAAGGCACCATCGACATCTTCGGCGGTCCGCTCGCGTAGCGGAGACCACTTTAACGAGGAAATAAATTATGGGAATCCGTAAGTACAAGCCGACTACCCCGGGCCGTCGTGGCTCGAGCGTAGCGGACTTCATCGAAATTACGCGGTCGACGCCGGAAAAGTCGTTGGTACGTCCGCTGCCCAAGAAGGGCGGCCGTAACAACACCGGTAAGATCACCACCCGTCACAAGGGTGGCGGACACAAGCGCCAGTACCGTCTGATCGACTTCCGTCGCCACGACAAGGACGGCGTTGACGCCCGCGTTGCAGAAATTGAGTACGATCCGAACCGTACGGCGCGCATCGCCCTCCTGCACTACGTTGATGGCACCAAGCGTTACATCATCGCCCCGAACAAGCTGTCCCAGGGTGACTTCGTGGAAGCAGGTGCCAACGCTGACATCAAGCCTGGCAACAACCTGCCCCTGCGCAACATCCCCGTAGGCACCGTTATCCACGCAGTTGAACTGCGTCCGGGTGGCGGCGCCAAGATGGGCCGCTCCGCCGGTGCCTCCATCCAGCTTGTCGCCAAGGAAGGCCGCTTCGCCCAGCTGCGTCTGCCTTCCGGCGAAATCCGCAACGTTGACGTGCGCTGTCGCGCAACCGTCGGCGAGGTTGGCAACGCCGAGCAGTCGAACATCAACTGGGGCAAGGCCGGCCGTATGCGGTGGAAGGGCGTCCGCCCGACCGTCCGTGGTGTCGCCATGAACCCGGTTGACCACCCGCACGGTGGTGGTGAGGGTAAGACCTCCGGTGGACGTAACCCCGTCAACCCGAACGGTAAGCGTGAAGGCCGCACCCGCCGCCCCAACAAAGAGAGCGACAAGCTTATTGTTCGTCGCCGTCGTACTGGCAAGAACAAGCGATAGGAGCCTGGACACATGCCACGCAGCCTGAAAAAAGGTCCTTTCGTTGACCAGCACCTCTTTGTGAAGGTAGCCAGGGAAAACGAAAAGGGCACCAAGAACGTCATCAAGACCTGGTCCCGCCGTTCGATGATCATCCCCGACATGCTCGGACACACGATCGCCGTACACGACGGACGCAAGCACATCCCGGTGTTTGTCACTGAGTCGATGGTCGGGCACAAGCTCGGCGAATTCGCTCCCACGCGGACATTCCGCGGCCATGTCAAGGACGACCGTAAGGGCAAGCGCCGCTAGGCGCCTGCGTTTACGTCAAAGACGAGAGAAGGAAAGCAATGGAAGCCAAGGCAATTGCGCGCCACATCCGCGTAACGCCTATGAAGGCCCGGCGCGTCGTCAACCTTGTTCGTGGATTGCAAGCGAATGAGGCTCTGGCAATTCTGAAGTTTGCCCCGCAGGCAGCTTCGGAGCCGGTATTCAAGGTAGTTCAGTCAGCAATCTCCAACGCCCGGGTCCTCGCGGACCGCGACGGCGTGGCGTTTGACGAAGGCGACCTCATCATCAGCGAAGCGTTTGTTGATGAAGGCCCGACCATGAAGCGGTTCCAGCCGCGTGCCCAGGGTCGTGCATTTCAGATCAAGAAGCGCACCAGCCACATCACCGTGGTAGTCGCTACCCCGGAGAAAGAGGAGGCTCGCTAAGTGGGACAGAAAGTAAACCCGCACGGGTTCCGACTCGGCATCACCACCGATCACGTATCGCACTGGTTCGCTGACAGCACCAAGGCAGGCCAGCGTTACAAGGACTTCGTTCGCGAAGACATCCGCATCCGCCAGCTCATGTCCACGGGCATGGAGCGCGCCGGCATCGCCAAGGTCGAGATCGAGCGCACCCGTGACCGTGTCCGCGTGGACATCCACACGGCCCGTCCCGGCATCGTCATCGGCCGCCGTGGAGCAGAAGCAGACCGCATCCGCGGCGAGCTCGAAAAGCTCACCGGCAAGCAGGTCCAGCTGAACATCCTCGAGGTCAAGAACCCCGAGATGGAAGCCCAGCTGGTTGCCCAGGGCGTTGCAGAGCAGCTGACTTCCCGCGTGGCATTCCGCCGTGCGATGAAGAAGGCCATGCAGTCCGCACAGCGTGCAGGTGCCAAGGGCATCCGTATCGCCTGCTCGGGCCGCCTGGGTGGCGCTGAAATGTCCCGCTCGGAGTTCTACCGCGAAGGCCGTGTGCCCCTGCACACCCTCCGCGCGAACATCGACTACGGCTTCTACGAAGCCAAGACCACCTTCGGCCGCATCGGCGTGAAGGTCTGGATCTACAAGGGTGACGTCACCGCCAAGGAACTGGCCGCACAGGCTGCTGCTGCACCGTCCCGCGGTGGCCGTGGCGAGCGCCCGGGCCGCCCGGGTGGCGCTGACCGCGGTGACCGCCGCCGTCGCAACGACCGCCCGGCCGCTGACGCAGCTCCTGCTGCCGAAGCACCGGCAGTTGAAGCAGCACCTGCTGCTGCAGAAGGAGGACAGGCTTAAATGCTTATCCCACGTCGAGTAAAGCACCGTAAGCAGCACCACCCGGGTCGTTCCGGCGCTGCTACGGGCGGCACCCAGGTCTCCTTCGGTGAGTACGGCATCCAGGCCCTGAGCCCGGCATACGTCACCAACCGTCAGATCGAGTCCGCTCGTATCGCCATGACCCGCCACATCAAGCGTGGCGGTAAGGTCTGGATCAACATCTACCCGGACCGTCCGCTGACCAAGAAGCCTGCCGAAACCCGCATGGGTTCCGGTAAGGGTTCGCCGGAATGGTGGGTCGCCAACGTCAAGCCGGGCCGGGTTCTGTTCGAACTCTCCGGTGTCAATGAAGAGGTAGCTCGCGAGGCCCTGCGCCTGGCAATCCACAAGCTGCCGTTGAAGGCACGCATCGTGCGTCGCGAAGGTGGTGAATAGAAATGGCAGTAGGATCCAAGGATCTGGCTCCCGCACAGCTGGACGGTTTCGACAACGAGCGTCTCGTTGAAGAACTCCGCAAGGCCAAGGAAGAGCTGTTCAACCTGCGTTTCCAGTCCGCCACCGGACAGCTGGAGAACCACGGTCGCCTGCGCGCAGTCAAGAAGGACATTGCCCGCATCTACACCGTTCTCCGCGAACGCGAGCTGGGCATTCGTGCCGAGGTTGCCGCACCGGTTGTGGAAGCCAAGGAAGAGAAGAAGTCCAAGAAGGCTTCAACCAAGAAGGCCGACAAGGCTGAAAAGGCTGAGACCGAGGAGGACGCCAAGTGAGTGAAAAGGACCAGAACGTGACCGAAACTGCTACCGAAGCCAAGGCTGGGCAGCGCGGTTACCGCAAGACCCGTCGCGGCTACGTGGTCTCCGACAAGATGGAAAAGACCATCGTTGTCGAGGTTGAGGACCGCGTGAAGCACGCACTGTACGGCAAGGTCATCCGCCGCACCTCGAAGGTCAAGGCACACGACGAAGAGAACACCGCCGGCATCGGCGACCTCGTTGTCATCGCCGAGACCCGTCCGCTGTCCGCCACCAAGAACTGGCGGCTCGTGGAAATCCTCGAAAAGGCCAAGTAGCACCTGCTGCTTCGCTGGAAGCCCCTGCTCCCTTCCGGAGCGGGGGCTTCCTCGTTTAACACTGGCGTCACGTTGGGCAGCTATTGGCGGCAGCGGACGACGGCGGCGCCCGGCCTGGCGGGGGAGCGGCACCCCTGGCGGCCCGGGAGCCTGCCGTGCGTGACGCCGTCGTCCGTCCCGCCTAAACGCCCATCACTTATCGCCGCATTTTCGGCGACGCCCCATCACTTATCACCGCTTTTTCGGCGACGCCCCATCACTTCCCGTCGCCGGGCGCCATGAGGTGATGGGGCGTTGGTTGTTTTGCTGCAGGAGGTGATGGGGCGTTGGTGGTTTTGCTGCAGGAGGTGAAGGGGCGTTGTGCTGGCGGGGGAGCGGCAACCCTGGCGGGCCGGGAGCCTGCCGTACGTGACGCCGTCGTCCGTCCCGCCTGAACGCCCCATCACCTATCGCCGCATTTACGGCGACGCCCCATCACTTCCCGTCGCCGGGCGCCATGAGGTGATGGGGCGTTGGTTGTTTTGCTGCAGGAGGTGATGAGGCGTTGTGCTGGCGGGCCGAGAGCCTGCCGTACGTGACGCCGTCGTCCGTCTTGCGGGGCAGGGACGGTGCTTGCGGGGCAGGGACGGTGGTGATATGGGGACTGGCCGAAAACGTGCTAGGATATTGAGTTTGTATGGCGCCTTTCGCGCGCCATCATCAACCTCGTAAACAAGCGTGCCACAGCATAGTGCCCCTGTGCGCCCGGGATCCGTCCCGGACCGAATGGGAGCAACTGCTTCTGGCACGGGCGTTTAGGCCTGGTCTGGCAAAATCCAGGCAGGTCAAGAGACACCCCGATCAACCGTTCCGCAAGGCTCATTCCGTAGCAAGATCACGGCCTGAGAACCGGCGCGACGCAAGGAGTAAATAGTGATTCAGCAGGAGTCGCGACTCAAGGTCGCCGACAACACGGGTGCTAAGGAAATCCTTACCATTCGCGTTCTCGGTGGATCCGGCCGTCGCTACGCAGGCATCGGTGACGTCATTGTCGCCACCGTCAAGGATGCAATCCCGGGCGGCAACGTAAAGAAGGGCGATGTGGTCAAGGCCGTCATCGTCCGTACCAAGAAGGAACGCCGCCGTGCGGACGGTTCCTACATCAAGTTTGACGAGAACGCAGCTGTGATCCTGAAGAACGACGGTGACCCCCGCGGTACCCGTATCTTCGGACCGGTTGGTCGTGAACTGCGTGACAAGAAGTTCATGAAGATCGTTTCTCTGGCTCCGGAGGTGCTCTAGTCCATGGCTGCAAAGATCAAGAAGGGTGACCTGGTTCAGGTCATCACTGGCGCCAAGGCTGAGCGCGGCGGCGACCGTGGCAAGCAGGGCAAGGTTCTGCGCGTCTTCACCGACACCAACCGCGTGCTGGTTGAGGGCATCAACCGCGTTACCAAGCACACCCGGGTTGGACAGTCGCAGCGCGGCACCAAGACCGGCGGCATCGAGGTCGTAGAGGCCCCGATCCACATTTCCAACGTGGCCCTGGTTGACCCGTCGACCAAGAAGCCGACCCGCGTGGGCTTCCGCCTCGACACTGTGGAGAAGAACGGCGTCAAGAAGACCGTCCGTATCCGCGTGTCCAAGAGCACCGGGAAGGACATCTAATGACTGAGACCATCGAGACTCCGGCAACGAAGATCGTTCCCCGTCTGAAGACCAAGTACGCCGAAACCATCAAGGGCCAGCTCCAGGATGAGTTCAAGTACGCCAACGTCAACCAGGTTCCCCGCCTGGTGAAGGTTGTTGTGAACATGGGTGTTGGAGATGCCGCCAAGGACTCCAAGCTGATCGACGGCGCTGTCCGCGACCTCACCCAGATCACCGGCCAGAAGCCGCAGGTTACCAAGGCCCGCAAGTCGATCGCACAGTTCAAGCTGCGCGAAGGCATGCCCATCGGTGCACACGCAACCCTGCGTGGCGACCGCATGTGGGAATTCGTGGACCGCCTGGTCACCCTGGCACTGCCCCGTATCCGCGACTTCCGCGGCCTTAGCGGCAAGCAGTTCGATGGCAACGGCAACTACACCTTCGGTCTGACCGAGCAGGTTATGTTCCACGAAATCGACCAGGACAAGATCGACCGCGTCCGCGGTATGGACATCACGGTCGTGACCACCGCCAAGACCGACGACGAAGGCCGCGCGCTGCTCAAGGCGCTTGGTTTCCCGTTCAAAACCGAAGCTTAATTAACTACGTAAAAGGTCCGGCCGCTCCGCACCGCAAAGGGCGGGACGGCGGAAACCGTTACGAGGAAGGGCATGAGCCCACATGACAATGACAGATCCTGTCGCAGATATGCTTACGCGCCTGCGTAACGCAAACTCGGCATACCACGACACCGTGTCTATGCCTTACAGCAAGCTCAAGGCACGCGTTGCCGACATCCTCAAAGCCGAAGGTTTCATCGCCGGCTGGAAGGAAGAGGACGCCGAGGTTGGCAAGAAGCTGACCCTCGAACTCAAGTTCGGTCCGAACCGCGAGCGTTCCATCGCCGGCGTACGCCGCATCTCCAAGCCGGGTCTCCGCGTTTACGCGAAGTCCACCAACCTGCCTCACGTGCTCGGTGGCCTGGGTATCGCAATCCTGTCCACCTCTTCCGGCCTCCTGACTGACAAGCAGGCCGGCAAGAAGGGCGTGGGCGGCGAAGTCCTCGCGTACGTCTGGTAACGGGAAAGGAAGAGAATAATGTCACGTATTGGACGTCTCCCCATCACCGTTCCTGCCGGCGTTGAGGTCAAGGTTGACGGCTCTGTCGTCAGCGTCAAGGGTTCCAAGGGCGAGCTGAGCCACACTGTGGCCAGCCCCATCGAGGTTGCCCTGGAAGACAACACCCTGACCGTCACCCGCCCGAACGACGAGCGCGCCTCCCGTTCGCTCCACGGCCTGACCCGCACCCTGATCGCCAACATGATCCAGGGCGTTACCGCAGGCTACGAGAAGAAGCTTGAAATCGTCGGTACCGGTTACCGCGTTCAGGCCAAGGGATCTGACCTCGAGTTCGCTCTGGGCTACAGCCACCCGGTCAACGTTTCGGCTCCGGCCGGCATCACCTTTGCAGTAGAGGGACCGACCAAGCTCTCTGTCTCAGGAATCAACAAGCAGCAGGTCGGCGAAGTTGCTGCCAACATTCGTAAGCTGCGGAAGCCTGACCCCTACAAGGGCAAGGGCATCCGTTACGCCGGCGAAGTCATCCGCCGCAAGGTCGGAAAGGCTGGTAAGTAACCATGGCCATCTCCATTAACAAGAAGCGTGCGAACAAGAGCAAGGCTGCTGCCCGCAGCCGCCGCCAGCTTCGTATCCGCAAGCGCATTGCCGGTACGGCTGCCCGCCCCCGCCTGGTGGTCAACCGCTCCGCACGCCACGTATTTGTCCAGGTTGTCGATGACAGCATTGGCCAGACCGTAGCAAGCGCGTCCACTCTGGAAGCCGACCTCCGTGCATTCGACGGTGACAAGACTGCCAAGGCCAAGCGCGTCGGCGAGCTCGTTGCCGAACGTGCCAAGGCTGCCGGCGTCGAGGCTGTCGTGTTCGACCGTGGTGGTAACAAGTACCACGGCCGGATTGCCGCCGTCGCCGACGGTGCACGCGAAGGTGGGCTGTCACTGTGACCGAAGCAAACAAGGAAAAGGACACTGTGTCTGCAGATCAGAAGGCTCCCGAAGCCGCAGCTGCTGAGACCACTGCCCCCGCTGCCGAGGACCGCCGTGGTGGCGCCCGTCGCGGCGAGCGTGGCGACCGCGGCCAGGGCCGCGGCGACCGCGGTGGCCGTGGCGGCCGCGACGGTGGCCGTGAAGCCGAAAAGAACCAGTTCGTAGAGCGCGTTGTCACCATCAACCGCGTTTCCAAGGTCGTCAAGGGTGGTCGTCGCTTCAGCTTCACCGCACTCGTCGTCGTTGGTGACGGTAACGGCATGGTCGGCGTGGGCTACGGCAAGGCCAAGGAAGTTCCCGCTGCTATCGCCAAGGGCGTTGAAGAGGCCAAGAAGTCCTTCTTCCGCGTCCCCCGCGTTGGCAACACCATCCCGCACCGCGTTCAGGGTGAAGCCGCTGCCGGCGTCGTAATGCTGCGTCCGGCTTCCGCCGGTACCGGTGTTATCGCCGGTGGTCCGGTCCGTGCAGTACTGGAGTGCGTGGGCATCCACGACATCCTCTCCAAGTCGCTCGGTTCCTCCAACGCCATCAACATCGTGCACGCGACCGTTGATGCCCTGAAGCGCCTCGAAGAGCCGGCATCCGTGGCAGCACGCCGCGGCCTGCCGCTGGACGAGATCGCTCCGCCGGCACTGGTGAAGGCCCTCCTGGCTCCGAAGGCAGGTGTTTAGTCATGGCTAAGAACCTGGTCCCCTCCGACGCTCAGTTGGAAATCACTCAGATCAAGTCCGCCATTGGCGGCAAGCAGAACCAGCGCGACACCCTGCGGTCCCTCGGCCTGAAGCGGATCGGACACACCGTTGTCCGCACCGCCGACGCCGTGACCGTTGGAATGCTCAACACGGTTCCGCACCTGGTAAAGGTAGAGGAGGCGAAGTAAATGGCAGAGAACACTGCTGATAAGGCACAGGCTGCTGAGAAGCAGAACGCCCTGAAGGTTCACCACCTGCGTCCCGCTCCGGGTGCCAAGACCGCCAAGACCCGTGTTGGTCGTGGTGAGGCATCCAAGGGTAAGACCGCCGGCCGCGGTACCAAGGGTACTGCTGCCCGCTACCAGGTGAAGGCTGGCTTTGCCGGCGGCCAGCTGCCGCTGCACATGCGCCTGCCGAAGCTGCGCGGCTTCAAGAACCCGTTCCGGGTTGAGTTCCAGGTTGTAAACCTGGACAAGCTCAACGAGCTGTTCCCGGAAGGTGGCGCAGTCACCGTGGAGAACCTGGTCGAAAAGGGTGCCGTTCGCAAGAACCAGCCCGTCAAGGTGCTGGGCACCGGCGACATCACCGTCAAGGTTGACGTCACCGCCCACGCATTCTCGGCCAGCGCCGCTGAAAAGATCGCTGCAGCAGGCGGAAGCACCACCGCCCTGTAAGGGACGGCGCCAGCTGTTGAACTCCCGGTATCCGCGGGCTTCGGCCCCGGATACCGGGAGTTTTTCACATCCGCCGGGCGACTAATTCCCGCCATCCGGCGCATGCGGGCAGGGACGGATTGTTCGCATGGCGCATCCAACCGTTAGACTCGGTTGTCGGGATTTATCACATTCCGTCACCCCACCCTTATTGACACCACAGGAGGACGCTTGCTTAGCGCATTTGGCCGGGCCTTTCGCACGCCTGATCTGCGACGCAAGTTGTTGTTCACGCTGGGAATCATCACCATCTTCCGCTTGGGTGCTTTCATTCCCTCGCCAGGTGTGAACTACCAGAATGTCCAGCAATGCTTGCAGAACGGTCAGACGGCCGGCGGGCTGTACCAGCTCGTTAACCTCTTCAGCGGCGGCGCGTTGCTCCAGGTGTCGATTTTCGCCCTGGGCATCATGCCCTACATCACGGCCAGCATCATCGTGCAGCTGCTCCGGGTGGTCATTCCCCGGTTCCAGGAGCTCTACGACGAGGGAGCGTCGGGCCAGTCCAAGCTGACCCAGTACACCCGCTACCTCACCATTGCGCTCGGCCTGCTGAACGCGACCACCCTGGTGTCCCTGGCCCGCTCCGGGCAGCTGCTTCCCGGCTGCCAGCTGCCGATCATTCCCAACAGCAGCATCATCACCACGATCCTGATCATCATCACCCTCACGGCCGGAACCGGCCTGATCATGTGGATGGGCGAACTCGTCACCGAGAAGGGCGTGGGTAACGGCATGTCGCTGCTCATCTTCACGTCCATCGCGGCCCAGTTCCCCACCTCGCTGGGTGCCATCTGGACCTCGCAGGGACCGGGAACGTTCTTCCTCGTCCTGGTGGTGGGCCTGCTGACCGTGGCGCTCGTAGTCTTCGTGGAACAGTCGCAGCGGCGCGTTCCGGTGCAGTACGCCAAGCGGATGATTGGCCGGCGTACCGTGGGCGGCACCAGCACCTACATCCCCATCAAGGTGAACATGGCCGGTGTCATTCCGGTGATCTTCGCTTCCTCCATGCTCTACATTCCCGGGTTGATCGCGCAGTTCAACCAGCCCCGGAACGGTGAGCCCATGCAGCCGTGGGTTGAGTGGATCAACAACAACCTGACCCGCGGTGACCACCCGATCTATATGGCGGTTTACTTCGTCCTGATCGTGTTCTTCACCTACTTCTACGTCGCGATTACCTTCAACCCTGAAGAAGTCTCAGACAACATGAAGAAGTACGGCGGCTTCATTCCAGGTATCCGCGCCGGCAGGCCGACCGCTGATTACCTGCAGTACGTGCTCTCACGGATCACCCTCCCCGGCGCCCTGTACCTGGGCTTCGTGGCGCTGATCCCGCTGGTGGCACTGGTGCTGATCAACGCAAACCAGAACTTCCCGTTCGGTGGCACCTCGATCCTGATCATGGTGGGCGTTGGCCTGGAGACCGTCAAGCAGATTGATGCGCAGCTACAACAACGTCACTACGAAGGGCTTTTGCGATGACGAGAATGCTGATTATTGGACCTCCCGGTTCCGGAAAAGGAACGCAGGCGGAGCGGATCTCAGAACGCCTCGGCGTTGTGGCCATCTCCACCGGCGACATCTTCCGGGCCAACGTGAAGGGCGAAACCCCGCTCGGCATCGAGGCAAAGAAGTACATGGACAACGGTGACTTCGTCCCGGACAGCGTGACCAACAAGATGGTCCGCGACCGGCTGAACGAATCCGACGTCGAGAACGGCTTCCTGCTGGACGGCTACCCGCGCACCACCGCGCAGGTGGACTACCTTGACGAGATCCTCGCCGACGGCGACGAGAAGCTCGACGTGGTCCTCCAGCTGACCGCCGACGATGAAGAACTGGTGCACCGCCTCCTGGGCCGGGCCAAGGAAACGGGCCGGAGCGACGACAACGAAGCCGTCATCCGCCACCGCCTGGACCTGTACCACGAGCAGACTGAAGCCGTGGTGGCGAAGTACGCCGAGCGCGGCATCCTCACCCAGGTCGACGGGATCGGTCCCATTGACGAAGTAACCAACCGCGTGATGCAGGCCATCAAGGCCGCACAGGCAGCCTGACCTCAGGCGCCCGGTTTATCGAGGCTCCTCCCGGAATCCGGGAGGAGCCTCAGCCATTTGAAAGGAAACACCATGGCCTTCGGCCAGCCCCGCATCGAATACAAGAACAACGCCCAGATGCGCACCATGCACGAGGCCGGCCTGGTGCTCAGCCGTGCACTGGACGCCGCCGTTGCCGCCGCCGTGCCGGGGGTTACCACCAAGCACCTGGATGACGTCTTCGCCGCCGTCCTGAACGACGCGGGCGCCAAGTCCAACTTCCTGGGCTACCACGGCTTCCCGGCCACCATCTGCACGTCCGTCAACGAGGAAGTGGTGCACGGCATCCCGGGCAGCAGGGTCCTGCAGGACGGCGACATCATCTCGATCGACGGCGGCGCGATCGTCAATGGCTGGCACTCCGATTCCGCCCGCACCGTGATTGTGGGAACGGCGGATCCCGAGGACCAGCGGCTCTCCGACGTTACGCAGGCAGCCATGTGGCGGGGAATCGCAGCCCTGGCCACCGGCAAGCACGTGGGTGACATCGGCGCCGCCATCGATGACTACGTCTCCTCCGTCCCCGGAAGGCCGCTGGGCATCCTGGAGGACTACGTGGGCCACGGCATTGGCTCCGAAATGCACATGGCCCCTGACGTCCTGAACTACCGCACCAACCACCGCGGCCCCAAGATCAGGCCCGGCCTCTGCCTCGCCATCGAGCCCATGCTGGTCCGCGGCGGCATCGAGACCGCTGTCCTGGAGGACGACTGGACCGTGGTGACCACCGACGGGAAGCGTTCCTGCCAGTGGGAGCACTCCGTGGCCGTCCACGAAAAAGGCATTTGGGTGCTGTCGGCGCCCGACGGCGGCGCGGAGCACCTGGTGCCCCTCGGCGTCACCCCGGTGCCGATCCCGTAAGGGACGCGCACGTTCGCCTGCGACACGCAAAAGCCCTGGCGACTCCTGGATACAGGGGTCGCCAGGGCTTTTACGCGTCGAATGCCCCGCTACGACTTCAGCTTGGGTTTCACGTCCCGGTCGTAGATGGACTGCAGCGTGTTCTTCAGGTCGGTCATGGTCGACTTGACGTCGCCCTGCTGGGTCAGGATCTTCGCCGCTGCCTTGGCCATCTCCTGGTCGGCGCCGGGGAGGAAGACGCGCGCGTTGTCCTGGACCTTCGTGACCGCCAGCTGGTCCATGGCCGTCTTGATCTGCGGAGTCTTGGCCAGGACGGCTGCCATGTCCGCGGACTTGCGGGTGGGCATGTAACCGGTGGCTGCCGAGAACTCGGCCGTGCTTTCCGGCTGGGTGACGAAGTCCAGGAACATCCCGGCGGCAAGCTGTTCCTCCTTGGTGATCCCGCTGGGAATGCCGAGCCCTGCGCCGCCGGTGGGGCACACGTTGGACTGCGCCTTCGGTCCGCCCGGCAGGAAGCCCACGCCCACGTTGAACTTGGCGGACTTCAGGATCCCCAGCAGTGAACCCGTCGAAGAGATGGTGGTGGAGGTCAACCCGGCCGAGAAGTCATCGGCGGCCTCCTTGGACGAGACACCGGCCCACTTGTCCTTGTAGATCGAATCCTGCGCCCACTGCAGCGCTGCCACGGAATCAGTGGAGTCGCAGGTGATATCCCATTCCTTGGACCAGCCGCCGCCCCAGCCCCACAGCATGTTCTGCAGCGTCCACCCCGCGTATCCGGCCAGGGCCGGATAGATGTACGCGTACTGGGCGCCGGAGCTAGCCTTCAGCTTGGGCGCCCAGCCGGCGAACTCGTCCCAGGTCTTCGGTGCCCGGTCCGGAAGCCCAGCCGCCGCGAAGTGGTCCTTGTTGTAGTAGAACAGCGGCGTCGACCGGCCGTAGGGGAGTGCCCACTGCTTGCCGTCGTACTTGTAGTCGTTGACCAGTGACTGCTGGAAGTCGTCCATCTTCATGTCGAGCTTCTTGGTCAGGCTGTCCACGGGGATGATGCTGCCGTTGGTGTAGTAGCGGAACCACCAGACGTCGGAGAGCACCACGACGCCGGGCAGGCCGGACTTGGCCGCCTGCGCGGTCTGGAACTTCTGCGCGATTTCCTCGTAGTTCGCGCCCGCGGTGACCAGGTTGACTGTGATGTCGGGGTTCTTGGCGTGGAATTTGTCGATCAGGCTTTTCTCCACGTCCTGCGACTGCCCGGGGTGGCTGGACCAGAAGTCGATCTTGGCCGCCGGCTTCACGCCGTTGAAGTCGATCTCGGCGGCCTGGGAGGTCGCCTGGCCCCCGCCGCTCGTTGAGGGGCCGCCGCATGCGGCCAGTGCGGCGGCAGAGGCGGTTACCCCTGCCAGGCCCAGGAAATGCCTCCGGTCCAGGTGTGTCATGACGGTTCCTTTCGGTTGTTGCCAGTGGAAGGTCGGAATGTACTGCAAGGTGTGAAGTACGACGGCGGCCGGCGGCTTAGCCGGTCACGCTGCCCTGGGTGAGGCCCGCGACGATGTAGCGCTGCAGGGCGGCGAAGATAATCAGGATCGGCACGATGACCAGGACGGCCCCGGCCATGAGGACACCCCAGCCGGCGGCGTTGCTTTCGTTGTTCTGCAGCAGGGTGAGGCCCACGGGCAGGGTCATGGTTTCCGGCCGGTCCGTGATGATGAGCGGCCAGATGTAGTCGTTCCATTCGGTCACGATGGTCACCAGTGCCACGGTGGCGATGGACGGGACGGAGACCGGGACCACGATCTGCCACAACCGGCGCCAATGCCCGGCACCATCCACTTCCGCCGACTCGAGGATGGACGCCGGGAGGGTCCGGAAGTGCTGGCGGAGCAGGAAGGTGCCGAAGGCGGTCCCCAGGCCCGGGAGGATGATGCCCCACAGGGTGTTCTTTCCGCCAATGCCCGCGATCAGGATGAAGTTGGGCAGGATGGACACCTGCGGCGGCACCATGAGGGCCACCAGGATCAGCAGGAAAATGAAGTTCCGGAACGGGAAGCGGACAAAGACCAGGGCATACGCCGTCAGGATCGCCAGCAGCACCTTGATGGTGGCCCCGGACAGGGTGACGATGGTGCTGTTCAGGAAGAACTGTCCAAACGGCACCGTGGTCATGGCGGTCCGGTAGTTCTCCAGGTTCAGGCTTTCCGGAAGGATCTTCAGGTCTGTCGTGACGATTTCGCCGGACTGTTTGAAGGAGCTCAGCACCATCCACAGCAGCGGCAGGAACACCACCAGGGTGGCGACGAGCAGCGGCAGGTAGCCGCCCATCACGGTCCGGACCAGGTTCCGGCGGGAGAACGGGTGGTCGCGTCGAAGGGCCGGTTCCGGTGCGGCGGTGGTTGCGGCGGGGTCCGGATTCACCGGGGACAGGGAGGTCACGAGTAGTGCACCTTTCGTTCAACGAACCGCAGCTGAAGCACGGTGATCACCAGGAGGATGGCGAACAGGACCACGGAAATGGCTGCCGAGTAGCCGGCCCTGTTGTAGGCGCCGAAGGCCTGGAGGTAGGCCTCGTAGATCAGGGTGCTGGTGCCCGTGCCCAGCGGTGTCATGATCCGGATCAGGTCGAAGGCCTGCAGGGAACTGAGCATTGTGGTGATCAGGAGGAAGAACGTGGTGGGGGACAGCAGCGGCAGCGAAATGCTGACGAAGCGGCGGAACCCGTTGGCGCCGTCGAGCGACGCCGCTTCCATGACCTCCTGCGGAAGAGACTGCAGCCCGGCGAGATACACCACCGCGCAGTAGCCCAGGTTCTTCCAGACGTACACCAGGATCACCATGACCAGTGAGAGCTGGGGATCGTTGATCCACTGCGGGCTCTGCTGGCCGATGCCCCGCAGCAGCCATGCCAGGACGCCGTAGCCGGGGTCGAAAATGAACAGCCACACCAGGCCCACACCGACCCCGGAGAGCACGTACGGTGCGAAGACGGCGGAGCGGGCGAACGTGGTTCCGCGTACTTTCGCGTTGAGCGCCAGCGCCACCAGCAACCCCAGGATCATCGAACCGCCCACGGTCACCAGCGTGAAGACAGCGGTGGTGCCCAGCACCTTCGGGGCATCGTTGCTGTTGAAGAAGGTGGCGTAGTTGGCCAGGCCCACCACGGTTGCGGTGGGCGAGCCGAGGGTCCAGTCCAGCGTGGAGTAGTAGATATTGCTGAACAGCGGACGGTAGGTGAAGACGGCGATGAGCACGAGGTTCGGCAACGCCATGGCGAGGAAAACGAAGAAGTCGCGGCGCGTCCTTGCGGTCCACCGCCGCCTGGGTACCTTCCCGTCCTGGCCCGGCGGCCGTTTAGGTTTGACGGAAGGATGCGGGGCGAGTTGACGGGTCATGCGTGTCTCTCCCGGGTTGGGAGCCTGCTCGTGGCCGGCCCTGGCTGGATCTAGGGACTACTACACCAGACCGTCAGAGGGCTGAAACCCGCATATGCCCTTGCCAGGGGACTGTTATCCAAGGCTTCGTCGCCCGTTAACGCTGTGTTGGATGCAGTCTCGCACAAAGTTCGCTGCTGCGGCAGGGGCACGCCCGGCTGAGGGGAGAATAGGGGCATGGGAACCATTACCGACGTCCCGGGCATCCGCGTGGGCCACGTCCAGAAAGACACCGATGGCTGGCTCAGCGGGGTAACAGTGGTCCTGCCGCCGCCGGGCACCACGGGTTCGGTGGACGTCCAGGGCGGTGGCCCGGCCACCCACGAAACGGATGCCCTGGACCCCACCACGCTGGTCAGCGCCGTGGACGCCGTGGTCCTCACGGGCGGAAGCGCGTACGGGCTCGCGTCCGCCGCGGGCACCCAGCGCTGGTGCGAGGAGAACGGCCGCGGCTTTGCCGTGCCCGGGGGAGTGGTGCCGATCGTCCCCGCCGCCGCCATCTTCGACCTGGGCCGGGGCGGCGACTTCTCCGCACGCCCGACGCCGGACATGGGCTACGCTGCAGCCGCCGCCGCGGCGGCATCCAAGGAAGGGCACGACGTCGGACGCGGCAACGTCGGCGCAGGCACCGGCGCACTCATCGGACGGGGACAGTACAAAGGGGGCGTAGGCACAGCCTCGATCACCCTTGGGAACGGAGTGGTGGTCGGAGCGCTGGCCATCGTCAACGCACTCGGACTTCCGTTCGAGCCAACATTGCAGTTCTTCGTGGAGAACACTGATCCGCCGCCCTTCAACACCACTCTTGTCGTGGTGGCCACCAACGCCGTTCTTGATGTGGCCGAATGTCAAAGGACTGCCGCTGCTTCGCACGCCGGCATTGCCCGGGCCCTGAATCCTTCCCACACACTTGCCGATGGGGATACCGTTTTTTGTTTGTCTACGCAGGCAGTCGCACTCGACCGCTCCGACGACGCTGCCCGGCAGGTCAGCCTCATCACGCTCCAAAGCGCGGCAGCCGACGTCGTGCGTCTGGCGATCCTGGACGGCGTTGCCAGCGCGGAAGGCATCAGCACTCCGGCCGGCGAATATGGTGCGTACCGCACCGCGTAGGCTACTATGGCCGATTTAACTTTTACCGCCCAACAGGGTAGTGTTGTTTGTTGGTTGTCTGGACTGCCACGCCCTTTTGGGCCTGGGGTAGGCAATCGATCCAACAAAAACGTTCGTGGTCATGCCCGGTGCAATCCGGCGGGGCTGCGGCAACAACAGTTAGCGGAGGGTATGGCCAAGAAGGACGGGGTCATTGAGATCGAAGGCGTTGTGACCGAGGCGCTGCCTAATGCGATGTTTCGCGTTGAGCTCACCAACAAGCACATCGTCCTGGCACACATCTCTGGAAAGATGCGTCAGCACTACATCCGAATCCTCCCCGAGGACCGCGTAGTGGTGGAGCTGAGCCCGTACGACCTCACCCGTGGTCGTATCGTCTACCGCTACAAGTAAATTGCTGGGCGGCGTCAGCGCACGCTGATTGCTGCTCCAGTTGACCACACTGCTACACGCAAAGGAATGCCATGAAGGTCAAGCCGAGCGTCAAGCAGATCTGCGAAAAGTGCAAAGTGATCCGCCGTAATGGCCGGGTCATGGTGATCTGCGAGAACCCGCGCCACAAGCAGCGCCAGGGCTAATTTCCTTCCCTGAAGGAAATCCTGGGTTGCTAACCCACGCAAGTAAATAAAGGCAGCACAAGCTGATCTGGGACGTATGGAGCCCGGACAGCTAACCCCCGGTCGGAGGCTGGGGCCGCACGGAACGTGCGGGTGTACTGCCTACGACCTCCGGTTTATCAAGGAGTACTGCCACTATGGCTCGTCTCGCTGGCGTAGACATTCCCCGCGAAAAGCGGCTGGAAATTGCGCTTACTTACATCTACGGCGTGGGCAAGACCCGTGCACACGAAACCCTGGCTGCCACGGGCATCAGCGCTGACGTTCGCGTCAAGGACCTGACTGACGCCCAGCTGGTTGAGCTGCGTGACTACATTGAAGGCAACTACAAGGTTGAGGGTGACCTTCGCCGCGAAGTGGCAGCAGATATCCGCCGCAAGGTGGAAATCGGCAGCTACGAAGGCCTGCGCCACCGCAAGGGCCTGCCCGTACGCGGTCAGCGTACGAAGACCAACGCACGTACCCGCAAGGGCCCGAAGCGTACCGTCGCCGGCAAGAAGAAGGCCCGTTAAAATCCCCGCCCGGGATTTACGGACTTCCCCAATAACTTTCTGTAGGAGAAAAAATGCCCCCGAAGACTCGTGGCGCGGTTCGCAAGCCGCGTAAGAAGGACAAGAAGAATATCGCGCTTGGCCAGGCGCACATCAAGAGCACCTTTAACAACACCATCGTTTCCATCACGGATCCCACCGGTGCTGTTATCTCCTGGGCTTCCTCGGGTGAGGTTGGCTTCAAGGGCTCGCGCAAGTCCACCCCGTTCGCTGCCCAGATGGCTGCTGAAGCCGCTGCCAAGCGTGCGCAGGAGCACGGCATGCGCAAGGTAGACGTATTCGTCAAGGGCCCGGGTTCCGGACGCGAGACCGCAATCCGTTCGCTGCAGGCCGCTGGCCTCGAGGTTGGCTCCATCCAGGACGTCACCCCCGCAGCCCACAACGGCTGCCGCCCGCCGAAGCGCCGCCGCGTCTAATTCTTTCCGCAGCAGGAGCTTGCCCGGACCAGTGATGGTCCGGGCAAGCCCAGCGCGTTAAGTCTTCAGACCGAATTTCCACCACCTGTGTTGCGTCATATAGCGGATGCTCGCCGAAAGGAAACCTAAGTGCTCATTGCACAGCGCCCCACCCTCTCCGAAGAGGTCGTGTCCGAAAACCGTTCGCGTTTCGTCATTGAACCGCTGGAACCGGGCTTCGGCTACACCCTCGGAAACTCCCTCCGCCGTACCCTGCTCTCCTCCATCCCCGGTGCTGCCGTAACCAGCATCCGGATCGATGGTGTGCTGCACGAGTTCACCACGGTTCCGGGTGTCAAGGAAGATGTCACCGAGATCATCCTGAACATCAAGAACCTGTCGGTTTCCTCCGAGCACGACGAGCCTGTCGTGGCTTACCTGCGCAAGCAGGGCCCCGGAGTCGTCACCGCCGCGGACATCGCTCCGCCGGCCGGCGTCGAATTCCACAACCCGGATCTGCACATCGCCACGCTGAACTCGAAGGGCAAGTTCGAACTCGAACTGACCATCGAGCGCGGCCGCGGCTACGTTTCGGCAGCTCAGAACAAGTCCGGCGACGCAGAGATCGGCCGCATCCCGGTCGACTCCATCTACTCGCCGGTGCTGAAGGTTACTTTCCGCGTGGAAGCAACCCGTGTTGAGCAGCGCACCGACTTCGACAAGCTGATTGTCGACGTCGAGACCAAGCAGGCCATCGCCCCGCGCGATGCCGTTGCTTCCGCAGGCACCACCCTGGTGGAACTGTTCGGTCTGGCCCGTGAGCTGAACACCGCAGCTGAAGGTATCGAGATCGGCCCGTCGCCCACCGACGCTGCCCTGGCAGCCGACATGGCACTGCCGATCGAGGATCTGGACCTCACCGTCCGTTCCTACAACTGCCTCAAGCGTGAGGGCATCCACACCGTGGGTGAACTCGTTGCACGCTCCGAGGCTGACCTGATGGACATCCGCAACTTCGGTGCCAAGTCCATTGACGAGGTCAAGGCAAAGCTGGTTGAACTGGGCCTTTCCCTCAAGGATTCGCCTCCCGGTTTTGACCTCGCAGCACGCGCCGCAGCAATCGAAGAGGACGACGCCGCCTTCGGCGACGACGAACTCTAAACCAGACCTTGGCCGGCGGGCAGCACCATGGAGTGCGGCCCACGGCTTCCACATGAGGAGAAACAATTATGCCTACCCCCACTAAGGGTCCGCGCCTCGGAGGCGGCCCGGCTCACGAGCGCCTCATGCTCGCGAACCTGGCAGCATCCCTGTTCGAGCACAAGCGGATCACCACCACGGTGACCAAGGCCAAGCGCCTGAAGCCGTACGCAGAGCGCCTGGTCACCTTCGCCAAGCGTGGCGACCTCGCTTCCCGCCGCCGCGTTCTCGGCCTGATCAGCAACAAGGGCGTCGTCCACGAGCTGTTCACCGACATCGCCCAGGCCGTGGAGAACCGCGACGGCGGCTACACCCGCATCACCAAGATCGGCAACCGCAAGGGCGACAACGCCCCCATGGCTGTCATCGAACTGGTCCTCGAGCCGGTTTCCGCCAAGCAGGCCGTCGTAGCCGAGGCTACGCAGGCTGCTGCCAAGGCTGCTCCGGCCGCCGAGGAAGCTCCCGCTGAAGAGGCTCCGGCCGCTGAGGAAGCTGCTGCAACCGAAGAGGCACCTGCTGCTAAAGAAGCTGCAACCGAAGAGGCTCCGGCCGCTGAGGAAGCTGCCGACGCTCCGGCTGCCGAGGAGAAGGAAGCGAAGTAATTCGCTGACCGGATTCTTATAGACTTAGGTCTGTGAACCACCAAAAACCCGCGGCCCCCGTTCCAGGGGGCGGCGGGTTTTTGCGTATCCGGCTCGATCTTTCCTACGACGGCGGCCCGTTCAGCGGGTGGGCAGTGCAGCCTGGCCTGCGCACCGTCCAGGGCGTCCTGGAAGAGGCGATCGCCCTCCTGGTCCGCCGCCAGGTCCGGGTCACCGTCGCCGGCCGCACCGACGCCGGTGTACATGCCCGCGGCCAGGTGGTCCACCTGGACCTTACTGAAGCCGAGTGGCAGTCAATGCCGCGCGGGCACGAACTTGATCCCGCCGTCGCCATGCTGCGTCGGCTCCGCGGGGCGCTGAACCGGGCGCTCGGGGACCTGCCCGGCGCCGTGGAGATCCACGCTGCCTCGCTGGCTCCCGAAGGCTTTGACGCCCGGTTCTCCGCCCTTTGGCGCCGGTACAGCTACCGGATTGCGGATGGACCGGCGCTGTGGGACCCGCTGGAGCGGTACTTCACGCTGTGGCACAAGAACGCGCTTGACGTCGACCTCCTCAACAAGGGCGCCTCGCAGCTGCTGGGCCTGCAGAACTTCCTGTCTTTCTGCAAGCCCCGCGAGGGCGCCACCACCGTCCGGGAACTGCAGCGCTTCGAGTTCCGGCGCGGCGAGGACGGGGCCATCGTGGCCACCGTCCAGGCGGATGCCTTCTGCCACAACATGGTGCGGGCCCTGATCGGGTCGGCGCTGTATGTGGGGGAGGGGACCGTGCCCCCGGGCTGGCTGTACGAGCGGCTCCTGCTGCAGAAGCGGGACGCGAAATCGGTGCTTGCGGCGCCGCACCCACTCGTGCTGGAGGAAGTGGCCTACCCGTCAGACAGCGAGCTGCTGGCCCGCGCGGAGCAGACCCGGGCACTACGGGAGCACCAGCCCCCATCGATTGCTCCGTAGCTGCCGTTTTCAGGCGTCAAAACGGCATCTACCCAGCAGCCGATGAACTAGAACGCCGGCGGGGGACCTTCTGCCGGCAGGATCACCGTGAAGGTACTGCCCTGGCCCGCTCCGCTCTCGCACTGGATGCTGCCCCCATGCCGCTCCACGATCATCCGCGTGATGGAAAGCCCGAGCCCTGCACCCGGAATGGCGGCCTTCTGCGCTGATTCCGTCCGGAAGAAGCGGTTGAACACCCGGGCCGCGTCCTCCGCGGTCATGCCCATCCCCGTGTCCCGGACGCTGAGGCGGACCCACTGCCGGTCCGCCGTGGCACTGATGCTGACCTGGCCGCCGTCGGGGGAGTACTTGATGGCGTTGGAGACCAGGTTGTCCAGCACCTGGCCGATGCGGAGCGGATCCGCATAAGCCCACAGCGGCGAGGGGACGTCGGCGGCGATCTCCACGTGGGAGCGCTGAGCCGAGGCCTGGGCGGAGCTGATGCTGGTCTCCACGAGGCTGGCCAGGTCCGTCCGCTTGGGATGGACGTTCAGCGAAGTGGAGGCAGAGGCCGTCAGGTCGGCCACCAGGTCCAGCAGCCGTTCGGCGTTCCGCTGGACCACCGCGAGGCGCTGGGCCACGCGCGGCGGAAGGCCGTCAGCTTCGTCCAGCACCAGGTCCACGTTGCCGAGGATCGAGTTCAGCGGGTTCTTGAATTCGTGCGACACGTTGGACACCAGTTCCTGGTTCGCCGCCAGGGACTCCACCCAGCCGGTGACGTCGGTGTAGACCACCACGGCGCCGGTGAGGCGTCCGTCCTCACTGACCAAAGGGCGGGCCGCCGTGGAGACGGCACGCTGGTCCGGCCCTTCACCGGCCCACACCAGGTAGTCGGCGAAGGACTCGCCTGCCATGGCCCGGTTGATGGGCCGGCGGTCCTGCGGAAGCAGGGTGCGGCGGTCCTGGCCAAAGATCAGCTGGTGGCCCTGGCCGGGGAGGGCGTCGTCCGCGCCGGTGGCGCGGCGGAAGTTGCGCTGGCGGCTGTTGGACACCAGGAAGTGTCCGGAGCGGTCGACGGCGGCAATCCCCACGTCGGTGGCGTCCAGGACCGTCTCCAGCAGCTTTTCCCGTTCCCGGCTCGCTGCCAGCAGGTCCCGGAGTTCGCGGTCCTTGTCCGCCAGTTCGGCCTGCTGCTGGCGCAGGCTCACACTGGCGAAACGGATGGCCAGCGACACCGCAAGCATCATCACGGGGAAGAGGACGGCGCTGGTGATGTCCGAGGCCTTGAGGGCCGGGAAGTGTGCCACTGCGGTGGGAAGCATGATCAGGAGCGGCCCAACGAAGCTGAGGACCAGGCTGCTGCGGGCCAGCATCCCGGAGGCCGAAAGCCAGATGACCGGGAAGATGACGAGCACCGCCAGACCCGGCAGGAGGGGTGCTGCGCCGTTGCGCAGGAAGCCGATGGCGGCGAAATCCAGCACCGGGATGAGCAGGTACGGGCGGTGCGCCAGCCGCTCCCACGGGACCAGGAAGCAGCCGAGGAACAGTATCCCGTGGAGGACGATCCCCGCCACGTACAGGGGGCTGTCCAGCAGGGAGGGCCAGGCGAAAGGCGTGGCCGCCGTGATCGCAGCCACGATCACGGTGAGGGGGAGTTGGCACAGCGCCACTTGGGCGCGGGTGCCCAGCCGGCGGAAGATGCGGCCGGGTCCCCGGTGGAACAACGGCTCAGCCATGGTTCTGACTCGTACCCCTTTACACATGGAAAGCGGGCGCGCCAAGGTGCATTGATTTCCCCCCAGTTACCTTGGCATCCGCCCTTTCCTCTGGATAATGCACATGTCTTGTCATAATAATTGACTTTTCAATTTTCGGTGCTGATTCGGATGTCATCAGCCCGGCTTACTAGTAGCGTATAAATGGTTGGAGCGGGAATGGCATTGGCGCTGGGCCAATGGGGGGCCATCTCCGCCTGGCGCAGGGATAGCAATGGACGATCTTGGTGTAGCTGTAGTAATCGAAGACGATGCGGATGTGCGCAACCTTCTCGAAGGTGTGCTCACCCAGGCTGGCTTCGAAGTGCATACGGCTGTTGATGGACGGGCCGGGGTTGAAGTGGTCCGCAGCAAGCAGGCCAACGTTGTCACGCTCGACATCGGCCTGCCCGACATTGACGGGTTTGAGGTTCTCCGCCGGATCCGGAATTTCAGCAATGCCTACGTGGTGATGCTGACCGGCCGGACCGAGGAACCGGACCTGCTGAGTGCTTTGAATGCAGGGGCGGACGACTACATCGCCAAACCTTTCCGGCCCCGGGAACTCCGGGCGCGGGTGGCGGCGATGATGCGGCGGCCCCGGCATGAAGTGACAGGGCAGAAGCCGGCGCAGTGGGGGGAGGCGCCTACTCCCGCCCCGGTGGAGCCCGGGGTGCTGCAGCATAACGGCCTGCTGCTGAACCACCGGACGCGCACCGTTGAAATCAAAGGCGAGCCGCTGGGCCTGACGCGCAGCGAGTTCGACCTGCTCCATGTGCTGTTGAAGGGCGGCGGTGCCGTGTGTACCAGGGCTGACCTGGTCCGGGCCGTACGGGGCGACTTCTACGACCGGGACACGTATATCAGTGAGGCGGACGAGCGGGCCGTCGAGGTGCATGTGGGCAACCTGCGCCGCAAGCTCAAGGAAGACCAGTTGGCGCCGCGCTGGCTGCAGACCGTGCGCGGGGTGGGCTACCGGCTGGCGCCGCGGCGGCCGGACGATGCCTGACTGCTAGCCGTTCTCCAGGATGTAGGTGGACTGCAGTTCCGATACGGTGCGGGCCCCGTCCAGGGCCACACCAGCCATCAGGGCCTGGCCCTGGACGAAGTCGCCCCTCCGGATCAGGCCTTCCAGGAGTTCGGCGAGCCTGGCGAGCCGTACCCCGCCCACCATCGCGGAGCTGATCTTGAGGCTGATCACCGCGTCCAGGGCTGAGGCCTCATCCTGGCTTTCCACCGCGGATCCGAGCCGGGCCAGCCGCAGGTCCCACATGGCGGCGTAGTCCCGGGCGAAGCGCTGGGCCAGGCCCGATCCAGCCAGTTCGTCTTCGAGTTCTTCCAGGACTGCGGCATCAATCAACGGCAAGAGAGCGGCTGCTTCCAGTGAGGGGGCCGAGCCGGCAGGCGGAACGGACGCGGCGGGCGACGCGACCCCGGACAGCGGGGAGTCCGCAGCGGGGCTCTTTCCGCCGGAACCGGGATCGGGACTTTTCATTGTTCAAGGCTACTTCCTGGAAATCCTTCGGTGTCCTATTTCTTCTCATTCTGTGTAAACCTTGAGGCAACCTTGCCGCCGTACTGAGTATCCTTACTGGCCGCTGAAGGTCACCACTGTATTGATGACGGCCGGTCCCAGAATGGCAATGAAGAGGACCGGAAAGATAAAAAACAGCAGCGGGAAAAGGATCATGACGGGCAGTTTCATGGCCTTTTCCTCGGCCCGCTGGCGCCGCTTGACCCGCATCACCTTGGCCTGGACCCGCAGGACCCGGCTGATGGCGATCCCGTAGGTGTCGGCCTGCACCACGGCCTGCACAAAGCTGCGCAGTTCAGGGATGTTGGTTCTCTCGGCGAGGGCAATGTAGGACTCCCGGCGGCTGCGCCCCACCTGCATGTCCTGCAGGGTTCGGACCAGTTCTTCCGCGAGCGGTCCCTTGCCGTTCTCTCCGGCCCGGGCCATGGCGCCCTCGAAGCCCAACCCGGCCTCCACGGAGATGAGCATCTGGTCCAGCGTGTTGGCCAGTTCCAGCTGCATGGCCTTTTGCCGTTCCTGGCCCTTGCTGTAGAGGAGAAGGTCAGGGATGAAGTAGCCGAGGACCAGGACAAAGAGCCCGGCGAGCTTCATCAGCGGGGAGCTTCCGATGGAGGTGAGGTACAGGCCAATGGCCACACCTGCCAGGCCAATACCCAGTTTTGACCCCAGGACCTTGCCCAGCGGCATGGAGGCGGGCCGGCCGGCGAGGGCAAGCAGCCGGTCGAGGAAAGCGACGTAGGCCGGGGGAGTCAGCCGCCTGCCGATGCCTTCCAGCAGGCCCGGCTTGGATGCCGGTGCGGCGGCAACGGGCGGCGCGCCGCGGGAGAGCAGGTCGGAGACGGCTGCACGGCCCTGCTTGTCCACGGTGAGGATGGACCAGGCCAGCGCCGCAACAGGGGTGCAGACCAGCAGAACGGACAGGAGGACGATCAGGTTCATCGGGGCCTCAGAACTTCAGGTCGATGATCTTGCGCATCCACAGCGCGCCAATGGTCATCAGGACAAACGAGGCCCCGATCATCACCCAGCCCAGGGGATGGGTGAACATCGAGTTCATGTAGCTGGGGCTCACGGCCAGCAGCATGGCCACGATGCCGAACGGCATGGCGATCAGGATGTAGGCCGAGAACTTGCCTTCCGCCGCCAAAGCCTTGATGTGGCCTTTGATTTCGGCGCGCTCGCGGATGGTCTCGTTGACCTGGTCCAGTACCTCCGCCAGGTTGCCGCCCACTTCCCGGTTGATCTGGATGGCCTGCGAGATCCAGACGAAATCCTCGTTCTTCATCCGGTCGGCGGTGTCATTCAGGGCGGCCAGCAGGTCACGGCCCAGGCTGGTCTCGGTGATCACCCGCCGCATCTCCTCCGACGTCGGTTTCTGGGATTCGGTGGCGGCGGCGTCGATGGCACGCAGGATGCTGTGCCCGGCCCGGAGGCCGCCGGAGAGCAGCTGCAGGGTGTCGCCGAGCTGGCTGTCGAAGGCGGCACGCCGCTTGCCGGCCAGGAAGCCAAGGACGAGTTTGCCCACGAAGGGCGCCAGCAGGGCGAGGAGCAGCCCCACCACGGGACCGACGGTCACCAGGCCCACGAGCATGCCCACGCACGCGCCGATTCCCACCAGGAGGAAGAATTCCGCCTGGCTGAGGCGAAGGCCGGCGTTCTCCAGCTCGGCCCGGGAGAAGAGCTTGACGGTTCGCCCGGCGAGAAGGCGCTCCAAAGAGCGGACCCCCGACGTTGCCAGGCGGGAAATGGAGGACGGCGGCTCGGGCTCAAACGGACGACGGCGGTCCAGCGGCACCGAGGGCGCGCTGGGCAGGAGCACGGCCACGCCCAGCAGGCAGATGGCTGCCAGCAGGATGACGCTTCCGATGGCGATGATCATGGCCGCCTCCCTACTTGGTGCCCGGCGACAGCGGCCCGGCGAAGACGGCCGGGGACACGTGGATGCCCAGGTCCTCGAACCGGTCGATGAACCGGGGCCGGATGCCCGTGGCCACCGGCCTGCCCAGGAAACGGCCCTGGGCGTCCACGCCGGCGGAGTAGTCGAAGACGAAGGCGTCCTGGAGGGTCACGATGTCGCCTTCCATGCCCTGGACCTCGGTGACGTGGGTGATGCGCCGCGAGCCGTCGCGGAGCCGGGAGATCTGGACGATGAGGTTCACGGCGGAGGCGATCTGTTCGCGGATGGCGCGCAGTGGCAGGTCCATGCCGGCCATCAGCACCAGGGTTTCCAGTCGGGCCACCGCATCGCGGGGCGAGTTGGAGTGCACCGTGGAGAGGGAGCCGTCGTGGCCGGTGTTCATGGCCTGCAGCATGTCCAGCGATTCGCCGCCACGGACCTCACCCACCACGATGCGGTCCGGGCGCATGCGGAGGGAGTTGCGGAGGAGTTCGCGGATGGTGACCTCGCCCTTGCCTTCGGTGTTGGGCGGGCGGCTCTCCAGCCGGACCACGTGTTCCTGCTGGATCTGCAGTTCCACGGCGTCCTCGATGGTGACGATGCGTTCATCGTGCGGAAGGAACGAGGACAGGACATTCAGGAGGGTGGTCTTGCCCGTGCCCGTACCGCCGGAAACGATGATGTTCAGTTTTGCCTTGACACAGGCGTTGAGCAGTTCGGCCATCTCGGGTGTGAGCGTTCCGAAGTCGATGAGGTTGCGGACCGTGAGCGGCGTCTTGCTGAATTTACGGATGGTCAGGGAGGAGCCGCCCACGGCCAGCGGCGGGATGACGGCGTTGACGCGCGAACCGTCCTCGAGGCGGGCGTCCACCAGGGGCGAGGACTCGTCGATGCGGCGGCCCACCTTGGATACGATCCGCTCGATGACCTTGCGCAGGTGTTCCTCTGAGCTGAAACGGGACTCGGTGAGGGTGAGTTTGCCCTTGCGCTCGACATAGATCTGGTCCATCCGGTTCACCATGATTTCGGTGACGGCGGGATCGTCCAGCAGTCGCTGGAGGGGGCCGTAGCCCAGCACGTCGTCGGCAACGTCGCGGACCAGGCGGGTGCGCTCCTCCGGGGTCAGCGGCACCTGCTCGGCGTCGATGATGCGGGTGAGTTCCTCCTTGGCGGTGCTCCGCAGTTCCTGTTCGCTGACGGCGGCGTCGTTGAAGCGGGTGCCCATCCGCTCGAAAAGGGCCGTGGCCGCCCTGTCCTTCATGGCTGCGAAGACGTCCACCCTTGGTGAGCTGGGCACCTGCGCTGTGCCGGCGTCGTGCGTTGAATGCACGACGGCGGCATGCGCGGGAAGGTGCCCTTCCGCACTGTCCGCCGGGGCCGGCGAAGCTGCGGGGCGGGGCGGTTCCAGCAGCGCAGTGCCCGCGCCCGCTCCCTGGTTGCGGTCCTGGACCGCGTTGATGCGTTCGGAGAGTTTCATCAGATAACCACCCTTCGGTGAAGCTTCCGCTGAGTCTGTGTGCGCCAGGCCGGGTTGAAGCGCTCCACCAGCTGGCGGAGGCTCTTGACGGCGGGGTCTTTCTTCGATTCCTGCAGGACAGGGATGCCGCGGTTGGTGGACAGGGCCACCGCGCGGGAGCGGGGGACGCTGACGTCCACGGGTGCGCCGATGGTGGATTCGACGTCCTGGACGTTGAGGCCTGCTTTCGCGTCCGCCATGTTGAGGACCACGTGGCGGGATTCGGGCATGATTTCGAGCTGGCGGAGGACTTCCAGTCCGGAGCGGAGTCCGCGCAGGCTGGGGATGTCCATGGCGCTGACCCACACCACATCCGTGCACTGCTCCATGGCCGCGAGGCCGATTTCGGGCATGCCCGGGGCAGTGTCGATTACCACGTACTGGAACTCCTGGGCGAGCTGTTCGAGCAGCCGGCTGACCTGGTCCGGGGTGATGTGGTCTGCGTCCACGGGGTTGGGCGGGGCGCAGAGGGCGTAGATGCCGGCGGGGTGCACCGTGAGGAAGGCCTTGAGGACCAGCGAGTCCTGGGCGGCGGCGGGGGTGACGGCGTCCGTGACGGTGTGTTCGGGGTTGAGGTACAGGCCCGAGGCGACATCGCCGAACTGCAGGTCAAGGTCCACGATGACCACGCTCATGGGTGCGATCTGACCCAGGCCGATGGCGATGTTGGTGGCCAGGGTGGTTTTGCCCACGCCGCCCTTGGGGGAGAAGACGCCGATGACCAGGCCCTTGCTGTTTGCTTCCGCCTGCTGTGATTCGGGGCCTCGGTGCCTGGTGGCGAAGGACTGGCAGGCGCGCTCCAGCAGCACCCGGATTTCGGCGGCGTCCGCCTGCGGGCTGAGGATGTCGCGGATGCCGGCGCGCATGGCGTGCAGGAGGAACTCCGGCTGCACGTCGCTGACCAGGACCAGGCTGAGACCTGGGAGCTGGACGTCGAAGACCTTGGCGAACCGCAATGCCTCTTCGTAGGGGACGTCCGGGCCGATGATGAGGACCTCGGGCTGTTCCTGGTTGAGGAGGGCGAACAGTTCGGCCGGGCCTGCCGGGAGGATGTCGCTCGCGATGGTCTGGACGGTGCCGCGCAGTCCGTGGGCGACGGCGGCGCGCAGCTTCTGGTCGAACTCGGCGTTGGGGGAGAGGAGGACGAAGCGGCTCACTTGTACACCGTGTCCTTCCTGGCTGTTGCGGGACCGCTGTCGGTTGCGTCCAGGGGCTCCTTGGTAAGCCAAAGTTCGCCGTTGATGGAGGTGAAGATGATCTTGTTGGCGTCGACGTCGCTGACGGCCACGGTTACCATAAGTGACCCCTCGGGGAGCGTGGTGTCCTGCGGATTGGTGCCGTCAGTGGGCTTGGCGCTTGGCGTTGCCTGCGGGGCGCGCTGAACGGCGGTGACCAGGGCCTTGCGGATCGTGAGCTGGGTGGTGGGGTCGCCTGCTTTGGTCTTGTCTGCCCCCGCCGCGAAGATCAGGGCGATGCCCACGTGGTCACCGGCTTCAATCCGCCCGCCTACGACGCGCTTCGGTTCCAGCTCGAAGGTGACTTCCTGGAGGCCTGCGGGCACTTTGACGCCGCCGGTGGTTTTGGCGTCCTGCGGGGCGACGAGGCGTTCGGCGAGAAGTTGTTCGCCGGGGACGAGGTCCACTGCGGCGACGGTCCCGCCCTTCCCGTCCAGGGAAGTGAGTGCGGTGGCGGCTACACCGGCGGCGGGGACGTCCTCGATAACAAGGGAGGCGGCCATGTCGTTTACCGGCGTTCCTGCGGGGATGGCTTTCTGGACCACCAGCACCTTCTTCGGGTTGGTGCTGGCCATCGCCCGGGCATCAGCGCCGTTGGCGTACACGATGATGAGGAGGGCTCCCACAAGCGCCAGGGCAACGGCGGCCGTGCCGGCAAGCATGCGAGATTTCACGGTTTTCTCCTGGTCAAGGTAGTGCTGGAGGGGTAGTGCTAAAGGCCAAGGCGGACGATGGTGGCGCCGTAGGGGTCAACAGGGCCAAGGGTGTAGCCGTCGGCGAGGGAGACGTAGGTGACGAATTTGCCGATGACGCCGCGACAGTTTCCGGTGCATTGGGTTGCTGTGGTGACGCCGGTGGTCGTGGACTTGGCGCTTTGAAATTCGTAGGGGAGGCCGGTACCGCCACTGAATCTCCAGCCCGTGACGTCGAAAGCTGCGAAGGAAATCAGGCTGTAGACTGCCCCGGACCCGGTGCCGGTGATCTTGTTGAAGACCGGGAGCAGCACAATGACTTTACGTCCGGCTGTGATGTCCGCCCCCCACTTGTTGAGCGTGGCATCGCAGTTGCCTGGCGCATTGTTGCCGGGGTCGCTGCCGCCCTCGCTCACAGCCAGGTCGATGGTGCCGCCGCATTTTCCCGCGTCCTGGACCAGCCAGCCGTAGCCCCCTGACACTGCAGCCCCCGAGGGGCCGTAATTGCATGAAGCATTGGCGTTTTGGCCGTGGTCCTGAAGGAGCTGCATTGCGCCGTCGACGTAGCCTTTGACTTGGCAGATGGAAAAGGCAAGAGGGAAAGCGGTACGGCCGGCCTTGGGGCTGCCCCAAACCGCCGATGCCTTGGCGCCCACTTGCTTTGAAGGGATACCGAGAACTCCCGCGAAGAAGAGGGAGACGGAGTTTTCGGGTGCACCTGTTTGCTTTGCTGCTGTGGTGACCGAGACAGTCCTTGCCGTCGTGTCCAACTGGATGTTGTTGACATTGCTCATGCCGTCCAAGGCGTTTTGGTTGGCCAAGGTGGCTGCGAGCGTGGACGTGGTCGAACACATCGGGTCTGTAGCGCTCCGGGCGCACTTTTGAGCGAGGGCAATCGCGGAGGCGTCGGCGCCGTTTTGGAGCTGTGCGCGTTCCGAATAGATGACGCCGACGTCGACGGCGATAGCGACGAATCCAAGGAGCGTCAGCATCAGAACGGCGACGATGACACTTATGGCGCCGCGCTCGCCGTGCTGCCCGCTTCTCGTCCCCGTGTTTCCCCTCAGCCACCGCACAGCATGACTCCTTTGCCTGTCATCGGGAACGGGCCGGCGATGCCGGTGATGGTGGACAGCGTGTACTTGATGGTGAGGGTTACCTGGTTCCCCGTGCTGCACGTAGCGGTACTGAGGGTGATGTCCGAGGTGGGGATGCTGCTGCTTACCGATGCCGCTGCATTCTTGGCGGCTGTCTTTGCAGCGGTGGGATCGTTATTGATGGCCATGACCCGGACGCCGTCGCGGGCGGCGTTAGTGAGCGTGATTTGGGCGTTGTAGGCACGACCGAACTCGATCGTGCCCAGGACAAGCATCAAGAGGAGGGGCAGCAGGATCGCGAATTCGACGGCGGCTGCGCCCCGTTCCGAGTCGCGTTTCACCTGCTGCACCTCCTCTTTGGTTTGCCTGTTTCTGCCGGGCGGTTTGCCGCCGTTTCGATATGGGGTCCGGAACGGCGGGCAGCTGAAGCTAGCTGGTGGGAACGGCAGTGGCGGTGGGGTGCGCGATGTCGGTGGTGACACCGGTAAAGAGGGTTCCGAGCTGGCCGCCGAGCGTGCTGACAGCGACGATGATGACAACAGCAATAAGGGCGACCATGATGCCGTACTCAACGGCGGTTGCGCCCTTTTCGCTGCGAAGGCGGATCATGATGTTGGTGTAGAGAGAAAGCATTTTGACTCCTGAGCGAGACGGATTTGGCTGGCCCTGCACCAGCACTGAATCGAAGTTAGCAACGCTTGATGCGACATTTACCGGATCTTGCAGCATCCTGCGCAAAGCCTTTACCCCTTGTACGTTTCCTGCGCTTTCACTGCGTCTTTTCTATGCCTACACTGAGTCCGGACCAGTCGGTTTAGTCGAGGTACGTGTACCCGCCATCCGGATCTGCGGAGGTGGACATGCCTGGGAAGATGCTCTTGTCCATGAACGCGCGGCACACGCCGTCGCGTGCGGCCACCAGGAGATCCCAGTCCCGCAGTTCTGCCGCATGCTGTGGGTTGTACCTTTGGTTGGCTTCCCGATAGCAGGAGTTAATGAAGCGGCCGCCGTCCTTGCCCTGGTATGTGATGGCAATGTTGTCGGGCCGAGCCAAAGCATTCCTGATTCCTGGCAGGTGGGAGGGGTCAACCGCGACTGTCCCACCTTGCACGGGGTAGGAGTCCGAAAACCCGGGGTGCGGTGTGAGCTGCAATGAGGTGCCCGGAAGGACTTCCTGTTCGATGTGGAAGTGAGCTAGTTCCACCCCGCACCAGTCACCTTTTCGACCCGGCCCAAGAAGGCCGTCGCAAAGCGTATTCGGTGACTCCCAAAGCGCATAAAGTCCGAACGTCGCCTCCCAAACAGAGGTTGGTTGGAAGGACAGGGTTTGGGTTTCTGACGTGTTCAGTATTTTCATCCTGTAAGCCGCCTCGACTTGTACCTCTGTGAATTCGGAGCTGCCAAAGTCCACTGGACGGGTCTTTATCCGCGAGGGTTCGTAGTCATACGCGAGGTCGAAGGTGCGGCCGTTATTGTCGCGGATATGGAATGTTCCGGAGGATCCCTGCAGAGGCAGCGGGGCCTGGGACACTGAGGAGGTTTCTGAAGAACGAGGCTTCTCCGGCGGGCGAATCCGCTCGGGCGCCCCCTGGGCTAGGCAGCCGCTCAAGGCGCTGGATACAACGAGTGCCACGACGAATCTGCCAACCTTCATCTCTTCCTCCAAAGAACGCCGGCGGTCGATGGACCGGCGGCTGCCAGCCGCTCGCTTTCAGGGTCGGCTGGGATTCTGTGATCTTCAACCAAAGGACCCCCTCGGTTCTGGGTGCCGAGGGGGTCCGGTCTTTGTGGCGCCGGAGCGCTTTAGGAGGAGCTGATTATGGGATTCCCAGCGCAGAACTTAGCGTGGTGGCTAGGTTCTGGTAATGAAGGTTTAAGGCTTGCCCAAAGGCAGCGACGCCGATGACCAGAGCCATAGCCAGGAATGCAACCAATATTCCGTATTCGGTAGCGGTTGCTCCGCGTTGGTCTGTTACCAGCGCTCGCAGAGAGAGGGCCCTTCGGCTTAGAAAGTCCTGAATACGATTCAACATGTCCAGCTCCTAGGAGAAAACTGCCATGATCTGAAGGACAGCTGGTCCGAGCAGAATGATGAAAAGTGTCGGAAGGATGAAGAAAATCAGCGGGAAGAGCATTTTCACCGGCATCTTCATGGCATGTTCTTCCGCAAGCTGCCGGCGTTTTACGCGCATGTCCTTCGCTTGTGCCTTTAAGACGCCGGCGATGGCAATGCCGTAGGTGTCCGCCTGGACCACGGCCCGGACGAAGGTCCTCACGGCAGGAACATCCACTCGTTCGGACAGGGCGAGATAGGCCTCCTTACGGGATCGCCCTACCTGAATGTCCTGGAGTGTCCTGATAAGTTCGTCGGCCAGGGGCCCCCTGCCATTCTCTCCAGCTCTTCCCATAGCGGTTTCAAAGCCAAGCCCTGCCTGAACCGAAATCAGCATCTGGTCGAGCGCATTTGGCAGCTCCAACCGGATCGCTTCCCGACGCTTTTGGGCGAAGTTCCGCAGGAGGATGTCGGGCAGGAAATAGGCCAGCGCCACTATGACAATGGCGATCGCGAACCTGCCCGCTGAGGGTGCTCCCATGAAGACCAGAAGGCCCAGGAGTGCGCCCCCGAAGGCCAGCATAGGCTTCACCATCAGGAGCCGGGCAAGCGGCCATTGTTTGGGGCGCCCTGCCCCCGACAGTTGTTTATCGAGCCACGCCTCGTATCCTTTGGGCGTGATGCGCCGGGAAAAGTCGGCAAGCTGTTGGGTGACGTTTAGCGACTGGGAAGCCTGACCGGGACGACCGCCAAGGTTGGCTTTGATCCGTCGCAGACCTGCCCGATCTCCGGTGAAGGACAGCCAGACCATTCCGGAAATGGGTACGACGATGGCCAATATTGCGGCTAATGCGATGGGTTGCATTTTTCACCCCTAGTACTTCGGCTTGATGATACGGCTAAGCCATAGGCCGCCGACGGAGAGGAGAGCAACAGCGGCGGCCAACATCACGAAACCGATGAACGTCGTTGTGAAGACTCGTGAGTAGGTTGGGTTGAACGTCACCAGCCCGATGAACATGAGGATTGGAAGGGCCATGAGAACCATTGCGGAGATGCGGCCCTCGGCACTGAGGGCGCGAACTTGGCCCTTGACCTGGTTGCGGTCCCGAATGGTTTCGCCCACGTGGTCCAGTACCTCAGCCAAGTCGCCACCCACTTCGCGGTGGATCTCGATGGCCTGAGCAATCCAGTAGAAGTCTTCGCTGGCAGTTCTGCGGGAAACATCAGCCATGGATTCGCCAAGGTCGCGGCCAATTCTCGTCTCATTGACAATTCTGCTGAGTTCTTCCGCCATCGGCCCCTGGTTTTCCTGAGCGGCTGCATCAATCGCCCTCAGCAGGCTGTGGCCGGCACGGAGACCACCCGAAAACATTTGCAGTGTGTCCGGGACTTCCGCGTCAAATGCTTTTCGGCGCCTTGCGATCAATAGGTTCAGGACGAGATACAGGATGAACGGTGTCAGGATGAGGGCAAGTATGCTCATGCCCAGGCCACCCAGGAAGAAGGCGGACACTGCCGCAACCAACGTGATGGCTCCAGCCATAAGCAAGTAGTCGCCGGGCTCCTTGTTGAGACCTGCCTGTTCCAGCTTTTCCCTGCTGAAGACGCTTGTAGGGCGCTTCTTTAAACCGCGGTTGAGCGCGCCAACAGCCTGGTTCGTGAGTCGGGTGAGGCTGGAGGAATGGTCGACGACGTCGGGACGCCGCCGTGACAGCGGTACGCCTGACTTGCCCTTCCAAACAAATGTGAATAGTAGACCCAAGGACACGTAGACCAGAAAGAGTCCCACCATGAAGAGAGTCACGGGAACCTCGCCGGCCATGACTACCTGCCCCTTATGGTGTCAGCACCGAAAATGTGTGGCGAAACGCGGATGCCGAGTTCGTGGAAGCGGTCAGTAAAGCGGGGACGGACGCCGGTAGGAATGGGCTTCCCCAGGAACCTCCCGCTGGCATCAATGCCGGCTGCGTAGTCGAAGACGAAAGCGTCCTGAAGCGTGACGATGTCCCCTTCCATGCCTTGGACCTCGGTTATATGGGTAACCCGTCGGGTGCCATCGCGGAGCCTCGAGATGTGGACGATGAGGTTCACGGCAGATGCCACTTGCTCCCTTACGGCTCGCAGCGGCAGGTCCATTCCCGCCATCAGAACCAACGTCTCCAGTCGCGCAATGGCATCGCGCGGTGAATTCGCGTGAACAGTGGAGAGGGACCCGTCGTGCCCAGTGTTCATGGCTTGGAGCATGTCCAGGCACTCGCCGCCGCGGACTTCGCCGACAACTATGCGGTCAGGACGCATGCGGAGGGAATTCCTCACCAGGTCTCTGATGGCTATTTCCCCCTTGCCCTCAATGTTTGCGGGCCGGCTCTCGAGGCGGACAACGTGGTCCTGCTGGAGTTGCAGCTCGACGGCGTCCTCAATAGTGACGATGCGGTCAGAAGCAGGGATGAAAGACGAAAGTGCATTGAGCAGCGTCGTCTTGCCGGTCCCCGTGCCGCCGGAAACGATGATGTTCATTCGTGCCAGGACACAAGCTTGGAGGAGTTCAGCCATTTCCGGAGAAAGGCTCCCGAAGGCGATTAGCTTGTCAACGGTAAGGGCATCCCCGCCAAACTTCCTGATGGTCAGGGCTGGTCCATTAACAGCCAACGGTGGAATGATCGCATTGACGCGGGAACCGTCAGCCAGCCGAGCATCCACGAGAGGTGATGACTCGTCAATACGCCGGCCCACCTTCGACACAATGCGTTCAATCACGCGGCGCAACGCTTCGTCCGAGGCGAACTTGGTATCGGTGAGCGTCAACTTCCCGGCGCGTTCAATGTAGACCTGGTCGAAGCGGTTGACCATGACTTCCGTAATGCTCGGGTCGTCCAGAAAGCGCTGGATCGGGCCGTGTCCAAGAACGTCATCGATGATTTCCCGGATCAGCCGCTGCCGCTCTGCCGACGTCAGCGGGACCTGTTCTTCATCCACCACGCTCTTCAACTCATCTTTCACGTACTGGTGAAGTTCGCTTTCCTCAAGCGATGAGTCTGTGATGCGTGCGCCCAGGCGCTCATACAGCGACTGACTGGCGCGTTCCTTAAGCGAGCTGAGAGCGCTGCTGGCAACAGCTGCTGTTGGTGCGAGCTCAACAACTACAGCCGCCTCAGCCGACTTGGCCTCGTGGATTCGTCCCAACGTTGCCGGTTCCGGGACGGCAGCATGGTGTGCGAACGGATTAGCCTGCTCCGGCTCCGCCGTTGACAGTTCCGGCTCCGTGCCCCTCATCTTTTCGAGCCTGCGTGAAAGGTTCACTGAACTACCGCCCTTCGGTGCAACTTCTTATGTGGTCTTGCTTCCCAATTTGGCTTGAACCGCTCCACCAGGAGCCTTAAGCCTTTGGCGGCCGAATCCCGGCTCCCGTCCTGGAGGACTGGCACACCCTTGTTGGTTGAAAACGGAAGCGATTTGGATCTTGGAAGGACTACGTCAACGGGCGCTCCAATGGTTGCTTCAACATCCTGAAGGGTCAGGCCGCTCCTGCGATCCGCCATATTGAGAACGACGTGACGTCCTTCCGGGAGAAGATTGAGCTCGGAGAGGATCTGGTTCCCCGTTCGCAGACCCCTGATGCTCGGCACGTCCATCCCGCAAATCCAGACGGCATCGGAAGCTAGTTCCAGAGTGGCGAGCACATGTTCGCCGAGTCCTGGTGCAGTGTCCACGACGACGTACTGGAATTCCTGCCGTAGCTGGGAGAGGAGGTGGCTAACGTTTTCTCCACTGATCCTGTCCATCTCGACTGGATTTTTTGGCGCACACAGTGCGTATATCCCGGCAGGATGAACTGTCAGATACGTCTTCAGGACCATCGAGTCCTGACTTGCGGCTCCCACCACTGCGTCGGTGATGGTGTGCTCAGGTTCCAGCATCAGGCCGCTCGCCACGTCTCCAAACTGGAGATCAAGGTCCACGATCACCACGCCCATCGGTGCGATCTTGCCGAGTCCGACGGCGATGTTAGTAGCGACTGTCGTCTTCCCCACCCCGCCCTTCGGGGATATCACCGCTATGATTCGTCCGCCCGCGGCGTGCTCATGATGTTCGGAGCTGCTTGGCGCCAGGCCCCGCCGGCGGCCAGCCGAGGCCAGGCTGGCCCGCTCAACGATGATGCGGATGTGGTCCACATCTGCGGCTGGATCCAGCAGGTCACGAATACCTGCCCTCATGGCCTGTATTGCGACGTCTGACGATTCGCCGGCAACGAGGATCATACTGATCTCCGGGTACTGCAGGTCCATTACTGCGGCGAACTTCAGAGCGTCGTCGGCAGGCAGGCCCGGACCGAGGATGAAGACTTCCGGCGGTTCCCCGAGGAGCTGTCCCAGGACTTCCTCCGGCCCCTGGGGGAGATAGTCGGCTTGAAAGTACTGAAGGGAACCCGGCATACCTGCCGTGGCCATACGGACCCTTCGTTCGAAATCCGTGCTCGGTGTGATGAGTACGAAGCGGCTCATTTGAAAACCTTCGTCTTGTCAACTACACCGGCGTTGCCCTCAGTAGCGCCTGTCGGCTCCTTCGACAGATAGATCTTGCCGAACTCCGCTGCGTAAACCAGGCGTTCCGCGTCAACTGAATTTCGGGCCACTGTAATCAGGTAGTTTCCGTCGCTCTGGGCATTGCTTCCCGAGTTCAGGGATCCATCCGACTTTTGCGTCGAATCCTGTTGGGCGGGGCTGCCGTTACTCAACTGGGCAGCCGTGACCAGTACTTTGTGAAAGGTAAGTTGAGTACCTGCGGATTGGGTAGCAGCCTGGCCGGCCCCGTTGGTGGAAGTCTCGGTAAGAGAAACGAAGATACCGACTGTGTCACCTGCCGTGATCTTGCCGCCAACCACCCGCTCGATAGGGAGCTTCAGCGAGATCTCCTGCATGCCGTCCGGAACGGCAACCCTTGATGGGCCAAGAAACGACTCTTTTTCGACCATCCGGCTCGAAAGCAGCTGCTCCCCGGGAACCAGGGCGACCGAAGTGACTTTTGTCCCCAGCGAATTCAAGTCAGTGACACTATCTGCGGTGATTGTCGACTTCGGAAGCGGTTTCTTAACGACTGACCCGCCCAGGTCGCTGACCGCTGTCCCCGCTGGGACGGCAGCCTGGACCACAAACACTTCCGAGGTCTCGGTTCCCGCCATTGCACGGGCATCCGCGCTTTGTACGTAGGTGATCAGAAGGAATGTGCCGATTATCGCGACGAGCAGCGCGGCAATGCCTCCCAGTAGGCGTGCTTTCACTTTCTTCCCCTTTGGTTCTTTCTACTTGATCAGTGTTGGGACAATGACGTTGCCATTAGGCGTTGTCGTGTACTCAGAGAAGATGCTTGGATCTGCGCTGTAACCGACAAAGGTTCCATAGAGGCCCTTTTCACTGCCCGTGAAGACATTGGTCGGGTCGTACTTTGCCTGGCCGCTGAGGTTCCAAGCCTGCAGCTTGAAACCAGCCCACTTCTCGATGTAGTACTGCACCGAACTGCCGTTACAGGTCCCGAACTGAGCCGCGGGCATGCCGGCGCAGGTGTACTTGTAGACAGGCAGTGCGACAGTTGAATTCGCTAGCGTCGGATTGAGGGATGGGTTGAAGAGATCGATGCAACTGTTTGGAACTGCGGCGCCTGCGCTTGTCATGCTCCACTGCCCAACTTCGGCTGTAACGGTGCAACCCGTTCCGCCGTCAGGTGCAAGCCAGGCGAAACCGCCCGGGATGATCTGATTCGAGGGGTTAAGCCCATTGCAGTCCAGGGCCCCACCCTGGATAAAGATTTTGTGCGCTGCCCCGTCGTCCTTGAACTCGCATGAAGCGAAGGTCAAAGGGAGCACTGTTACTCCCTTTTTGGGGTAATACCACTTCGCAGTTGCCGTGGCCCCTACTTTCGCAGGTGGTGAGTTCAGGGCGCTGGCGAACATCTTGCTCAGGAAGCCAGCGTTTGTAGTTCCATCCTTGGTAGAAGTTGTGACGGAAACCTGGCCTGCGACTGATAGGTCAACGGACTCAACAGTGGATTTGCCGTCGTTTGAGTTGCTGTTAGCCAAGTTCGCGGCCAGTGCGTTTACGTCCGCCTGACTGCAGCCGCCCTTGAAGCAAAGGTTTGCTCCCCCAAGTGCCCCAGCGTCAGCAGCATTCTGCAGCTGGGCCCTTTCGGCATAGATTTGCCCGGTGTCGACCGCTAGTGCGCCGGCGCCGATGAGAACAACCATCATCACCGCAACGAGGACGCCGGCAGCTCCCCGCTCCTTCTCGCAGGGCTTCACGTTCCGTTGCATTGCATTGCTCCAACTCCGGTGACGGTTACGGAACTCCCAAACAGTCCGGTCAAGGTTGAGGAGGTATAGGTGATAGTTACCTTCGCCGTGGTGTTGGCCGCACAAGCTGCGGGGCTGAAGGTATATGCGAAAGCCGCTGAGTTGACTCCCGGTGCACCAGCAACTGCAGCAGCTTTCGCGTCGGTCTGGTTGTTCTTGACTGCCATGGTCCGGGCTGCTTCACGAGCTGCCTGGGTAACGGATATCTGGGCGTTGTAGGCGTTGGCGAACTCAACTATGCCTACAACGAGGGCCAGAAGGATGGGAGCCACCAGCGCAAACTCCACGGCGACGGCGCCCCGGCTTTTATGTTCCGAGTCTTCTTTGCGGATCTTTCTCAACGGATCCCCCGAGGTTGGTTGCGATTCCGGATGTGCCGCGGGTGTTGGGCGGCACATCCGGAAGCTGGGTTGGCTACCAGGTGCCGACTGTCGTGCCCAGGCTGGTGAACCAGGTGTTGAGCGCTGAGCCGAAAGCGGTGACGCCGACGATGATGATGAGTGCTATGAACGCCACCAGCAGGGAGTACTCTGTCGCTGTTGCACCCTTTTCCGAGGAGATGCGCTCCCTGCAACCCGCAACAAAAGCGAGCACGGAGACCATTAATGAAGTCATTTTTGTTCCTAAGTTCCTTGTCCTAGCACGGTCGCTAATGCGCCGGCTGATCACCCCAGGCGATCACTGAAGGAGGCAGCTTCAAGGTTCATCCGCTGCCACGGAGAGCGCCGCGCCCGCTGGACTGCAAGGACGCGGCGCACTCGGGAGGCTGCCACCTACCAGGTGCCCACCTTGGTTCCCAGGCTGGTGAACCAAGTGTTGAGGGCGCTGCCGAAGGCAGTAACACCGACGATGATGATTAGCGCAATGAAGGCTACGAGCAGCGAGTACTCCGTGGCCGTCGCCCCCTTTTCCGAGGAGAAACGATCCTTGACGCCGGCAACGAATGCCATCATCGAGACCATAAGAGAAGTCATTTTAATGTCCTTAATTCGGTGAAATGGAATTGATATATATTTCAACGAATTTCCAGCTGCCCCCATAATTCCTTAGCGGCTGGACTTCGCTAAGAAGAGATTGTCACTGTCGCCAATGACCAACAATGCGTAGTGGTACTCGACTTTTCGCAGGCGAGGCAAAAGTACGTACTCGAAAGCAGCTGCCAGTACTCAGAAGCGAACGTAGGTATTCTGCTGGCTACTTGGAGGCTGACGTTGGATAGCCTTGGTAGCGCCGGTGGGTTGAGGTGACGATGCCTAGCGGGTGAAGAGTGCGAGGGCTGCCAAAGCGCCCAGCATTGAGGGGCCGTGCGGCACTTCCGTGGCTTGTTCGCGGCCCTTTCTGCGCAGGACAAGCGCCGTGACCACCCCGTTGAGGACAAAGCCCAGCAAGCCGCCGTAGAGGAGCTGTGTCCAGCCTAGGTACCCCAAGTAGAGCCCAACCGGTGCGGCCAGCTTTACGTCGCCCATACCGATGCCGCCCGGGGAAATGAGTCCCATAATCAGATACGCGGCAAACAAACTAGCAGCTCCAACGGCCGCTCGGAGCCATTGGTCAGATTGCTTATCAAGGAGTGCAGGCGGTAAAAGCAATATAAGACCGCCGGCGAGAAGGGTCAGCACCAGGGGATTGGGCAGTAGGTGGAGTGCTACATCAATCCGCGCGAGTTGAACCCCGATTATCGCGAGGAAAATAAAAGCAGGAAGGCTGGAGGACATACCAAAATGCAGCGCAAAGGCGACACTTGCGACAGCGGTGAGGCCCGCTGTCGCAATTCGTGTCGTTGGGCGTGGCGCTTCGCCAAGTCTCGGAAGCAGTTTCGCGATCAGGATCTCCGCGAGGGGTGATAGGGCGCCACCTAGGAGCGCGGCGCCGATGACTAGGACGAGCACGCTCCTGGAGTCCCCGTTCACCGCTGACAACACTGCATCCCCCTGCGTAGATGGGCCGCTCAGGCCCCAGCGGCCTCCAGCTACCCCCATTTTGACCCCAGACCACCTGACGCGCTAATCTTGGTAGTCGTTGTGCGTGTCCTGTTCCGATGGTGCGTGCCCGCTTGAGAATCCGGTTGCAGGATAACTACTCAACGTGCACATTCGGAACTTCAGGATGACTGGTTACATGGAGCCCTCACCTCTGTTCCGGTAGCGCGCAGACAGTAGGTGCACGAGTTAGTGACACCTAAACAAGAACGCCAGAACAAGAACGAGGCAAACACCGTGCGTACGTACACCCCGAAGCCCGGCGATATCAACCGCCAGTGGCACGTCATTGACGCCACCGACGTTGTCCTTGGTCGTCTTGCAAGCCAGACCGCAATCCTGCTGCGCGGCAAGCACAAGGCCACTTTCGCATCCCACATGGACATGGGCGACTTTGTCATCATCATCAACGCCGAGAAGGTAGCCCTGACCGGCGCCAAGCTGGAGCAGAAGCGCGCATACCGCCACTCCGGCTACCCGGGCGGCCTGACCTCCGTCAACTACGCGGAACTGCTGGAAACCAACCCGGTCCGCGCTGTTGAGAAGGCCATCAAGGGCATGCTCCCCAAGAACTCCCTGGCTGCCCAGCAGCTCGGCAAGCTGAAGGTGTACCGCGGTGCTGAGCACCCGCACGCCGCCCAGCAGCCCAAGACTTTCGAAATCACCCAGGTCGCCCAGTAGTCCTGGCCACCAAACAACTTACTTAATACAAGGAGAATCGTGGCTCAGAACGAAGAACTGACCACCGAGGCCCCCGAGGCCGAGGAAAACCTGACCAGCTACACCTCTGAGAGCTCAGCTGCTGAAGCTGCTCCCAAGAAGGAGCGCCCGGCCCTGACCGTTGCCGGCGCAGCTGTTGGCCGCCGGAAGGAAGCCGTTGCACGCGTCCGCGTTGTGCCCGGCTCCGGCAAGTGGACCATCAACGGCCGCGAGCTGGCGAACTACTTCCCGAACAAACTGCACCAGCAGGACGTCAATGAGCCCTTCAAGATCCTTGATCTCGAAGGCGCCTACGACGTCATCGCCCGTATCCACGGTGGTGGCATTTCCGGCCAGGCGGGCGCACTGCGCCTCGGCATCGCCCGTTCCTTGAACGAGATCGACGTCGAAAACAACCGTCCGACCCTGAAGAAGGCCGGTTACCTGTCCCGTGACGCCCGTGTCATCGAGCGTAAGAAGGCTGGTCTTAAGAAGGCCCGTAAGGCTCAGCAGTACTCCAAGCGCTAAATCCGCTTGCACGGAAGCCCGTCCCGCCAGTTGGTGGGGCGGGCTTTTGCGTGCGGGAATTCTTTGAGGGGATTCGGCGATAGGCGTCTGATATTTCCTATTTGGGTGCTAGTAGTGGGCGCCTCCTGGGTGCTCACGCAATCGGTTTTGATAAGTCATAGATGCCTTGCCCACCGACCATCTCGAGCTGAAAATGGCTCTTTACCCAGTCGCAAATTTCAGCGAAGGTGCTTGCCTTAGGCTGGGTCGCCATGAATTCATCCTGGGGAAGGAAGTAGCAAATTTGTCCGGCGGCGACCCTGTCTTTGAAGGCTTGGAGTGTGGGGGAGGGATCTGATCCAGCGAATCCACCGAGTGGCATGATCGGCCGGCTGGCCCCGATTTGCAGTCTTGCAGCAGTCTGCGAAGCGGAAGTGGCAGCCGCCCATAGACATGTTTTTGAGGTCGCCAATTTGCTGAGGATAGCGTCGTTCGGCGTCTGGCCGAAGGCAATGTCGTAAGCCCATGCTGGGTTTCCGTGCTTCATATCGTCGAGGAAGCGATTAATGCTGGCCGGGCTTTTGGTCAGTTGACCGGATACAGGGTTGGAACCGTTTTGCGGGATCGTTGTCGTGAGCGCAGATGTGACGAGCGGCCCGGCCAGTATGGCTGCAATCGCCATGATTGCGGCGCACACCTCAAGCCACCGCGCCGGCGGCGTAACCACCGACAGTGCTGCTCCAAGAGTTCCCAGCAGCAGGATTCCGCTGCCCAGCCATTCCGGCCAGCCGATCACGCTGCTCAGAATAAGCCATGAGCAAACTGCGGTCGACAGGATGCCAAGCGCAGCACACACTCTCACAGCCAACAGCCGTCGGTGCCGGATATAGAGTGCGCTGGCCACACCTACGGTGAGGGCCAGCGGTGCGGAGAGTGTCTCCGTGTAATAGGTATGGATTTGATTGCCCATGAAGCTCAGCACGAGGTAGGTTCCGAGAAACCACGTGACCGCCACGAAGGCCAGGGCTCTTGCACCCCGTGCTGGGGGCAGCAACTTCCATCCGAGGCAAACCAGGAGCGTGCAGATGATGGCAACGGGCAGTGTCCAGCCGATCTCCTGTCCGTAGTTCGCATTCAGAAGTCGCAGAAAGCCGGCGTCCGAGTCCACCTGCCTGAATTGTGCAGGGATGAGGTTAGCAACCGGATCTTCCTCGGTCCCGACTATCCGGTCCAAGCCGTTGTAGCCCAAGGTCAGTTCCAACACACTATTGGAATGCGATCCTCCCACGAAGGGCCGCGCTTCTGCCGGTATCAGGTCTACCACGGTCATCCAAATGCCGGCGGTGAACACCATCACTGAGCCTGAAATGCTGGCATACTTCAGTTTCCTAGTCCATTCCGTGTTACTCCAGAGCAGATACGCGATACTGATGCTCGGCAACACTAGGAGCCCTTGAAGTTGCTTGGTCATGAATGCCAAGCCAACTGCTGCCCCCGCGAGAATCAGGTACCTCAGCCGGTCGGATTCAATCGCATGCTGGACGGCATATACAGAGACGAGCATCAGCAAAAGCATGAGTGGGTCAGGGTTGTTGTATCGCGACATCAGAACCACGATTGGAGTCGTAAAGAAAATGGCCGCGGCAAAAAGTGCAGGTACTGCTGCGAAATGCTGGCGGATGATTAGGTAAATGAGCAGTGTTGATGCGACGCCCATAAGTCCTTGTGGTGCTAATACTCCAATGGGCGTTAAGCCGAAGATTTTGGTAGAAATCTCCATGACCCACAAGCTAAGTGGCGGCTTGTCAACTGTAATGGAATTGCCCCAATCGGAGGAGCCAAAAAATGCAGATACCAAATTCTGGGTGCCGGACTGGACGGCGGCGCTGTAAAAGTAGTTGCCCCATCCGTTGATCCCGAGATTCCAGAAGTTTAGAGTGGCATTGAGGGCCAAGAGGAGCATTAGAATCGGCCGCTCCCACGCAGGATCCTGAGCGCGTCCCCTTATCAGCCCTCGAAGAGACCGCTTGGCCGCCGCTCTGTAGTCACCACCGAAGGTCGTAATTAGTGAAGCCGTCAACGCTCCCGCCTCCTTGAAATTCGACTGAACTCGATCCGTGACAGCGATAGCATTCCCGCAGGGAACAATTCGTCAATGCTTTGTTGACAGGTAATAAATGGCGATGCGCCTACTCGACACCGGGGTATTCCGGCCAACGGGTTGTCGGCGGCGGGGACTTTGTGCGCCCTTTCGATGTTCAACGGACGGACTGTCCCGCGGGCCGGAAGGGGAGAACAGCCGAACGCTCGTCCGCGGAGCGAACCCGGAATACCCAGAGACGAAGAAGCACAAACCGCAGCAAAGTAGCGAGGATGTTGGCGGTGGTCAGCACCAAAAGTTCTGTGCTTGGAGCCGGGTCGAGATTCACAGCATGGAGCACCACGAGGGCCGAGGACGTTAATGCCCAGGCAAGCAGGAAGACAACGAGGCCCTGAAACTGGTGCGTGAACAGCTTCGAGGGACCGCGAATACCGAAGGTGAACCTCCTGTTTACAGCTGTGTTGCCCACAGCTGTCAGGAGCAGAGCAAGGAAATTGGCCTGCTGTGCACCGAAAGGTCCCTGGAGTACCAAATAGAGGAACGCGAACGCGAGAGTTGAAACAACACCGACGAGCCCAAACCGAATGACCTGGCCGAAGAAACTCGGGCGCCCAGGCGGGACTATTGGCCCGCGGCCGAGTTCGGCGTAGATGGCTTGGACGGGAATTGAGCCCTTCACCAGGGACCCGCCTACGCGAATCATCCCGCGAAGATCGTCAAGCGCCGTTTGCCTAATATTGACGCGGCTATCGGGGTCATCAATCCAGTCGACGGGGATTTCGTGGATCCGCAGCCCGGAGCGTTCGGCAATGATCAACAATTCCGTATCGAAGAACCAGCCATTGTCCTCAACGTGCGGGAGCAGACGCTTGGCGACGTCGGCCCTTATTGCCTTGAATCCGCACTGAGCATCAGAGAACCGGACCTGCATCGTGCGGCGGAGCAGGAAGTTATAGGAGCGGGAAATAAATTCCCGTTTCGGGCCGCGGCTCACGCGTGAACTCTGGCCGAGCCGTGTGCCAATGGAAACATCGGAATGACCGGACAGCAAGGGAGCCACCAGCGGTGGGAGCGCCGCAAGATCAGTGGAGAGGTCAACGTCCAAGTAAGCCAAGACCTTTGCATCCGAAACGCTCCATGCATCGCGAAGTGCGTACCCGCGTCCTTTGACTTCAAGGCGGCGATACTCAACATTCGGCAGTTGTTGGCTCAGCCGGGCAGCGATCGCTGGAGTCCTGTCCGTGCTCGCATTGTCGGCAATGGTGATCTTCCACGTCGACGGCATTTCCTGTGTGAGGTATTCGGAGAGCCTTGAGATGCTGTGTTCGAGTACGGCTTCCTCGTTGAAGACCGGTACTACAATTTCGAGCGCCAAGCCCCCATAGCTAGGTGTCATGCATGGATCGTAGGAGCGCCTGAACGGTTGGAGCGAGGCCTTTGAGGAAAGACAGGTACTTATCCCTCAAATTCAAGTAGTCGTTAGCTGAGATTGCCTGCTGAGGCAGTCACTACCTGCTTCTCTGAGTGGAGTACTTGTTGAGGTTCACGATTGGCGCCGTCAAGGACCGCAACTTCTTTTCGACCGGTTGCTCCACGAACTCATGAAGTGCTCCAGCGGCTGCGACGGATATGACAAACACAGCGGCTGCCATAGCTGAGACTTCCAGGATGGACGCTGACTGAGTCCACGGCCTGAACACGCGAAGCACCACCTCGTGAACTAGGTACAGTGCAAACGACCATTGTCCAAGTTTGGTAAGGAGTGGAGAACCCAACATCCCTGTTCTACCTTCAATGTCTTGCTTGGCACACGCTGCTATGACTGTCAGGAACCCGGGAATCATAACCAAATTGGCGAGTGTCATCGGGATTGGGCCTTCATTTTTGTTCAGGATAAACGAAGCGGCGAAAAGGCCGGCAGTTAGGATTGCCAGCAACCCAAGCGACATCAGCACAGAGAATCTTGGTCGCCATCCGGCCTTCATAAGTCTTGCGAGGCAAATTCCAAGCACAAATTCTCCCAGCCGAAACAGTGGCATGGCGATCAGCAGATAATCAGCCGTGGGTATGGATGTGACTGACGCTAGGACCCCGAATAGAACTGTTCCAGCGATTGGAAAGATGATGAAGACGCGGTAGTTGGGGCTCATGTGCATGATCCTGTTGAACAACAACGGAAACATCAAGTAAAAGAACGCTTCGCAGGAGAGCGACCAGGAGACACCATTGAAGGCGTTTAGGAACGGACTGGCGGGAATCCACGACTGTGTGAGTGTGGCCACAAACAGTGCGCCTGGCAAGGATGCGCCGGACGAGGTCGGCAGTGCAGGTGCCCAGATAGCCAAGAACATGGTGACTAGATGAAGCGGCCAGATCCTGGCGATGCGGTTGAGGTAGAAGCGCCTTGTTTTTACGTCGCTCTTTTGGGACCACGTCAGCACGAAGCCTGAAAGCACAAAGAAGAAGCTGACAGCCGTGAAACCGTAGCCGAACACCGCAAGGCCGTCCCCAATTGGCGAGAAGTAAATCCTTAGGTGGTAAAGCACCACAGCTAGAGCTGCAAAAAAACGGAGCCCTGTCAGGCTGGTCAACCTTCGTTCAGATGCCGGCATCGTCCCGCCCCCGATTAATTCGCTCGATCCAGCTTGCTGCGGTGAGCTTATCGAAGAAGCCGCGATTCCAGGCTCAAGATATCGTCAACCTTCCAGCTGCCCTTCGGGAACCCGAACCTCGCACTCCTGAAGCTCGGCCACTCCGTCACCGCCCTGCGCCCCATCCTCTACACTTGACCGGTGTCTAGATTATTTGGAACTGATGGTGTCCGGGGGCTGGCCAATGGTCTGCTGACAGCAGAGCTGGCCCTGCAGCTGGCCCAGGCGGCCGCCGTCGTGCTTGGTCATGACCGCAACTCCAACGGCTCCCGGCCCCGCGCTGTGCTGGCCCGTGACCCGCGCGCCAGCGGCGAGTTCATCGCCGCCGCCGTCGAGGCCGGCCTTTCCAGCTCCGGCATCGACGTCTATGACGCTGGGGTCCTGCCCACTCCCGCCGCCGCGTACCTGGTGGCGGACCTCGACGCCGACTTCGGCGTCATGATCTCCGCTTCCCACAACCCGGCGCCGGACAACGGCATCAAGTTCTTCGCCCGCGGCGGCCAGAAGCTGCCGGATGAGGTGGAGGACGCCATCGAGGCCCAGATGGGCAAGGAAGCCGTCCGCCCCACGGGCGCCGACGTCGGACGCATCCAGCGCTTCTCGGACGCCGAGGACCGCTACATCGTCCACCTGCTCCGCACCCTCCCACACCGGCTCGACGGGCTCACCGTGGTCCTCGACTGCGCCAACGGCGCCGCCAGCGGCTGCTCGCCCCAGCTCTTCAAGGACGCCGGCGCTGACGTCATCGTCATCGGCGCCGATCCGGACGGCCTGAACATCAATGACGGCGTCGGCTCCACCCACCTCGGCCCGCTCAAGGAAGCTGTGGTCAAGAACGGCGCCAACCTTGGCATCGCCCACGACGGCGACGCCGACCGCTGCCTCGCCGTGGACCACGAGGGCAACGAAGTGGACGGCGACCAGATCATGGCCATCCTGGCCATCGCCCTGCAAAAGTCTGGCAAGCTCAAGGACGACGTCCTGGTGGCCACCGTCATGAGCAACCTCGGCCTCAAGATCGCCCTCCGCAACGCCGGCATCACCATCGTGGAAACCGCCGTGGGGGACCGCTACGTCCTGGAAGGCATGCGCGACGGCGGCTACAACCTCGGTGGCGAACAGTCAGGCCACGTCATCTTCGCCGACCACGCGACCACCGGCGATGGCCTCCTCACCGGCCTCCAGCTCGCAGCGCAGGTAGCCCTGACCGGCAAGCCGCTCAAGGAGCTGGCCACCGTCATGACCAAACTCCCGCAGGTGCTGATCAACGTCAAGGGCGTGGACCGGAGCCGGGTGGGCAGCAGCGACGTCCTCGCCCAGGCCGTGGCGGCAGCGGAAGCGGCACTCGGGGAAACCGGCCGCGTCCTGCTCCGCCCCTCAGGTACCGAGCCTGTGGTCCGGGTAATGGTGGAAGCCGCGGACGAAGAGACCGCGCAGTCCATCGCCGAACACCTGGCCCAGGTGGTCCGGACCGAGCTCGCGCTGGAACTTGTTAGTGAATAGCGGAGCCCGGAAGTGTTTTGCCGCTGCCCCGCATAAGGGCTCGGTACATCAGGATGACGGCTACGGCTTGGAATGAGAATGCGATCGCAAGAGGCATCGCGTAGCTGTTCCTTGCAAAATACAAGAAGTAAACAAACGCTCCTGTTGTGGCCAGTAGGCAAGGAACTATGCGTAACCCTGCCCAGTTAAAGAGAAGCAACGACATCACTTCAGCCGCAAAGAAGTAACGGTCGTGCATTTGCGGGAGCAACAGTGGGCATACGGCTACGACCGTAATGCACATATAGAGGCGACGGACCAAAGTATCCGCACCGCGCCAATAGGCGGCCGTGGCAACGGCTAGGGCGAGCGCGCATAGTAGGATACCCCACCATCTTCCCTGAGCGGCATCCATTTCCGGGAACCAGGCAAAGATGTTGGCAGCCCCAGAAACCAATCGACCGTCCGTGGTTTGCCTTACATAGATAGTGAGCGTACTTTCCCAAGACCGCCCGAAGATTACAGGCGGCAAGCTGAGTGCTAACCAAACGCAGGTGGCCAGGAACGGACCTTTGAAGCCGCGACGGTTCCGAAGCGAGACCGCTGCCAACGCGGGTAGAAAAAACACTGACTGTAGCTTGAACGCGACTGCAACCCCCCACCATGACCAAGCACAGTTGTAGTTGTCCCGAAGCAGGCTTCGTGCCGACAACAAAAGGAACGCAGTGTAAATGGAATCGCACTGTCCCCACATCGCGGCATTGAGGAGAACCGTCGGGGCCAGCAGTGCTATGACCGCTATGGTTCGGGGTGCCAGCTGCGATGGGCCAAGCTGCTTTGCGAGCGCCGCTACCGCAAGGGCGAGTAGGACATCGCCCCCAACGGATACAGCCTTTATTGCGAAGAGGGGCTCAACGGGCAAAAGGCTGACCAAGAACAAAAGGAACAAATACGGGAAGTTGTAATTCGAGAAGTCCCCCCCGAGCGCCCAGACACCGCGGTCGCGAAACTGCTCCATCCAAGGCAAGAGGAAAGTGGCCGCATCTTCGCTCTCATACGGCATAAGGAAGAGCCGTGCGACAAGGGCTACGACGACGAGCAGGAGCGTGACTAGCGGCGGAGTCCTCGGGCCCCGAAATATTGATGACGCTCCCGCTTGATTGGCGATCATTTCCCCCATTGCGCAATCATTTGGTGCGGAAAGAAGAAATGTCAATGGCATTTCCACAGCTAAACAAAAGTGGCCCGCCTCCAACAGGAGGCGGGCCACTGGCGGTTGAACAGGCGGCCTAAACGCGGTCCTTCAGCGCATCCCGGATCTCGGTCAGCAACGCAACCTGCGGATCCTCGGCGGCATCCTTCTTGACGTCCTTGTTGATCCCCAGCCGGCGGTTGCGGCGCTCGATCATCATGTTCATCGGCATCACCACCACGAAGTAGATGGCAGCCGCGATCAACAGGAAGTTCACCACCGCCGTCAGCAGCACCCCGAACTCGATGGCGTTCCCGTTCAGCTCCACGCGCGCAAAGCTGTCAAAGTTGGGTGCGCCCACCAGGCCGGAGACGAACGGCATGAGCACCTTGTTCACCAGCGCCGTGACGACGGCTCCGAAGGCAGTACCCATGACAACAGCCACGGCAAGGTCAACGACGTTGCCCTTCATGATGAAGTTCTTGAATCCACTAAGCATGGAAACCAACCTAGCGCACCCGTGTTACAGGTAGGTTGGCGCCGCTTCGAGGCCGAAGTATTCCTCCAGTGTGGCAATGCCGCGGTTCAGCATGTCCGTCGCGGCTTCCACGCCCACGAACCGCATGTGCCACGGCTCGTAGAAGTACCCCGTGATGGGGTGCAGCATCCACTGGTACCGCACCACGAACCCGAACCGGTGCCCGTTGGCCTTCGCCCATGCCGCCGACGGCTGGTCCGCGAAACACGGCTGGAAGCTGCAGGCGCCGCCGCCGTCCGCGATGTCGAACGCCCACCCCGTCTGGTGCTCCGAATGGCCCGGGCGCGCGCTGGCCGTGTCGGCGTCGGCCTGCCCGCGGGCCGCGACGTACCCGTTGTAGGTGGTCACCTGGGTGGTGTACGAGCGGTAGCCGCTGGCCAGGACGATCTCCACGCCGTCCCGCGCCGCCGCAGCGAACATCGCCTCGGCGGCGGCCGCCGTCGTGCTGTTCAGCAGGGCAGCCTCGCCGGCCGCGGAAATGGCGACGGCGGGGCGCACCAAATCGGCCGGCACATAGTCGGCCGGCTTCAGCGGCCGGTGCTTGTTCACGATGACCCACTGGCTGGCCGGGTCGTCAAGCGAAAACTGCCGCGCCAGGGTTGCCGACGGGGACGGTGTGGGGGACGGCGGCTCAGGCGGCTGGCCCACCGTGGCCGCTTCCGCCGTCGGGCCTGCTGGGACGGTGGCGGCTGCGGGGGAGGGGGACGCGGAAGGAGCAGCGGACGACGGCGCCACGGCCTTGGGTGCCTCCGGCGTGCAGCCAGCCAGGACAGTCAGCCCGGCCCCCGCTGCAAGGAAGCGGCCGAAGCTGCGCCGGCTCGGGGAACCGCAGTGGTAGCACACCTGTGCTACACCTTCCGGAGCAGCATGCGGCGGATGGAATGGTCGGCCTCTTTGGTCAGCACCAGCTGCGCCCGGCCCCGGGTGGGCAGCACATTCTCCTCCAGGTTGGGCTCATTGATCCGCTTCCAGATGTCCCGTGCGGTGCTCTCCGCCTCCTCATCCGAGAGGGTGGCGTAGCGGTGGAAGTAGGACTCCGGCTGCGCGAACGCCGTGCTCCGCAGCTTCCGGAACCGATCCACGTACCACTCCTCGATGTAGGAGGTCTTGGCGTCGACGTAGATGGAGAAGTCGAAGAAGTCACTCAGCGCCAGGCCCTGCCTGCCGTCATGCCGCGGCCGCGCCGGGGCCAGCACGTTCAGGCCCTCCACGATCAGCACGTCCGGGCGGCGGACCACCACTTCCTTGCCGGGCACGATGTCGTAGGTGACGTGGGAGTACCACGGTGCGCGCACTTCCTCGGCGCCGCCCTTGATCTCGCTCACGAAACGCAGCAGAGCCCGGCGATCGTAGGACTCAGGGAAACCCTTCCGGTCCAGCAGCTGCCGCCGCTTCAGCTCGGCCAGCGGATAGAGGAAACCATCCGTGGTGATGAGCTCCACATTGGGGGTGCCCGGCCAGCGGCGGAGCATTTCGCGCAGGACACGGGCGATGGTGGACTTGCCCACCGCAACTGACCCGGCGACGCCGATTACGAACGGGGTGCGCTGGGTCTGCTCGCCCAGGAACGTGGTGGTGGCCGCATGCAGCTGCCCGGCCGCCTCGACGTACAGGTGCAGGAGCCGGGACAGCGGCAGGTAGACATCCCTGACTTCCTTGATGTCCAAGGGGTCGCCAAGCCCGCGAAGGCGCAGCACATCCTCTTCATTAAGGGGCTGTTCCATCTGGGCTGCGAGCCGGGACCAGGTATGCCGGTCCAGCTCCACGAACGGCGAGGCACCCTCCCCGTTCGCTTCATTGCGTTGCGAAGTCACGCTAAAGATTCTGCCCCGCTCCCGGCACATCGCGAAATGACGCCCCTGCTCAGCGCGGCGGCACCCGTCACGGACGCCCCGCCGGCAGCCCCACACGCCGGCCGGCCGGTTTAGAGCAACCGGCCCGCTGCCGATAGTCTTGTGGCTATGTGTGGAATCGTGGGATACGTAGGCCGTTCGACTGACGGTGCAATTAACGGTCACAGTGCGCTGGACGTTGTCCTTGAGGGACTGCGCCGCCTGGAGTACCGCGGTTATGACTCTGCCGGTGTGGCCGTGGTGTCCCAGGGGACCATCGAGTCGCGGAAGAAGTCCGGGAAGCTGAGCAACCTGATTGGCGAGCTCGAGGCGCGCCCGCTTCCTGAGGCAGTGACCGGCATCGGCCACACCCGCTGGGCCACGCACGGCGGCCCGACGGACCGCAACGCCCACCCGCACCTGGCCGACGGCGGCAAGCTCGCCGTGATCCACAACGGCATCATTGAAAACTTCGCCGAGCTCAAGCTTGAGCTGCTGGAAAAGGGCGTGACCTTCCTGTCCGAGACGGACACCGAAGTTGCTGCCGCGCTGCTGGCCGACATCCTGCGGAACAAGCTGGGCGGTGACCCGGCCAACGGCGGCCTGACCCACGCGATGGAGCTGGCCTGCCAGCGCCTCGAGGGCGCCTTCACGCTCCTGGCCGTGCACGCGGACCAGCCCGACGTCGTCGTGGCCGCCCGCCGCAACTCCCCGCTGGTGGTGGGCCTGGGCGAGGGCGAGAACTTCCTGGGCTCGGACGTCTCCGGGTTCATCGACTACACCCGCCGCGCCGTGGAGCTGGGCCAGGACCAGATCGTCACCATCACCGCGGACTCGGTGGAGATCACCGATTTCTACGGCAACCCGGCCCAGGGCAAGGAATACCACGTTGACTGGGACCCGGCCTCGGCGGAAAAGGGCGGCTTCTCCTCCTTCATGGAGAAGGAAATCCATGACCAGCCCGACGCCGTGGCGCAGACCCTGCTGGGCCGCTCGGACATCAAGGGCAAGCTGACCCTGGATGAGCTGCGGATCGACCCGGAGCTGCTGAAGCAGGTTAACAAGATCATCGTGCTGGCCTGCGGCACGGCCGCCTACGCCGGCATGGTGGCCAAGTACGCCATCGAGAACTGGTGCCGCATCCCCACGGAGGTGGAGCTGGCGCACGAGTTCCGCTACCGCGACCCGATCCTGGACGAGAAGACCCTGGTGGTGTCCATCAGCCAGTCCGGCGAGACCATGGACACCCTGATGGCAGTCCGGTACGCCCGCGAGCAGGGCGCCAAGACCATCTCCATCTGCAACACCAACGGCTCCACCATCCCGCGTGAATCCGACGCCGTGCTCTACACGCACGCCGGCCCGGAAATCGCGGTGGCGTCCACCAAGGCGTTCCTGGCCCAGATCACCGCCGCGTACCTGCTGGGCCTATACCTGGCACAGCTGCGCGGGAACATCTTCTCCGGCCAGATCAAGGACGTCCTGGCGGACCTGAACAAGATCCCCGCCAAGATCCAGACCATCCTGGACAACGCCGGGCCGCTCCGCGAACTGGCCCGGTCCATGGCGGACGAAAAGTCCGTGCTGTTCCTGGGCCGGCACGTGGGCTTCCCCGTAGCCCTGGAAGGTGCGCTCAAGCTCAAGGAGATCGCGTACATCCACGCCGAAGGCTTTGCCGCCGGTGAGCTCAAGCACGGCCCCATCGCGCTGATCGACGAAGGCCAGCCGGTGTTCGTGGTGGTCCCGTCCCCACGCGGCCGCGACTCGCTGCACTCCAAGGTGGTCTCCAACATCCAGGAAGTCCGCGCCCGCGGCGCCCGGACCCTGGTCATCGCCGAGGAAGGCGACGAAGCCGTCAAGGCCTACGCCGAGTACGTCTTCTACGTCCCGGAAACCCCCACCCTGCTCATGCCCCTGCTGACCACCGTGCCGCTGCAGATCTTCGCCGCGGAACTGGCAGCAGCCAAGGGCTACGACGTGGACCAGCCCCGCAACCTCGCCAAGAGCGTCACCGTCGAGTAGCTAGTCAGGCATTGACAAAGGAAGCCCCGGGCCATGCAGGCCCGGGGCTTCTGCTTTAACTTTGGAGCCGAACGCGATTGCGTAACTTTTGGCACGCCTCGGCCACGAAGCCCCGGAATGTCAGGGTGCGCGTCGGGTGCCCTGTCCAAAAGACACGCCTTTGCGCTGATGGCGGACAACGGCAAGATCCGCCTGAAACCGGGGTGGAAGCCCCCTTGTAGCCGGAAGCCCCACCGTAGAATGAACCGCATGATCGTTGGCATCGGGGTAGACGTAGTAGACATCGAGCGGTTCGGCCGCCAGCTGGAGCGGACGCCGGGCCTGAGGGACCGGCTCTTCGTGCCCGCGGAACGGGAACTGAATACCCGCTCCCTGGCTGCCCGCTTTGCCGCCAAGGAAGCCGTGGCCAAGGTGCTGGGTGCCCCCGCCGGCATGAACTGGCAGGACTGCTGGATCGGCCTGGACCACAACGGGCCCACCGTCCAGGTCAAGGGGACGGTCCTTGCGGTTGCAGAGGCCAAGGGCGTCAAGCGGTGGCACCTGTCCATCAGCCACGACGGCGGCATCGCCACCGCCACGGTCCTGGCCGAAGGCTGACCCGGCGGCCGCATGATCAGCGCCTACACCGGAACGCAGGTCCGCACAGCCGAAGAACCGCTCCTCGCCGACGGGCTCGGGGACGTGCTCATGCAGCGCGCCGCGCACGGGCTGGCCACCGCCGTCGTCCATGAACTCACTGCCCGCGGAACCCGTCTGAACGGTGCCCGCGTGGTGGTGCTGGCCGGCAAGGGCAACAACGGCGGCGACGGCCTGTACGCGGGCGCCTTCCTCGCTGGCCGCGGCATGCGTACGACGGCGGTACTCACCGGCGATGCCGCCCATCCGGCCGGCCTGGCCGCATTTGAGCGGGCCGGCGGGCGGGTCCACAGGCTCACGGACGCGGCACGTCCGGAACTAGTGGCGGAAACGGCCCGGGCCGACGTCGTCATTGACGCCGTGCTGGGGACCGGTGCCAAGGGCGGGCTGCGGGGGAGTGCCGCCGGCCTGGTCGAGGCGGTGAGCGACGCGGACAGGCGCGGCGTGGTGGTGGCCTGCGACCTTCCCAGCGGCGTCGATGCCGATACGGGCGAGGCCAGCGCCCCGGTCCTGCCCGCTGACGTGACCGTCACGTTTGGTGGAGCGAAAGCCGGGCTTCTGGCCGACCCCGGCGCGGACTACGCCGGGCGGGTCCTGGTGGTGCCGATCGGGATCGAGGAGCACCTGCCGCAGGCGCCGCTGCACCTGCCGCAGGCGCCGCTGCACCGGCTGGAGGACGCCGACCTGGCGCACCTCCTGCCGCACCCTCAACGGCGGGCGCAAAAATACTCCCGCGGCGTGCTGGGCGTTGTGGCCGGATCCGAGGACTACCCGGGCGCGGCCGTCCTGGCCTGCCGTGGCGCGCTCGCCGCCGGAGTCGGCATGGTCCGGTACCTGGGCCCGTCCTCCGTGGCAGACCTGGTCCGGCAGTCCTGCCCCGAGGTGGTCTGCAGCACGGGAAGAGTGGCCGACAACCGGGTCCAGGCCTGGCTGGTGGGCTCCGGCATGGGACCGCAGGACCACGAACAGCTGGCCCGCGCACGGGATGCCATTGATTCCGGCCTTCCGGTGGTGGCCGACGCCGGCGCGCTGCCGGCACTTCCCGACTCGCTGGCCCCGCACATGGTGCTGACGCCGCACGCCGGCGAGCTCGCGTCGCTCTTCCAGCGACTGGGCGGCGGCGAAGACCGGGAAGCCGTGGAAGCCGCCACGCTCGGCGCCGTCCGGCAGGCGGCCGCCCGCACCGGCGCAACCGTCCTCCTGAAGGGGGCCACCACCCTCGTGGCCGCGCCCTCGGGCAGCACGTTCAGCCAGGCGGACGGGACGCCGTGGCTCGCCACGGCCGGCAGCGGCGACGTCCTGGCCGGCGTCATCGGAGCGCTGCTCGCCCAGGCCGGGCCCGACGTCGGCCGCTTCAGTGAAGTGGGCATCGGCGAGGACGCGCGGTGGGCCGCCCTGGCCGCGCTGGGTGCCGCCTTGCATGGCCGGGCCGGGAGGGCGGCGTCGGAGGCAGTTTTTGGCGGGCCGATCGCCGCTGGCGGAATTGCGGATGCCCTACCCGAAGTTTGGGGTAAAGTCAGCATGCTTAGTAACTATGGAGCGCGGAAACGTAATAGTCACAGCCAACCACTACGGTAGGCATTAGTTCGCACCAGCAGCAGGGGCGTCCCGATGCCCTCTGCTGCTGACCAATAAATGAGGAGCACGATGGAAGTCTGGCCTGGAAATGCCTACCCGCTGGGAGCTACCTTTGACGGCACCGGCACCAACTTCGCCCTGTTCAGCGAGCGGGCCGAGCGTGTCGAACTCTGCCTCCTGGCCGATGACCTGACCGAAACCCGGATCGAATTGACCGAAGTGGACGGCTACGTGTGGCACTGCTACCTGCCGCACATCCAGCCCGGCCAGAAGTACGGCTACCGGGTCCACGGACCCTACGATCCCGCGAGCGGAAACCGTTTCAACCCGAACAAGCTGCTGATGGACCCCTACGCCAAAGCCATCCAGGGCCAGATCGACTGGGACCCGGCGCTGTTCTCGTACAACTTCGGCGATCCCGATTCCCGCAACGACGCCGATTCCGCACCGCACACCATGCACGGCGTGGTCATCAACCCCTTCTTTGAGTGGGACGGCGACCGCCAGCTGAAGATCCCTTACCACGAGTCCGTGATCTACGAAGCCCACGTCAAGGGCCTCACCGAGCTGCACCCCGAGATCCCCGAAGAGCAGCGCGGCACCTACGCCGGCGTGGCGCACCCGGCCGTCATCGAGCACCTGAAGAAGCTCGGCGTCACCGCCATCGAGCTCATGCCCGTCCACCAGTTCGTCAACGACGGCACCCTCGTGGACAAGGGCCTCAGCAACTACTGGGGCTACAACACCATTGGCTTCTTCGCCCCCCAGAACACCTACAGCGCCACCGGCGACGTGGGGCACCAGGTGCAGGAATTCAAGGCCATGGTCCGCGACCTCCACCGGGCCGGCATCGAGGTCATCCTCGACGTCGTCTACAACCACACCGCCGAAGGCAACCACCTCGGCCCCACGCTGTCCTTCAAGGGCATCGACAACCAGGCCTACTACCGCCTGGTGGACGGCGACCTCAAGCACTACATGGACTACACCGGCACCGGCAACTCCCTGAACGTCCGGCACCCGCACTCGCTGCAGCTGCTCATGGATTCCCTGCGCTACTGGGTCACCGAGATGCACGTGGACGGTTTCCGCTTCGACCTCGCCTCCACGCTGGCCCGCGAGTTCTACGACGTGGACAAGCTCTCCACCTTCTTCGAACTCATCCAGCAGGACCCGGTAGTCTCGCAGGTCAAGCTCATCGCCGAGCCGTGGGACGTGGGTCCCGGCGGCTACCAGGTGGGCAACTTCCCGCCGCAATGGACCGAATGGAACGGAAAGTACCGCGACACCGTCCGGGACTTCTGGCGCGGCGAGCCCTCCACCCTGGGCGAATTCGCGTCCCGCCTGACCGGCTCTGCCGATCTTTACGAAAGCTCGGCCCGCCGTCCGGTGGCCTCCATCAACTTCGTCACCGCGCACGACGGCTTCACCATGCGGGACCTGGTCTCCTACAACGAAAAGCACAACGAGGCCAACGGCGAAGGCAACAACGACGGCGAATCGCACAACCGCTCCTGGAACTGCGGCGTGGAAGGCGAGACCGACGACGACAAGGTGCTGACCCTGCGCGCCCGCCAGCAGCGGAACTTCATCGCCACCCTGCTGCTCTCCCAGGGCGTGCCCATGCTGCTCCACGGCGACGAACTCGGCCGCACCCAGCAGGGCAACAACAACACCTACTGCCAGGACTCCGAGCTCAGCTGGATCCACTGGGAGGCCATGGACCAGCCGCTGGTGGAGTTCACGGCCTTTGTGAACAAGCTCCGGCACGACCACCCCACCTTCCGCCGCAGCCGCTTCTTCGACGGCCGCCCGGTACGCCGTGGCCAGGGCGAAAAGCTGCCGGACATCGTCTGGCTGAAGACCGACGGCACGGAAATGCTGCCCGAGGACTGGGGGAGCGGCTTCGGCCGGACCATCGGCGTCTTCTACAACGGCGACGGCATCCAGGAACAGGACGCACGCGGCCGGCGCATCACCGATGACAGCTTCATCATGGCCTTCAACGCCCACGACGACACGGTGGAGTTCTGCCTTCCGGACGAGGAATACTCGCAGTACTGGGAGGTCCTGATCGACACCGCCGCCCAGGCAGACGCATACGAGCCGCTCAAGGCGAAGGCCACCCTGACCCTGGACGCCAAGTCCATGGTGGTCCTGCGCGCCTACTCCGGCCCGGAAGCCGAAGTGGACACCTCCGCAGCCGCCTCCCTGGCATCGAGGGCGGAACACGAGGAAGCCCAGGAGGAGATGGTGGAAGCCCAGACCAAGGCAGCGGAAGCAAGCGAGGCAAGGGCCACCGAAGCATGAGGACGCCGGTCTCCACCTATCGGCTGCAGATCAGGAGCAGCTTCACCCTCTTCGACGCCGCCGCCACGGTTCCCTACCTGAAGGACCTTGGCGTGGACTGGGTGTACCTGTCACCCATCCTCACCGCGGAGCAGGGCTCGGACCACGGTTATGACGTGACCGATCCTTCCGCCGTGGATCCGGACCGGGGCGGGCCCGAAGGTTTGTTGGCCCTGTCCAAGGCAGCCCGCGAACACGGCATGGGCGTCCTCGTGGACATCGTTCCCAACCACGTGGGCGTTGCCACGCCGGCGCAGAACCCGTGGTGGTGGTCCCTGCTCAAGGAGGGCCGCGAATCACCCTACGCCGAAGCGTTCGACGTCGACTGGGACCTTGGCGGCGGAAAGGTCCGGCTTCCCATGCTGGGCTCGGACGCGGACCTGGACAAGCTGGAGGTCAAGGACGGCGAACTCCGCTACTACGAGCACCGGTTCCCGTTGGCCGAGGGCACGTACACCGACGGCGACTCCCCGCAGGACGTGCACAGCCGGCAGCACTACCAGCTGATGGACTGGCACCGGGCCGACGCCGAGTTGAACTACCGGCGCTTCTTCGCGGTCACCACCCTGGCCGGCATCCGGGTGGAAGTACCGTCCGTGTTTGAAGAGGCCCATGCCGAGGTGGGCCGCTGGTTTACCGAGGGGCTGGTTGACGGGCTCCGCGTGGACCACCCGGACGGCCTGGCCGATCCCGCAGGCTACCTCCGGTGGCTCAAGGACCTCAGCGGCGGCGCCTACGTGCTGGTGGAGAAGATCCTGGAACCCGGCGAAGTGCTGCCGCAGGACTTCGCCTGCGAAGGCACCACCGGATACGACGCGCTGGCGGACGTGGACCGGGTCTTTGTGGACCCCTCGGGGGAGCAGGCGCTGGACGCGCTGGACGCTTCGTTGCGGGGAGCCTCAGAGCCCGCCAACTACGCGGAGATGATCCGCGGCACCAAGCGCATGATCGCGGACGGCATCCTGCGGTCCGAGGTGCTGCGGCTGGCCCGGCTGGTTCCCGAATCCCGCGGGCTGTCCGTCGAGCAGGCAGCCGATGCCATCGCCGAGATCATCGCATCCTTCCCGGTCTACCGGTCGTACCTGCCCGTGGGTGCCGACGTCCTCAAAGAGGCGTGCGAGTCCGCCGCGGCGCACCGGCCGGACCTGGACGTGGCGGTGGGCACCCTCCTTCCGCTGCTGCTGGATCCCGCGAACCCCATCGCCATCCGGTTCCAGCAGACCTCCGGCATGGTCATGGCCAAGGGCGTGGAGGACACCGCGTTCTACCGCTACACCCGGCTGGGCACCCTGACCGAAGTCGGCGCCGAGCCCACCGAGTTCGCGGTGACCCCGGAGGAATTCCACCACCGGATGCAGCGGCGCCAGCAGGACCTGCCGCTGTCCATGACCACCCTGTCCACGCACGACACCAAACGCAGCGAGGACGCCCGGGCCCGGATCTCCGTCATCGCCGAGCTGCCGCAGGAATGGGCGGATACGTTGGAGACGCTGCGGGGCCTGGCGCCAATCCCGGACGGCCCCTACGAGAACCTGCTGTGGCAGGCCATCGTCGGAGCCTGGCCGGCCAGCCGGGAACGGCTGCAGGGGTACGCGGAAAAAGCGGCACGTGAGGCCGGCAACTCCACCAAGTGGACGGACCCCAACGAGGACTTCGAGGACAAGGTGAAGGCGGCCGTGGACGCCGTCTTCGACGACGCCCGGGTGACCAGGGTGGTTGAGGACTTCGTCTCCCGGATTGATGCATTCTCCGCCGCCAACTCGGTTTCGGCCAAGCTGGTGCAGCTGACCATGCCGGGCGTGCCGGACGTATACCAGGGCAGCGAGTTCTGGGAGCGTTCGCTGACGGACCCGGACAACCGGCGCCCCGTGGACTTCAACGCGCGGCGGGCCGAACTTGGCAAGCTCGACGCCGGCACGTTGCCGGATGCAGGCACGGAGGCCAGCAAGCTGCTGGTCACCTCCAGGGCGCTGCGGCTGCGGCGCGACCGGCCGGAGCTCTTCCAGGGATACGTGCCGGTGGACGCCACCGGTGCCGCCGCGGGCCACCTGCTCGCGTTCTCCCGCGGAACCGATGCCTCCTCCGGCGCCCTGACGCTGGCCACCCGGCTCCCCGCAGGACTGGACGCCGGCGGCGGCTGGCGGGACACCGCCGTCGACCTTCCCGTTGCCATGCGCGACGAACTGACCGGAGCCGCCTACGGCCCCGGCCGGGTTTCGCTGGCCGAGGTCCTGGGTACCTACCCCGTGGCCCTGCTGGTACCCGTGGATGGAGAAAACGCATGACCCTGGTCAACGCTGGACCCGAACGCTTCGACGTGTGGGCGCCGGATGCATCATCGGTGGTTCTGGTGGCCGACGGCCTGCAATACCCCATGCGGAAGAAGGAGACGGCGCCGGGCTCTGAAGGGTGGTGGACTGCACCGGACGCCCCCGCGGACGGCGACGTGGACTACGGCTACCTGCTGGACGCGGACACCAGGCCCGTCCCGGACCCGCGCTCCCGCCGCCTTCCCGCGGGGGTGCATGAACAGTCCCGCACCTACGATCCCGCCTCCTACGCCTGGCAGGATGCCGGCTGGCGCGGCAAGGAACTGCAGGGGTCGGTCATTTACGAACTCCACGTGGGAACCTTCACCCCCGAAGGCACCCTCGATGCTGCCGCCGGGAAGCTGGGCTACCTGATGGAGCTGGGCATCGACTTCGTGGAACTGCTGCCGGTCAACGGTTTCAACGGCACGCACAACTGGGGCTACGACGGCGTCCAGTGGTACACCGTGCATGAAGGCTACGGTGGACCTGCCGCCTACCAGCGGTTCGTCGACGCCGCCCACGCCGCAGGGCTGGGCGTCATCCAGGACGTGGTTTACAACCACCTGGGGCCCAGCGGGAACTACCTGCCCCGGTTCGGCCCGTACCTCAAGCAGGGCGATGCCAACACGTGGGGTGACTCGGTGAACCTGGACGGGCCCGGCTCCGACGTGGTCCGCGAGTACATCCTGGACAACGCCGCCCTCTGGCTGCGGGACTACCACGTGGACGGGCTCCGGCTCGACGCCGTCCACGCCCTGCGCGACGAGCGCGCGGTGCACATCCTGGAGGAGCTGGGTGCCCTGGGCGATGCCGTCTCGGCCGAAACCGGGCTGCCCAAGACGCTGATCGCGGAATCGGACCTCAACAATCCGCGCCTGATCTACCCCCGGGACGTTAACGGCTACGGCCTGGCCGGACAGTGGAGCGACGACTTCCACCATGCGGTGCACGTCAGCGTCAGCGGTGAAACCACCGGCTACTACTCGGACTTCGAGTCCCTGGGGGTCCTGGCCAAGGTGCTGAAGGACGGCTTCCTGCATGACGGCAGCTACTCCAGCTTCCGCGGCAGGCATCACGGCCGCCCCATCAACGCCTCCCTGGCGCACCCGGCGGCACTGGTGGTCTGCAACCAGAACCACGACCAGATCGGCAACCGCGCAACCGGAGACAGGCTCTCGCAGTCCCTGTCCTACGGGCAGCTGGCCGTGGCTGCCGTCCTCACCCTGACCGGGCCCTTTACGCCCATGTTGTTCATGGGCGAGGAGTACGGGGCCACCACCCCGTGGCAGTTCTTCACCTCCCATCCCGAACCGGAGCTCGGAAAGGCCACCGCGGAAGGGCGCATCAAGGAATTCGAGCGCATGGGGTGGGATCCCGCCGTCGTGCCCGACCCGCAGGACCCGGAGACCTTCCGCCGGTCCAAGCTGGACTGGTCCCAGGCCGCAACGGGCGACCACGCGCGGCTCCTGGAGCTGTACCGCTCGTTGACGGCCCTGCGGCGGGAGCACCCAGACCTGGCGGCGGGCGGCTTTGGCGAGACGGAGGTTTCGTTCGACGACGACGCCGGCTGGCTGCGGTTCCGGCGCGGATCCATCGAGGTGCTGCTCAACCTTTCGGACTCCAAGGTCCGGCTGGACGGGGCTGCCAGCACGGTCCTCCTGGCCACGGACGAAGGAACCGGTCTGGCCAGCGGCTCGCTGGACCTGGCGCCATGGAGTGCGGCGGTCCTGAAGCCCTAGGCAGGGGAGGTTACGCCGCGGGCAGGCCCGCGGCGTAACTTTTCTGCTGAGCGCTAACACGTGACGTGTAGCGTGGGTCACAGCTGGCAGGATTGACCCATGACTTATGCAGCAGCGGACAACCGCTACGAATCCATGCCCTACCGCCGGGTGGGCCGCAGCGGCCTGAAGCTTCCGGCCATCTCCCTGGGCCTGTGGCACAATTTCGGCGACGACAAGCGGTTCGAAGAGCAGCGCGACATCCTGCGGCGGGCTTTCGACCTTGGGGTCAACCACTTCGACCTTGCCAACAACTACGGCCCGCCGGACGGCTCCGCTGAAACCAATTTCGGCCGGCACCTGCGCGACGACTTCAAGCCCTACCGCGACGAACTGGTCATCTCCACCAAGGCCGGCTACTACATGTGGCCCGGCCCGTACGGTGAATGGGGATCCCGCAAGTACCTGATCTCCAGCCTGGACCAGTCGCTGCAGCGCATGGGCCTGGACTACGTGGACATCTTCTACAGCCACCGGCCCGACCCCGAAACGCCGATGGAAGAAACCATGGGCGCCCTGGACTACGCCGTCCGGTCCGGCAAGGCCCTGTACGCCGGCATCTCCTCCTACACCCCCGAGCAGACGCTCGAGGCGGCCCGCATCCTCAGGGAACTGGGCACGCCGCTGCTGATCCACCAGCCCAGCTACTCCATGCTCAACCGGTGGACAGAGGACGGCTCACCCAACCTGTACGAGGTCCTGGACCAGGTGGGTGCCGGCTCCATCGCCTTCTCGCCCCTGGCGCAGGGGATGCTCACCGACCGGTACCTCCATGGGATCCCCGCCGACTCCCGGGCCGCCAAGGCCCGTTTCCTCTCCGAGGAATCCATCACGGAGGAGAAGCTGGACCGGGTCCGCGGGCTGCGGAAGATTGCCGAAGGCCGCGGGCAGTCCCTGGCGCAGATGGCCATCGCCTGGATCCTGCGGGACCAGCCCAAGGGCTCACCCGTGACCTCAGCGTTGGTCGGTGCCTCCAGCGTCCGCCAGCTCGAAGACACCCTGTCCTCCATCAACAACCTTAGCTTCACCGATGAGGAGCTGACCGCCATTGATGAATTCGCGGTGGAGTCGGACATCAACCTCTGGAAGCAGAACGCCTGAGACTGAATGTTTCGTTACCCAACCGGCCGGGGCCGGGGGAACAATCCCCGGCCCCGGCCTGTTGGGTAGTATGAAAAGGCGCCGCGCGGCGCCGTGCCAGCCGGCCGCCGTCGTTATTCCTGCGAAGGCCCCTCCGGCGGGCGAACGTTTGTCCCCAAAGGAGTTCTGTGTCTTCACATCCGATCCGTGTTGCAATCGTTGGCGTGGGTAACTGCGCCGCCTCGCTGGTGCAGGGCGTCCAGTACTACAAGGACGCTGACCCGCAGTCCACTATTCCGGGCTTGATGCACGTTGAGTTTGGCCGCTACCACGTGGGTGACGTTGAGTTCGTCGCCGCGTTCGACGTTGATGGCAAGAAGGTCGGCGTTGACCTGGCTGATGCGATCCTGGCCAGCGAAAACAACACCATCAAGATCGCCGACGTCCCGCCCACCGGTGTCACGGTCCAGCGCGGCCACACCTTGGACGGGCTGGGCAAGTACTACCTCGAGACCATCGAGGAATCCACCGAAGAGCCCGTGGACGTGGTCCAGGCCCTGAAGGACGCCAAGGTTGACGTCCTGGTCTGCTACCTGCCGGTCGGGTCGCAGCAGGCCGCGGAGTTCTACGCCCAGGCAGCCATCGACGCCGGCGTGGCGTTCGTCAACGCGCTGCCCGTGTTCATCGCCGGGACCAAAGAGTGGGCTGACAAGTTCACTGCCGCAGGTGTTCCGATCGTGGGCGATGACATCAAGAGCCAGATCGGCGCCACCATCACGCACCGCGTCATGGCCAAGCTGTTCGAGGACCGCGGCGTGACCCTGGACCGGACGTACCAGCTGAATGTCGGCGGCAACATGGACTTCAAGAACATGCTGGAGCGGGACCGGCTGGAGTCCAAGAAGATTTCCAAGACCCAGGCCGTGACCTCCAACGTCGAGGCTGAACTCGCGGCGAAGGATGTCCACATTGGCCCGTCCGACTACGTGCAGTGGCTCGATGACCGCAAGTGGGCGTTCGTGCGCCTGGAGGGCCGGAACTTCGGTGACGCCCCGGTGTCGCTGGAGTACAAGCTGGAGGTCTGGGACTCCCCGAACTCCGCAGGTGTGATCATCGATGCTATCCGTGCGGCCAAGATCGGCCTGGACCGCGGCATCGGCGGCCCGCTGCTGTCGGCGTCGAGCTACTTCATGAAGTCCCCGCCGGAGCAGTTCAACGACGACCTCGCCCGCGAAAAGGTCGAAGCCTTCATCCGCGGCGACCTGGACCGCTAACCGCGTCCTCCTTGCCTGAACGCTCCCTCGCCCTCACCGGGTGGGGGAGCGTCCTGCGTTAACACGCTCCATCACTTTTTGCCGGCTTTTTCGCGACGCGCCATCACTTTTTGCCGGCTTTTCCGGGACGCGCCATCACTTTTTGCCGGCTTTTCCGCGACGCGCCATCACTTCCTGCGTTTTCTCCCGAAACGCGCCATCACTTTTTGCCGGCTTTTCCGCGACGCGCCATCACTTCCTGCGTATTCTCCCGACACGCGCCATCACTTCCCGTCCCCTCGGGAGCGTAAACGCGGCGGGCTGCGATTCTGGAGATAGCGGTGGGGTTTTGTTTCACCCGCTTCCGGCAAAACCGGCCGAGTAGGAATGGTCACTCCACGCCGTGCGAAGGTGCCGTTTGATTGCCGCTACAGCTCGTCGGAAACCGTCCGTGGCATCGTCCTTGGTGAATACCAGAACCGTCCACCCGGCCGACTCGAAGGCTTTGTCGCGCCGTCGATCACTCAATCGCTGGGCCTCAAGAAGATGGTGGCCGCCGTCGTACTGGACTGCAAGGCGCCGGTGACGGTAGCCCAAGTCGGCCGTAGGGGAAGCCGCATCATTCGGTCGAAGTGCTATTTGCAGGTCAGGTTCTGGCAAGTTCGCGTCAATCATGGCCAGCCGCAGCATCGATTCCGGTGCGGAATCAGCGCCGACCCGCATCAGCTCCAAGGCTTCCCGTGCACGCACGACCCCCTGAAGATTGGGGTGCCGGCCGACTAAAGCGCTGAGACCCTCCAATGTGTCAAAGGGCTGTGACCTGGCTTCAAACTCCGCTCGAGGGATGCGAATGATTTGGTCTCCAAGGCAGACCAGCTCAGCCAGCGACAGCCGCCGTGCCAAGTCGAGCCAGGTTCGGGAACGGGTGGTGATGGGGATGCCGTCGACAGTTTCGATTTCGTCGGCACTGGCCATGACCTTATGGGCAATGACACCTTTCCGGCGAACCTGCGGCAAATGCTTTGGTTTGCTCATGTGCAGTTCAGTTGAATCCGACAGCCACGCGGGGAGCAGCTGACAGTGCAAACGTGCAGCCGTGACGTGTGAAATCCACGCGCCTGGCGAAACTTCGGAGAGGACCCGTGCCGCGGCTTCCAATTCGAAGTTCCAAGTCGACGGGCGGTACAACCGCCTGCTGACGTGGACCACGTCATCCTTCCGCAGCCGCTTCGCTGACACACCGGCAGTCACCGCCGAGTCGTATGTGAACGGACAGCTTGCCAGGTTCGACGGTAAATCAGCGCGCTTATGCATGCTGGCATTCTGGCGTAGAAGGCTAGACCACTGCAGGAGTTATCCACAGCAACCGCCCTCGATGGTTCCAAGGTGATGGCGCGTTGGTGAATTGGGGGTGGAAGGTGATGGCGGGTCGGTTTATTCGGGGTGGAAGGTGATGGCGCGTTGGTGAATTGGGGGCGGAATCTGATGGCGGGTTGGTGAATTGGGGGCGGAATCTGATGGCGGGTTGGTGAATTGGGGCGGAATCTGATGGGGGATTCTTGAATGGTAGGCAGGATGTGATGGGGCGTTGGGCTAGGTGAGGCCCACCGGGTTGCCGTCGGCGTCGACATCCATGCGCAGGGCCGCGGGAACCGCCGGGAGGCCGGGCATGGTCATCACCGCCCCCGTCAAGGCCACGATGAAGCCTGCACCGGTCTTTGGCAGGAGGTCGCGGACGTGGATGCTGAAGCCCTTGGGCGCCCCCAGCCGGGAGGCGTCGTCCGTGAACGAGTACTGCGTCTTGGCCATGCAGACCGGCAGCCCGGACCAGCCGTTGCGCTCGATATCGGCGAGCCGCTTCAGTGCCGGGACCGAGAAGTCCACGCCGTCCGCCCCGTAGATTTCCTGTGCAATGGTGCGGATCTTGTCCTCCACCGACAACCCCAGCGAGTAGAGGTGCCGGAAGCTGTTGGGCCCCGCCAGCACCTGCGCCACCAATGCTGCGAGTTCATCCCCACCGTCCCCGCCGCCGCCCCGTCCCCACACGTCGGCCACAGCAGCCGGCACGCCCTGGGCCGCGCACCAGGCGAGCAGCCAGTCGAGTTCCTCGGCCGAATCCGACGAGAACCTGTTGATGGCCACCACGGGTGTCACACCGAATTTCTCCACGTTGCGGACATGCCGGCGCAGGTTCTCCACGCCGGCTTCCAGGGCGGCAAGGTCCGGCCGGGTCAGTTCGCCCTTGGCCACCCCGCCCTGCATCTTCAGCGCCCGCACCGTCGCCACCACCACGACGGCGGAGGGAGCCAGGCCACCGACCCGGGCCTTGATGTCCATGAACTTCTCCGCGCCCAGGTCCGCCCCGAAGCCAGCCTCCGTGACCACGATGTCCGCCAGCCGCCGGGCCGTCTGGGTGGCAATCAGGGAGTTGCAGCCGTGGGCGATGTTGGCGAACGGGCCGCCGTGCACCAGTGCGGGGGTCCCGGCGATGGTCTGCACCAGGTTCGGCTTGATGGCTTCCTTCAGCAGCAGGGTCAGGGCGCCCTGCACACCCAGGTCGGCCACGGTGACGGGAACCCGGTCGAAGGTATAGCCGAAGGTAATCCGTCCCAGTCGCTCACGGAGGTCGGACAGGCCCGTGGCCAGGCAGAAGACGGCCATGATCTCGGACGCCACCGTAATGTCGAACCCGTCCTGCCGCGGAACTCCCTGGGAGGGTCCGCCCAGGCCGATCACCACTTCGCGCAGGGCACGGTCGTTCATGTCCAGCACCCGCTTGAAGGTCATCCGCCGCGGATCGATGTTCAGGGCGTTGCCCTGGTAGATGTGGTTGTCCACCAGCGCCATCAGCGCATTGTTGGCCGAGGTGATGGCATGGAAATCGCCGGTGAAGTGCAGGTTGATTTCGTCCATCGGCAGCACCTGTGAGTAGCCCCCGCCGGTGGCCCCGCCCTTCATCCCCAGGACCGGGCCCAAGGACGGCTCCCGCAAAGCGATCATCACCTTGTGGCCGGCGCGTGCCAGGGAATCCGCCAGCCCAACCGTGGTGGTCGACTTTCCCTCGCCCGCCGGAGTGGGGGACATGGCAGACACGAGCACTACTTTGCCCGCAGGCGGCGGGGCGTCCAGCCGGGCGGGGTCCACCTTGGCCTTGAACCGCCCATACGGCTCCAGCGCCTCCGGGTTGATCCCTGCGGCAGCCGCGATGTCGTTGATCGGCCGGATCCGGGCAGCCCGGGCTATCTGAAGATCAGAAGGGAGAGCAGACATCCTTGTCCTTTCCTGCACGGGCCAACGTCGGCACCTGTCCTAAAGCTAACAGCCCGGCGGCAGGGGACGTAGGAAAAGCAGGAGAAGCGCGCTCCGCGGGAAAGGGTCAGGAGGCGGGAACCGCCGGAGCCAGGCGGCGGCCCACGAAATTGTCGACGGCGGCGTGGTAGCTCTCAAGGGTAATGGCGGCAGTTCGCTGCCAGCCGGAGTTCTGGGCACGGATGGCGGCGGCGCGGCCCAGGTCCTCGCGGGTGGCGGGGTCGTCGTAGAGGGCTTCCAGGGCATCGGCCCAGTCCGCGGCGTGGTGGCCGTCCACCAGGAGCCCGGTGCGGCCATGGAAGATGGCCCGGGACAGGCCGCCGACCCGGGTGGCCACCACGGGCGTGCCGCAGGCCTGCGCCTCGAGTGCCACCAGGCCGAAGGACTCACTGAAGGACGGCATCACCACGACGTCGGCCGCGCGGAACCAGTCCGCCAGCTCGGGCGCCTTTACCGGCGGAAGCTGCGTGACGACGTCGTCCATTCCTGCCTCCGCCACCAGGCAGCGCAGGTTGAATTCCTTGTTGCCGCTCAATGCGCCCAGGATGGTGACCTTCAGGTCGATGTCGGGCCGGCGTTTCCGCAGCAGCGCAGCCGCCTTCACCAGGACCTGCGGGCCTTTCAGCCGTTGGATCCGGCCCGCAAATACCAGGTGGAAGGTATCCGGGCTGATGCCGCGCCCGGCCCTCGAACGCGCCCGGAACGCGGGAGTGAACGTGGCCAGGTCCACCCCGGGCGGTGCGATGTCGATCCGGTCGTAGGTGGCGCCGTAGTGCGAGACAAGCTCTGCGGCCTCGGAGCTGGTGTTGGCAATGAGCCGGGCCGCGCCGTCGACGATGCGGTGTTCGCCCAGTTCGCGCCGCCGGGGTTCCGGCTTTTCACCGGATTCGAGCAGCAGGTTCTTGACCTTGGCCATGGTGTGCATGGTGTGCACCAGCGGCACGCCCCACAATTCGGACAGCTCCAGCCCTGCGATCCCGGACACCCAGTAATGCGAATGGATGACGTCGTACCGGCCGTGCGGCTGGCGGCGGCGGATCTGCTCGATCTCGGCCACCATGGCATGCAGCAACCCGGGCAGTTCCTCTTTGGGGATCTTGCGGGGCGGGCCGGCCAGGACGTTGTGGACACATACGCCGGGATCGGGGTGTTCGACGGCGGGCTGGTCGGCAGAGGTGGCGCGCGTAAAGATCTCCACCTCCACACCTGCCTCGGCCAGCGCCGACGCCAGTTCGCGGATGTAGACGTTCATGCCGCCGGCGTCGCCGGAGCCGGGCTGTTCCATGGGTGAGGTGTGGAGGGAAAGCAAAGCGACCCTGCGGATCAGTGCCACGGGACCTCCTTCCGGCCGCCGGCGCGTGCAAGGGGAGCCGGTTCAAAGCGCATTCGATAAAACATTACTCCTTCCCTTAACGCCCGCCGCCCTCCCACATCTTCCCCACATCCGGGAATGCGTGCTCATAACCGGCCAGAAGCCGCCCGGCACGCTCCGGGGAGTCCACGAGCGGATGCCGGGCGAAGGCTTCGATGGCGGCTGCACGGTTGCCGGTCGCCGCGGCCAGGACGGTGAGCCGTTCCACGTCCTTGACCCGCTGCAGCAGTTCCAGCTGCGCGCCCGCCGGTGCCTGTTGGGGCAGCGGTACGGCGCCGTTGCGTGTCACCGCGCAGGGGACTTCGACGACGGCGTCCGCGGGAAGGCCGGGAATGGCCGGCCGGACGGCGCTTGGGTCTGCCATGGCGGGCAGGGGTGCCTGCCGGTCCGGCGCGCTGCCCGGTGGCAGGGTATTGCGGGTGTTGAGGATCAGTTGCGTGTCTCCGCGGCCGGCCAAGGCCCGCATGGCCGCCAGCGCCACCCGCTCGTAGCCGCCACCGGCCAGGTCCTCCTCATCCCGGTGCCCGCCATCCTGCCGGGCCTCGGCCAGGTATCCCTCCTCGCGGGACCGCCGTGCCTCCTCCCACAACCGGTAGGCGTCGTCCCCTGCGACGGCCAGCCGCGGATACAGCGCCCGCTGCTGGCCGTCGATGGTCTCGCCGCGGGTCTCTGCCATGCCCTGCATCGCCGCCCGGGCTTCCTCGCTCCGGTAGTAGTAATACAGGTACTCGTTGGGCAGCATGCCCAGCTCCGCCAGGAACGGCTGCGGGAACAACCGGCCTTCCTCGAACCGCTGCAGCGCCGCCGGATCCGCGAGCAGGTCCGGCAACACGTCGCGGCCGCCGGACTCCAGCCGGTACAACCAGCCCAAATGGTTCAGTCCGTAGTAGCCCACGCCGTCGAGCCGTCCCTCCGCCAAGGGGACGCCGGCAGCGTGCGCCGCCCGGTGAACCAGACCTCCGGCCGAGTCGCAGATCCCGATCACCCGGTGCCCCAGGACAGGGAGCAGGGCCTCGGTCACCATCCCTGCGGGGTTGGTGAAGTTGATCAGCCACGCGTCCGGGCACCGGTCCCGCATCAGCCGGGCCAGGTCCAGCATGCGCGGAATGGTACGGAGCGCGTAGGAGATACCACCGGCGCCTGTGGTCTCCTGGCCCAGCAGCCCAAGATCCTGCGCCACCTTCTCATCGGCCACCCGGCCGGCCGTCCCGCCGGGGCGGATGGCGGCAAACACCATGCCGGCGCCGTCCAGGGCAGCAGCAGGATCGGTGGTGCACTCAACAGCCACCCGCCCGTCCTGGCCCCCGGGCATACTCTTCAGCACGGCGGCGACCGCAGCGAGGCGTGCGGGATCGACGTCGTACAACACCAGCCGGGTGACCAGCCCGGAAAAGGTTCCGGACAGCAGGGCCCGGTATATCAGCGGCACCCGAAAACCCCCGCCGCCGGCAATCAACAGCCGCATGAATGCAGTCTAGGACCCGCCCCCGACACTGCCCATAAGCCGTCCCGAAGGCCCTACCGCTGCCCAGCCCCACGGCGTATCCTGCGCACTATGGACGCCACCCCAGCCCGCCCCTTCGATCCGCTGGCGGCCGTCCGGTCCGCCCGCGAGCCGGGATTCGACCTGCTGCTGGCCGGGACAGTGTTCCAGGACATCATCTTCACCGGCCTGCCCCACGGGCCGGAACCCGGAACCGAAATCTGGAGCGACGGGATGGGCAGCTGCCCCGGCGGGGTGGCCAACCAGGCCATCGCCGCTGCCAGGCTGGGGCTGCGCACCGGGCTGGCGGCTGCCTTTGGTGACGACGGCTACGGGGACTTCAACTGGAAGATCCTCTCCGGCCAGGAACATGTTGACCTCAGCCTTTCCCGCCGCGTGCCCGGGTGGCACTCGCCGGTGACCGTCTCGCTCTGCGTTGACCAGGACCGCTCCATGGTCACCCACGGGCACTCCGCGCCGGTGACAAGTTCCGAACTCATTGGCGAACCGCCCAAGGCGCTCGCCGGCATCGCGGAGGTGGGCGTGGAGATGGAGCCCTGGGCCAAGGCGGCCCGCGACTCGGGAGTAAAGCTCTTCGGCGACATCGGATGGGACCCGAGCGGGGAATGGGCGCCGGTCAGGCTCGACAACCTGCAGTACTTCTACGCCTTCCTGCCCAACCAGCGGGAGGCCATGGCCTTTACCGGCAAGGACAATCCGTGGAGCGCGCTGTACGCGCTGGCCGACCGGGTTCCCGTGGCGGTGGTGACGCTGGGCGCGCAGGGTGCCATGGCGGTGGACTCGGAAACCGGCGAGGAGGAGTGGGTACCGTCTCTTCCAGTCAAGGCCCATGACCCCACCGGTGCCGGCGACTGCTTCGACGCGGCGTTCATTGTCGGGACCCTGGCAGGCTGGCCGCTGGGGGACAGGCTGCGGTTTGCCAACCTGTGCGCGTCGCTTGCCGTGCAGGAAGTGGGAGGGTCGCTGGCTGCGCCCGGTTGGGGGGACATCGCGGACTGGTGGAAACGCGCCAACGCCCGCCCCGAACGGCAGATGAGCCAGTGGCTGCGCCGCTTCCGTTTCCTGGCAGACATCATCGAGGACGTGCCGCCGGGAGCCCAGCGCAGGGCGGCCGCCACCATCGCCCACCTCTCGGACGCCTGAGGAGCCGTGGAGGCGCCGATTATTCGGCGCCAAGTGCCCGCACTAGAATCACTTAGGTGACCTACCCCGCAAAAACAGGTGAATTCAGCGCTGCCTCCGGGCCGGACCCCCGCCATGAGCGGTCCGCCGTGATCGATCTGGACGCCATCCGGCACAACGTCCGCAGGCTCGCCGCCGCTGCTTCCCCCGCGAAAGTCATGGCCGTCGTGAAAGCCGACGCGTACGGGCACGGCGCCGTTCCGGTGGCCCGCGCGGCCCTGCAGGCCGGCGCCTCCTGGCTGGGGGTCGCGCACATCTCCGAGGCCCTCGCGTTGCGCGCCGCCGGCATCGACGCGCCCCTCCTTGCCTGGCTGCACACCACGGACAGCAACTTCGGCGCCGCCGTGGCCGCCGGCGTCGACATTGGCTGCTCCGGCTGGGAACTGGAACGCATCGTGGCCGCAGCCCGGGAGCAGGAGCGCCCGGCGCGGGTGCATCTGAAGGTGGACACCGGGCTGGGCCGCAACGGTGCGACGCCCGAAACCTGGGACCGCCTGGTAGGCGAAGCCGTGGAGTACCAGGACCAGGGCCTGCTGCGCGTGGTGGGCATCTTTTCCCACCTGGCAGTGGCCGATGAACCGGAGCGGCCGGAGACGGACCAGCAGGTGGCGGCGTTCCGTGAAGCCCTGGCCATCGCCGAGGACGCGGGCGTGGACCCCGAGGTCCGGCACCTTGCCAACACCCCGGCCACGCTGTCGCGGCCAGACACCCACTTCGACCTGGTCCGGGTGGGCCTGGGCATCTACGGGCTCTCGCCGTTCGACGGCCAGACCTCCGCGGAACTCGGGCTCCGCCCCGCCATGACCCTGCGCACCCTGGTCTCGCAGTGCAAGCAGGTTCCCGAGGGGCAGGGCGTGTCCTACGGACTGCACTACCGCACCAGGGAAGCGAGCACCCTGGCGTTGATTCCGATGGGCTATGCCGACGGCGTCCCCCGCATCGGCACCGGCGGACCCGTCCGGGTGGCCGGCAGGACCTACCCCGTGGTGGGGCGCATCGCCATGGACCAGATGGTCATCGACCTTGGCCCGGAGGCTTCCGCCGCCGACCTGCACGGGGCGGAAGCCGAACTGTTCGGCAACGGTGCCGACGGCGGTCCCACGGCTGACGACTGGGCACGCGCCGCCGGGACCATCAACTACGAGATCGTCACCCGGATCAGCCCCCGCGTGCCGCGCCGCTTCATAAACGAGGACGCACCGGCAGGCAACGGCCAGGGCCTGGTGGGCGCACCGGGCAGGGCGGGGGCCGCATGAGCGCGCCGGAGCAGTTGGCCGCCAACTGGGAAAAGACGTTCACGGCGACGACGGCGGACCAGACCCACGCGTTCGGCAGGCGCCTGGCGGAGGTACTTCGGGCCGGGGACCTGCTGGTGCTGTCCGGCGAGCTGGGTGCCGGGAAGACGACCTTCACCCAGGGCCTGGGGGAGGGGCTAGGCGTGCGCGACGGCATCATCTCGCCCACGTTCGTCCTGGTGCGGATCCACCCCAACCTGCCGGACGGCCCGCGCCCCGGCGGCCCGGACCTGGTGCATGTTGACGCGTACCGGCTGGGCTCGGCCGCGGAGGTGGACGACATCGACCTCGAAAACACCATGGACTCATCCGTGACCGTCGTGGAATGGGGCCACGACCGGGTGGAACACCTGAGTGAGAGCCGGCTGGAAATCGACCTGCACCGTGCCATCGGGCTGGATGCCGGCACGCGTGGTGCCGGATCCCCGGAGGCCTTGCCGGGAGACCTCGACTTCGACGCCGAAGACACCGACGAGCCCCGCACCATCGTGATGCGCGGGTACGGGCCGCGGTGGACATCCGCTCCCGAACTGGGCAGCAGGGACGGGGAAGCCCCGTGCTGATCCTCGCCATCGACACCTCTGCCGTGGCCAGCGCAGCGCTGGTCTCGGATGATGCCCCGGAAAGCGTGGTGGCCGGCTTCGCCACCGAGGACACCCGCAGCCACGCCGAGGTCCTGGCCCCGGGAATCCACTGCATGCTCGCCTCGGCAGGCGTCCGCGGACAGGATGTGGACGCCCTGGTGGTAGGGGTTGGGCCCGGCCCCTTCACCGGGCTCCGCTCCGGCATTGCCACCGCCCGTACCCTGGCCTTCGTCTGGGGCAAGCCCCTGCACGGGCTGATGAGCCTGGACGCCGTGGCGTTGGAGGTGGCGGAATCCACCGCCGCCGAGCCCGAGTTCCTGGTGGTGACCGATGCCCGCCGCAAGGAGGTCTACTGGGCCCGCTACAGCCTGGGCGGCGGCCAGCTGCCCGTGCTCGAGGACGGCCCGCACGTTGGCTTCGCGGCCGACCTGCCTGACCTTCCGGCCTTCGGGGCAGGCGCCGGCCTGTACGCCGACGTGCTGAAGGCCCATCCGGAGTTCGCCATGGAGCAGCCGGACGCGCTGTACCTGGGCCAGTTTGCCCTGGCCCGGCTGGCCTCCGGCGGCACCCTGCTGGATTCCACCCCCCTGTACCTGCGCGAATCGGACGCCCAGGTGCCCGGACCACGGAAGCGGGCCCTATGAGCGCCACCGAGGATCCGCGGATGGCGGGAATCACCATCCGCGACATGACGCTGGACGACGTGCCCGCCGTCGGCCTGCTGGAACACCAGCTCTTCCCCATTGATGCGTGGCCTGTGCAGATGTTCCTGGACGAGCTGTCCCAGCCGGACACCCGCCGCTACCTGGTGGCGGAAGCCGGCGACGGCATCGTGGGCTATGCCGGCCTGATGTGCATCGAGCCCATCGCGGACGTCCAGACCATCGCCGTCGTCCCCGATTATGAAGGGCGGGGCATCGGCACCACGCTGCTCACGCAGCTCATCGACGAGGCCAGGCACCGGGGCGCCGCGGATGTCCTGCTCGAGGTCCGGGCCGACAACCCGCGCGCACAGCAGCTCTACCGGCGCTTTGGCTTCGAGCAGATCCACATCCGCCCCCGCTACTACCGCGACGGCGTGGACGCCCTCATCATGCGGCTCCAGCTCGCGGGAGTGGAACCGGCTGCCGACATCGACGGTGACCAAGCAACGGAAGCAGGCCAGCCATGAACCGGACAGAGCCCCTGGTCCTGGGCATCGAATCCTCCTGCGACGAAACCGGCGTGGGCGTGGTCCGCGGCACCACGCTCCTGACCAACACGGTGTCCTCCTCCATGGACGAGCACGTCCGCTTCGGCGGCGTGATCCCGGAGATCGCCTCCAGGGCGCACCTGGACGCCTTCGTCCCCACCCTCGAGCAAGCACTCGCCGACGCCGGCGTGACCCTTGACGACGTGGACGCCATTGCCGTCACCTCCGGCCCCGGACTGGCCGGCGCACTCATGGTGGGTGTCTGCGCTGCCAAGGCGCTCGCCGTTGCCACCGGCAAGCCGCTCTACGCGATCAACCACCTGGTGGCGCACGTGGGCGTCGGGCTCCTGGATGACCGGGCCAGCGGCCGGAAGCAGGAGCTGCCGGAAAACCTCGGCGCCCTGCTGGTCTCCGGCGGCCACACCGAAATCCTGCGGATCAACAGCATCACCAGTGACGTTCAGCTGCTGGGCTCCACCATCGACGACGCCGCCGGCGAAGCCTATGACAAGGTGGCCCGCATCCTGGGGCTGGGGTACCCCGGAGGCCCCGCCATCGACAAGATGGCCCGCAGCGGCAACCCCAAGGCAATCCGCTTTCCCCGTGGCCTCACGCAGCCCAAGTACATGGGCACCGCGGATGCCCCCGGACCGCACCGCTACGACTGGTCCTTCAGCGGGCTCAAGACCGCGGTGGCCCGCTGCGTGGAGCAGTTCGAGGCCCGCGGCGGGGAGATCCCCGTGGCCGACATCGCTGCGGCCTTCCAGGAGGCCGTGGTGGATGTGGTGTCGTCCAAGGCAGTCCTGGCCTGCCGCGAACACGGCATCAAGGACGTCCTGCTGGGCGGGGGAGTGGCGGCCAACTCGAGGCTCCGGGAACTGACCGGGCAGCGCTGCGCGTCCGCCGGCATCCGGCTGCACGTGCCGCCACTGGACCTGTGCACGGACAACGGCGCCATGGTGGCCGCGCTCGGAGCCCAGCTGGTGATGGCCGGCGTGGAACCCAGCGGGATCGGCTTCGCCCCGGACTCGTCCATGCCCGTCACCTCGGTGTCGATCCCGGCCTGAAACCAGCGGCCCCGGCCGGCCGCCGCGGGGCACTTTGGCGGGCCGCCGTCGTCCCTTACGACGGCGGCCGGCGTGTCCGCGTCCAAGTGCCCCGTTTTTGCGTCGAATTTCGGGGCGGACCGCTCAGGCGGTGGGGCCGTTGCGCATCTGCTTGACCAGGTCCAGCACCACGGCCTGCAGGTTCCCGCCGTTCTCCGCGGCCACACGGCGCTGGCGCTGGTATCCGGCGCCGCGGCGGATGATCTTCTCGACGTCGGCAAGTTCGTCAGCGCAGCGCAGCTTGGCCGCCACCGGCTCCAGCCGGTTCAGCGTCTCCAGCAGGTGGTCCGTGACCAGCTGCTCCCGGCCCGCGGCGTCCAGGATGATGATGGCGTCCATGCCGTAACGGGCGGCGCGCCACTTGTTCTCCTGCACGTGCCATGGCGGCATGGTGGGAATGGTGCCGCCGTTGTCCAGGGTGGTGGAGAACTCGTCCACCAGGCACTGGGTGAGGGCCGCGATCGCCCCCACTTCCTCCAGCGTGGCCAGACCGTCGCAGATCCGCATCTCAATGGTGCCAAGGGCCGGCACGGGCCGGATGTCCCACCGGATCTCCGAGATGGTGTCGATGACCCCGGTGGTGAACATGTCCTGCACGTAGGACTCGTACTCCGCCCAGGACGTGAACTGGAAAGGCAGGCCGGCGGTGGGGAGCTGCTGGAACATCAGCGCCCGCTGCGAGGCGTAGCCGGTGTCCTCGCCGCCCCAGAACGGGCTTGACGCGGAGAGCGCCTGGAAGTGCGGGAAGTAGTTGACCAGGCCGTCCAGCACCGGGAGGGCCTTGTCGCGGCGGTCCAGGCCGACGTGCACATGGACGCCGTAAATGACCATCTGCCGGCCCCACCACTGGGTCCGGTCGATGAGCTTCGCGTACCGGGCCTTGTCCGTCACCGGCTGCAGCTGCGGCGGGCTGAACGGGTGGCTGCCGGCGCAGAACAGTTCCACGCCCATGGGATCGGTGATCTCGCGGACCGCGGCCACGGAGCGGCTGAGGTCCTCCTTGGCTTCGGCGGCTGTTTCGCAGATGCCGGTGACCAGTTCCACCGTGTTCAGCAACAGTTCCTGCTTGATGTGCGGGTGCTCGTCGTCCTCATTGAGTTCCGGGTGGCGGGAGGCCACGCCGCGGAGGACCTGGTTGGCGACGGAGGCGAGCTCGCCAGTTTTTCCGTCCACCAGTGCCAGTTCCCACTCAACACCGAGGGTTGACTGCCTCGATGGGGCGAAGTCGATCTTCACACGCTTCCTTACTGTCCGGTTTGCCGCTGGCTGATGCCGCTCACAGGCTGCGCCGGCTGGCGAACGGGTGGTTCAAGTCTAGTGCAGGGGTAGCATCGTATTGATGGCCCCGTTCCTGCTGCGTCACAGCGCCGCCAAAACCAGTTCTGCCAAATCCTTCCCCCTCCTCCTGGCCCTGTCGGCCCTTGCCCTGGCTTCCTGCACGGCCTCCCCAACGTCCGCACCGCCGTCGGCCGCCACGACGGCCAGCACCGCCTCCCCTTCCGCGCCGGAAAGTACGACGCCGGCACCTCCTGCGGCGTCACCCTCACCTGACGCGGGTTCCCGGCCCCTTGGGTGGGGACCGGAGCAGCGGGACCAGGAGGCCGCAGCCGCCGCGGTCAAGGCCATGACCCCTGAGGAGAAGGCCGGGCAGGTCCTGCTTCCGTTCTACAAGGGCAGCCAGGTGGAGGCCCATGCCGCTCTCATCCAGCGGCTGCACCTGGCCGGCAGCATCATTATGGGCGACAACGTTCCGCGCGGCCCGCAGGGCGGGGTGGATGTGGCGGCCATGGCCGCTGTGAACCAGCGGCTGCAGCAGGCCACGTCCGCCGACGGCCGGAGCTGGCCGGGGATCATCGGTGTGGACCAGGAAGGCGGGGCCGTGGCACGCCTCGGCGCCCCGCTCACCGAGTGGCCCACCCCGATGAGCTACGGCGCCGCCAACAACCCGGCGCTCACGCGCGAGGCCGGCAAGGGCCTGGCTGCCGAGCTGGTGCCCCTGGGTTTCGACCTCGACTTCGCTCCGGATACGGATGTCACGATCGGCCCCGGAGACCCCACCATCGGTGCCCGCTCCATGTCCGCGGATCCTGCGGCGGCCGCAGCCCACGGGGTGGCCTTCTCCCAGGGCATGCTGGACGCTGGGGTCCTTCCCACCGTGAAGCATTTCCCCGGCCACGGCTCCGTCACCACGGACTCCCACCTCAGCCTGCCCGTCCAGCCAGCCGGCATCGACCAATTGCGGGGCAGGGACTGGAAGCCCTTCCAGGCCGCGGTGGACGCCGGGCTGCCCATCGTCATGACCGGGCACATCGCCGTGCCCGCGCTGGAACCCGGCGTCCCGGCGTCGCTCTCGGCGCCAAGCTATGCCGCACTGCGCAGCCTGGGATTCAAAGGCGTGGCGGTGACGGACGCTCTGAACATGGGCGCCGTGGACAACCAGTACCCGGCAGGCGCGGCCGCCGTGAAAGCGCTGGCCGCCGGCGCGGACCTGCTGCTGATGCCCGCCGACGTCGAACAGGCGCACGCCGCCATCCTCCAGGCGCTGGCGGCCGGGACCCTTCCCGCTGCCCGCCTGGATGAGGCCGCGCAGCGGGTGGCCACCATGATGATCTGGCGTGCCCGCAGCACGCCACCGGCGGGGACACCCGGCGCAGGTGCGCCCGCCGGAAGCGGGGCAGCCCTGTCCGCCCAGGTCTCGGCGTCAGCCGTCACGGTCCTGGCCGGCCCCTGCGGCGGACCGCTGGTGCCGGGCTCGGTGCGGGTGGCCGGCGGGGGACCGGGCGACCGGGAGCGCTTCGAAGCCGCGGCCGCCCGTGCCGGACTCGGTGTGGGATCAGGGCCGCTGGTGAACCTCATCGGTTTTGGCGGCAAACCGGCCGGCGGGGACATCGCCGTTTCCCTCGACGCTCCGTGGCCGCTCCAGGGGTCCAGCGCACCGGTCAAGCTGGCGCTGTACGGGCGCACGGACACCGCCTTCGACGCGCTCGCCGCCGTCCTTGCCGGAAAGGCTGCCGCCCCCGGGAAGCTGCCCGCCGCCGTCGGGCCCTTTCCCGCAGGAACCGGCTGCCCCTGACCCAGCCAAGTACCCCGAACTGCTGTTTGGAGGCGTCTCAGCGGCACATGGCGCTACCGGCTGGGCGGGACCGCTTTAATGGTCAGGTGCCCATTCTGAATAAAGACATGACCCTCTGCATCTCGCTCTCGGCCCGGCCCAGCAACAACGGGACCAGGTTCCACAACCACCTCTACGGGCAACTGGACCTGAACTGGATCTACAAGGCGTTTGCGCCCACCAACCTCGAACAGGCCATCGCCGGCGTGCGGGGCCTGGGCATCCGCGGCTGCGCCATCTCCATGCCGTACAAGGAGGATGTCATCGCGCTGGTGGACGAGATGGACCCCTCCGCCAAGGCCATCGACTCGGTGAACACCATCGTGAACACCGACGGCCACCTCAAGGCCTACAACACCGACTACACCGCCATCGAGCAACTGCTGGCATCCAACAACGTCCCCGCCGGCTATTCGGTGCTGGTCCAGGGGGCCGGCGGCATGGCCAAGGCCACGGTCGCTGCCCTCCGGGACGCAGGCTTCACGGACGTCACCGTCATCGCCCGGAACGAGGCTGCCGGGCGCGCGCTCGCCGACCAGTACGGGTTCCAATGGCGGGCAGCACTCGACGGCGGCACGGCGGACCTGATCATCAACGTCACGCCGCTGGGCATGGCCGGAGGCGCCGACGCGGAAACGCTGTCCTTCCCGGCTGAGGCCATCGACGCTGCCCGCCTGGTGTTCGACGTGGTGGCGCTGCCCGCCGAAACCCCGCTGATCCGTGCCGCCCGCGCGGCGGGTAAGCCCGTGATCACCGGCGCCGAGGTGGCCACCATCCAGGCCCTGGAGCAGTTCGTCCTCTACACCGGAGTACGGCCCACGCCGGAGCAGGTGCGCGCCGCCGAGGAGTTCATGCGCGCCCAGTAGCGGCTGGGTTTCCGCGCCGGCCCGGCTTACGCCGCCGCGGCCGGGACGGGTTCCACCACGATGGCCACCCGGTCCTCCCCGATGCGGGTCAGGACCAGGGTGGCTGTCTTTCCGGTGCCCTTCTTGCCGGAATTCCTGGCGCCGGGGAGCAGCTGCTTCCGCAGCTCTTCCGGCGTCACGGCGGTGCCGCGCTTCTTGATGTCCAGCACCGTGATGCCCTCCTGCTTCACCCAAGCCTTGAGCGCCTTCACGTTGTAGGGCATCACCTGCAGGACCCTGTAGGCCCTGGCGAACGGGGTCTGGACCAGTTCCGGGGCGCAGATATAGGCAATGTGCTCGTCCACCAGGTGGCCGCCCAGCTGCAGGGCCACGTCCGCCACCAGGCCGGCGCGGATCACGGCGCCGTCGGGCTCATAAAGGTAACCGTCCACCGGTCCCACGGGGGCGGCGGGGCCGGCGCCGAAGTCATCTGCGCTGCCCAGTTCGGCGGGGCCCTGCGCACCCAGGACCAGGGCGGCACGGCGGACGCCGGGCCTGCGGACCGCGTTGAACCAGAGGGTCACCTCGGTGACGTCCCCGGACACGGACACCCACTGCGCCTCGCAGCCGGCGGGCACGGACTCGTGCGGCATGCCGGGACCCATCTTCACGCCCACCGCCTTGCCGTCCGCCGCCAGCGACTCCACGAAGGACAACGGCGGGGAAAATGCCTCAGGATCCCAGATCCGCTTGGTGCCGGAAGTGGAGGTGGTCCGGCGGGCCGGATCCAGCCACACGCCGTCCACCCCTTCCAACGGGACGGACACGGCGTCGGCGTGGACCACGGTGGCGTTGGGAAACGGGATCAGGTTCACCGTGGCGCACGCCGCGGTGGTTTCATCCATTTCCACCGCGGTCACGTCGATGTCCAGCGACGCCAGGGCCAGGGAATCGGCACCCAGCCCACAGCCCAGGTCGGCCACCTTGCGGATCCCGGCGGCGGCGAACCGCTGCGCGTGGTGTGCGGCCACGTTCAGGCGCGTAGCCTGCTCCAGTCCGGCCTGCGTGAAGAGCATCTGGCCGGCGAATTCGCCGAACTTTGCCTGCGCTTTGGTCCGGAGCCGGGACTGGGTCAGGACGGCGGTGACCAGTTCCGCCGGATGCCCTGCCTTCCGGAGCGCGGCGTTGAGCTCGAACGAGTCCTCATCCCGGTAGGGGCCCAGGGATGCCAGCAACTCCCAGCCTTCAGGGGTCAGCAGCGGTGCAATGTGGTCCTGTGCCATCTGGTCTTGGGGAGCATGAGCCATGGGTTCCAGCCTAGTGGAGGAGCGCGTACGGGGATGCGGATACTGTTGAACCATGGATGAGAGCGCAGCCCCCGGGTCCACCGGCAGCCACGAGCCAGGGTCCCGCGGCATTGCCAGGTTCGCCCGCCCTGTCCTGATCGCCGCCTCGATAGTGGCCGTGGTCTGCATCGCCCTCCTGGTCATCATCTTCCTGCTGGACACCTTCAACGCCACGGTCTACTCCGTTGGCGGCCACGACATCCATGACGACACCCAGGAATCGCGGGATATCCGCGGACTGTACGACGGCGCGCGGACCGGGAGCATCTTCTTCCTGGTCACGGCGGTGCTCGCGGCAGCGGCGGCCGGCTGGGTGCTGTACCGCGAACGTCAGCAGGGTGGCGGCGACACCGACGGCGAGGACGTGCACTTCGAGGACCTGGGCCAGTAGCGAGTCCGCCGTGATGCCGGAAGGACGGCGTCGGAAACCGCGAAAAGCAGTACGCCCATGACGAAACGTTGGCACTCACCTTGACCGAGTGCTAACCCTTACATAGAGTCTTCATTAGCACTCTCCCTAGGAGGGTGCTAACACATGAAGAGCTGCCAGCCAGGCTGCTGCCGGCACCGCGACGACGGTTTGCCAGCTACGGCGGAAAGCTTTCCAGTCCACGAATTTGCTGACGAAAAGGAGAGGTCCGAGTGTCGGTCTCTATTAAGCCTCTTGAGGATCGTATTGTTGTCCGCCCGCTCGAAGCCGAGCAGACCACGGCTTCCGGCCTGGTCATCCCGGACTCCGCACAGGAGAAGCCGCAGGAAGGCGAAGTTGTTGCAGTAGGCCCCGGCCGCTTCGAGGACGGCAACCGCGTTCCCGTTGACGTAGCAGTTGGCGACGTCGTCATCTACTCCAAGTACGGCGGAACCGAAGTCAAGACCGGCGGCACCGAGTACCTCGTGCTGTCCGCCCGCGACGTCCTGGCTGTCGTCGTTAAGTAACTCTTTCGGATCCCCGTGCCGCCGGCCACGCTCTTGCTGGCCGGCAGTGCGGGGTTCTGTCTTTGAAAGGACAAAACCATGGCAAAGCAGCTTGCGTTTAACGACGCTGCCCGCCGGTCCCTCGAGGCCGGCATCGATAAGCTCGCGAACACCGTCAAGGTGACGCTTGGCCCCCGCGGCCGCAACGTCGTCCTGGACAAGAAGTGGGGTGCCCCCACCATCACGAACGACGGCGTCACCATCGCCCGCGAAGTCGAGCTGGACGACCCCTACGAGAACCTTGGCGCACAGCTGGCCAAGGAAGTAGCCACCAAGACCAACGATGTTGCCGGTGACGGCACCACCACCGCAACGGTCCTGGCCCAGGCACTGGTCAAGGAAGGCCTGCGCAACGTGGCAGCCGGCGCCGCTCCGGGCCAGATCAAGCGCGGCATCGAGGTCGCGGTTGAGGCCGTGGCAGCGCGCCTGCTGGAGAACGCCCGTCCGGTCGAAGGCGGCCAGGTGGCCAACGTTGCCGCCATTTCGGCGCAGAGCGACGAAATCGGCGAGCTGCTCGCCGAGGCCTTTGGCAAGGTGGGCAAGGATGGCGTCATCACCATCGAAGAGTCCTCCACCACCCAGACCGAACTGGTCCTCACCGAGGGCATGCAGTTCGACAAGGGCTACCTCTCCCCGTACTTCGTCACCGACGCGGAGCGCCAGGAAGCAGTCCTCGAGGACGCCCTCATCCTGATCAACCAGGGCAAGATCTCCTCCATCCAGGAGTTCCTGCCGCTGCTCGAAAAGGCGCTGCAGGCTTCCAAGCCGCTGTTCATCATCGCCGAGGACGTTGAGGGCGAGGCCCTGTCCACGCTGATCGTCAACCGGATCCGCGGCACCCTGAACGTCGTTGCCGTCAAGGCTCCGGGCTTCGGTGACCGCCGCAAGGCCATGCTGCAGGACATCGCCACCCTCACGGGCGCGCAGGTTGTCTCCCCGGAACTGGGCCTGAGCCTGGACTCCGTTGGCCTGGAGGTGCTGGGTACTGCCCGCCGCATCACCGTCACCAAGGACAACACCACCATCGTGGACGGCGCCGGAACGGCCGAGGACGTAGCGGCACGCGTTGCCCAGCTCCGTGCTGAGCTCGCCCGCACCGACTCCGACTGGGACCGCGAGAAGCTCCAGGAGCGCCTGGCCAAGCTGGCCGGCGGCATTGGCGTCATCAAGGTCGGCGCAGCCACCGAAGTTGAGCTGAAGGAAAAGAAGCACCGTATCGAGGACGCCGTTTCCTCCACCCGCGCTGCCCTCGAAGAAGGCATCGTGGCCGGCGGCGGCTCCGCTCTGATCCACGCCCTCAAGGCGCTGGATGAGGACGCTTCGGTCAAGGCCCTCGAAGGCGACGCCGCCGCTGCAGTGGGCATCGTCCGCCGCGCGCTGGTCCAGCCGCTGCGCTGGATCGCCCAGAACGCAGGCTTCGACGGCTACGTGGTGACCTCCAAGGTGGCCGACCTTGAGGTCAACAACGGCTTCAACGCCAAGTCCGGCGAGTACGAGGACCTGATTGGTGCGGGCGTCATCGACCCCGTCAAGGTCACCCGTGCAGCCCTCCGCAACGCGGCCTCCATCGCCGCCCTGGTTCTCACCACCGAGACCCTGGTCGTGGAGAAGCCGGCCGAAGAGGACGAGCACGCAGGCCACAGCCACTAGCGGTCCCCGCCGGCTCCCAAGTCTCGCTTCGCCCGACGTGGGGCCCTCGCCGGCGTAGGCCCTTTTGAGGCCAGGAAACCGGTCCAGCATCCGCTGGGCCGGTTTTTTGCATGCCTGAACGGGCCCATGCCGTCCGGGTTCCCTCGCCGAACGTAGCGGGGTTAAGGGGACTAGCTTGCCGCCATCTCCTGCGTCTCCACGCCACCGGCTGGCTCATACACCAGAGACACCGCACCCTTGGGGAAGCTGCGCGCCGGTTCCGCCAAACGGAAGGTGGCCGGCAGGGTGCCGGTATCGAACAGCCGCTTGCCCTGCCCCAGCGCGACCGGATACAGCCAGAGGTGCAGCCGGTCAAGCACCTCCGCTTCCAGCAGCGAACGGATCAGGACGCCGCTGCCGAACATGTGCACCTGCTGGTACTCATCCCGGATCCTGCCTGCCGCCGCAGCATCCGGCAGCACGGTGGTTCCCGCCCAGGCCGGATCGGCCAGGGAACCGGAGACCACGAACTTGGGGACCCGGTTCAGCGTGTCCGCGATGTCACCGCTCTGGTGCGGCCAGTACCCGGCGAAGATGTCATAGGTCTTCCGGCCGAGAAGGAGGGCGTCCATGCGGCCGATGCCTTCCGCTATTGCCGCGCCGGACTTGTCGTCGGACACGGGCGCCTGCCAGCCGCCGAAGTTGAAGGCACCCTCGGTGTCCTCCTCCCGGCCGCCGGGCGCCTGGTACACGCCGTCGAGGGTGATGAACAGGTTTGCCATGATGATGCCCACGCGCCCATCTTGGACCCGCGCCGGGGTGCTGTCCAGTGTCCGTGGCAGGATGGTGCCATGCTGCTCCTTGAGCTCGTGGAAACCTCGGAAGCCGTCGCCTCGACCCGCTCCCGGCTGGCGAAGGTGGCTGCCCTGGCGGGCCTGCTGGGCCGGCTTGAACCGGAGGAGATCCCGACGGCGGTTGGCCTGCTCAGTGCCAGGCCACGGCAGGGGCGGGTGGGCGTCGGATGGGCCGCCATTGCGGCGGCCAAGCCGTCACCGGCCACGAAGGCGCGGCTTACCGTCGCCGACCTTGATGCCGCGCTGGACCGGCTGCTGGCCACCGCAGGCACAGGGTCCGGGGCGGAGCGGGCGGCCACGCTCGGCAACCTGATGGCAGCCGCCACCGCATCGGAGCAGTCGTTCATCGCCGGCGTCCTGCTCGGTGAACTGCGTACAGGCGCCCTTGAAGGAGTGCTGACAGATGCCATCGCCCGCGCCTCGGAGCAACCGGTGGAAGCAGTCCGGCGTGCGGCGATGCTCTCCGGCGACCTCGGCGGAACCGCGCTGCTGGCCCTGACGGGAACCAAAACCGAGCTTGACGCGGTCGGCTTGAGGGTGGGAAGGCCCGTGCAGCCTATGCTCGCCGCGACGGCGGCCAGCGTAGGAGCAGCCCTGGAAGCCACAGGGGAAGCGTCGGTGGAATACAAGCTGGACGGCGCCCGGATCCAGGTCCACCGCGCCGCGGACGAGGTCAGCATCTACACCCGCAACCTTGCCGACGTCACCCACCGGCTCCCCGAGGTGGTGGAGGTGGTCCGGGGGCTGCCGCTGCGGGACGTGATCCTGGACGGTGAAACCCTCGCCCTGGATGAGGAGGGCGGTCCGCGGCCGTTCCAGGAAACCATGTCCCGGTTCGGTGCCGACGCCGTGCGGGAAACCCTGCTTCATCCATGGTTCTTCGATGTGCTCCACATTGACGGGCGGGACCTGCTCGATGAACCGTTGTCCACGCGCCTCGAGGTGCTGGAGCAGGTGGCGCCGGGGCACCGGATCCCGGGGCAGGTGACTGCGGACCCTGCCGTGGCTGAGCGGATATCCCGGGAGGCGCTGGCCGCCGGGCACGAGGGAGTGGTGGTGAAGGCCATCGGGTCGGCCTATGCCGCAGGCCGTCGCGGTTCCAACTGGGTCAAGGTGAAGCCGGTGCACACCTATGACCTCGTGGTGCTCGCCTGCGAGTGGGGATCGGGGCGCCGCACCGGCCTGCTGTCGAACCTGCACCTGGGCGCACTGGACCCTGCCGGCGAGTTCGGCGAAGCGGGCGGCTACGTGATGGTGGGCAAGACCTTCAAGGGGCTCACGGACGAACTGCTCCGCTGGCAGACGGAGAGATTCCAGGAACTTGAGGTGCGGCGCACGGCCGGCACGGTCTGGGTGGAGCCGGTCACCGTCGTCGAAATAGCGATCGACGGCGTGCAGCAGTCGCCGCGCTACCCGGGCGGCATCGCCCTCAGGTTCGCCCGCGTCAAACGCTACCGGGAGGACAAGGCACCCGCCGACGCGGACACCATCCAGACCCTCCGCTCCCTGCTGCGCCCATAGCGGTAGGGACCCGGTGTTCCGTCAGTTGCGGCTTCCGCTGCGCTGGCGTCTCAGGATCCGGGCTTCGCCATCCGGCAGGCGCCTGGCGACCATGCGGTAGAAGAGCAGGACGGCGACGGCGGCCACCACGATGCCGACGAGGTTGAGCAGCAGCTGGAGCGCAGAGCCCGTGGCCTTTTGGTATTCGCCCAGCACCAAAGCCACCGCCACGTAGCCGGCAGCCGGGACGGTGGTCACGGAGATGAACACGCCGATCAGTGCCGCGGAGCGCCGGCCGATGATGGAAAGCATCCCGGCGATTCCGGCCAGAATGGCAACGATCAACGAATACGGGCCCGGATGGTAGATGAACTCGACTGCGGAACCCTTGTCCAGGGCATCGCGGGGGAAGAGGCCCAGCGGGATCGACAGCCACGCCGTCAGAGCCGCCAGCAGCATCGCAACCGGGAAGCCCACAGCCAGGGCCACCGCAGCCCGGCGGCCAAGCCTCCACTTACGGGTGGCGATCGAGACGGCGAGCGCGGCCAGTGGTCCGAACTCAGGCCCCACTGCCATGGCGCCCACAATGGCAATGGGGGAGTCCGTCACGATGCCGATTCCGGCGAGCTGGGTGGCCAGCACCAGGAAAGCAAGGAAGTTCCAGGTCAGCCGGGAGTCCTCGCCCGTTTGCCGCGTGACATCCTCCCAGATCACGGCGTCCGCGCCCTCACCCGGGGCGGCGCGCTCCGCCTGGTCCGCGTTCCGGGACAGGACGAATTCCGGTGTGGACATGGAAATGGAGCCCACGTCCCGGATCTTCAGGATCTCCAGCTTTTCGAGCAGTTCCTCGACCGACTCCCGGGCAACCAGGACTTCAATGACGTCGCCCTCGGGCACCACGGAGGCGCGCGGGACCACGGCGACTTCTGCCGTTCCCCGCTGTTCGCGGCAGGTCTTCAGGGTCACGGCGGACAGCTCACCGGGCACACAAATCCGCAGCTGGACAACCACGCCCACTCCCTTCCATGGTTGGGCCCAGCATAGTCCGTGCCAGGCCACAGGCCGCGCCTTCTCCGCCGACTCAACAGCCGGACGCGACGTGGCCCAGCTCTCTTGATTGGCCCCGTTCGAGGCCGGTGCGTACGCTTAACCCTTTGACCGGCCACGGGTGAAAAGGGGTTTGCGTGCCGACTTTGGAAACCAAGGAGGCACCGGCCACCGGCGGAAGCAGCGCCGGCCGGCCACGAAAGCCCACCTTCCGTCCGGAAGTCCAGGGGCTCCGCGCCCTTGCGGTACTCATGGTCGTTGCCTACCACGTCTGGCTCGGCCGCGTGTCCGGCGGCGTGGACATCTTCCTGCTGATCTCGGCGTTCCTGCTCACGTTGTCGTTCGTCCGCAAAGCGGAGTCGGGGCAGCCTTTCCGGCTCCTGGCGCACTGGCTGCACCTGTTCAAGCGGCTGCTGCCTGCCGCTGTCGTGGTGATCCTGGGAGTACTGGCCGGCACCTGGCTCATCCTTCCGCAGGGCCGCTGGCCGCAGGTGCTCAACCAGGCATGGGCCTCCCTTTTCTACAACCAGAACTGGCTCCTGGCCGACCTCTCCGTGGACTATTACGCGCAGGACCACGCCGGAGCCAGCCCGCTGCAGCACTTCTGGTCGCTGTCCATCCAGGGCCAGGTCTTCATCCTCTGGCCACTGATCTTCGCCGCCTCGGCTGCCCTGCTGTCCACGCTCCGCAGGATCCGCGGCCTGGAGCGGCTGACATATCCGGGCCTGCTGGCCGTGGTGTTCGGTGCAGTGTTTGCGGTGTCGCTGGCCTATTCCGTCGACCAGACGGCCACCAACCAGGCGTACGCCTACTTCGATACCCGGGCACGGCTCTGGGAATTTGCCCTCGGGTCCCTGCTGGCACTGGGGCTGCCATACCTCAAGCCCGGCCGCCTGCTGCGCGTGCTGCTGGGCTGGGCCGGGCTGGCGGGCATGGTGTCCTGCGGCCTTCTGCTCGCCGTGGACCGCTCCTTCCCGGGGTATGTGGCCCTCTGGCCGACGCTCTCCGCGGCCGCCATCATCCTCGCGGGACAGAGCGGCAGCCGGTTCGGCGTGGACCGCCTCCTCAGCAGCCGGCCCGCCGTCGCCCTGGGGGATAACTCCTACGCCCTGTACCTCTGGCACTGGCCCGTCCTGGTCCTGGCGCTCGCCGCCACCGGCGTCGAGGCGCCCAACATCAAACAGGGGCTCGGCATCGTTGGGGCCTCCGTCGTGCTGGCCATCCTGACCACGCGCTTTGTCGAAAAGCCGCTGCGGGAGTGGCATTGGCCCAAGCTCCGCGCCTGGCGCACCGCCGTCGTCATTGTTGCCTGCGGGGCCGTCCTGGCAGGACCCGTCGCTGTCTGGCAGACCTCGCTCACGGCGGAGGAAAGCGCGACGGCGGCGCAGCCCCGCGAGCTCACGCCGGGAGCGCTGGCACTCACCCCGGAGAACGGGAACAATCCCGCCCCTGCGGCCCGCACCATCCCCGGGCCCACCGCCCTGGACAACGACTGGGCCGGCATCGACACTCCCTGCACGGGCGCCAATGCCACGGGCGATCCAATCCTGGAAGGCTGCCGGCAGGCGCTTCCGGAGGAACCGGCCACGCGGCGGATCGTGGTGCTGGGCGACTCGCACGCCCAGCAATACCTGGCGGCCCTGGCGCCGGTTGCAGCCGCCCGCGGGTGGGAACTGGTCACCCTGCTCATGCCCGCCTGCCGCTTCGGCGCTCAATCGGACACCAGGAACGCCGAATGCAACGCCTACAACCGGGCAAGTTCCGCCTACGTCCTGGAACACCGGCCCGATGCCGTGTTCACGGTGGCCTCGCTGACCCACGAGGAAGCGCCCTTCGAAACGGAGGTACCGGGATACCTGGACGGCGTCAAACCGTTTGCGGACGCCGGCATCGAGATCGTGGGCATCCGGGACAACCCCCGGTTCACCTTCAACATGCCCCAATGCGCCCAGCGGAACGGCCCGCAGGCGCCGGCCTGCAATCCGCCGCTGGCCGAGTCCCTGGTGGAACCGTCGCCGCTGGAGAATTACCGGGGCAGGTTGCCGGGCCTGCACCTGATGGACATGAGCGACTTCATCTGTGCCCGCGGTGTCTGCCCGGCGGTGGTGGGCAACGTGTATGTCTACAAGGACGACAACCACCTCAGCAGGACCTATGTGGAGACGATGATCCCCATGTTCGAACAAAGGCTGCTGGCGGCAACCGGCTGGAGCTAGTGCGGTTGCTCACATTGGCGGCGTGGAATAGGGGGATCGGCGCCGAGGTTCTAATATTTACTCAACACTTTCTGCCCCCGGAGCGCCGTGCTGCACGGTGTTCCCGCAGGATCATCTGCACAGGCCAGTTCCGTAATAACGGGCTGGTCATCGGCTGCAACCCCTACCCGTGACCCAGCAACCAAGGTAAGAGGCGCACTCATGACCGAGCCCGAACACAACCCCTTTGGCTTTATCGGCCTGACCTACGACGACGTCCTGCTCCTGCCGGGCCACACCGACGTCATCCCCTCTGAGGCCGACACCTCTTCGCGGATCTCCAAGCGGATCACCGTGCAGACCCCGCTGCTCTCCGCCGCCATGGACACCGTGACCGAATCCCGCATGGCCATCGCCATGGCACGCCAGGGCGGCCTGGGCGTGGTGCACCGCAACCTCTCCATCGCCGACCAGGCTGACCAGGTGGACCGGGTCAAGCGCAGCGAGTCCGGGATGATCACCAACCCGCTGACCATCCGTCCCGAAGCCACGCTGCGCGAACTGGATGACCTCTGCGCGCATTACCGCGTGTCCGGCCTGCCCGTGGTGGATGAGGACAATCGCCTCCTGGGCATCGTCACCAACCGCGACACCCGCTTCGTGCCGGAGTCCGACTTCCCGCTGCGGCTGGTCAGCGACGTCATGACCAAGATGCCCCTCGTCACCGGGCATGTAGGCATCAGCCGCGAGGAAGCCTCGCACAAGCTGGCCACCAACAAGATCGAAAAGCTTCCGCTCGTGGACGAGCAGGGCCGGCTCAAGGGCCTGATCACCACCAAGGACTTCACCAAGGCGGAGCAGTACCCGCTGGCCACCAAGGACGACGAGGGCCGCCTCCGCGTCGGTGCCGCCATCGGCTTCTTCGGTGACGGCTGGGAACGCGCCATGGCACTGGTGGACGCCGGCGTCGACGCCCTCTTCGTGGACACCGCCAACGGCCACTCCCAGGGTGTGCTGGACATGATCCGCCGGCTGAAGTCGGATCCGGTTGCCGCGCACGTTGACATTATCGGCGGCCAGGCTGCCACCCGTGAGGGGGCCCAGGCACTGATCGACGCCGGCGCCGACGGCATCAAGGTGGGCGTCGGCCCCGGCTCCATCTGCACCACCCGCGTGGTTGCCGGTGTTGGTGTTCCGCAGATCACCGCCATCTACGAGTCCGCCAAGGCGGCGATCCCGGCCGGTGTGCCGCTGATCGCCGACGGCGGCCTGCAGTACTCCGGCGACATCGGCAAGGCCCTGGTGGCCGGAGCCGACACCGTCATGCTCGGCTCCCTGCTCGCCGGCTGCGACGAGTCCCCGGGCGAACTGATCTTCGTCAACGGCAAGCAGTTCAAGTCCTACCGCGGCATGGGCTCGCTGGGCGCCATGCAGTCGCGCGGCAAGAACACTTCCTACTCCAAGGACCGCTACTTCCAGGCCGACGTATCGGGTGACGACAAGCTGATCCCTGAAGGCATCGAAGGCCGGGTGGCCTACCGCGGCCCGCTGTCCTCCGTGGCGTACCAGCTGGTGGGCGGCTTGCGCCAGACCATGTTCTACACCGGCGCGCCGACCATTCCCGAGCTGAAGGCCCGTGGCAAGTTCGTCCGGATCACCTCCGCCGGCCTGAAGGAATCGCACCCGCACGATATCCAGATGACCGTCGAGGCGCCGAACTACGGTTCCCGCTAGGCACACGAGTGAACAGAGGAGGCAAGGTTTTTTACCTTGCCTCCTTTGTTTTCCCTCACTGTTTAACCGTGGCGTCTTCCCTGCGGGTGCATCCTCGGCTTTGAATGTCAGTGCCTCGTTGGATGATGTGGTTATGGGAATCGGCAGCGGTGTTCGGGTTGTGACGGAGGGTATTTCTGCCTCTGTCGCCGCCCTTCGCGCGCTGGACCGGGAGGATGCTGCTTTGGCTTCCGGCGCCCATGTTGGCAGTGATGTGGATGTGTTGCAGCGGCGGTATGAGCTCCGGCTGGAACGGCTGGAGGTGGTGAAGCGGCTGGAGGGCCGGCTCGCCGCGGTGAAGGCGCGCGATGTTGCCGACGCTGTTGAGTTTCAGCAGGCGATGCTGGCCCCGGACGTCCCAGGGCATGAGCGGACCTTTGCGGCGATGTCGGCCGTGGAGGAGATCGCCGGGGTCCTGACCATCAGTTCCCCGGCCGCAGGCGGTTTGGTGGAGCAGTCCCGCCGGGTCTGCTCCCTGCCGCCGGTCCTGGACGCCCTGGCTGCCGGTGAGTTGTCCTGGCAGCACGCCCGCATTGTGGCGGACGAGACCGAGGGCCTCACACCGGCCGGGGCCGCGGGGTTGGTGGCGCACTTCTTCGACCCGGCCGCGCCCACCCCGGCGCGCGGCGCCGCCCCCGGCGAG
>NZ_JWTB01000032.1 GCF_000813845.1 Pseudarthrobacter phenanthrenivorans
AAGGTAACCGCCCGTCGTCGTACTTCAGGCCTGTCAGATGTTGAAGCCGAGGGCCCGCATCTGGTCCTTGCCGTCGTCGGTGATCCGCTCGGGACCCCATGGCGGCATCCAGACCCAGTTCAGCCGCCAGTCGTCCACGACGCCGTCCAGCGCCTGGCCCACCTGCTCCTCGAGCACGTCGGTGAGAGGGCAGGCGGCGGTGGTGAGCGTCATGTCGATCAGGAGCGCACCGTCGTCATCGGAGTATTTGAGGCCGTACAACAGCCCCAGGTCCACCACGTTGACGCCGAGCTCAGGGTCGATGACGTCCTTGAGCGCCTCTTCGACGTCCTCCAGGGCCGTCCGGCCCGGCTTGATTTCGGTCATGACAAGTCCTAACTAGGCCTGTACTGCGGCGGGAGCCGCGACGGTGGCTGCGCCGGCGCCCTTGGCGTACCGGTCGTAGCCTTCTTCCTCGAGGCGGTCGGCCAGCTCGGGGCCGCCTTCCTCGACAACCTGGCCGTCCACGAACACGTGCACGAAGTCAGGCTTGATGTAGCGCAGGATGCGCGTGTAGTGGGTGATGAGCAGCGTGCCCATGTTCCCCTCGGAGTGCGCGCGGTTGACGCCCTCGGAGACGATCTTGAGCGCGTCGACGTCCAGGCCGGAGTCGGTTTCGTCCAGCACGGCGAACTTGGGCTTGAAGAGTTCCAGCTGGAGGATCTCCACGCGCTTCTTCTCACCGCCGGAGAAGCCTTCGTTGACGTTGCGCTGGGCGAAGTCGGCGTCGATGCGCAGCTTCTCCATGGCGTCCTTGACGTCCTTGGTCCAGGTACGCAGCTTGGGTGCTTCGCCGTCGATGGCGGTCTTGGCGGTGCGCAGGAAGTTGGTCATGGTGACGCCGGGAACCTCCACCGGGTACTGCATGGCCAGGAAGAGGCCGGCGCGGGCACGCTCGTCGACGCTCATGTCCAGCACGTCTTCGCCATCCAGGGTGATGGTGCCGCTGGTGACGGTGTAGCGGGGGTGTCCCGCGATGGTGGACGCCAGGGTGGACTTGCCGGAGCCGTTCGGGCCCATGATGGCGTGGGTTTCGCCGGTCCTGATGGTCAGGCTGACGCCCTTCAGGATCTCCTTGGTGCCCTGTTCCGTCTCAATGCTGACGTGCAGGTCCTTGATCTCAAGAGTTGACATGCTCTTCTTTCTTTTCGCTCGTAAGTCTGGTGCTGCGGGCGCTCAGTAGTTGTCTACTGCCGCGCCGTTCAAAACGTTGGTGACGTCCACGTAGACGTCGTCCCCGTCGAGTTCGACGGCGAAGACGGGCACGGGATCGTAGGCGGGGAGCTGGAGCGGCTGGCCGCTGCGCAGGTCGAACTGGGAGCCGTGGCCCCAGCACTCGATCGTGCAGCCTTCCACGTCGCCCTCGGACAGGGAAATGTCCGCGTGCGAGCAGGTGTCGCCGATGGCGTGGATGTCACCCATCGAATCCCGGACGACGGCCACAGGGTAGCCGTCGACCAGGATGCGCAGCGCCTGCTTGACCTGGATATCGCCGGCACTGCATACCAGCTCACCCTTGGGAGTCCCGCTCATACGTTCCTGCCTGCCTGTCCCTAGTAGTCGATTGCCGCGAGTTCGCGCTCAACAGCTTCGGTCAGCCGCTCTTCGAGGGCCGGGACCTTGATCTGCTGGATGATCTCGTTGAGGAAGCCACGGACCACCAGGCGGCGGGCGACGTCCTCGGGGATGCCGCGGGCCATCAGGTAGAACAGGTGCTCGTCGTCGAAGCGGCCGGTGGCGCTGGCGTGGCCGGCACCCTCGATCAGGCCGGTCTCGATCTCGAGGTTCGGCACGGAGTCGGCGCGGCAGCCGTCGGTGAGGACCAGGTTCTGGTTCTTCTCGTAGGAGTCGGTGCCTTCCGCCTGCTTCTGGATCAGAACATCGCCCACCCAGACGGTGTGCGCGCCCTTGCCCTGCAGCGCGCCCTTGTACAGGACGTTGGACGTGCAGTTGGGCTTGTTGTGGTCCACGAAGGAGCGGTGCTCAAGGTGCTGTCCGGCGTCGGCGAAGTAGAGGCCCAGGAGCTCTGCCTCGGCGCCTTCACCGGCGAAGCGGACGTTGGAGTTCAGGCGGACGATCTTTCCGCCGAGGGTCACCGCGATGTGCTTGTACACGGCGTCCTTGGCAACCTCGGCGTCGTGCTGTGCCAGGTGCTTGGCGTCGTCTTCCCAGAGCTGCACGGAAACCACGGTCAGCTTGGCGCCGTCGCGGACCAGGACCTCGACGTTGCCGTTGTGGTCGGCTGCTCCGTCGTGCTCGATGATCACCACGGCACGGCTGTTCGCGCCGGCTTCGATGACGAGGTGCGAGTTGGTGCGGCGGCCCGCGCCGTTGCCGGTCAGGACCAGGCGCACGGGGGCGTCAAGTTCGGCGTTCGCGGGGATGGAGATGAGCTGGGCGTCCGCGGCGTTGGCGGAGGCCACGACGGCGGCACGGTCAGCCGGCACCAGGGTGGCGCCACGGGGGGCCTCACCGGCGCGGAGGGTCCGCTGCGTCACGGATGCCGGCGCCTCTACGGTGACGCCCAGGGCGCCGTCCTCCGACGGGGTGTCGGACAGCAGGTTGGCCAGTTCGCGCACCGGGGTGAAGCGCCATTCCTCTTCCCTGCCGTTGGGCAGGGCGAAGTCGGCCACGTCATGGCTGGTAAGGCGTTCGGCGCGCGAGGACATGACCTGCGTGCCGTGGCTGTGGTGGCGGTCAACCTTGGAGGCGACGAGGTGTTCGCCCTCCTCGGTGAAACCGGCGATCGACGGCGCGCCGATGCGGGCCTTCTCGGTAGTTGCTTCGGCAGTCATTAACCGACGGATCCTTCCATCTGGAGTTCGATGAGGCGGTTCAGCTCAAGGGCGTATTCCATGGGCAGTTCACGGGCGATCGGCTCAATGAAGCCGCGCACGATCATGGCCATGGCCTCGTCCTCGGGCATGCCGCGGGACATGAGGTAGAACAGCTGTTCCTCGCTGACGCGGGAAACGGTGGCCTCGTGTCCCAGCTGGACATCGTCCTCGCGGATGTCGATGTACGGGTAGGTGTCAGAGCGTGAAATGGTGTCCACCAGCAGGGCGTCGCAGCGCACGGTGTTGGCCGAGTGCTTGGCGCCTTCGCGGACCTGCACAAGGCCGCGGTAGGCCGCACGGCCGCCGCCGCGGGCAACGGACTTGGAGATGATGGAGCTCTTGGTGTTCGGCGCGATGTGCACCATCTTGGAACCGGTGTCCTGGTGCTGGCCTTCGCCGGCGAACGCGATGGACAGGGTCTCGCCCTTGGCGTGCTCGCCCACCAGGTAGACGGCCGGGTACTTCATGGTCACCTTGGAGCCGATGTTGCCGTCCACCCATTCCATGGTGGCGCCGGCTTCGCAGACCGCGCGCTTGGTCACCAGGTTGTACACGTTGTTCGACCAGTTCTGGATCGTGGTGTAGCGGACGCGGGCGCCCTTCTTGACGATGATCTCCACCACGGCGGAGTGCAGCGAGTCAGAGGTGTAGATCGGCGCGGTGCAGCCTTCGATGTAGTGGACGTAGGAGTCCTCGTCGGCGATGATCAGGGTGCGCTCGAACTGGCCCATGTTTTCCGTGTTGATGCGGAAGTAAGCCTGCAGCGGGATGTCCACGTGGACGCCCTTGGGCACGTACACGAAGGAGCCGCCCGACCAGACGGCGGTGTTCAGCGACGCGAACTTGTTGTCGCCCACCGGGATCACGGTGCCGAAGTACTCCTGGAAGATCTCCGGGTGTTCCTTCAGTGCAGTGTCCGTGTCCAGGAAGATGACGCCCTGGGCCTCGAGGTCCTCACGGATCTGGTGGTACACCACCTCGGACTCGTACTGCGCGGCAACGCCCGAGACCAGGCGGCTGCGCTCGGCTTCCGGGATGCCCAGCTTCTCGTACGTGTTGCGGATGTCCTCGGGCAGGTCCTCCCAGGTGGCGGCCTGCTTCTCGGTGGAGCGGACGAAGTACTTGATGTTGTCGAAGTCGATGCCGGAGAGGTCTGCACCCCAGGTGGGCATGGGCTTGCGGTCGAAGTACTTCAGGCCCTTCAGGCGCAGGTCGAGCATCCACTCGGGTTCGCTCTTCTTGGCCGAAATGTCCCGGACTACCTCTTCATCGAGACCACGCCGTGCATTGGCGCCGACGTCGTTCTTGTCGGCCCAGCCGTACTCGTAGTTGCCGATGCCATGGAGCTCGGGATTCTTTTCCAGAATCTCCGAGATCACAGTGTTTTCGGCTACTGCTTTCTCTGATAGTTGGTCCGTCATCACGGCCTTTCTTGCTGATGGTTGATTTCTTCGTCCAGGCCGGCGGGGGCTGCAGCCGGCTCGGGGGCCGGTTTGGCAGACAGCCTGCCTGTAGGAATGTGGGTGGTGCAGACGTGGCCGCCGCGGGCCAGCGTGGAGAGCCTGCGGACATCGACTCCCACCAGCCTTGAGAAGACCTCGGTTTCGACGTCGCAAAACACCGGGAACCGGGCTGCAAGCTGCTGGATGGGGCAGTGTCCCTGGCAGAGCTGCACGCTGGAGAGCGCCGCAGGAAGGGGTGCCTTGGCCTCGATGGTGGCCGTGGACGCAACGAAGTTGTCGCGGCTGAGGGCGGCTGACAGGGCCTTCGCCCGGTCCCGGATATCCGGGCCGGCCTGCTCGATTTCGGGTGCGTAGCGGCGCTCCATGTCCGCGAAACGTTCGACGGCGAAGGCCCGGACCGCGTCAGGTCCCGCAACCTTTTGCAGCTGCTGGAGCGCAAGGGCGGCGATGTCCAGGTAATCATTGCCGAGGCTTGACTGGCCCTGGGAACTCAGGACGTAGCGGCGGGCCGGACGGCCGGCGCGCGCTCCGGGTTTGGCCACCCGCTTGACTTCGATGACGCCTGCGCGCGACAGGTGGTCCAGGTGGCGCCGGACGGCGGCCGGGGTGAATCCCAGCATGTCCCCCAGTTCGGCCGCACTGACGGGGCCGTGCTCCAGGACGGCAGCGAGGACCCGGTCCCGGGTCCGCTCGTCGGCATCGGCCAGAGGACTGGATCCACCAGTCCCGGGGCCGGCCACGGGCACAGCTGTAGCGTTGGTCATGGAATACACAACACAATCATGTCGTAATTTAGTCCCGGGCTCCAGTAAGGACAGGCTGACCTTTGGTTACCGACGGAATGTGACCACGGCACCGGTCGAGTCGAAGGGCTTCCCAACCCGGACGTAAGAAAATACTACGTCCCGTAGAATATTGTGGTGCGATCCCCCCAGTCCCCCGTCCTGTCCATCCATGGGCTCATCAAGGACGTCGGCCCCCTCTCCAGCCTGGACGGCAAGATGCTTCGGGTTGTCAGCGGCGTCTCCCTGGTGGCCGAACGCGGCCAGGTCACGGCCCTGCTCGGCGCCAACGGCGCCGGAAAAACCACAACCCTCGAATGCGCGCAGGGCCTGCAAAAGCGCACCGGCGGCAGCATCTCACTGCTGGGCCTGGACCCTGCAACGGCCGGCGCGGACCTGCGCTCCCGCGTCGGTGTCATGCTGCAGGACGGCGGACTGCCGCCCTCCGCCCGGCCCCTGCCCCTGCTGCGGCACATCGCCGGGCTGTACGCGCGGCCCTGGCCGCTGGAGGACCTGGTGGGCAGGCTCGCCATCGATACCTTCAGCCGGACCAGCGTCCGCCGGCTGTCGGGCGGCCAGAAGCAGCGGCTGGCACTGGCCGCCGCCCTCATCGGACGCCCCGAGGTCCTGTTCCTGGACGAGCCCAGTGCAGGCCTGGACCCCCAGTCCCGGCAGCTGGTGTTCGACCTGATCGCCGAACTGCGCAACAGCGGCATGGGGATCATCCTGACCACGCACCTCATGGACGACGCCCAGCGCCTGGCCGACTATGTCTACATCATCGACGGCGGACGCAACGTGGCCGAGGGGACGGTGCAGGAACTGCTGCAGCGCAGCCCGGCTGCCGGCCAGGGCGGCGACCACGTCCGGACGCTGGCGTTCGAGGGACCTGCCGGCCTTGACCTGTCAGCGGTGCTGCCGGCCGGCGTCGACATCTCCGAAACCCGGGCCGGAAGCTATTCCGTGACCGGCGTCCTGACCCCGCGCCACCTCTCCGCCCTTGCCCAGTGGTGGGAAGAGAAGGGGATCATGCCCGCATCAATGAGCCTCGAGGCGCGTAGCCTTGAAGACGTCTTTCTGGACATTTCAGGAAAGGACATCCGATGAGCAACGCAGCTGGCCTGGAGACGCAGCAGCCGGCGTCCCTGCTCCGGCGTGTCCTCCTGCAGGGAAAATACGAGGCGCTGACCATGCTGCGCAACGGCGAACAGCTGATCCTTGCGGTGGTGCTGCCGCTGCTGGCGCTCGTCGGTTTGACGGTCACACCCTTCCTGGACGGGATGGGCTCCAGCCGCATCAACGTGGCCGTTCCAGGAATCCTTGCCCTGTGTGCCATGTCCACGGCTTTCACCGGTCAGGGCATCGCCACCGGCTTCGACCGCCGCTACGGCGTACTCCGGTTCCTCTCCACCACGCCCCTGGGCAGGGGCGGCCTGATCGCCGGCAAGGTCCTGTCCGTCCTGGCCGTCCTGTGCGTCCAGGTGGTGGTGGTGGGCCTTGTCGCCCTGACGCTGGGGTGGCAGCCGACGGCGGCGGGCTGGCTTCCGGGGCTGGCCCTGCTCGCGCTGGGCGCGGCGGCGTTCACCGCCCTGGGCCTGCTGGTTGCGGGAACGGTCAGGCCTGAGGCAACGCTGGCCATCACCAATCTCCTCTGGATCCTGCTGGGCGCCATGGGCGGGATCGTCATCCCGGCCGAACGGCTGCCTGCTGCCGCCCAGGCGGTTGTGCATTTCCTGCCGTCCGGCGCCCTGGGCGAGTCGATGCGCGCAGCCTTCCTGGATGGTGCCGTCAACGGCGGCGCCGCCCTCATCCTGCTCCTCTGGACGGCCATCGCCGGAGCAGCAGCCATCCGTTGGTTCAAGTGGAATTGAGATAATCGTGACCACGGCTTCACGCCTCCCCCAGTTCGCCGGCCGCCTGGCCTCGCGGCTCCCCCGCACCGTGGACGTCCGCGTCCGCCGCCTCGCCGTCGCCTCGCTGATCGGCCAGACACTCCTGGTGGTGACCGGCGGCGCCGTCCGCCTGACCGCGTCAGGCCTGGGATGCCCCACATGGCCCCGCTGCACGTCTGATTCCCTGGTGAACACCCCCGCAATGGGCATCCACGGCTTCATCGAGTTCGGAAACCGGCTCCTGACCTTCGCGCTGGCCGCCGTCGCAGCCCTGATGCTGGTGTACCTGTGGAACCTCCGGAAGGAACGCCGGGACCTCTTCCTCCTGGCCCTCGGACTGCTGGCCAGCATCCCGGCGCAGGCGATCATCGGCGGTGTCACCGTCCTGACCAACCTGAACCCGTGGGTGGTGGGCCTGCACTTCCTGGTCTCCATGGCCCTGGTGGTCTTTGCCACCCTCCTGGTGAACCGGGCCTTCGGTCGTACGGGCCGCTTCCTTGCATCCCACCCCGCCGCCCTGCCCGCTGCCCTGCGCCCGGTGACGGCCGCCGTCGCCCTCTTCTCGGCGGTCGCCGTGATGCTCGGCGTGGTGGTTACGGGCGCCGGCCCGCATGCCGGGGACGCTGATGCGCCCCGCAACAACCTTGACTGGGACCTGTTCTCCCACATCCACGCCGTGCCGGCGTACCTGGTGACCGCCGGGACGCTGGTGGCCCTCGTCCTGGTCGTCAGGCGACGCATCAGGGGCCCCTTCCGCGCAGCCGTCCTGGCTCTCCTGGGCGTCACCGTGCTGCAGGCAATCATCGGGTTCACGCAGTACTACAACGGCATTCCCGCATTGTTGGTTGCTGCCCACATGCTGGGTGCTGCGCTGCTGATGGCGGCATCGACCAACGCGTGGGACATTGCCCACTCCAGCCCGCAGGAGACCTCCCGGCCGGGGCGGTAGGTCTCGGCAGTCCCGGGCGGCCCAGGAAATCGTTGGATTCCGGCTTCAGGACACGCCACACTCTCAAAGCACGGGGCGCCCCGGTCCATTGCGGACCGGGGCGCCTGGCGGTTCGGGCACTTCCTGCGGGTCTGCAGTCCTAGCGGCCCGGGGAAACGGCGGCGGTCCGCAGGCCGCCGTCGAACGCCGGGTCCAGGCTCTCAATGGAGTCCGCCGTGATCTGCAGGACTCGCGCCGTGGCGATGTCGTAGAACAGTCCCGTTGCCTGCACGCGGCCGCATGCCAGCGCGGGTCCGGCCACCGGATGTTCCTGCAGTTTCGCCAGCTGCACCGCCACGTTCACCATGGCCAGCTGGTCCACCCTGCCGTAACCGGCTGCGGCGGCCTGCCTGCCGACCGGATGGCCCGCCAACAGCTCCGTGTAACCCGGCCGGGCATGGTCGAGCCACTGCACGAACGCGTCGCCGAGGGAACGGTTGTCCCCGCCCCCGGCTTCCGCGAGCACGGCCTTCATGGCACCGCAATTGGAGTGCCCGCAAATCACCAGCGACTGCACCCCCAGGCCGTCCACCGCGAAGGACAGGGCCGAATCGATGGATGCGTCACGGCCGTGGCCGCACACCACGTTGCCGATGTTCCGAAGGGTGAGCAGGTCCCCGGGGCCGCTGCTGGTGATCAGGTTCGGGTTCACGCGGGAATCAACACAGGCCACGAACAGGCTGTCCGGGTTCTGCGTTTCCGTGAGGTCATGGACCAGCGGCCGGACCTGGTGGGCAAACCGCCGGTGGTACCGGTCGATGCCATGCAGCAGCGGCTCCTTCCGGGGCGGCAGGGGCAGTTCCGTGGCCACTTCCCGCCGCGGTGCGCGGTCTGCAGCGTCGTGGAACACGGTGTTGCCGTGCTCCTCGAGGCGTACGTTGCCGCCGGTGGCCTGGTGCTGCTGTTGCCAGGCGAGCAGGGCTTCCCGGAAGGGGTGGTCAACGTAATCGGCGTTGAGCTCCACCATCACGCTGGCTCCGGACGGCACGGCCTGCAGCGTGCTGTTGAGCCGCGGCAGGGCGAAGAAGCTGCATGAACCTCCGATGGTCACCCGCCAGGGAATTGACGGCGCGGCAGGCGGGTGGGCTTGGATGGGGGCCCGCAGGACGCGCCACAGCACACTGACGGCGGCCAGGGCCAGGCCGATCATCACGCCTTCGAGCAGGTTCAGGAACACCACGCAGGCCAGCGTCACGGCGTAAATGGCCAGGTCGCCGGTGCGCAGGCTGGTCCGGATGTCAGCCACCGTGATCAGGCGCGCGCCGATCACCACCAGGAGGCCGGCCAGGACCGCCAGCGGGATCAGCTGGATCAATCCGGCAAAGAGGGCGGAGAAGGCCAGGACCCACACGCCGTGCAGTACCGCGGAGGCCCGGGTGGCCGCGCCCGCTTCCACGTTGGTGGCACTGCGGACAATGACGCCGGTCACGGGCAGGCCTCCCAGTGAGCCGGACACAATGTTCGCGGCGCCCTGGCCGACCAGCTCCCGGTTCAGGTTGGTCCGGGTGCCGGTGTGCATCTTGTCCACCGCCACGGCTGACAGCAGTGATTCGATGCTGGCGATCAGTGCCATGGTCAGGACGGCAAAGGCAAAGGCGCGCCAGTTGCCGTCCGGAAGCTGAGGCAGCGCGATGGCATCGAAAATCGAACCGTCCAGTGCGATACGCTTCACGCCCGGCGCAAAGGCGACGGCCAAAGCGGTCCCTGCTGCCACGGCCGCCAGGGGGCCGGGAACGCGGCGGACAGCGGCCGGCAGGAACTTCCAGCACAGGAGGATTGCCACCACGGCCAGTCCGAGCAGTGCCGCGTGCAGTTCAAGGTTGGTGATGGCCGACGGCAGCCCGGCGAGGTTTTCCAGTGCAGAGCCGGCGGGCTGTCCGCCGAGGAGTACGTGGAGCTGCTGCAGGATGATGGTGATGCCGATCCCGGCGAGCATGGCCTTGACCACCACCGGCGAAACGGCGAGGGCGGCCCTGCCCACGCGGCTGATCCCCAGCAGGAGCTGCACGACGCCGGCCGCTGCGGTGATGGCGCAGGTAACCTGCCAGCCGAATTCCTGGACCAGGCCGGCGACGACGACGGTCAGTCCGGCGGCGGGTCCACTCACCTGGAGCGGTGAGCCGCCGAGGCTGCCGGCCACGATACCGCCGACGGCGGCGGCAATGAGTCCGGCCATGATGGGTGCCCCCGACGCTGCTGCGATGCCAAGCGAGAGGGGAAGGGCCACGAGGAACACCACCAGGGAGGCCGGTACATCGGCGGCAAGGTGCATGGTGGCGGCCGGACGGTGGAACCTGAAACGGCTGCCCCCGCCTCCGGGCGGGCTGTGGCTGGGGGCGGTGGCTGCGGTGGGACGGGCTTCCATGGTTTTCCTTTGCTCGGGGGAAGGGTCCGCTCCACCGTAAGCAGCCGGTCACTGTCAATGACAGTTAAAGTGACGCATATGACAAACCTGTCACACGGATTTGAGTGGCGGGAGGTGAGCCCGGACCCGGGGGAAGCCTTGCCGCTTAAACCAGAGAGGCGGCCCCCACGCCACGTGGGAGCCGCCTCTGCGGGACCTGCCTTGCTAGCCGGCCATGATCGCGTTTCCGACGAAGGGGTCCACCGCAAGGGCGATGAAGAGCAGGGTCAGGTAGCTGATTGATCCGTGGAAGACCTTCATGGCGCGCTTATCCGGAATGTCCTCGCGCTGGGCACGGGCATACAAGGCGTGCGATTCATAAAGGAACCAGGCTCCGGCGAGGACCGCGGTGACGGTATAGACCCAGCCCGCACCCCCGGCCGGGATCATGAGCAGCGAGCAGGCCACCATGGCCCAGGCGTAGAGGACCACCTGGACGGATACCACCTTGGCCCCGGCGATGGCGCCGAGCATGGGAACGTTCGCGTTTCGGTAGTCCTCGCCGTAGCGCATGGACAGGGGCCAGTAGTGCGGCGGGGTCCACAGGAAGATCACCATGAACAGGATGACTGCCGGCCATTCGACGGAGTTCGTGACGGCGGCCCACGCGATCAGCACGGGGAAGCAACCGGCCGCGCCGCCCCAGACAATATTCTGCGCGGTGCGGCGCTTGAGGATCATCGTGTAGATGACCACGTAGAAGAAGATGGCCCCCAGGCCCAGCCACGCCGACAGCGGATTGGCACCAAACCACAGGATCACGATGGATGCCGCCCCCAGCAGCCAGGAGAAGACCAGGGCCTCGCGGGGGGTCACTTCGCCGGTGACCAGCGGCCTGTTTTCCGTTCGGTGCATCAGCTTGTCGATGTCGCGGTCGATGTAGCAGTTGAAGGCCCCCGCGCTGCCCGCGGCGAAGGCTCCACCGACCAGCGTGGCAAGGATCAGCCCAAGGGACGGGAAGCCGCGCTCGGCGTAGATCATGGTGGGCAGTGTGCTGACCAGGAGGAGCTCGATCACGCGCGGCTTGGTGAGGGCGAGATACGCCTTTGCCTTGCGGGCAAACCCGGAACCTGCGGCCCGGGATGCGTTCAGCGGCGTATCTGTTGTGCTCACGGTGGCAGTCACCCGTTCTGTGTGGCAGTTGAGGCTGGCAAGCAGCTCCGGTCGTGCGGCCCGGACCCGGGCACAACACGAGGGAGGAAAAGCGCCTGGTGCGTGCAACAGCCGGGGAACTCCGGGCGGCGACAGCAATGCCCACCCGGTGTTGGCCTCCGAATATCATACCGCGCCGCCGGCCGTGTCCCGGCCCCGCCGTATGCGCAGATGATTGCTCGCGCACCGATTCGAGCAGATTAACTCAACCTCACGGAATGGTGATTCACAAAAGGGGAAATTGCGTCCACAACGTGAGATTTGCACCGCCCGCAGTATGGATAAGAGCTAAGCTGTCACCAGATCAGCACGCAGCAGGAAAGCAGTGGAAAACGCATTCCCTACGCTGTCCGTGACTGGAATCAAGGATCAACGTTTCGATGGTGGACGGCTGGTACGCAACGGCAGCGGGCGCCACACAGGGCGCCTTTGACCGAACCCCGTGTACCACCGCCACCAGCAAAGAGAGGGGCCCGGTTTTCGTGCCACATTTGGAAGAGCAAGAACTGTCATGGACCAGCCTGGACCAGCGTGCCGTGGACACCATCCGTGTCCTGGCCGCCGACGCCGTGGAGAAGGTGGGCAACGGCCACCCGGGTACCGCGATGAGCCTGGCGCCGGCCGCCTACCTGCTGTTCCAGAAGCTGATGCGCCATGATCCGCGTGATCCCCAGTGGCTGGGCCGCGACCGTTTCGTCCTGTCCCCCGGCCACACGTCGCTGACGCTGTACATCCAGCTGTTCCTGTCGGGCTACGGGCTGGAACTGAAGGACCTCGAGGCCCTCCGCACCTGGGGTTCCCTGACCCCGGGCCACCCCGAGTACAAGCACACCGCCGGTGTGGAGATCACCACCGGTCCGCTCGGCCAGGGCCTGGCCTCCTCGGTGGGCTTTGCCTACTCGCAGCGCCGCCAGCGCGGCCTGTTCGACGCAGACGCGCCGGCTGGCGAGTCGCCCTTTGACCACACCATCTGGGTTATTGCTTCCGACGGCGACCTGCAGGAAGGCGTCACGGCTGAAGCCTCGTCGCTGGCCGGCCACCAGGAGCTCGGCAACCTCGTGGTCATCTACGACGAGAACCACATCTCCATTGAGGACGACACCGACATCGCCTTTACCGAGGATGTCCTGAAGCGCTATGAGGCCTACGGCTGGCACACCCAGCGCGTGGACTGGACCCGCACCGGGGAATACAAGGAGGACGTCCAGGAGCTCTACAGCGCCCTGCTCGCGGCCAAGGCCGAAACCTCCAAGCCGTCCATCATCTCGCTGCGGACCATCATCGGCTACCCGGCCCCCAAGAAGCAGAACACCGGCAAGATCCACGGTTCCGCGCTCGGCGCCGAGGAAGTCGCAGCGCTGAAGGAAGTCCTGGGCTTCGACCCCGCCAAGTCCTTCCAGGTCGACCAGGAGGTCCTGGACCACGCCCGCAAGGTTGTGGAGCGCGGCGCCTCCGAGCGCAAGGAATGGGAAGAGTCCTTCAACGCGTGGCAGGCAGCCAACCCCGAAGGCGCGGCACTCCTGCAGCGCATCGAGGCGCAGGAACTCCCCGAGGGCGTCGATGCGGCGCTTCCGGTCTTCCCGGCCGGCAAGGACGTTTCCACCCGCGCGGCATCCGGCAAGGTCCTCAACGCCCTGGGCCCGGTCCTGCCCGAACTCTGGGGCGGTTCCGCCGACCTCGCCGAGTCCAACAACACCACCATCGAAGGCTCCCCGTCCTTCGTGCCGGCATCCAAGCAGACCGGTGCCTGGTCGGGCAACCCGTACGGCCGCGTCCTGCACTTCGGCATCCGCGAGCACGCCGCCGCATCGATCGTCAACGGCATCAGCCTGGCCGGCAACACCCGGGCCTTCTCCGGAACGTTCCTGATCTTCAGCGACTACCAGCGCCCCGCCATCCGCCTCGGCGCCCTGATGGGCGTTCCGTCGCTGTACGTCTGGACGCACGACTCCATCGGCCTGGGCGAGGACGGCCCCACCCACCAGCCGGTGGAACAGCTCGCCTCACTGCGCGCCATCGTGGGCCTGGACGTGGTCCGCCCCGGCGACGCCAACGAAGTGGCTGCCGCGTGGAAGACCATGCTCGAAAACCACGCCAACCCTGCAGGCATCGTCCTGACCCGCCAGAACATTCCCACCTGGGAACGCGGGGAGGGCGACGCCGATGGCGACACCTTCGCTTCCACCGCCGGCGTGGCAAAGGGCGGCTACGTCCTGGCCGAGGCATCGAAGGACGGCGCCACGGTTCCGGCCGACGTCATCCTGATCGCCACGGGCTCCGAGGTCCAGCTGGCCGTCCAGGCACGCGAAGCCCTGCAGTCCGAGGGCATTGCAGCCCGGGTTGTCTCCATGCCCTGCGTCGAATGGTTCAAGAAGCAGGACGCGGCATACCGCGAATCCGTCCTGCCGGCGGCCGTCAAGGCACGCGTGTCCGTCGAAGCAGGCCTCGCCCTGGGCTGGCGCGAATTCGTCGGCGATGCCGGCCGTTCCGTCAGCCTCGAGCACTACGGCGCTTCCGCCGACTACAAGCGCCTCTTCCAGGAGTTCGGCATCACGGCGGAGGCAGTGGCCGCCGCCGCCAAGGACTCACTCTCCAGCCTCCAGGCCTGATCACCAATCTTTGAGGAGATAAACACCATGACTACTCCCACCCAGCAGCTCTCCGACGCCGGAGTCTCCATCTGGCTCGACGACCTCTCCCGCGGACGCCTGGAAACCGGCACGCTCCGCAAGCTCATCGAAGAGAAGAACGTCGTTGGCGTCACCACCAACCCGTCGATCTTCCACGCTGCGATCACCTCCGGCACGGACTACGACCACATCATTGCCGCCAAGGCAGCCGCAGGTGCCAGCGTCGAAGACACCATCTTCGAGATCACCACCACCGACGTCGCCGACGCCTGCGATCTCTTCGCCCCCGTGGCTGCCGCTACGAAGGGCGTGGATGGCCGCGTCTCCATCGAGGTCGACCCCCGGCTCGCCTGGGACACCGCCGGAACCATCGCCGAGGCCAAGCACCTTTACCAGCGCGTCAACAAGGACAACGTCCTCATCAAGATTCCTGCGACGGTGGAAGGCCTCGAAGCCATTACGGCAACCCTGGCAGAGGGCATCAGCGTCAACGTGACCCTGATCTTCTCCCTGGAGCGCTACCGCGCCGTCATCAACGCCTTCCAGTCCGGGCTGGAGCGGGCAAAGGAGAACGGCCATGACCTCTCCAGGATCCACTCGGTCGCCTCGTTCTTCGTCTCGCGCGTCGACACCGAGATCGACAAGCGGCTGGACAAGATCGGCACGGAGGAGGCCAAGACCCTCAAGGGCAAGGCCGGAGTGGCCAACGCCCGCCTTGCCTACCAGGTCTACGAGGAGCTCTTTGCCACCGAGCGCTGGGCCCTCCTGGCGGATGCCGGCGCACTCCCCCAACGCCCCCTCTGGGCCTCGACCGGCGTCAAGGACCCGGCCTACCCGGACACCCTCTACGTCACCGAACTAGTGGCACCGGGCGTGGTGAACACCATGCCGGAGAAGACCCTGGACGCCACGTTCGACCACGGCGTGGTCACCGGCGATACCGTCACCGGCACCTATGATGAGGCGAACGCAACCCTCGACGCCCTGGAAAAGCTGGGCGTCAGCTACAACGACGTCGTCGCGCTCCTTGAAACCGAAGGCCTGGACAAGTTCGTGGCCAGCTGGAAGGAACTCCTGGCCGACGTCGAAGGCGCCCTCGCCTCTGCACGAAAGGCTTCCTAACACCTATGAGCACTCTCAGCTACGACGCCACCGGCGCTGCCCAGCAGGCGCTTGAACAGCACCTTCCCGCCCTCGTCGAGGACAGGATCGCCACCCGGATCTTCGCCAAGGACCACACCCTGTGGGGTCCGGACGCCGAAGCCGAGTCGGCAATCCGGCTCGGCTGGGTGGAAGCCGCAACCGTTTCACAGCCTTTGGTCAAGGACATCCTGGAACTCCGTGACGCTTTGCGTGGCGAGGGTGTCAGCAGGATCGTGCTCTGCGGCATGGGTGGATCCTCGCTGGCCCCCGAGGTCATTGCGGGTACCGCCGGCGTCGAGCTGACAGTGTTGGACAGCACGGACCCGGACCAGGTCCGTGCTGCCCTTGCGGACCGGCTGGCCGAAACCGCGATCGTGGTCTCGTCCAAGTCCGGCTCCACCCTGGAAACCGACTCGCAGCGGCGTATTTTCGAGCAGGCTTTCACCGAAGCCGGCCTCGACGCCAAGAGCCGGATCATCATCGTCACGGATCCGGGTTCGCCGCTGGACAAGGCATCCCGCGAAGCAGGCTACCGCGCCGTCTTCAACGCGGACCCCAACGTTGGCGGCCGTTATTCGGCCCTGACCGCGTTCGGCCTGGTCCCCTCCGGCCTGGCCGGCGTGGACATCCAGGCATTCCTGGACGAGGCGGAAGAAGCTGCCGAAATCCTCAACGACGACGCTCCCGAGAACATCGGCCTTGCCTTGGGCACGGCGCTGGGTGGGACCACCCCCCTGCGGAACAAGATCGTCATCGCGGAAGACGGCTCCGGCATTGTTGGGTTCGCGGACTGGGCCGAACAGCTCATCGCCGAATCCACGGGCAAGCTGGGCACCGGCGTCCTGCCGGTGGTGGCGGGTCCAAATGCTCCGGAGGTCACCTCGGGTGCTCCCGACGTCCTGGTGGTGCGCCTCGTCGCCCCGGATGCCGACGTCGAACTCGGCGAAGACCAGGTGGCCATCGCCGGCGGCCTTGCCACCCAGATGATGGTGTGGGAGTTCGCCACGGCGGTGGCGGGCAGGCTGCTGGGGATCAACCCCTTCGACCAGCCCGACGTCGAAGCTGCCAAGGTGGCGGCGCGCGGCCTGCTGGATGCCCAGCCCGAGCCGACGCCCGCAGCATTCGTTGACGGGGCCATCGAGGTGCGCGGCGGCGACTGGCTGGGAGACGCTTCAACTGCCGAAGGCGCAGTCAAAGCGCTGCTCGGCACGCTTGCTGCGGACAGCTACCTGAGCGTCCAGGCATACTTCGACCGGCTCGCCTTCGCCGGTCTGGAGGGAATCCGTGATGAGCTCGCAGCCACAACGGGACGGCCCGTAACCTTCGGCTGGGGCCCCCGCTTCCTGCACTCCACCGGACAGTTCCACAAGGGTGGTCCGGCCATCGGCGTGTTCCTCCAGGTCACAGCCGAGCCCGCCGGGGACCTTGCCATCCCGGACCGGCCCTTTACGTTCGGCGAGCTCATCGCCGCCCAGGCTGCCGGCGACGCGCAGGTCCTGGGTGAGCACGGCCGTCCCGTGCTGCGCCTCCACCTGACCGACCGTGCCGCGGGCGTTGCCCAGTTGCAGGACCTCGTCTCTGCCCTGTCCACCCGCGCATCCGCAACCGAAAGCTAAGGCACAGAAGCACCATGCCAGAAACTGAATACGGCAGGAAAGGCGCGGGCCGCGGGCGTAATCCGTTGCGGGATCCGCGCGACCGCCGCTTGAACCGGATTGCCGGTCCCTCGTCGCTTGTGTTGTTTGGGGTCACGGGTGACTTGGCCCGGAAGAAGTTGATGCCCGCGGTGTATGACCTGGCGAACCGGGGGTTGTTGCCGCCGAGTTTCGCGCTGGTGGGTTTTGCCCGCCGGGAATGGGACAAGGAGGATTTCGCCGCCGAGGTCAAGGCGTCGGTGCAGGCGCATGCGCGCACGCCGTTTGATGAGGCGGTCTGGAACCAGTTGTCCGAGGGCATCCGGTTTGTCCAGGGCGAGTTCGACGACGACGCCGCATTCGAGCGGCTCGGCGAGACGATCAAGGAACTCGACGACGTCCGGGGCACCCGGGGAAACCATGCGTTCTACCTCTCGATTCCGCCGAAGGCGTTCGAGCAGGTCTGCCGGCAGTTGTCCAAGCACGGCCTGGCGCAGGCCGACGGGGACAAGTGGCGGCGCGTCGTGATCGAGAAACCGTTCGGGCACGACCTTGAATCGGCGCGGCAGTTGAACGACATTGTCGAATCGGTGTTTCCGCCGGACGCGGTGTTCCGGATCGACCACTACCTGGGCAAGGAGACGGTACAGAACATCCTGGCGCTGCGCTTCGCGAACCAGTTGTTCGAGCCGCTGTGGAACGCGAACTATGTGGACCATGTCCAGATCACCATGGCGGAGGACATCGGCACGGGCGGCCGGGCAGGGTATTACGACGGCGTGGGCGCGGCCCGCGACGTCATCCAGAACCACCTGCTGCAGCTGCTGGCGCTCACGGCGATGGAGGAGCCCATCTCCTTCAACGCCGATGACCTGCGCGCGGAGAAGGAAAAGGTCCTCGCCGCGGTCAAGCTCCCCGAGGATCTGTCCACGCATTCGGCGCGGGGCCAGTTCACCGGTGGCTGGCAGGGCGGCGAACAGGTCCAGGGCTACCTGGAAGAGGAAGGCATCCCTGCCGATTCGACCACGGAAACCTACGCGGCGATCCGGGTGGACATCCACACCCGCCGCTGGTCCGGGGTGCCCTTCTACCTGCGCGCCGGCAAGCGCCTGGGCCGGCGGGTCACCGAGATCGCGGTGGTTTTCAAGCGCGCACCGAACCTGTTGTTCCGTGACCACGGCGAGGATGATTTCGGGCAGAACGCCGTGGTAATCCGGGTCCAGCCCGATGAGGGCGTCACCATCCGGTTCGGGTCCAAGGTCCCCGGGACCCAGATGGAAGTCCGCGACGTGACCATGGACTTCGGCTACGGGCACTCGTTCACCGAGTCCTCCCCGGAGGCTTATGAACGGTTGATCCTGGACGTGCTGCTCGGTGAGCCGCCGCTGTTCCCGCGGCACGAGGAAGTGGAGCTGTCCTGGAAGATCCTTGACCCGTTCGAGGAATACTGGGCCTCGCTGAACGAGCAGCCCGAGCCCTACGCCCCAGGCTCCTGGGGCCCGGCCAGCGCTGATGAACTGCTGGCCCGTGACGGACGAACCTGGAGAAGGCCATGATCGTTAACCTGCCCGACACCACCACCTCGAAGGTCTCCAAGAAGCTCATGGCCCTGCGCGAGCAGGGCGGCGTGATTGCCCTGGGCCGGGTACTGACCCTGGTGGTCGTGACCAAGTCAGGGCTCGAGGAAGAAGCGATCGAGGCCGCGAACGACGCCTCCCGCGAACACCCCTGCCGGATCATCGTCCTCGCCGACGCCGGCAAGGACGCGCAGGACCGGCTCGACGCGCAGATCCGCGTCGGCGGGGACGCGGGTGCCTCCGAGGTGATCGTGCTGCGCGGCTACGGACAGCTCGCGCGCGAATCCGAGTCCCTGGTGGCTGCGCTGCTGCTCCCGGACGCTCCGATCGTGGCCTGGTGGCCGCACGGAGCCCCGGAGAACGCCTGCGAAACCTCCATCGGCGCAATCGCGCACCGCCGGATCACCGACTCCGCGAACGAACCCGACCCGCAGGCCGCGCTGGAGAGGATCCACCACACCTACAAGGCCGGCGACACCGACCTTGCCTGGACCCGGCTGACCAACTGGCGGATCCAGCTGGCCGCGGCCCTGGACGAAGTGGACTCCTCACCTGTCACGGCCGTCGCCGTCGAAGGGGCCTCCGACTCACCCTCGACCATCCTGCTGGCCGCCTGGCTCACCCTGACGCTGGACGCCCCCGTCACCATCGTCGCGGACCCGGCCGGAACCGGAATACGCCGTGTCCGCCTCAGCCGCCCCGGCGGCGATGTCCAGCTCTTCCGCCCCGGACTCTCGGTCGCCGAGCTCACCCAACCCGGCCAACCGGCCCAACGGATCTCCCTCCCACGCCGCAGCCTCCGCGATTGCCTTGCCGAAGAACTCCGGCGGCTTGACCCCGACGAAGTTTTTGGCGAAGTGATTACTATTGGACTGCCACGTACCAATCTAAGGAGCGTCCGACCCAGTGAGCGTTGACCCACGAGTAAGCATCCATCCTGATTCGTCCGTCCTCATGGCCGCCATTGCGGCACGCCTGATCACCAAGCTCGTTGATGTCCAGGACAAGTACGGCGAAGCCACCGTGGTGCTCACCGGGGGAACCGTGGGGATCGGTACGTTGAAGGCCGTAGCGGATTCTCCCGCGGCGCCTGCCGTCAACTGGTCAAAGGTCAACTTCTGGTGGGGCGACGAACGCTTCGTTGGCTCGGATGACCCGGACCGGAACACCAAGCAGGCGTATGACGCCTTGCTGTCACATATACCGGTGGATCCGGACCGGGTGCACTCACCGGGTTCCACGGACGAGTTCGGTTCCCCCGAGGAAGCGGCTGAGGACTACGCCCGCCAACTCCGGGACGCCGCAGCAGCGGAGCACGCCGCTGACATGTCCGACGACAGGCCGGAGGAGCCCTCAACTCTCCCCCGCCTCGATGTGGTGCTCCTGGGCGTCGGACCCGACGCCCACATCGCCTCGCTGTTCCCGGAGCAGGCCGGGATCCGTGAAAAGGACAAGACCGTGGTGGGTGTCCGGAACTCCCCCAAGCCGCCCCCGCTGCGGATCTCCCTTACCCTTCCCGCCATCAATACGGCGGCGGAGGTGTGGATGGTTGTGGCCGGGGAAGATAAGGCCGGCGCGGTGGGACTGGCATTGGCGGGAGCCAATCCCGTGCAGGTGCCTGCCTCCGGCCCCAGGGGAACCTCCCGCACCCTGTGGCTGATCGACGAGAACGCGGCCTCACGCGTCCCGCAGCAGCTGGTCCGGAAGGACGCCGCGGGCGCGTAGCCTTTCCAGCGCTCCGGCCAGGACGTCTTCGGCGTCCTGGTCGGAGCGCCGTTCTTTAACGTATTCCAAGTGCGTCTTGTAACCCTCGTCAAACAGGTCCTCAGGTGCCGCGGCCTGGCCGTCCCGGGTAGCCGGCGCTCCGCAGCGCCTGCAGTCCCACGTCCGGGGGATCTGGTCTTCGGGCATTTTCAGGAACACAGGCTGGGTCTCATGCCCGCTCGCGCACCAATAGGACACCCGGATACGGGGCGGGGGCTGGGAGGTCGAGTCGTTCGGATGCAGGCTCGATCCGGAACCCGCCACCACTCCGGCGCGGGTTCCCCGGAAACCTGATGCTGGATGGACCATAACAACTCCCTGACGTTAGGCGCCGTTAAACAAAAAACTGTGGCTGCCGGAAACCGACAGCCACAGTTTAAAGGGCAGGTCCAAGGGCCGGGAGGGCCGAAAGTACCTTGTGCCAGGCCCTGGGGTCAGGAATCCCCGCCGCCGCTGAACCGCATGATCAGGCCGAGGGCGATGATCACCACGCCCCAGGTGACACCCAGGATGATGGTGAAGCGGTTGAGGTTGCGTTCGGCCACACCGGAAGAGCTCAGGCCCGAGCTCATGCCGCCGCCGAACATGTCGGACAACCCACCGCCGCGGCCTTTGTGCAGGAGGATCAGGAGCGTCAGCAGGAGGCTCGTGATGCCCAGGAGGATCTGCAGGATGACATGAAGAACGTCCACGACGGCCTTTCGGGAGTTGGGATTGCGGGAGTATGTGCTGGTGTGGGACTAGTCCGCGACCAGGTGGCTCTCGAACCTGACAATATTAGCAAACTCGGCAGGATCGAGGCTGGCGCCACCCACCAGCAGGCCGTCGACATCGCGCTCCTTCAGGATGGCGGCCGCATTGTTGGCCTTGACCGAACCGCCGTAGAGCAGGCGGGTCCTGGCCGCAACATCGGCATCGAAGATGCTTTCCAGTTCCGCGCGGATAGCGGCGCACATCTCCTGTGCATCCTCCGGGCCTGCCACGTGGCCGGTGCCGATGGCCCAGACGGGTTCGTAGGCAACCACGAGATCAGATGCCTGCTCTTTGGTGAGTCCTGCCACCCCGGCGCGGAGCTGCTCCAGGGTGTGCTCCACATGGGTCCCTGCCTGGCGGATTTCCAGGCCCTCCCCCACGCAGAGGACGGGAACGAGGCCGTGCTTGAAGGCCGCCTTCACCTTGGCATTGAGGACCTCGTCCGACTCGTTGTGGATGGTGCGGCGTTCGCTGTGGCCGACGAGGACGTAGGAGCAGCCCAGCTTGGCCAGGAACTGGCCGGAGATGTCACCCGTGTAGGCACCGGAATCGAACTGCGACAGGTCCTGGCCGCCGTAGGCGACCTGCAGGTCGTCGCCCTGGACCAGGGTCTGGACACCGCGGAGATCGGTGAACGGCGGGAAAACGGCCACCTCGACGCGGCTGTAGTCATGCTTGGCGTCAGAGAGGGTCCAGGCCAGCTTCTGCAGGAGGGTGATGCCCTGCACGTGGTCCATGTTCATTTTCCAGTTGCCCGCGATGAAGGGCTTGCGGTCGAAAGCGCCGTTCGTTGACGTAGTCACGTAATCTCCAAAAAAGTTTTTTATATGTGTTCGGCCGGCAGGCTGCCGCGGGCAACCTGCCGGCCGGAGGACTGCATGGTCCGGTTACTGCGGGACAGTAGCGGGAGTGCTACCGGTCCAGGACGCTGAGGCCCGGAAGTTCCTTGCCTTCGAGGTACTCCAGGCTGGCACCGCCACCGGTCGAAATGTGGCCGAACTGGTCATCGGTGAACCCCAGGGTGCGCACGGCCGCAGCAGAATCGCCACCGCCTACCACGGTGAAACCGTCGGTGGCGGTGAGGGCCTGGGCGATGGCCCGGGTGCCTGCCGAGAATGCCTCGAATTCGAAGACACCCATGGGGCCGTTCCAGAAAACCGTCCGGGCCGTCTTGATCCGTTCGGCAAAAGCGGCCGAGGTGTCGGGTCCGATGTCGAGGCCGATGCCCTGGGCGCCAAAGCTGCTGCCCTCGATGGCGTCGGCCGCCACGGTTTCGTGCCTGGCGTCTGCGGCGAACTTCTCTGCGACGACGACGTCCGTGGGAACCACGAATTCCGTGCCGGCGTCCGCTGCCCGCTTCAGGTAGTCCTGGACCACGGGGATCTGGTCTTCCTCAAGCAGGCTTGAGGCGACCTTGTGGCCCTGCGCTGCCAGGAAGGTGAAGAGCATCCCGCCGCCCACCAGGATGGTGTCGGCCTTGCCGAGCAGGTTGTCGATGACGGCCAGCTTGTCCGAGACCTTCGAACCGCCAAGCACCACGACGTACGGGCGCTGGGTGTCGCTGGTCAGCTTCTTGAGGACTTCCACCTCGGTGTGCACCAGGTCGCCCTGGTACGACGGAAGCCGGGTGGCGACGTCGTAGACGCTGGCGTGCTTGCGGTGCACGGCGCCGAAGGCGTCGTCCACGAAGGCACCGTTGGTGCCGGTAAGGGCGACCAGTTCGTCGGCGAAGGCGCCGCGCTCGGCGTCGTCCTTGCTGGTCTCGCGGGCGTCGAAGCGGACGTTCTCCAGGACCAGCGCTTCACCGTCCTGCAAGGCCGCAGCCGCTGCCTTGGCAGCGTCACCGACGGTATCGGCTGCCAGGGTGACCTTGAAGCCCGCCAGTTCGGCAAGGCGGTCCACCGCGGGACGCAGGGAGTACTTTTCATCAGGGGCGCCCTTGGGGCGTCCAAGGTGGGCTGTTACCAGCACGCGGGCACCGGCGTCCGTGAGCTTTGCCAGCACTGGAAGCGAGGCCTTGATGCGGCCGTCGTCAGTCACTGTAGAGCCGTCGAGCGGCACATTCAGGTCACTTCGAACCAGAATGTACCGCCCGCGGACACCTTCAGCGATCAGTTCGTTGAGGGTGTGTGATGTCATGTGTCTAACCCTAGCCCAGCTTGGATGCGACAAGCTCCGTAAGGTCCACGAGGCGGTTGGAGTAGCCCCATTCGTTGTCATACCAGGAAACAACCTTGACCTGGTTGCCAATGACCTTGGTCAGGCCGGCGTCGAAGATGGAGGACGCGGGGTCTCCGACGATGTCGGAGGAGACGATCGGCTCTTCCGTGTAGGTCAGGAAGCCCTGGAGCTCGTCAGACTCGGAGGCACGCTTGAGGGCTGCGTTGACTTCCTCGACGGTGGTCTCGCGGGAGACGGTGACGGTCAGGTCGGTGGCGGAGCCGGTGGGCACGGGGACGCGGATGGCGTAGCCGTCAAGCTTGCCCTTGAGCTCCGGCAGGACCAGGCCGATGGCCTTGGCGGCACCGGTGGAGGTGGGCACCATGTTGATGGCGGCGGCGCGGGCACGGCGCAGGTCCTTGTGCGGGCCGTCCTGCAGGTTCTGGTCGGCGGTGTAGGCATGGACGGTGGTCATGAGGCCACGCTCGATGCCGAATTCGTCGTTGACGACCTTGGCCAGCGGGCCGAGGCAGTTGGTGGTGCAGGATGCGTTGGAAATGATGTTGTGCTTGTCGTTGTCGTAGAGGTTGTGGTTCACACCCATCACGATGGTGATGTCCTCATCCGACGCGGGAGCGGAAATCAGGACCTTCTTGGCGCCGGCTGCGATGTGCTTCTGCGCGTCGGCTGCCTTGGTGAAGAAACCGGTGGATTCGATGACGATGTCCACGCCCAGTTCGCCCCAGGGCAGGTTGGCGGGATCGCGTTCCGCCAGGACCTTGACCACATTGCCGTTGACGACGATGTTGCCGTCCTTGACCTCGATGGTTTCCTTCAGCCGCCCGCCGACGGAGTCGTACTTGAACAGGTGCGCCAGGGCTTCGGGGCTGGTGAGGTCGTTGACTGCAACGATCTCAAGGTCCGCGCCTTGGGCAAGTGCTGCGCGGAAGTAGTTGCGGCCAATGCGGCCGAAGCCGTTGATACCAATACGGGTCGTCACTTTTACAGTCTCCTTGGTGCTTTGAGAAGCACTACTAGTTGAGCGGGCGTTCAAGCCAACTAACAGATCCCGCACGCCATTGGGCAGAGATGATTAACACGGAGGGCGACCAGCCTCATTGCTGAAGGCTAACCGCCTTCCGTGACCTATCTTACGTTTAACTGGGTCCGCCCCCGCAAGTGCGGGGGCGGACCGTCCACATCCCGGCCGGTTTAAGTCCGAATGTGAAGTTTGTTACAGCGGGGTATAACCCCGGTCACTACGGGAGGGTGATGAGGCCCGTGGCGTTGGCGCGTGCTGCCTCGAAGCGCTGGGCGACGTCCGCCCAGTTGACGATGTTCCAGAACGCCTTGACGTAGTCGGCCTTCACGTTGACGTAGTCCAGGTAGAAGGCGTGCTCCCACATGTCCAGCATCAGCAGCGGGGTGGTGCCCAGTGCCGTGTTGCCCTGCTGGTCGTAGAGCTGCTCGATAACCAGGTTGCCGCCGATGGGTTCGTACGCCAGGAAACCCCAGCCGGAGCCCTGCAGGCCAAGTGCCGCGGCGGAGAACTGGGCGCGGAACGCATCGAAGGAGCCGAAGGCGTCGTCGATTGCGGCTGCCAGCTCACCTTCGGGCTTGTCGCCGCCGTCCGGGGAGAGGTTCTTCCAGAACACGGAGTGGTTGATGTGGCCGCCGGTGTGGAACGCGAGGTCCTTCGACAGGCGGTTGATGTTGGCGAAGTCGCCCTTTTCGCGGGCCTCGGCCAGCTGTGCCAGGGCGTTGTTGGCACCTGCCACGTAGGCGGCGTGGTGCTTGCTGTGGTGCAGCTCCATGATCCGCGCAGAAATGTGCGGTTCGAGGGCGGCGTAGTCGTAGCTGAGTTCCGGCAAAACGTACTCGGTCACAAAATCCTCCAATATCGTGGACCCCAGGGTCCGGTTGGTACCTCTCGGATTGTGCATCCGGGCAGCGGGTGCCCGGAATCCTTTTTTGATTCTATGGGGCGCTTACTCGTCCAGCATTTCCGGCGTCACATTGGCGTCCGTGCCGGGAATCCCCAGGTCAAGGGCGCGCTTGTCGGCCATGGCGAGCAGGCGGCGGATGCGGCCGGCAATGGCGTCCTTGGTCATGACGGGGTCGGCGAGCCGGCCCAGTTCATCCAGGCTTGCCTGTTTGTGGGCCACGCGGAGTTCGCCCGCATACTTCAGGTGGTCCGGAACGTCGTCGCCCAGGATTTCCAGGGCCCGCTCCACCCGCGCACCGGCGGCAACGGCTGCCTGCGCAGAGCGGCGCAGGTTGGCGTCGTCGAAGTTGGCGAGCCGGTTGGCCGTGGCCCTGACCTCCTTGCGCATGCGGCGCTCCTCCCACACCATCAGGGCGTCGTGGGCGCCCATCCGGGTCAGCAGCGCAGCGATGGTGTCCCCGTCGCGGATGACCACCCGGTCCACTCCCCTGACTTCCCGTGCCTTGGCCTGGATGTCCAGGCGGCGGGCGGCGCCCACCAGGGCCAGGGCGGACTCAGGGCCGGGGCAGGTGACCTCCAGCGACGACGAGCGGCCGGGTTCCGTCAGCGAACCGTGGGCCAGGAACGCGCCGCGCCAGACAGCCTCGGCGTCTGCCGCCGAGCCATTGACGACGGCGGACGGCAGCCCGCGCACGGGGCGGCCCCGGCCATCGAGCAGGCCGGTCTGCCGCGCCAGCGCCTCACCGTCGCGGACCACCCGGACCACGTAGCGGCTGGCGCGGCGCAGTCCGCCGGCGGACACGACGATGATTTCGCTTTGGTGTCCGTACACCTCGGCGATGGCGGCCCGGAGCCGGCGGGCAGTGGACGCCAGGTCCACTTCCGCCTCGATGACGATCCGGCCCGAGATGATGTGCAGTCCGCCGGCGAACCGGAGCATGGCGGAAACTTCTGCCTTGCGCACTGATGACTTCTTGATGTCCAGACGGGACAGTTCTTCCTTGACCGATGCTGTCAGTGCCATGGCACCTTCCTAACTGTTCCCAAAAATGTCCTGGTACGCCGTGGCCAGCCGGAGCGGCTCGTGGACGGGGCGGCGTCCCGACGCCCCTACTTTACCCAAGACCACCTCGGCGCCGATCATGCCGGCCGCCTTCTCGAACTCCTGCCGGTCCGGTACGGACGCCGGGTCCGCGAGGACGACGTCGACGCTGAACTCGGGGGCGTACCGGCGCAGGACGCGCAGATGGTCCGCCGCCGTCATGCCGGAGGTCTCCTTCGTGTCTGTGGCGAGGTTCATGGTCAGGCACCGCTTGGCCGGCGTGCTGCACAGGGCCTGCCGCATTTCGGGCAGCAGCAGGTGCGGCAGGACAGACGTGTACCAGGAGCCCGGGCCCAGGACCACCCAGTCCGCAAGCTCGATGGCGGTCAGGGCATCCGTGCAGGCCGGTGCCGCTTTGGGCAGCAGCCGGACTTCCTCCAGTGAACCGGCCACGGCGCAGCGTGCCTGGCCCCGGATGGTCTGCAGCGCGGTTCCTCCGTCAGGGGCGCTCACCCGGACGTCGCCTTCGATGGTCAGCGGAACCGTGGACATGGGCAGGACCTGGCCGCGGGCACCTAGCAGGGCGCCGGCCCATTTGAGCCCGGCCACGGTGTCCCCGAGCAGTTCCCAGAGCGTGATGATCAGTAGGTTGCCCATGGCGTGCTCATCCAGCGAACCGCCAGGGCCTTTGCCGGGGCGGAACCGGTGCTGCATGACGTCACGCCAGGTCCGGCCCCAATCGGTGTCGTCACAGAGCGCGGAGAGCGCCATGCGCAGGTCTCCGGGCGGAAGGACGCCGTACTCCTCGCGCAGACGCCCGGACGAGCCGCCGTCGTCCGCCACCGTCACCACCGCGGTGAGTTCGGAGGTGAGCAGGCGCAAGGCAGAGAGCGAGGCCGCCAGGCCGTGGCCGCCGCCCAATGCCACCACATTGGGACCCTTGTCCTGCTGTCCCGGGCCTTTGCCGGCCGGCGGCACCAGGGGCAGGGCTCCGGTGAAAAGCGCCATTACTCGCGGCCCAGATCCCGGTGCGCGGTGGTCACCGTGACCCGCGGGTACTGCGCGAGTTTCTTGGAGAGTTCGACGGCGACCGCGACGGAGCGGTGCTTGCCGCCGGTGCAGCCCACCGCGATGGTGGCGTAGTGCTTGTTCTCCCTGCGGTACCCCTCCAGGACGGGTTCCAGCGCCAGGACGTAGCGGTCCACGAAGTTCTTGACGCCCTCCGCCTCCAGCACGTAGTCGCTGACATCCTTGTCCAGGCCGGTCAGCGGGCGCAGCTGGGGCACCCAGTGCGGGTTGGGGATGAACCGGACGTCCGCCACGTAGTTGGCATCGACGGGCAGGCCGTACTTGAAGCCGAAGCTCATCACGTTCAGGCGCAGTGCCACCGGGCCGGTTTCGCTGAACAGTTCAGTGATGGCGGTGGCCAGGCCGTGGACGTTGTAGTTGGAGGTGTCCAGGACGACGTCGGAGCTGTCGCGCAGTTCCTGCAGCAGCTCGCGTTCCGCGGCGATGCCGTCGAGGATGCGTCCGCCGCCCTGCAGGGGGTGCGGACGGCGTCCCTGCTCGAAGCGCCGGACCAGGACGTTGTCGCTGGCATCCAGGAACAGGACGCGGAAGGTGACGCCGCTCGCCGCCAGTGCGCCCAGCGCCGCACGGATGTCGGCGAAGAGGCCCTTGCTGCGGACGTCGATCACCACTGCCAGCCGGGGAATGGACTGCGGGGCATGCGATACCAGTTCCGCCAGCGTGCCCAGCATCTGGGGCGGGAGGTTCTCCACGACGTACCAGCCGTGGTCCTCCAACGCGTCGGCGGCAGTGCTCCGGCCGGCGCCGGACATTCCGGTGACCACCAGCAGCTCCGCTTCGAGCGGCTTGACGGGCTCCAGCCCGTCGTGCCCCGCTCCGGATTCCGCCGTCGTGTCTGCCATGAAGCCTGCCCCGTTTCCTTGTTGTCCGCAGGGCAACCGCAGTGGCGCCGCCCCGTCCTTTACCCTAGCTAAGATTCAATGATTTCGCCGGTGGACATGTTGATGGCGGGCACGGATGCAGATTCGGTCCCGTCCCCGGCGAAGTGGTTCACGATGGCGGTGGCCAGGGCCGGGCCGATGCCCTTGGCCTGCGCAAGCTCTTCGGCGCTGGCCGCCTTCACTCCCTTGACGGACCCGAAGTGTGCCAGCAGGGCCTTCCGCTTGGAGGCGCCCAGCCCGGGGACGGCATCCAGCGCCGATACGGTCATGGCCTTGCCGCGCTTCTGCCGATGGAACGTAATGGCGAAGCGGTGCGCCTCGTCCCGGATCCGCTGCAGCAGGTACAGCCCCTGCGAGGTGCGGGGCAGGATCACCGGGAAGTCGCTGTCCGGCAGCCACACTTCCTCCAGGCGCTTGGCGAGGCCCACCACGTAGACATCGTCGATGCCCAGGTCCTTCAGGGCCCGGGCCGCCGCGTTCACCTGTGGCTGCCCGCCGTCCACCACCACCAGGTTGGGCGGGTAGGCAAACTTCGCCTTGGGCGCAGGCGTGGTGCTGTCCAGCACCGTGCTGCCCGGGGCGGGGTCTGCGGCGTCTGGGCTGTCCGACAGGTCCGCGGGATCCGCGGCAAGGACCGATTCGTCCACCTGGGCCGATTTGTCCTTAAGGTAGTGGCGGAACCGGCGGGTCAGGACGTCGTGCATCGCCGCCGTGTCGTCGGCGGCCGCGGGACCGGTGATCGAGAACTTGCGGTAGTCCGACTTCTTGGGCAGGCCGTCCTCCACCACCACCATGGAGGCCACCACGTTGGTGCCCTGGACGTGGGACACATCGAAGCACTCGATCCGGAGCAGGGGCACCGGCAGGTCAAGGGCTTCCTGGAGTTCCTGCAGCGCCTGGGACCTGACCGTGATGTCTCCTGCCCGCCGCGTCTTATGCAGCTTCAGGGCGTGTTCGGCGTTTTCCCGCACGGTGGACATCAGGGCGGCTTTGTCCCCGCGGCGGGGCACGCGGATGTCCACCTTGGCACCGCGGATACCGCCCAGCCAGGTGGCGAGGTCGTCGGTGTTGCTGGGCTCCACCGGAACCAGGATTTCCCGGGGCAGCCGGCCGTGGGTGTCGCCGTCCTCGCCGTAGACCTGCAGCAGGAGGTGTTCCACCAGGTCGGGGGTGGTGAAGTCCTCCACCTTTTCCACCACCCAGCCGCGCTGGCCTCGGATCCTGCCGCCGCGGACGTGGAACACCTGGACGGCGGCTTCGAGTTCATCCTCGTGCAGGGCAAAGACGTCGGCGTCGGTGTCTTCGGCCAGCACGACGGCATTGCGTTCAAAGACCTTGCGGAGGGCCGTGATGTCGTCGCGCAGCCGCGCCGCGTGCTCGTAATCCAGTTTCGCCACGGCGTCGGCCATCTGCTTTTCGAGCTTGTTGATGAACCGCTTGGCCTCGCCGCCCATGAAGGCGCAGAAGTCCTCGGCCAGTGCCCGGTGGTCCTCGGGCCCGATGCGCCCCACGCAGGGCGCGGAGCATTTGTCGATGTAGCCCAGCAGGCACGGCCTGCCGCTGGCCTCGGCACGCTTGAAGACGCCCGCGCTGCAGCTCCGGACGGGGAAGACCCGCAGCAGGGTGTCCATCGTTTCCCGGATGGCGCCGGCCGTGTAGGGACCGAAGTAGCGGGTCCCTTTCCGCTTGTCCCCCCGCATGACCTGCACGCGCGGATACTTTTCGCTCATGGTGACAGCGAGGTAGGGATAGGTTTTGTCATCCCGGAACACCACGTTGAAGCGCGGTTTGAATTCCTTGATCCAGGTGTATTCCAGCTGCAGCGACTCCAGTTCGCTGCCCACCACGGTCCATTCGACGCTGCTGGCCGCGTGGACCATCGCGTAGGTCTTCGGCAGCAGCCCGGCCGGGTTGGCGAAGTACGAGTTCAGCCGGGACCGGAGGCTTTTCGCCTTGCCGACGTAGATGACCCGCCCGTGCGGATCACGGAAACGGTAGACGCCGGGGTTGGTGGGTATTTCACCGGTTTTGGGCCGGTAACTTGCTGGATTTGCCACCTATCAAGTCTACTGAGTCGCGCCGTACCTCATTGACAGCAGCGCCCCATTGGCTGCGGGCGGGCTGTCAACGGGGCCCGGGTCTATTCGACAGTCTTGCTCTGGTTGTAGCTTGCCGAACGTTGCTGGCCGCTGAGCCCGGCGATTGCGTCCATGATCCGGTCCGTGACTTCCCGGCGGGCGGGCAGGGAGTGGTCGGGTCCGGTCTTGTCGAAGTACAGCGGTTCACCCACCTTCATGGTGAAGTGCTGCGGCCTGACCCCTTTTTCCCCGGCGCGCTGGAGCTTCTCGGTGCCGATCAGGCCCACCGGGATTACGGGTGCGCCGGTGGTAAGGGCCAGCCAGCCGACACCTGTGCGTCCCCGGTAGAGGATGCCGTCCCGTGACCGGGTGCCTTCGGGGTAGATGCCGATACCGCGGCCTGATTCGAGGATGTCCAGCAGGGTTTTGAGCGCCTGGACGCTTGCGGCCTGTTCACCGCGCTCCACCGGAATGGAACCCACCGATTCGAAGAAGGCCTTCATGACCTTGCCCTTGACGCCGCCGGTGGTGAAGTACTCGGCTTTGGCGAAGAAGGCGACCGGGCGGGGCATGAGTGCCTGGACGATCACGCTGTCGAAGAAGGAAAGGTGGTTGGGGGCCACGATAAAGGGCCCGTCGGAGGGGACGTTTTCGAGTCCGACGACGGTGGGCCGGCAGGTGCCGGCGATCAGGTTGCGCGTGGTCCAGCGGACGGCATCAAACATTTCCATCGTTGCTCACCCCGCTCATGGCCGCTGCGTGGATGGCCTGCAGCCGTCCGATAACGGCCACCAGTTCCTCGCCGGTCGTGACGACCGCGACGGAGCCGGCTTCCTCCAGTTCCCCCTCCGGAGCGAAGCCCCAGCTCACCCCGATGCAATCCAGTCCGTTCGCGATGGCGCCGGCGACGTCCTGGGCGCGGTCCCCCACCATGATGGCGTGCTGGGTGTCCAGGTCCCGGAGGGCGGCGGCGATGATCTGGGTCTTGCCCAGCGGCACGCCCTCAACTGCCGTTTCATCGTCGGCGGAACCGTGGATGCCCTGGAAGAACCCGTCGATGCCGTGGTGTGCCAACACTTTATGCGCCAGGCGCTGGGGTTTTTGGGTGGCCACGGCCACAGGGTGGCCCGCAGCCGCGAAGGATTCGAGGATGTCCCGGATGCCCGGGTAGAGCCGGCTCTGGCCGATTCCGGTGGCGACGTAGTACTCGCGGTACCGGCGGACCACTTCTCCGAGTTGGTCCGCCGGTACCTTTGCCACGTTGAGCAGTGAGTCGCTGAGCTTGGGGCCGATCATCGCATCGAGCAGTTCCTGGCCGGGAACCGGGAGCCCCAGCTCCCGGAGGGCCGATGCAATTCCCTCAGTTATTCCACCGGCCGGATCGACAAGAGTGCCGTCCAGGTCAAAGATCACGGGCACAGTTGTTGAAGTCACCGGGTTAGTTTCTCACGACAGCAGGAGTGCCTGAAACTCACATTCCCCTGCGGGAATATTCGGGCAGATTTTCCGTCCGTCAGCCCAGGATCTCCGCAAGGAACTTCCCGGTGTGGCTCGTGGTGGACTTGGCCACCTGCTCCGGGGTACCCGCGGCCACGATCTGGCCTCCACCCGAACCGCCGTCCGGGCCCAGGTCCACCAGCCAGTCGGCGCTCTTGATCACATCGAGGTTGTGCTCGATGGTGATCACCGTGTTGCCCTTGTCCACCAGCCCCTGAAGGACCATCAGCAGCTTGCGGATGTCTTCGAAGTGCAGGCCCGTGGTGGGTTCGTCCAGGACGTAGATGCTGCGCCCGTTGGACCGTTTCTGCAGTTCCGCGGCCAGCTTGACGCGCTGCGCTTCACCGCCGGAAAGGGTGGTGGCGGGCTGGCCCAGGCGCACGTAGCCCAGGCCGACGTCCACCAGGGTGTTGAGATGGCGGGCGATGGGTGAGAAGGCCGCGAAGAACTCCGCACCCTCCTCGATGGGCATGTTGAGCACGTCCGCGATGGTCTTGCCCTTGTAGTGCACCTCGAGGGTTTCCCGGTTGTACCGGGCGCCGTGGCACACTTCGCAGGGGACGTAGACGTCCGGCAGGAAGTTCATCTCAATCTTCAGCGTGCCGTCGCCGGAGCACGCCTCGCAGCGGCCGCCCTTGACGTTGAACGAGAACCGGCCGGGCAGGTAGCCGCGCACCTTGGCCTCGGTGGTCTCCGCGAAGAGTTTGCGGATGTTGTCGAAGACCCCGGTGTAGGTGGCGGGGTTGGACCGCGGGGTACGGCCGATGGGGCTCTGGTCCACGTGGACCACCTTGTCCAGGTGCTCCAGTCCCTGGACGGTCTTGTGCCGGCCGGCCACCTGTTTGGCGCCGTTGAGCTTGTTGGCCAGCACCTTGTAGAGGATCTCGTTGACGAGCGTGGACTTGCCCGAGCCGCTGACGCCGGTCACGGCTGTGAACAGCCCAAGGGGGAATGCGGCGTCGACGTTCACGAGGTTGTTCTCGCGGGCACCGACAACTTTGATTTCGCGCTTCTTGTCGTATTTGCGGCGCTTTTTGGGCACCTCAATAGCCTTGCGGCCAGACAGGTAGTCGCCGGTCAGGGAGTCCTTGTTGTCCAGCAGCTCCTTGTAGGTGCCGGAGTGGACCACCTGGCCGCCGTGTTCGCCGGCACCGGGTCCGATGTCAACGATCCAGTCGGCGACGTGGATGGTGTCCTCATCGTGCTCGACGACGATGAGGGTGTTGCCCATGTCGCGGAGCCGGGTGAGTGTTTCAATGAGCCTGCGGTTGTCCCGCTGGTGCAGGCCGATGGACGGTTCGTCGAGGACGTAGAGGACCCCCACCAGGCCGGAACCAATCTGGGTGGCAAGCCGGATGCGCTGTGCTTCGCCGCCGGAAAGGGTGGCGGATGGACGCTCAAGGTTGAGGTACTCCAGGCCAACGTCCAGGAGGAACGTGAGGCGGGCCTGGATCTCCTTGAGGACCTGGTGCGCGATCTGTGCCTCGCGGCCGGTGAGGACCAGGTTGTTCAGGAAGTCCGCGCACTCCCGCATGGGCAGGGCGGCCACTTCGGCAATGGACTTGCCGTTGATCAGCACAGACAAGGATGCAGGGTTAAGGCGGGCGCCGTTGCAGGCGGGGCAGGGAACCTGCCGCATGTACTCCTCATAGCGGTCGCGGGCCCAGTCGGAGTCTGTCTCACCGTGCTTGCGGTGCACGTACTGGATGGCGCCCTCGAAGCCGGTGCTGTATTTACGTTCCCGGCCAAAGCGGTTCCGGTACTGCACCACTACTTTGTGGTCCTTGCCGTGCAGGATGGTCTGGCGCACGTCCTTGCCCAGCTTCTCCCACGGGGTGGTCATGGAGAAGCCGACTTCCTTGGCCAGGCCTTCCAGGAGCCGGTTCCAGTATTCGGTGGTGGCGGTGCCCAACGACCAGGGGGCGATGGCGCCCTCGGACAGGGACAGCTCCGGGTTGGGAACGATCAGTTCCTCATCCACCTCGAGCCGGGTGCCGATGCCGCTGCAGGCGGCGCAGGCACCAAAGGGATTGTTGAAGGAGAAGGAACGGGGCTCGATCTCGTCGATGGCGAGCGGGTGCTCGTTGGGGCAGGCAAGGTTTTCGGAGAACGCCCGGATCCGGCCCGGCGCGTCAGCCTCAAGGTCGACGAACTCCGCCAGGACGCGGCCCTCGGCCAATCCCAGCGCGGTCTCGATGGAGTCGGTCAGGCGCTGGCTGATCCCTTCCTTCACCACCAGGCGGTCCACCACCACTTCGATGGTGTGCTTGAACTGCTTGCCGAGCTTGGGCGGATCACTCAGCTGGACCAGGTTGCCGTCCACCCGTGCCCGCGAGTAGCCCTTGGCGGTGAGCTCCTTGAAGAGGTCCACGAACTCGCCCTTGCGCCCGCGCACCACGGGGGCCAGGACCTGGAAGCGGGTGCCCTCGTCGAGTTCCAGGAGCTGGTCCACAATTTGCTGTGGCGTCTGCTTGGACACCGGCTCCCCGCATACGGGGCAGTGCGGCCTGCCGACGCGCGCCCACAGGAGGCGCATGTAGTCGTAGATTTCGGTGATGGTGCCCACCGTGGACCGCGGGTTCTTGCTGGTGGATTTCTGGTCGATCGACACCGCGGGCGAGAGACCTTCGATGAAGTCGACGTCAGGCTTGTCCACCTGGCCCAGGAACTGGCGCGCATAGGCGGACAGTGATTCCACGTAGCGCCGCTGGCCTTCGGCGAAGATGGTGTCGAACGCAAGCGAGGATTTGCCGGACCCGGACAGCCCGGTGAAGACGATCATGGCGTCGCGCGGCAGGTCAAGGTCCACGTTGCGCAGGTTGTGCTCCCGCGCCCCCTTGACCACGAGGCGGGAGAGGTCCGGGCGTGCCGGAGCGGCAGCGGCGGGGACGGTGGCGGCGATGGAGGCGGCAGGGGTTTCTTCAGCTAAGGCTTTAGGCACCCCATTATGCTAATCGAAAACTTTTTCGAACACTGACGGTTCCGCCGTCAGGGAACATCGTAGGCGGCGGCGAGGATCTTCACCGCTTCGGCGAAGCTGGCACCTTGGGATTTTGCGACGGCGGCATACGCGGCGGCGGCGGCAGACAGCCCGCCCAGCCGCTCGTCACGGGCAGAGACGACCGTGCCGTTCCGCCCGCGGGTGGCGACGACGCCTGCCGCTTCCAGCTCCTTGTAGGCCCGGGCCACCGTGTGTGGGGCGACGTCCAGCGTTTCCGCCAGTGCCCGCACCGCTGGGAGCCTGGTGCCCGGTGGCAGTGCGCCGTTGTCGGCCAGGTGGATGATTTGCAGCCGCAGCTGTTCGAACAGCGCCACGCTGCTGGCGGCGTTGGGCCGCCAGGAGCCGGGAAAGTCACCGGTGCCGTTCACAGGCCGCCCTCCAGGACGCCGGCCCTGCCGTCCCGTTCGGCGAACTGTGCGTTGTACAGCCTGGCATAGTAGCTGTTGGCAGCAAGCAGGTTGGCGTGCGTGCCCTGCTCAACGATGCGTCCGTGGTCCATGACCAGAATTAGATCAGCGTTGCGGATGGTGGACAAACGGTGGGCGATCACGAAACTCGTCCGCCCGTGGCGGAGGCGCTGCATTGCCTGGCGGATGAGCAGTTCTGTCCTGGAGTCCACCGAGCTGGTGGCCTCGTCCAGGACCAGCACGGCACGTCCGGCCAGTTGCGCCCTGGCGATGGTGATGAGCTGCCGCTGCCCCTGGCTCAGTGGTTCGCCGCCGTTCTCCAGCACGGTGCCGTAGCCGTGCGGCAGGGACCTGATGAAGCGGTCCGCGTAGGTTGCCTCGGCGGCGGCAACAATGGCCGTATCCGGGGCGCCCGGCCGTCCGTAGGCGATGTTGTCCCGGATGGTTCCGGCAAAGAGCCAGGAATCCTGGGGCACCACGCCGAACCGGGACCGGAGCCGGTCGCGGGGGATGTTGGCGATGTCCGTGCCGCCGATGCTGATCCGCCCCGATGAGGGTTCCAGGAACCGCATCAAGAGATTGATGACGGTGCTCTTTCCCGCACCGGTGTGTCCCACGATGGCCACGGCCTGGCCGGGTGCCACCGTGAAGCTGAGGTTCCTGACGGCGGGGACGGCTCCGGGGTAGCCGAAGGTGACGTCGTGGAAGGCGATGCTGCCGGCCGGGGGTGCATCGGCCGCCCCGCCGGGCGGCTCCTCCGGGTCTTCACCGGCATCCAGGAGCACGAAGACCCGGGCCGCGGACGCCGCGCAGGACTGCATGACGTTCAGCAGCCCGCCGATCTGCCCCACCGGCTGGGTGAACAGGCGGCTGAACTGGATGAAGGCCTGGACGCCGCCAATCGTCATGGTGCCGGCGATGACCTGCAGCGCCCCGACGACGGCAACGGCGATGTAATTGAGGTTGGACACCAGCACCATCAGCGGCTGGACCACCCCGGCTGAATACTGGGCTTTGGCGGCCGCCCGCGCCAGCCGGCCGTTGCTGCGGCGGAAGACCTCGGCAGCCTGTGCCTGCTGTCCGAAGGCCTTGATGACCTCATGCCCGCTGATGAACTCCTCGACGTACGCGTTCAGTTCGCCGGTCTCCTTCCATTGCCGGCCAAAATGCTCCTGGGACCGCCGGGCCACCACCACGGTGATCCAGGTGGAGAGGGGAACGGTGGCGACGGCGATGGCAGCGAGCAGCGGGGAGATCCACAGCATCATGGCCAGTGAGCCGCACAGCATCAGCACCGACACGATCAGCTGGGTCAGGACCTGGTTGAGGGCCTGGGCAATGTTGTCGATGTCGTTGGTGGCACGGCTCAGGACGTCGCCGCGGGACCGTTCACGGAAATAGGTCGAGGGCAGGCGGTGCAGCTTGTCCTCCACCGAGGCGCGCAGCCCGTACATGACTCCCTGGACGGCATGGGCCGTCAACGCCCCCTGCGCCCAGTTGAACAGGGAGGCGAAGACGTACATCACCGACACCGCCGCCAGCAGGATGCCAAGCCGCTGGTCCAGGCTGCCCTGGAAGATGGCTTCCACCACAACGTCGGTGGCGTCGCCGAGATACTTCGGGGCGGCGACATTGAGGGCCGCGAAGGCGCAGGTGGCGGCCACCGCTCCCAGCATTTGCAGGCGGAAGGGACGCAGGAGGCCGAGGAGCCTCCGGGCGGTGGGCCAGAACCTGTGCTCCGTTTCCCCGGTTTCCTCCCCCGCCCTCACGGGGCGCCATCCAGGGCCAGCTGTGACTCGGCAATCTCCCGGTAGGTGGCGGATGTTTCCAGCAGGTCCTGGTGGGTTCCCTGCGCAACCAGCCGGCCGCCGTCGAGCACCAGGATGAGGTCGGCATCCTCCACCGTGGCAATGCGTTCGGCCACTACCACCACCGTGGCTGCGGCCAGAACCTGGTCCAGGGCTTGCCGGAGCCTGGTGTCGGTGTCGTAGTCGAGGGAGGAGAAGCTGTCGTCGAAGAGGCAGAGGGGCGCCCTGCGCAGCAGTGCCCTGGCAATGCACAGACGCTGCCGCTGGCCACCTGACAGGCTGGCACCGCCCTGGCCCACCGGCGTGGCCAGCCCCAGGGGAAGGTCACGCATGAACCGCATGGTCTGCGCTGTTTCCAGCGCATCCCACAGTTCGTCGTCCGTGGCCTGCGGGTCCGCCATCCGCAAATTGCCGGCGATGGTCCCGGTGAACAGGTGCGAGTGCTGGGGCACGACGGCCATGGCGGCGCGGAGTTGGTCCAGGGGCAGGTCCCTGATGTCGTGGCCACCCAGGGTGATCCGCCCTGCGGTGGGGTCGAGGAACCGCGGAATGAGGTTAAGCAGGGTCGTTTTGCCGCTGCCGGTGGCGCCGACGATTGCCGTGGTAGTGCCGGGAGCCGCGGTGAAACTGACGTCCGCAAGAACGGGCGCTTCTGCTCCTGGATACGAGAAGGCGACGTCGTGGAACACCAGCGGCACCGGCCTGCCTGCCGCATCCGGCATTGGCTGCTGTTGTGCCCGGGAAGCGGTGGTGACGGACGGATCTGTGTCCAGGACGGCCTGGATGCGTTCCGCGCAGACCGCGGCCCGCGGCGCCGTCATGAGCACGTACATGGCCATCATGATCGCCAGCAGGATCTGCATGATATAGGCGATGAAGGCCGTGAGCGCGCCGAGGTTCATCTGTCCCGCCTGGATGCGGTGGCCGCCGAACCACACCACGGCCACGGAACTCAGGTTCACCACCACCATGATCATCGGGAGCATCCCGGCCACCAGGAGGGCGGACTGGAGGTTGTTGGCGGTGAGGCCTGCGTTGGTGGTGGCAAACCGCCGTGCTTCGTGCCTCTGGCGGACGAAGGCGCGGATGACGTCCACGCCTATGATCTGCTCACGCAGGATTCCGCCCGACCGGTCCAGCAGGTCCTGGCCCTCGCGGTACAGCGGAATCAGTCGGCGGACGACCAGGTACATGATCAGCAGGAGCAGGGGCACGACGGCGATCACCACCACGGACAGCGCCACATCCTGCTGCAGGGCCAGCACGATGCCGCCGACGCCCATGGCCGGCCCCGCGAAGAGCATGGTGAAGACCAGCACGGCGAACGCCTGAATCTGCTGGACGTCGTTCGTGGCGCGGGTGGTCAGGCTTTGGGTGCCAAAGAGGGCCACGTCCTGCGAGGACAATGACTGGATCCGGGCGAAGACTTCGGCCCGCAGGCGGTGCCCGATCCGCATGGCGACGACGGCGCCCAGGTAGCCCGCCGCGATGGCAGCAGCCGCCTGCACCACGGCCACGACAGCCATCAGGGCACCGAGCCGGGAGATCACCTCAGGCTTCCCCGCGACGATGCCATCGTCGATGATGGCGGCGTTCAGGGTGGGCAGCAGCAGGTTGGCGCCGGCCTGGACCAGCTGGAGGACAAGGATTACCCCGACGCCCGTGTACTGTCCTTTGAGCTGCCGCTTCATGAGTCCGACCAGCAAGATACCCCCTGTAATGCCTACGGCCGAAGAGGGGGCCAGCGGCTTGACCCCTCAATCAGTGGCCATTGTAAGCCAGATCACTTTTCTTTGCTGTCAAGGCGTGTGACTGGCAGGGAAACCTGCCGGCCACCGGGTTGTCAGTCCAGTTTGCGGCCTACGGCGAAGATCCTGCGGAAGGGAAAAATGGTCCCGTGGGGACCGGGCGGATAGGCCTCCCGCAAGGCGGCGGCGTATTCGGTTTCGAACTGCCTGGCGTCTTCCCCGTCAAGTGCTGCCATGACCGGCCGCAATGCCGTGCCGCGGACCCATTCCAGGACGGGGTCGGGTCCCGCCAGGACCTGCTGGTAGCTGGTCTCCCACGCGTCGGCGGCGCACCCGGCGTCCAGCAGGATGCCCAGGTAGTCCGCCGGTTCGCCCACCGATTCTCCACCCCGCAGCACGCCGCCCAGCTTTTCCGACCAGCGCTCCGAGGCGGCGAGGCCCCGCATCAGCGCATGGGAGGGGGCGTTGAAGTTTCCCGGTACCTGCATGGCAAACCAGGCTCCGGGCCGCAGGGCCGCCAGCCACTTTGCCATCAGCTCCTGGTGGCCTGGAACCCACTGCAGGGCGGCGTTGCTGACCACAACGTCCGTCCCGGAATCGGGCATCCATCCGGCGATGTCAGCCTGCATGAACTGCAGGCCGGGCAGGCCGGCTGCCAGGGGCGCGGCCTTCGCAAGCATTTCCGCGGATGAATCGATGCCCTGGACGGCTGCCCGCGGCCACCGTTCCGCCAGCGTTGCCGTGAGGTTCCCCGGCCCGCAGCCGAGGTCCACCACGCGCCCAGGCGCGGAGGCGTGGATCCGGGCCGTGAGGTCAAAGAAGGGCCGGTCCCGGTAGTCACCGAACTGGACGTACTTAGCGGGATCCCATTTCATGTTTCTTCTCCAGGTTCTGACGCACTCCGGGCCAAGCCGTAGCCTAACCCGCCGGGACGCTGAACCCGCCGGCAACGTGGCACTAAGGTTGAAGTCAATGAAACTCGTTGACCAGCTGACCGACCTGCACGCCCCCGACCCGGCCGGCGCCGTCGACCCTGACGCCCTGTACTCCCGGTTTGTTGAGTGGACGGAAAGCCGGGGCCTTTCCCTGTACCCGGCCCAGGACGAGGCCATCGTGGAGCTGGCAACGGGTGCGAACGTCATCCTGGCAACGCCCACCGGGTCCGGGAAATCCCTGGTGGCCATCGCCGCGCACTTCCAGGCCCTGGCGCAGGGGCGGCGGAGCTACTACACGGCGCCCATCAAGGCCCTGGTGTCCGAAAAGTTCTTCGCGCTCTGCGACATCTTCGGCGCGGAAAACGTGGGGATGATCACCGGCGACTCGGGGGTCAACCAGGATGCGCCCATCATCTGCTGCACGGCGGAGATCCTGGCGAACACGGCCCTCCGCGAAGGGGCCGCCGCCGATCTGGGTGCGGTGATCATGGATGAGTTCCATTTCTACTCCGACCCGCAGCGCGGCTGGGCGTGGCAGGTCCCCCTGCTTGAACTTCCGCAGGCCCAGTTCCTCCTGATGTCTGCCACGCTTGGCGACGTCACACGGTTCGAGGAGGGGCTGACGGCGCTGACGGGCCGCGCCACCACCACAGTCAGTTCAGTCGAGCGTCCCATCCCGCTGCACTACTACTATCAGCAGACTCCCGTCCACGAGACGCTCGAAGAGCTGCTGTCCACCCGCCAGGTGCCCGTTTACGTGGTGCATTTCAGCCAGCTCGAGGCGATCGACCGCGCCCAGAACCTGATGAGCATCAACGTTTGCACCCGGGAGGAAAAGGACAAGATCGCCGAGTTGATCGCCAACTTCCGGTTCGCCGCCGGATTCGGCAAGACCCTCAACAGGCTGGTGCGGCACGGCATCGGCGTCCACCACGCCGGCATGCTGCCCAAGTACCGCCGGCTGGTGGAGCAGCTGGCGCAGGCGGGCCTGCTCAAAGTCATCTGCGGGACGGACACCTTGGGCGTCGGCATCAACGTGCCGATAAGGACGGTGCTGCTCACCGCCTTGAGCAAATACGACGGCGTCCGCACCCGCCTGCTGAACCCGCGTGAGTTCCACCAGATCGCGGGCCGGGCAGGCCGGGCGGGCTACGACACCGCCGGAACCGTTGTGGTGCAGGCCCCCGAGCACGTGATCGAGAACGTCAAGGCGATGGCGAAGGCCACCGCCAAATTCGGGGACGACCAGAAGAAGCTGCGCCAGGTGGTAAAGAAGAAGCCGCCGGAGGGCTTCGTGTCCTGGGGCGAACCGACGTTCAACCGGCTGGTCGAATCCGTCCCGGATCCGCTGACCTCCAGCTTCACGGTGACGCACGCCATGCTGATGAACCTCATGGAACGCCCCGGTGATCCGTTCGCCGCGGCGCGCAGGCTGCTCACCGAAAACCACGAACCGCGCGCTTCCCAGCTGCGGCTGATGAAGAAGGCCCTGGGCATTTACCGGGAACTGCTCGCCGCCGAAGTGATCGAACGCATCCCGCCGGAGGAACAGGGCACCGATGGACGCACCGTCAGGCTGACCGTCCACCTGCAGCCGAACTTCGCGCTGAACCAGCCGCTCTCCCCCTTCGCACTTGCCGCACTGGAACTCCTTGACCCGGAGTCGCCGTCGTACGCCCTTGACGTGGTCTCCGTGATCGAGGCGACGCTGGAGAAGCCGCGGCAGATCCTGTCCGCCCAGCAGAAGAAAGCCCGCGGCGAAGCCATCGCTGCCATGAAGGCGGACGGCATCGAGTACGACCAGCGGATGGCCATGCTGGAAGAGGTCACCTACCCGCAGCCGCTGGCCGGGATCCTCGGCGAAGCGTTCGAGGTGTACCGGAAAGCCGCCCCGTGGGTGGGCGACTTTGAGCTGGCACCCAAGTCCGTGGTCCGCGACATGTACGAGCGGGCGATGAATTTTGGCGAATTCGTCCAGTTCTACGGCCTGGCCCGCTCCGAAGGGATCGTCCTGCGGTACCTTGCCGATGCTTTCAAGGCGCTGCGCCAGACGGTGCCGCAGGACATGCTCCGCGAGGACCTGGCGGACCTGACCGCGTGGCTCGGCGAACTGGTGCGGCAGGTGGACTCCAGCCTCCTCGACGAATGGGAGGAACTGACCTCCGGGGCAGCGCCCACGCCGCATGACGCACCACCGCCCCCGCCGCCGTCGCTCACCGCCAATATCCGGGCGTTCCGGGTGATGGTGCGCAATGAGATGTTCCGCCGGGTGGAACTGTTCGCGGATGAGGACGCCACGGCGCTTGGAGAGCTCGACGGCGGCTCAGGCTGGGACGCCGACCGGTGGGAAGATGCCCTGGACGACTACTTCGACGAACACGACGACATCGGGACCGGACCGGATGCACGCGGCCCTGGACTGCTGATTATCACCGAGGAACCCGGCCACTGGAAGGTGCGCCAGATCTTCGACGATCCGGCGGGCCACCACGACTGGGGAATTTCGGCCGAGGTGGATTTGGCTGAATCGGATGCCACCGGAACCGCCGTGGTCAGGGTCGCCGGCGTCAACCGGCTGTAGCGGACGGACGGCCGCTGCCGCGATGGTGGTGTGCCCGTATGGCGGCCGGGCCGGCGGTAAGCTCGGAACCATGAGTGTAATCCGCCCCGCAACCCGGCAAGACGTGCCCGCCATCCTCCGAATGATCCACGAACTGGCCCATTACGAGAAGGAACCCGACGCCGTCCGGAACACCCCCGGAATGCTGGAGCAGGTGCTTTTTGGCGACAACCCCCGCGTGTACGCGGCCATGGCTGAAAACGCGGCCGGCGACGTGCAGGGCTTCGCGCTGTGGTTCCTCAACTACTCCACCTGGGAGGGTGTGCACGGCATCTACCTGGAGGACCTGTACGTCAGCCCCGAAGCCCGCGGCGAAGGGCACGGCAAGGCCCTGCTGCAGCACCTAGCCGCGATCGCCGTCGAGAACGGGTACGCACGCGTGGAATGGAGCGTGCTGGACTGGAACGAGCCCTCCATCAATTTCTACCGCCGCCTGGGGGCCCGCCCCATGGACGGCTGGTCCACCTTCCGCCTGGCCGGCGAGGCGCTGGACCAGTTCGGCCGGTCGGAATCCAGCAGTTCCCTGCCTGCCGCTTCCCGTGGCTGACGCTCCGGTGGCACGGTTGGCTGCAGCCGGGCATGAGATCAGGGCCAGGCACGAGTTCCGTGGCATGCGCACCGTGGAGCACTACTTCACGGTGCCCCTGGACCATTTCGGACCGGAGGGCGGCAGCGGGCAGTCACCGGAAACCATCACCGTCTTCGCCCGCGAGTACGTCTCCGCGGGACACAGCGAGGAAGCCGCCGCGCAGCTGCCCTGGCTCCTGTTCCTGCAGGGCGGCCCCGGCGGCCGAGGCAACAGGTGGGGTTCTTTGGGCGGCTGGAGCAAAGCCGCTGCCCAGGATTTCCGCATCCTCATGCTGGACCAGCGCGGCACCGGGCTCTCCACACCCATCGACCGCAGGACCCTGCCCGGCCGCGGGTCACCAGCCGAACAGGCCGCCTACCTGGAGCATTTCAGGGCGGACTCAATCGTGGCCGACGCGGAGCTGATCCGCAATGCCCTCGACTCACCGCCCTGGACCATCTACGGCCAGAGTTACGGTGGTTTCTGCGCCTTGACGTACCTGTCCTTCGCCCCCAGGGGCCTGCGCGAAGTGCTCATCACCGGCGGCCTGGCCCCGCTCAGCGGCAGCGCGGACGACGTCTACCGGGCCACCTTCCAGCGGGTGGCGGCCCGGAACGAGGAGTACTTCGGCTGGTATCCCGAGGACCGGGACACCGTGGAGAGGATCGCCCGGCACCTGCGCACCGTCCCGGAATTCCTGCCCGACGGCGAACGCCTCACCGTGGAACGGTTCCAGATGGCGGGGGCCTACCTGGGCGGAAACACCCGCGTGGACAGCCTCCACTACCTGCTGGAGGACGCCTTCGTGGCCACAGCCGGGGGGCCCCGGCTCTCGGACACGTTCCTGGAACAGCTCCACGGCGTGGTCTCGCGCCGCTCCAATCCGCTGTATGCGCTGATGCATGAATCCATCTATGCGCAGGGGCAGGCCACCAACTGGTCGGCCTGGCGGATGCTCGCGGAAAACCCCTGGTTCCGGCCGGACACCGAGCCGCTGCTGCTGACGGGCGAGATGGTGTATCCGTGGTACTTCGAGCAGGACCCCGCCCTGCAGCCGCTGCGGGAAGTGGCGGACCTGGTGGCCGGCAAGCAGGACTGGAAACCGCTCTATGACCTGCAAGTGCTTGGCTCCAACTCCGTTCCCGTGGCGGCGGCCGTCTATACGGACGACATCTACGTGGACCGGGATCTCTCCCTCCGGACTGCGGCCCAGGTCCGTGGCCTGCAGGTCTGGGAAACGGCCGACTTCCACCATGACGGGATTGCCGACGACGGCGAAAGGATCTTTGCCCGCCTGCTCGGCATGGCGCGTTCAGGCGGCCGCTGACCGCCGGCGCGAGGTGCGTGCCACGACGGCGGCGGCCAGGACTGCCGCCCCGATGGCCCCGCCGAGCAGGTTCAGGCCCAGGTAGCCGGCGAATCCGAGGACCAACCCGGAGAAGGCCCCGCCCACGGCTCCAGCGGCGCCCATCAGCGTGTCCGAAGCGCCCTGCACCGCCACCCGGACGTCCTGCCCTACGCTGTCGGCCAGCAGGGTGGATGCCGAGATGGTGGCCGCGGACCAGCCCATGCCCAGCAGCACCAGGCCCACTGCCACGGCGGCGGTGGATGACTGCCCGAATCCGGCGACGGCCACCGCGGCGACCAGCACCGTGAAGCCGATCATGATGGTCTCCACCCTGCCGGCCCGGTCGGTCAGCCAGCCCATGACCGGCGAGAGGGCGAACATCCCGGCGATGTGCAGCGAAATCGTAAAACCAATGATCACCAGCACATCCCCTTCGGCAATGTGCCCGGCGTGGGACCCTGGTCCTTCCACCAGGTGCTGCAGGTGCAGGGGGGTCATGGACATGACGCCGACCATCACCGCATGCGCGGCCACCACGGCAGATACGGCCAGCAGCGCCATCCCTGAGCCCCGGATGGCCCGCAGGGCGCGGCGCAGCGATCCCCGGCCGGCTGCCGTGGCGGCCGGAACGACGCCGGCGGGTGCCGGCAGTACGCCGGGCACCGGCGCCTTGTTCCCCGGAGCGGCGGGGAGGACGTACGGGGATGCATTGCCGGCCGAGGACAGCCGGCGCGCCAGCAGCAGGGGGTCGGGGCGAAGACCGGCATACACAAGGACGGTGGCGATGAGGAGCCCGGCGCCGGAGATGACGAACGGACCGGCAATGGGCGGCAGGCCCAGCGCCATCCCGACGGCGGTCCCCGGCTGGATCAGGTTGGGCCCGGCAACGGCGCCCACAGTCACCGCCCAGACCACGGTGGACAGCGCCCTCCCGCGGTGCCCGGCCGCAGCGAGATCAACGGCAGCAAACCTTGCCTGCAGGCTGGCCGCCGTCCCTACACCGATTCCGGCAGATCCCAGGACCAGCAGGATGAAGAGGCCGCTGACGACGGCCAGCACCATGAGGACGGCCCCTGCCAGGGCCGCCGACAGGCCTGCCACCTGCCCGGCCCGGCGGCCGTGCCGTTCCGCCAGCGCGGCCAGCGGAAGTGCTGCGGCGGCTGCCCCCAGGGTCATGACGGTGGCGACGGAGCCCGCCCAGGCGCTGGAACCGGAGAGTTCTACAGCCAGGATGGAACCGATGGACACGGTGGATCCCGTACCGAGTCCACCGAAGACCTGGGCCAGGCTCAAGAGCACAATGGTGCGCCGCTGCACCTGGGCCACGCCCTGTTCCTCAACAAGTGTGCGGGCCATGATCCGAGCATAGTCCTGTGCAGTCGACCGCCACAGGGGTTCTGCACCCCTGCATCCGGCCGGTCATTAACCAGGACATCCCGGCCGCGGGGCGGCCGGGATGTCCTGGTGCAACACAAGGGTCCGTACTTATTCGACGTCGCTGTGGCTCTTGCGGGCGTCTTCCTCGAGCCGTGGATCGATCGTGGCGAGCTGGGCCTTGGAGCTGAGCAGGCTGGCGACGACGGCAATGATGATGGTGCCCACGATGACGGCGAGCGAGACATAAGTGGGGATCTCCGGCGCCCACTCGATATGGTGGCCGCCGTTGATGAAGGGCAGCTCGTTGACGTGCATGGCGTGCAGGACAAGCTTGATGCCGATGAACGCGAGGATGAAGGACAGGGCGTGCTTCAGGTAGATCAGCCGGTTCATCAGCCCGCCAAGCAGGAAGTACAGCTGGCGCAGGCCCATGAGGGCGAACAGGTTGGCCGTGAAGACGATGAACGGGCTCTGGGTCAGGCCGAAAATCGCGGGAATGGAATCGACCGCGAACAGCAGGTCGGTGAGGCCGATGGTGATGAAGACGATCACCATGGGGGTGAACACCTTCTTGCCGTTCACCGTGGTCCGCAGCTTGCCGCCGTCGAACTTTTCGGACATGGGGATGACTTTGCGGATCCTTGCGATCAGCGGGTTCTCGCGGTCTTCCTCCTCTTCGCCCTCGTCCTGGGCCTGTTTCCAGGCCGTCCAGAGCAGGAACGCCCCGAAGATGTAGAACACCCAGCTGAACTGTTCAATGACGATGGCGCCAAGCATGATGAAGATTCCGCGCAGGATCAGGGCGATGATGATGCCCACCATCAGCACTTCCTGCTGGTATTTCCGCGGTACCGAGAACCTGGCCATGATGATGATGAACACGAACAGGTTGTCGATGCTGAGGCTGTATTCCGTGACCCAGCCGGCCACGAACTGGCTGCCGAACTCCGCACCCGTGAAGGCGAACATGGCACCGGCGAACACCATGGCGAGGGCGACGTAGAAGGCCACCCAGAGGCCGGCTTCCTTCATGGACGGTTCGTGCGGGCGCCGGACCACCAGGAGGAGATCGGTCAGGAGGATGAGGCCGAGGACGACGAACGAGCCGACCTCAAACCATACGGGCAAATCGGGCACAAGGAAGCCTTTCGCAGGGTACACAAAATCGGTGTAAGTCTCTCCGGCCTGCCTGTGCACTTGGTGCTGATACGGCGGCCCGCTACGCCCGGCGGGGCAACTGTGCCCTGCGTGCTGACGATCGTAGCGCTTGGGATACTCCCCTACGTGCTTTAACTGTACCCCAGGGAGGTGGGGGTCTGCGCCGGCTGGATAACGGTTTCCAGAAATCCGTTGACGGCGGGCCGCCGGACTTGTGATAATCGCAACCAGCGAGAAACCGTTTTCTCACACTCCCGTGTTTCTTCCAGAAAGTCATGGTCAATGAAGACTCCTCTCCGCAGCAATCGAATGGTCAAGACCCTCGCCACTGCCGCCGCCCTGGCCCTGCTGGCCTCAGGCTGCTCGTCATCCTCCGCCGGCGACAGCGGCGGAAACGTCACCGTCCGGTTCACCTGGTGGGGCAACGACCTCCGGAACAAGCAGACCCAGCAGGTCATCGACGCGTTCCAGGCATCACATCCGAATATCAGGATCCAGGCCGAGCCCGGGGTATGGAGCAGCTACTGGGACAAACTGGCCACCACCACAGCCGCCAACGACTCCCCCGACATTATCCAGATGGACCAGGCCTATATCGCCGAATATGGCGGCCGCGGCGCACTGCTGGACCTGTCCAAACAGGGCAACATCGACACGTCCAAGATCGACCGGGACGCCCTCACGTCAGGCCAGGTCGACGGCAAGCAGTACGGCCTGAGCACGGGCCAGAACGCCAAGGCCGTGATGATCAACACCAAAATGTTCCGGGATTACGGTGTCCCCATCCCGGACGACAAGACCTGGACCTGGGATGACTACACGACGACTGCGGCACAAATTGCCGCAGCAGCCGCAAAGGCAGGCCAGACGAACTACGGCAGCTCCTACTCCCTGACGGATTCGGACCTGAACACCTGGGCAATGCAGCATGGCGGCTCGCTGTACTCGGCGGACCGCGGCCTCGGTTTCACGGAGGACACCGCCACCTCGTTCTTCCAGAACGTGCTGAACCTGCGCAACCGGAATGCTGCCCCGCCCGCCAACATCGCCACCGAAGACATCAGTGCCCCCGTCGAACAGACTCTCTTCGCCACGGGCAAGACGGCCATGTCGTGGTGGTGGACCAACCAGGTCAATGCGCTCCAGTCCGCACTCAAGACCGAGGTCAAAATCCTGCGGGCACCGAGCTCCACCGGCAGCGCCAGGGACAACGGCATGTCCTACAAGCCGTCAATGTTCTGGTCGGTTTCCTCGCGCAGCAAGCACCCCAAGGAAGCCGCCGAGGTGGTGAACTATCTGCTCAACAACCTGGACGCGGCCAAGACCATCCTGACGGAGCGCGGCTTCCCCACCAACTCGGAGGTCCAGGCGGCGATCGATCCGCTGCTCACGCCCGCGGACAAAGCTGCTGCGGCCTTCCTGAAGGACATCAAGCCGGACCTGAAGAACGTACCCCCGGTGCCACCCACAGGTTCCTCCGGGGTCCAGGCGCTGATCCAGCGGTACTGCACCGATGTCTTGTTCGACCGAAAGTCCCCGTCCGACGCGGCCAAGGGACTTATCCAGGAAGCCCAGGGCATGATCGACTCGGCAAGGAAATAGGCGGCTGGACCGGCAAGAACGACGGCGGCACCCCACCCGGGGTGCCGCCGTTGCGCTAGGTTCCCGCTTGGCCGGGCCCGGGCCTCCCCCGTCAGGCGTGGCCTGCGGCCTGCATCTGCCGCAGTTCCTTCTTCAGTTCGCTGACTTCGTCGCGGATCCGGGCAGCCACCTCGAACTGCAGTTCCGCGGCTGCGCCGTGCATTTGCTCCGTCAGTTGTTCGATCAGGCCCACCAGGTCCTCAGCCGGCGCGGCGGCCAGCCCGTCCGAACGGACCTGGGCGGCGCCCTTCTTGGCCCCGGCCTTGTTTGCCCCGGTGATTCCGCGCTTGCCCTTGCCGTAGTCGAAGCTGCCCAGCAATGCATTGGTGTCCGCGTCCTCGCGGGCCAACTGGTCGGTGATGTCCGCGATCTTCTTGCGCAGCGGCTGCGGATCCACGCCGTGTTCCTTGTTGTAGGCAACCTGGATGGCCCGGCGCCGGTTGGTTTCATCGATGGCGTTGGCCATGGAGTCGGTGATCCGGTCCGCGTACATGTGCACCTGACCGGAGACGTTGCGGGCGGCACGGCCAATGGTCTGGATCAGTGACGTGGAGGACCGAAGGAAGCCTTCCTTGTCCGCATCCAGGATGCTCACCAGCGAGACCTCGGGAAGGTCCAGGCCTTCGCGGAGCAGGTTGATGCCCACCAGCACATCGAAGCTGCCCAGCCGGAGTTCCCGGAGCAGCTCGACGCGCCGCAGCGTGTCCACGTCCGAGTGCAGGTACTCCACCTTGATCCCGTGGCCCAGGAGGTAGTCCGTCAGATCCTCCGCCATGCGCTTGGTCAGGGTGGTGACGAGGACGCGCTCGTCCTTTTCCACTCGGGTGCGGATCTCCCCCAGGAGGTCGTCGATCTGCCCCTTGGTGGGTTTGACGATCACTTCGGGGTCGATCAGGCCGGTGGGGCGGATGATCTGCTGGACGAAACCGTCGGCCTTGCCGAGTTCGTACTTGCCCGGGGTGGCGGACAGATAGACGGTCTGGCCGATCCGTTCCAGGAACTCGTCCCACTTCAGCGGCCGGTTGTCCATGGCTGACGGCAGCCGGAAGCCGTGGTCCACCAGGGTCCGCTTGCGGGACATGTCCCCTTCGTACATGGCACCGATCTGCGGGATGGTGACATGGGATTCGTCCACCACCAGCAGGAAGTCGTCCGGGAAGTAGTCCAGGAGGCAGTGCGGCGCGGACCCGCCGGGACGGCCGTCGATGTGCCGCGAGTAGTTTTCGATGCCGTTGCAGAACCCCATCTGCTGCATCATTTCCAGGTCATAGGTGGTGCGCATGCGCAGCCGCTGCGCCTCCACCAGCTTGTTCTGGCCTTCCAGCACGGCCAGCCGCTCGGCGAGCTCGTCCTCGATGGTCTTGATGGCGCGGCTCATCCGCTCCGGCCCGGCGACATAGTGCGAGGCGGGGAAGACGTACATTTCCGTTTCCTCGCGGATCACCTCGCCCGTGACGGGATGCAGGGTGTAGATGTTTTCCACCTCGTCGCCGAAGAACTCGATCCGCAGGGCCAGTTCCTCGTACATGGGGATGATCTCCACGGTGTCGCCGCGGACGCGGAACGTGCCGCGGTGGAAGTCCATGTCGTTGCGCGCGTACTGCATGGAGACGAACTTCCGCAGCAGATGGTCGCGGTTCATCTCCTGGCCCTTGCGAAGCGTCACCATGCCGGCAATGTATTCTTCCGGCGTGCCCAGGCCGTAGATGCAGGACACGGTGGCCACCACCACGACGTCGCGGCGCGTCAGCAGGGCGTTGGTGGCCGAGTGGCGGAGCCGCTCCACTTCCTCGTTGATGGAGGAGTCCTTCTCGATGAAGGTGTCCGTCTGGGGAACGTAGGCCTCGGGCTGGTAGTAGTCGTAGTAGGAGACGAAGTATTCCACCGCGTTGTTGGGCAGCAGTTCGCGGAATTCGTTGGCCAGCTGCGCGGCGAGGGTCTTGTTCTGCACCATCACCAGGGTGGGGCGCTGGACCTGTTCGATGAGCCACGCCGTGGTGGCGCTCTTACCGGTACCCGTGGCACCGAGCAGCACCACGTCCTTCTCACCGTTGTTAATGCGCTCCGTCAGTTCCGCGATGGCAGCCGGCTGGTCACCGGCAGGCTTGAATTCGCTGATGACTTCGAAGGGCGCTACAACACGGTTGACTTCCTGCGCAAGGCTCATGGATCTAATTTACCGCCGGGCACCGACACTGGACGGCCCCTTCCGTTACAGGCGAACAGCGTCCGGCATTCGGGGTGCTGTTCAGGACGGGTACGACGGCGGCTCCCACCCGGCTGCCTCCGCCCAGGCCGACATCAGCGGCCAGGCGACATCGGTGAACCAGGGTTCCTTGGCTTCCGCATAGCCCCGGGTGGTGCCTGAACCGGCAAACCGTGCGGCGAGGCCCACCTTGTGCGCCTGGTAAAGCCGAAGCGCGGCGGGATCGCTCCGCAGCCAGTCACGGAACAGAAGGGCATAACGCCACCCGGCCGAGCCTGCAGCCCGGACATGGACGTTCACAGCCCGGCACGGGTCCGCATTGGCGTGGAACCGCTTGAGCCACTGGGACGGGTCGGGTGCGTACGGCTTGGGCGTGTCCGACCCTACGCCCCGGACCTGCGGGAACCCGGCGGCAGTGAGGAGCGGGGCCAGCCTTTCGGCAGCCTCAAGGTCCGGCACCGCAACCTGCAGGTCGATGACGTCCTTGGCGGCCAGGCCGGGAATGGAGGTGGAGCCAACGTGGTCCACCGCCAGGATGAGGCCGGGAGCAGCCGCCAGAAGCCGCGCCGCGATCCTGGCTGCCTCCCGTTCCCACTCCTCACGGTGCGGCTCCAGCACCGGTCCGCCATGGCGTGGAGCGCGTGTCCCCGCGGCAAGGTTGTGGGCATACGGCACCAGCCGCGCGTCCCAGAGCCGGTCCACCTGGTCCAGGACGTGCTGCAGCGTGCCGGAGTTGTCCAGGACGACGTCGGCCGCGGCCAGGCGGTCCCCGCGGGTGGCCTGGGCGGCCATCCGGGCACGCGCCGCATCCGGGGTCATCCCCCGGATGTCCAGCATGCGCTGCATCCGCACATCGTCAGGGGCGTCCACCACCACTACGAGGTGGAATGCGGTGCCCTGGCCGGTCTCCACCAGGAGGGGGATGTCCTGGACCACCACCGCGTCGGGCGCAGCTGCAGCGGTGATGGCTGCGGCCCGGGCACGCACCAAGGGGTGGACGATCGCGTTCAGCGCAGAAAGGCGTTCCGGGTTGCCGAACACCGCCCCGCCAAGCCGCGGACGGTCAAGCCGCCCGTCGTCGTCGAGCATCCCGGGACCGAACTCCGCCACGATGCGGTCCAGCCCCTCAGTCCCCGGTTCAACCACCTCCCGGGCCAAGGCGTCGGCGTCCACCAGCACGGCGCCGCGTTCCTTGAGCCGCCCGGCCACCACCGATTTTCCCGAGGCGATTCCGCCCGTCAATCCGATCTTCAGCACCCTCCCACCCTACTGAACAGGTGGGCGCGACCAGCCCACCGGAAGCACTTAGACTGGGCGGGTGCAAGATCACGACAGCCGGGCAACTGCCTACACCACGCTGGCAGCGGGGAAGGACTTCCGGCACGAACTCGAGGTCAAGCGCTCCAGGTTCATCACGGTCCTGCGGAGGGCCGGTACGGAAGACGCCGCCCGGGACCTCGTGGCCGGCCTGCGCCGCGAGTTCCACGATGCCCGCCACCACTGTTCCGCATTCGTCATCGGCGCGGACCGGACCGTCCAACGGTCCAGTGACGACGGCGAACCCGCCGGCACCGCCGGTATTCCGATGCTGGAGGCCCTGCTGAAGCGCGAAACGGCACCCGGGGTGAGCGACCTCAGCGACGTCAGTGCCGTCGTCGTGCGCTATTTCGGCGGCATCCTGCTCGGCGCTGGCGGGCTTGTGCGCGCCTATTCCGAATCCGTGTCCACCGCACTTGACCTGGCGCCCCTGGTCCGCCGCAGCAGGCTGAGGATCTGTTCCATGGCGGTACCGCACGCTGAAGCGGGGCGGCTGGAGAACGACCTGCGCGCTGCAGGCACGGTCATGGCGGACACCAGCTACGGGGAACGGCACGCGGTGCTGCGGATTGCCGTCCCGGACGACGCCGCAGCGATTGCCGCTGCAGCGGACCGGATCCAGCAGCTGACGGCCGGCACCGCCACCCTCGCAGCCGGGGGAACGGAATGGGTGGATGAATCCGTCGGCTGACGTCAGCCTGGTGGACGTGGATCAGGAAGTGGCGGACCAGCTCCTGGCACTGGCCAAACGCGACGCCTCCCCGGATGAGGTCGCTCCCCCGCTGGGCGGCCCCGGCTGGAACCTTGAACGTACGGCCTGGTTCTTCAGCTACCACTCCGCCGCCGCCGCGGGCCTGGACGGACCGGCAGCGGAAAAATCATGGGCGGTGTTCTGTGGCCAGTCCATCGCCGGTTCCGTCCGCCTCAAGCGTGACGGCGCCGCCCTGGTCCCCACGGCGGAGACGGGGATTTGGCTTGGCCGGAGTTTCCGTTCCCGCGGCATCGGCGGCGCCGCCCTTGACCTTGTCCTGGCGGAAGCCCGGCGGGCCGGCCTGCAACGCGTCATCGCCCGCACGCTGGCCGGAAACAGCAGCGCACAGCGGCTGCTCGCCGCAGCCGGGGCGGCACTGACGCAGGACAGCGACGGAACAGTCCTCGCCGTCGTCGACCTTTAGTCGCATCGCCTTAAAGGCAAGAGACCCCCTGCCGGTGTGGCAGGGGGTCTCTTGGAGCCCGGTTACCCGGGCCGGTGGCAATTAGTTGCCGGTCAGCTTCTCACGCAGGGCAGCAAGTGCCTCGTCCGAAGCCAGGGTGCCGGCACCGGAGTCGGTGGCAGCAGGCTCAGAGGAGTAGCTGGTGGCGCCGGAGTCGCCGTCACCGGACGTTGCGGCAGCAGCGTCGTCGGCAGCGTGCTGGGCAACCTGCTTCTTGTGGGCTTCCCAACGTGCCTGGGCGTCAGCGTACTGCTGCTCCCAAGCGGCGCGCTGTGCTTCGTAGCCCTCGAGCCATTCGTTGGACTCGGGGTCGAAGCCCTCGGGGTACTTGTAGTTGCCCTCTTCGTCGTACTCTGCGGCCATGCCGTACAGGGCGGGATCGAATTCGGTGCTGTCAGCGTCGACGCCCTCGTTGGCCTGCTTGAGGGACAGCGAGATGCGGCGGCGCTCGAGGTCGATGTCGATGACCTTGACGAACAGTTCGTCGCCAACGGACACAACCTGCTCGGCCAGTTCAACGTGGCGCACGGCGAGCTCGGAGATGTGGACCAGGCCTTCGATGCCGTCTTCGACGCGGACGAACGCACCGAACGGAACCAGCTTGGTGACCTTACCCGGCACAACCTGGCCCAGGGCGTGGGTGCGGGCGAAGGTCTGCCACGGATCTTCCTGCGTAGCCTTGAGCGACAGGGAGACGCGCTCGCGGTCCAGGTCGACCTCGAGGACCTCGACGGTGACTTCCTGGCCAACTTCGACAACCTCGGACGGGTGGTCGATGTGCTTCCAGGACAGCTCGGAAACGTGGACGAGGCCGTCTACGCCGCCCAGGTCCACGAAGGCACCGAAGTTGACGATGGAGGAAACAACGCCGGGACGGACCTGGCCCTTTTCCAGCTTGTTGAGGAAGGTGGAGCGGACCTCGGACTGGGTCTGCTCGAGCCATGCACGGCGGGACAGAACAACGTTGTTGCGGTTCTTGTCCAGTTCGATGATCTTGGCTTCGATCTGCTGGCCGATGTACGGAGCCAGGTCGCGCACACGGCGCATCTCGACGAGGGATGCGGGCAGGAAGCCGCGCAGGCCGATGTCGAGGATAAGACCACCCTTGACAACCTCGATGACGGTACCGGTGACAACACCGTCTTCTTCCTTGACCTTCTCGATGTCGCCCCAGGCACGCTCGTACTGAGCACGCTTCTTGGAGAGGATCAGACGGCCTTCTTTGTCTTCCTTGGTGAGCACCAGGGCTTCGACCTGATCGCCAACGGAGACGACGTCTCCGGGGTCAACGTCGTGCTTGATGGACAGCTCGCGGGAGGGGATGACACCTTCGGTCTTGTAACCGATGTCGAGCAGGACTTCATCGCGGTCGACCTTGACGACGGTACCTTCGACGAGATCTCCGTCGTTGAAGTACTTGATGGTGGCGTCGACAGCTGCGAGGAAGTCCTCAGCGGTACCGATGTCGTTGATGGCGACCTGCGGGGTACCGGGCTTCTCGGTGGAGGTGATGGTCATGTAGTAGGGGCTCCGTTGTGGATAGTTAGTCGGTCAGGCAAACCGGCGCGCCCGCGTCATGGAACGCAGGCGCGATTCGCGGTGAATCCGACGGATCCTCCGGGTCATCCTGATTTTGTGCATTACTTTCTGGGTGCGGCCCCGGGGGCCGCAAGTGCGTGCACGCGCGGTACACGCCCGTTCATTGTAGTCATTGCGGGCAACCGGGGTCAAAGCGGCCGTTGGTTCAGAAGTGCGTCAGGCAGTGGGTGGCCCGTTCCACAGCAAACATCTGCTGCGCCTTGAATGCGGCGCCTTTGGCATGTTCCGAGATCCTGCCGGCTGCCGCCAGTGTCACCGGGCAGACGCCGCCGAGGTAGATCGAGGACAGCGCGGAGACATCCATGGCCAGGTCCGGGCCCTCCCCCGGGTCGATGCGTTCGACGGCGGCCTGGCCGCCCTTAACCTCCAGCGCGAACGTTCCTGCCGTGAAGCCCAACGGGTCCCCCACTTCCAGCACGAGCCTTCCGTCCGAGGGGTAGTGCCGGGCCGCCAGGGCCTCCCGGACATCGAGGATCCGGAGCCAGAGCATGTCGCGGGGCTCGGAGGCTTCAACGCAGCGGGAGTCTTCGAGGGCCCATGGCAGCGGATCATCGACCATGGCTTCTTCCCACGTGACGCTCTCGACCAGGTCGATGGCAGCAAGGTACTGCCAGAGTTCCAGGTACGCGGTGTCGGTGGCGGCCACCAGGTCCACCACTTCCATGGTGTACGGCCGGGCGTCCCAGCCGGCGAACTTATAGGACACGTACCCGTCCACCGACCCGTCGGGCCCGTAGTGCAGCGCAACTTTGACTTTGGGATCCTCGTCCTCGGCCCGGCTGATGGATCCGGATGCGAGCTGGCGGTAGAACTCGTGCCGCCCGATCGAACCGGGCGTGAGGCGGTGCAGCTGTTCGAAGACGGCCGGCGCCAGGTCAAGGAGGACCTTGGGGTCGGCCACCTCCACCCGGCCCGTGGCAGGGTGGTTGAGGACGAAGCGGCGGCTGGTGTCGACCTTGATGGACTGCTCCCGGGTGGCCACCCCGAACCCGAACCTGCTGTAAATCGAGGCCTCCGATGCAGTCAATGCCGCCATCGCCAGCCCTTCCCGGCGGGCGAGGCCCAGCTCCTCTGCCATCATGCGGCGCAGCAGCCCCCTGCGCCGGTGTGACGTCCGGACGGTCACCGCGGTGACCAGCCGCGTGTCGAGCATACGGCCAAAGCCGATGTTCAGTGTTTTATCAAAGGTGCCGAAGGTTGCCACCGGGACGTTGGCCCCGAGGGCGTGGTCGGCCACTGGCCCCACCTGGTAGGCGCCGGTCATCACCCGCCCGTCGGCACGCTGCATCGCGATGCCCCTGTCCACCCGTTCGTCGCTGCGGCGGGCATCATGGAACCCGAAGGCGACGGCCCGCATCCAGTCGACGGTCTGCGGGTAGGCAGGATCTTCTTTGGCAGCCGGCTCGAAGCGCCGGATTTCATAGTTTCCACTCAGATCACCCATTTACCTGAGCCTAGTCAATGAATCCGGCGCCTGACCAGCAAAAACGCCCCGGCTGGTGCCGGGGCGCCGCGGGCGCCGTCAGTGGCCGGCGTCGTACCAGCTGGGTCCGACGCCGATCTGGACTTCCAGGGGCACGCTGAGGTCCGCGGCCGCTGCCATCTGCTCGGTCACCAGTTTCTCCACGGCTGCCCGCTCCCCCGCCGCGACTTCCAGGACGAGTTCGTCGTGGACCTGGAGTAGCATGCGGGATTTCAGGCCCTGCGCGTGCAGTTCGGCGTGGACGCCGAGCATGGCACGTTTAATGATGTCCGCGGCGGACCCCTGGATGGGGCTGTTGAGCGCGATCCGTTCCGCGTTTTCGCGCAGCTGCCGGTCGGTGCTGGTGAGGTCCGGCAGGTAGCGGCGGCGCCCCTCGATGGTGGCCGTGTAGCCGTCCACCCTGGCCTGGTCCACCACGCCCCGGAGGTAGTCGCGGACGGCGCCGAAGCGGTCGAAGTAGTCCTTCATGAGGGTGCGGGCCTCGTCCACGGAAATTTCCAGCTGCTTGGACAGCCCAAAGGACGTCAGCCCGTAGGCCAGGCCATAGGACATCGCCTTCACCTTTGAGCGCATGGCGCTGGTGACCTGGTCCGTGGGGACGTGGAAGATGTTGGACCCGACGAAGCGGTGCAGGTCCTCGCCGTCCTTGTACGCCTGGATCAGGCCCTCGTCACCGGAGAGGTGCGCCATGATCCGCATCTCGATCTGCGAGTAGTCGGCGGACAACAGGCATTCGTAGCCATCGCTGACAACGAAGATCCCGCGCACTCGGCGGCCTTCCTCGCTGCGGATGGGGATGTTCTGCAGGTTGGGATTGTTGGACGAGATCCGGCCGGTGGCGGCCACGTTCTGGGCGTAGGTGGTGTGGATGCGGCCGTCCTCCGCCACCGACTTCTTCAGGGACTCGATCATCTGGCGGAGCTTCGCGGCCTCGCGGTGCGCCATGAGCTGGACCAGGAACTCGTGCCCGGTCTTTTCCAGCAGGTTCTTCAGGGACGCGGCGTCCGTGGTGTACCCGGATTTGATCTTCTTGGTCTTGGGGAGCTGGAGTTCGTCGAACAGGACGGTCTGCAGCTGCTTGGGCGAACCGAGGTTGACCTCGTGGCCAATGGCGGCGAAGGCCTGTTCCTGCGCCTGGTCGATGACCCGGGCGAGGTCGGCAAGCTGATCGTCCATCTTGTCCATGTCGATGGCGATGCCTGCAAGCTCCATATCCGCCAGGACACGGCTGACCGGCAGTTCAAGCGTGGACAGCAATTCCTCCGCGCGGCGTTCCCTGAGTTCGCCTTCGAAAAAGCGGCTCAGCGCCAGCACGACGGCGCCGGCCTGCACCAGCGCGTCGGCCGCGGCGGCATCCCCGCCGTCGAAGGACAACTCCAGCTGCCCGGCCTTGGCCGTGGAGGCCGGAATCCCGACGTTCAGGTGGTGCTGGGCAAGCTCGGCCAGCTCATAGGTGCGCCGGTCGGGCTGGATGAGGTAGCCGGAGATGGAGGTGTCGTCCACCACGCCCTCGAGCTCCAGGCCCCGTGCGGTCAAGGCCTTCAGCGCGGCCTTGAAGCCGTGCATCACCTTGGGCGACTCGGGGTCGCGCAGCCAGGCGGCCAGGACGTTCTCCGTCCCGGCGTCCTGGCCTGCGAGGTCGATGTAGACGGCGGCGTCTGCCCTGACGATCGCAATGGCGGCAGCGTCCTCGCCGATGCGCCCCGGCACGAGGTCGACGGCGACGGCGGACCGCTGTCCGGCACCGGCGGCCAGGAAGGCGGCGAGTTCGTCTGCAGTGGCAGGGGTGGCGTAGGCGGGGGTGTCGATGCTCTCACGCTCGGCGGCGGGGGTGTCGGCGTCGCCATAGAGGGCGAACAGCCGCCCGCGGATGGCCTTGAACTCGAGCTGGTCGAAGAGGTCTTCCATGGCAGCCTGGTCGGGCCGGGGCTGGTAGAGGTCCTCCAGGGTGACGGGGAGGTCAAGATCGGTGTGCAGCTGGTTCAGCCGCCGGTTCCGCTTGACGGCGTCGACGTTTTCGCGCAGGGCATCGCCCACTTTGCCGCCGATGGAGTCGAGGTGTTCCAGGACGCCTTCAAGGCCGCCGTACTGGTTGATCCATTTCGCTGCCGTCTTTGGCCCGACCCCGGGCACGCCGGGCAGGTTGTCAGCCGTTTCGCCCACCAGCGCGGCGAGGTCTGAGTAGCGGGACGGGCTGACGAAGTACTTGGCTTCGATGGCGGCGGCGTCCATGCGCGGGATGTCGCTGACACCCTTTTTGGGGTACAGCACGAAGACGTTGTCCGTGATGAGCTGGAAGGCGTCGCGGTCGCCGGAGACCAGCAATACCTCGAAGCCGGCTTTTTCGCCCATGGCGGCAAGCGTGGCCAGGATGTCGTCTGCCTCGTAGCCGGGCATCTTGATGGTCTTGATGCCCCAGGCCTCCATGACCTGCGCGATGAGGTCGATCTGGCCGCTCATTTCACGGGGCGTTTCGTTCCGGCCGCCCTTGTATTCGCTGTACTCGGTCTTGCGGTGGGTCGATTCGTCCGACACATCGAACGCCACCGCGATGTGGGTGGGCTGCTGCTCCTTGATGAGGTTGATCAGCATGGAGGTGAAGCCGTGGATGGCGTTGGTGTGCTGGCCGTTGGCGGTGGAGAACTTGTCCGCCGGGAGTGCGAAGAAGGCACGGAACGCCATGGAGTGGCCGTCAAGGACCAGCAGGCGCGGCTGGCCGGTGATGGGGATGACGGGGGCCTCGGTGGCTGAAACGGACCCACCGGCAGCGGGAGCGGCGGCCTTGGCAGCAGGTGCGGAGGCGGCGGATGAGTGCTGCACGGCAGCTTCCTCATCGATGGCCGGGGACGGGAAGGGGGCCGGTTTGGTTGTTTCACTCACAGGTGCCAGCCTAGTTGCCATGACTGACAATTTCACGCCGGGCGCTTTCGCCGACGAGCTGGCTGCTGCCGGTATTCCAGACCACATGCACGGCTGGCTGGGCCGCTTCGGAGTGGGCGCGCTGGTGGTCAAAATGGGGATCCGCTTCCTGGAGATGAGCCCGGAACGCACCGTTGCCACCATGCCGGTGGAGGGCAACACACAGGTGGCCGGGATCCTTCACGGCGGCGCACACGTGGTCCTGGCCGAAACGCTGGGGTCCTTCTCGGCGGGGATGCACGCAGGCCCCGGACGGCACGCCGTCGGGATTGAGGTTAATGCCACACACCACCGGTCCATTGACAGCGGCACGGTGACCGGCACGTGCACCGCGATCCATCTGGGCCGGACACTGGCCACGCACGAAATCGTCATGACGGATGCGCAGGGGCGGCGCCTTTCCACCGCAAGGATCACCAACATGCTCCGGGACAACGCCTAGGGGCAGGCAGCCTCAGGTGACGTTATCCCCTGCCGCAGGCAGAAGGTAGCGCAACTCAACAACGCCCCTGCCCAGGGTGCGGGATGCAGCCAGCTGGAGCGGCGGCGTCGGGCCTTTAAGGGGAAGCAGCCGCTTGCCCTGGCCCAGCACCACCGGGATCACGGAGAGGATGACCTCGTCCAGCAGGCCTGCATTGGCGAACTGGGCGGCCAGGTTGCCGCCGCCCACCACCCAGATGTTCCTGCCGCCGGCGGAGCGCCGGAAATCGGCGATGAATTCGCCCACGTCGCCGCGGACGAAGGTGATGTCGGCGCCGTCGGGGGCGCGGTATTCGTGGTGGGTGAACACGTAGCTGGGCGTCCCGGCGTACGGCCATTTGCCGGGTTCGTGCTCCATCAGCCACGCATAGGTTTCCCCGCCCATGACAATGCAGCCCACGCCGGCCATGAAGCCGTTGTAACTGTCCTCGCCGCCTTCGAACCCGTCGAACTGCAGGAGCCAGTCCAGGTCATCCGTGGGCGTGGCGATGAAGCCGTCCAGGGAGGCAGCGACGAAGTACTGGATGCGGGACATGGCCCCATCGTAGCCAACAGCACCACCCGGGCCAACGGCCGGGGTGGTGCTTCGGCGGAGCGCTACTTGGAGAAGTACGGGATGATCAGGTACAGGCCGATGAGGACGGCAATGCCGCACAGGCCAAAGCAGATGTAGGCGAAGGAACGCTTGAGTCCGGGAGACGTCTGCTCGGCATCAGCGGCGATGGCCGTAAAGCGGACGCCCAGCGCGTAAAGGGTTACCACCGTCGCTGCGGCTACCAGGGTGGCGCCCGCGACCGTCAGGAGTTCCAACCACTTCATCGCCGATTCTCCTTAGGCTTGTTGGTCTTGGCGTCTGCCTTGGCTTTTGCCTTGGCCTCTGCCCGTGCACGGGCCATCGCCTTCTTCTTTGCGAACCGGACCGCCTGGCCGGCTTCCTCGACCTCGACGGCGTTCTGGTGGCTCACGGAGGACTTGCGCGAGTAGAAGAACATGAAGAGGACCGCGGCGCTGCCCGCGATGGCTGCGATGAGCACGCCCACGGCGCCGGTCTTGACGAGCAGGGCGGTCAGGGCTCCGACAACGCCGGCGGCCGGAAGGGTGAAGAGCCATCCCAGCGCGATCTTCCCCACCATGTTCCACCGGACGGTGGTCCCGCGGCGCCCCATGCCGGAGCCGATCACGGATCCGGAAGCCACCTGTGTGGTGGACAGGGCGAAGCCCAGGTGCGAGGAAGCAAGGATGGCGGACGCGGTGCTGGTCTCCGCCGCAAAGCCCTGGGCGGGCTTGACCTCGGTGAGGCCGGACCCCATGGTGCGGATGATGCGCCAGCCGCCGGCGTAGGTGCCGATGGCGATCGCCAGGGCGCAGGCCGTGATCACCCACAGCTGGGGACCGGAGCCGGGAGCCTGGCTTCCGGCGGCGATCAGGACCAGCGTGATGATGCCCATGGTCTTCTGGGCGTCGTTGGTGCCGTGCGCCAGGGCCACGAGGCTGGAGGTGAAGATCTGGCCGGTGCGGAAGCCGCCGCGCTTCTGCGTCAGCTTGGTGCCGGTCTCGGGATCATGCCGCGAGGTCAGGGCATAGGCCAGGCGCGTGCAGACGTAGGCGGCGAGGCCTGCGATCAGCGGTGCGAAGACGGCCGGGAGGATGACTTTCTGGAGCAGTGTCTCCAGGTTCACGGAGTTGAACCCCGCGCCGACCACGGCCGCGCCGATCAGGCCGCCGAAGAGCGCGTGGGACGAGCTGGAGGGCAGGCCCTTGAGCCAGGTGATCATGTTCCAGAGCACGGCGCCCATCAGCCCAGCAAAGATGATGTCCGGGGTGATCTGGACACCGCCGGAGCCTTCCCGGATGATTCCGCCGGACACCGTCTTGGCCACCTCGGTGGAAAGGAACGCGCCCACCAGGTTCAGCACGGCTGCCAGGGCCACCGCGGTCCTGGGCTTGATGGCACCCGTCGCGATGGGCGTAGCCATGGCGTTCGCGGTGTCGTGGAAGCCGTTCGTGAAGTCGAAAAATAGTGCCAGCGCGATGACCAGCGCCACCATGAAGGTGATATCCACCTGTTGCCCAATCTGCAGAGTCGACGTTCAGCAGTTTCTCTTACCAGGCTGCCGTGGACAGCATAGTTCACCAGCTGTTCGCTTGGAATGACTTGCGGCGATGGCGGGGCCGGCGGGAAACCTTATCGATCGTACGCGTCCCGGGCATGACGTCAAAACACGGGCGGGGCCAGGAAAGCGCGGATCCGGTCAAGTTCCTCGGGGCTGATCCCGCGGCGCGGGTGCGGTGAAACGGTGAGGATGCGCCCGCCCAGGAACCGCGCCCACCGCTGCGCTTCCGCTTCGAACCCCAGCTGGTCGTCCACCCAGGCGACGGTATCCGGTCCGGTGTCTTCGATGTCGTCCTGGATGGCGCGGAGTTTCCACCAGCCGCACCGTCCGCCGCCAGGTAGGGCCAGTTGCTGCCGGCCAGGCCGACGGCGGGACACAGGTATTGCGGGGCCAGTTCCTCCCAGGAGGTGAGCCAGACACAGCGAAGCCCGGGCGTGCGGGCCAGCGAGTTGAGCCCGGCCACCAGTTCAGGAGCGAAGGAAACCGGCAGCAGTCCCGCCTGGGCACGGCGCCAGCGGGACCCCCAGCCGGTGTGCCCTTCCGGGCTGAAGGGACAGACAACGCCGTCCACGTCCAGATAGAGCGTGTGCACCGCCCTGCGCCCTCCGGGAGCTTCAGCCCTGGTGGAACTGCGGTGGCCGCGGGCCCGTGTCCAGCTCCGGGGCTAGCTTCTCCTCAAGGGCCGCCAGGGTGGCGTCCGGCAGGACAATGAGCCCATCCAGCTCCCGCCGCGCCCGCTTGTACGCTGCCTGGCGTTCTGCCGGGGTGGCCGCCTCGTTTTCGGCGATCATCAGCAGTTTCCTTGCCGTGGCGAGCCGTTCGCGTTCCGGTCCGGTGAACTTGCTGTCCCTGATCCGCCTCGCTTCGCGCTCGGCAACGTCGAGTGCCACGGCGAAATTGTTGACTGCCTGCCGGTACGCGTCCAGTGCCGCCAAGGATCCCAGGTCCACCGGCGACGCGGGGCGCTGGCCGTCAGCTTCCCTTTTGGCCCGGAGGAAAGCCACGGTGAGTGGCTCGCGGACATCCGTCATCAGGGGAAAGTCAATGAGCTTGCCGACGTCGAGTTCGTACTCGAGCCACCGTCGGTTGGTTGCGTCGTGGGTGGCCATCAGTGCCTGCACTTCGGCGGCGGAGGCCCTGTCGGCTTCGCGCGCCTGGTTTTTGGCCGTGTACAGTTCCACCCGGCGGCGGTGCCGCCGCTCACCGGCGCGCCGCCAGCCCCCTGCCCAGCGGCCGGCCAACGCCATCAGTGGAAACACCATCCACCATTTGTCGTACAGGAACTCCATCAAGGGCCTCACCCATCAATTTTCGCAGCCCACGGGTCGGGCCTCAAGGGAGGTGCAGGTGCCCGACGGCGGCCCGGGGCGGGTGCAGCGGCAGCCCGTTGCACCCGCCCCTGCTGCCGCGTCATTGCTCCCGTGTCATTGTGCCGGTGCGGCCTGGGCGGAGTTGACGTTGACCAGCCAGGCGACGCCGTAGCGGTCGGTGCACATGCCGAAGACGTCACCCCACGGCGACTTCTCCATGGGGACGGTCACGTTTCCCCCGTCGGTGCTGAGCTTCCCGTAGTAGCCGCGCAGTTCGGCTTCATCGTCGCCGCTGAGGGAGATGGAGATGGATGAACCGGGGTGGTATTCCATGCTGTTCGGGGTGTCGGCGCCCATGAGCACCAGGCCCTGGGTGGTGGTCAGCATGCCATGCATGATCTTTCCGGCTTCCGCCGGGTCGTCACTTGCCTGGAAGTCGGCGAAGGTGCTCAATGTCAGCTCGCCGCCGAACACGGACTGGTAGAAGGTCATTGCCTCGCGGGCATTGTCCCGGAAGCTGATGTACGGATTGAGGATCGTGGGCATGACGGGATCTCCTTCACTGGGGCCGGAACTGGCCGGCCAGGACTGGGCAGACAACATCCTGCCTCATCCTGCTGCCGCCGGGTAGGGGACGCCTCCCCTGTTCATCCCGTGTTTCAGGGGACGAAACGGTAGCCGACGCCGGCCTCGGTCAGCAGGTGGCGGGGGTTGCCGGGATCCTCCTCCAGCTTCCTGCGCAACTGGGCCATGTAGACGCGGAGGTAGTTGGCTTCCTTTTGGTAGGAAGGCCCCCAGACGTCGGAGAGCAATTGCTGCTGCGAGATGAGCCGGTTGGGATGGCGGACCAGGATTTCCAGGATGTTCCATTCCGTCGGAGTGAGGCGGACGGGTTGTCCGGAGCGCAGCACCTGCCTGGCGGCGAGGTCCACGGTGAATCCGGCGGACGTGACCAGGGAGCGCGACTCAGGCTGCGGGACCCTGCGCAGCAGGGCACGCAGCCGCGCCAGCAGCTCATCGAGGCCGAAGGGCTTGGTGATGTAGTCGTCCGCACCTGCATCGAGGGCGCCCACCTTGTCCGGGGATCCATGCCGCGCGGAGAGGACCAGGACGGGCGCAGCGCTCCACCGCCGCAGGTCCCGCAGCACGTCCGTTCCGTCCATGTCCGGCAGGCCGAGGTCCAGGACCAGCAGATCCGGAGCCTGCCGGGAGGCAGCGGCAAGGGCTGATCCGCCATCCACCGCCGTGTCCACCGCGTAACCGTGGGCAGTGAGCGTGATCCGGAGGGCTTTGAGCAGGTGCGGATCGTCGTCGATCACCAGGACCTTCGTCTGGGCCCCGCCGGGAGCCTGGACGCCATTGCCGCTCATGGCTGCATTCCGCCGGCGCCGGGCACGGGATGGGGAGCCGTGGCTGCCGCGGCCGGAACACCGGCGGACAGCGGCAGGCGGAGCACCATGGTAAGTCCGCCGCCCGGAGTCTCCCGGGCCGTGAGGGTGCCGCGCATCGACTCCATGAATCCCCTTGCGACTGACAGCCCCAGCCCTACCCCCGAGGACCGGGATACGTCGTCGAGCCGCTGGAACGGCCGGAACATCTCCACCACTTTGCGGGCCGGGATGCCCGGGCCGTGGTCGATGATCTGCAGCTCACCGCAGGGGTGCCCGTCAAGGATGCCACCGGACTGGCCGCCGGCCACGACCACCCGGGTCCCGGCTCCGTACTTCACGGCGTTCTCCAGGACGTTGGCCACCACTCTCTCCAACAGGCCGGGGTCCGCGTCCACCGGCGGCATGTTCGCCGGGAGTTCCACGCTGACCGCTCCGGCAGGCAGGCCCCGCAGTGCGGCATCCACCACCCCGGCCCAGCGGACGGGGCCCAACAGGGGTTCCACCGACTGCGCCGTGATGCGGGACATGTCCAGGAGATTGCCCACCAGCAGGTCCAGCCGGTCGCTGCAGGCATCGATGGTTTCGAGCAGGTCGCGCTGCTCGGCCGGGGTGTAGGAAACACCGTTTTGCAGGAGTCCTCCGGCAGCCAGTTTGATGCCGGCCAACGGCGTACGCAGGTCATGGGAGACTGCCCGGAGGATGGCCGTCCGCATCGTGTTTCCTTCGGCCAGCCGAAGCATCTCGTTCCTGGCTGCTGCAAGCTGGCGGCGCTCCAGCTGGGCCTTGACGTGGACCGCGACGGCGGCAAGGAGCCGGCGCGCCCCGGCTGGCACGCCGGGACCCAGGAGCACCAGCGCCGTGTCCTCGTCCACCGGTTCGACCGTGATGTCCGGGGCCTCGATAGTCATTGGATTGGCCGGGGTGTCCGGGAGGCGGGTGATGTCACCCGCTGCCGCCACCAGCTGCCAGCAATCCCCGTCCGGGTGGGGTCCGCCCCCGGCAGCTTTTCCACCGTCCGGGGCAGTTCCGGTCACTTCAGGCCCGGCCGCAGCTTCGCCGCCGGCGGAGATGGCGAGGGGTCCGGTCCGGCTGATGACGGCGGCTCCGGACGCGCCGAAAACGCCGGCCGCTTCAGCCAGCAGTCCCTTGAGGTTGTCCTCCTCCCGCGAGGCGGCCAGGGCAAGGTCGGCCAGGGTTGCTGCTTCGGCCCGGGCCGTGGCGGCCTCCTTCGAGCGCCGCGCGGAACGGTCCACGACCCCCGCCACCGCCACCGCGACGCCTGCGAAGACCGCCAGCGAGATGATGTCCTGCGGGTCACGGATGGCAAGGTTGTACAGCGGCGGGGTGGAGAAGTAATTGACCAGCAGGCCGCTCCACAGGGCTCCGGCGATGGCCGGCCACAGGCCTCCCACCAAGGCCACGGCCACGGCACCGGCGAGTTGCAGCAGCGCCGCCGTGGCAACACTGTGGTCAAAGGCAGCCAGCAGCAGCTGCACAACCGGAGGCAGGACCGCGGCGAGGGCAAACCCGGCCATGATCCTGCTCCGGCCCAGTCCGGTCCGCCGCCGTCCGGCCCCGGACCCCGGCGGCTGCGGCACCACCTGCACGTCGATATCTCCGGCCGCACGCACCACCCGGGCTTCGATGCTGCCGCCGGAAAGCAGCGCCGGCCGGCGCCGGCTTTGACCGACGAGGATGTGCGTGGCCCGGGACGCGCGGGCGTATTGGATCAGTGCGGCGGCAACATCGGTGGAGGACAGGGCATGGTAGCTGCCGCCAAGGTCCGCGACCTGCCGCCGCTGGGATTCGAGGGCGTGCGGCGACTCGCCGCGGGATCCTGAGGGCGTGTGGACATGGATGGCCAGCAGTTCGCCGCCGCCGGCCCGCTCCAGCAGCTTGGCGGCCCTGCGCACCAGGAGGTCTCCGTCGGCACTGCCATTGAGTCCGATCACGACGCGTTCCCTGGCCATGAGGCACATTCTTCCACCATTGCGCGGCGGGTGGCGCCAGCCCGCGGCGGCCCGTGTGCGTTGCCTCACAAGGGCGTTAAGGATGCATCAAGATCGCTTGTTTCACCCTTCTCCGCCACGGTCCCGGTGCTACTTTCGGCAGTGCCGCGGCGCCGTGCCCGGCCAGGAACGGAAGGCATCCGATGACGACCATGAGCAGGCCCCCCGCCGATCCCTCGGCACTCCCGCGGGACGGCAGGAGCGCCGTGCGGGACTGGCTGCTCTTTGGGCTGCAAGATGCCAAGGGCGCCCACCAGGGGCCCGGGGGCGTGGTTCCGGAGCGGCACCGGAAACAGCACTGGTGGCAGGTGATGTGCCTGACCGGCGTGGATTACTTCTCCACCCTGGGCTACCAGCCGGCCATTGCGGCGTTGGCGGCGGGGGCAATCTCACCGCTGGCCACGCTGGTCCTGGTGGCCGTGACACTGCTGGGGGCCCTGCCTGTCTACCGACGGGTTGCCGGCGAGAGTCCCCGCGGCGAAGGGTCGATCGCCATGCTGGAGCGGCTGCTGCCACGCTGGGGCGGGAAGCTGCTGGTACTGGTGCTGCTTGGCTTCGCCGCGACGGACTTCATGATCACCATGACCCTGTCCGCCGCTGATGCCACCGCCCACCTCATTGAGAACCCCTATGCCCCGGACTGGCTGCACGGCCAGAACGTCGCCGTCACCCTGGTGCTGCTTGGGCTGCTGGCCGCGGTCTTCCTGCGGGGCTTCAAGGAGGCCATCGGCGTCGCCGTCGTGCTGGTGGTCGCGTACCTTTCACTGAACGTCGTGGTGGTGGCCCGGGCGCTGGTGGAAGCGGTCAGCCATCCAGTGGCTGTCAGCAACTGGTGGGACGCGCTGACCACCAGCCACGGCAACCCGCTCATGGCCGTTACGCTGGCGCTGCTCGTGTTCCCCCGGCTGGCACTTGGCCTGTCCGGCTTCGAAACCGGCGTGGCCGTGATGCCCCAGATCCGGGGCCGCGACGATGACATCGAAGCCCGCCCCGTGGGCCGCATCCAGGGGACGCGGCGGATGCTGACCACGGCGGCACTGATTATGAGTACGTTCCTGGTGACCAGCAGTTTCGCCACGGTGGTGCTGATCCCGGAGCAGGAGTTCCAGCCGGATGGGGCCGCGAACGGCCGTGCCCTGGCTTTCCTGGCGCACTCCTACTTTGGCCCGGGCTTCGGCACGGTCTATGACCTGAGCACGGTCGCCATCCTGTGGTTCGCCGGCGCCTCGGCCATGGCGGGCCTGCTGAACCTGGTGCCGCGGTATCTGCCGCGGTACGGCATGGCACCGGCATGGGCCGAAGCCGTCCGGCCCCTGGTCCTGGTCTTCGCCCTGACGGGGTTCCTGGTCACCATCCTTTTCAAGGCCGACGTCGATGCCCAGGGCGGTGCGTACGCTACCGGCGTGCTGGTGCTGATGACATCCGCCGCGGTGGCGGTGACCCTGTCCGCGCGCCGGCTCAGGCAACGGCGGGCAGCAGGTTTTGGCGTCATTGCCGTCATTTTCATGTACACGACGGTGGCCAACATCTTCGAACGGCCGGAAGGTATCCGGATCGCAGGGTTCTTCATCCTGGGCATCATCACCATTTCCGTGCTGTCCCGGGTGCTGCGCTCCTTCGAACTGCACGCCACCCACGTCCGGCTGGACACCCAGGCGCTGGAATTCATGGCCTCCACCGTGTCCGGCCCGATCGGGATCATCGCTCATGAGCCCCTCCGGCAGACCGCCGAAGCGTACCGGCAGAAACTGGCTTCAGCCACGGAGGCCAGCCACTTCCCGGCCGACTTCACCCCGCTGTTCCTGGAAGTCACAGTGGGCGATTCCTCCGACTTCGAGACAGCGCTCGAGGTGCGTGGCGTCCTCCGGCACGGCTTTCCCGTGCTGGAAGTCCAGGGCCCGGTGGTGCCGAACACCATCGCCTCGGTTCTGCTGCATATCCGCGACGTCACCGGCCTGATGCCGCACATCTACTTCCGCTGGACCGAGGGCAACCCGGTCAGCAACCTGCTCCGCTTCCTGGTCCTGGGCGAAGGCGAGATCGCCCCGGTCACCCGCGAGATCCTGCGCGAAGCCGAACCTGAAGTCACGCGCAGGCCATGGGTGCACGTCGGCTGAACGGAAGCGGATCACCGGCCACAACCAACCGCCGCACACCTGAAACCGCCGCGCACCGCAAACATGGTGCAGCGGGGCCCCGGGAACGTAGGCTCGGGGGATGGCCCGATTCTTTGATGTCCATCCCCATGACCCGCAGCCCCGCGCCATCGCGCAGGCAGTGAAAATCATCCGCGACGGCGGCCTCATCGCCTACCCCACGGACTCCTGCTACGCCTTGGGGGCCCAGATGGGCAACCGGGAGGCACTGGACCGGATCAGGAGCATCCGGCACCTGGACGACAAGCACCATTTCACCCTGGTGTGCCGGGACTTCGCACAGTTGGGGCAGTTCGTGAACATCGGCAATGACGTCTTCCGCAGCATCAAGGCCGTCACGCCGGGCAGCTACACCTTCATCCTGCCCGCCACCCGCGAGGTTCCCAAGCGCCTGCTCCACCCCAAGAAGAAGACCGTGGGCGTGCGCATCCCGGACAACCGGGTGGTCCAGGCACTGCTGGCCGAACTGGGCGAGCCGCTGCTGTCCAGCACGCTGCTGCTGCCCGACGAGGAAGACCCGCTGACTGTCGGCTGGGAGATCAAGGAACGCCTGGACCACCAGGTGGACGCCGTGATCGACGCCGGCGACTGCGGCGCAGAACCCACCACGGTGGTTGATTTTTCCAGCGGCGTTGCCGAGGTGGTCCGGCGCGGCATGGGCGACCCGTCCCGCTTCGAATAGGACGGGTGCGGGGCACTTTGGCAGGTGCCGCCGTCGCAATGTCCGACGGCGGGCGGCGGGTCCGTGCCAAAGCGCCCCGGGACGGGGGCGGGGTCAGTCCTGCTTCTTCGCCCGGCTCGGCTGGACCCTTGGCGGCTCGCCGGGCATCTTGGGATAGTCCGGCGGGAAGGGCATCTCCCCCAGCCCGGCGTTGCAGTCCCGGACCCACCATTCGAGCAGGACGTCGATGCTGCCGGGGTTGGCACCAAAATCAGCCCAGGGGTCACCCACCGTCTTCAGCCGGTCGGGCACGGTCAGGATAGTGAAGTCCTTCGGAACGGCATGCCCAAGTTCGTCCCAGGTGAGGGGACAGGACACCGGGGCATGCGGGAGGGCCCTTGGGCTGTAGGCGCCGGCGATGGTGCGGTCGCGGTTGGCCTGGTTGAAGTCCAGGAACACACGCCGGCCACGTTCTTCCTTCCACCACGCCGTGGTCACCTGGTCCGGTATCCGGCGCTCCACCTCCCGTGCCGCCGCGATCACCGCGTGCCGGACGTCCAGGAATTCGCGTACGGGGTCGATGGGCGCGTAGACATGCAGGCCCCGGTTGCCGGAGGTTTTGATGAACGCCCCCAGTCCCGCCTCGGCCAGGACGTCTTTCAGGACCAGCGCCGCGGGAACGGCGTCACCGAAGTCCGTGCCGGGTTGCGGGTCCAGGTCGATCCGCAGCTGGTCGGGGTTGTCCGTGTTTTCGGCCCGGGACGGCCACGGATGGAAGACCACCGTGTTCATTTGGACGGCCCAGACGGCGGCGGCAGGTTCGTCCAGGACCAGCTGGGGATGGGACCGGGCGCTGGGGTACACCACCTTGACGGACCTGACGAAGTCCGGCGTGCCTTTGGGCGGGTTCTTGGAGAAGAACATCTCACCGTCGATGTTGTCCGGGTACCGCTGCAGTGACACGGGCCGGTCGCCGTTGGCGGCGATGAAGGCCTCCCCCACGTCGCAGATATAGCGGGCGAGGTCGAGCTTGGTCAGCCCCAGGTCGGGCCACAGGACCCGGCTGGGACTGGAAATGCGCATCTCGCGTCCGCCGTTGGGACCTGGAACGGTGATGGTGGTCTGTTCACTCGCCATGGGGACAACGTACACCCGGTCACCGGCGCTGACCGGCATATCCTGCCGCCCTCCGGCATGATGGAACCATGCCCGCATCCGATCAGCAGCTCACCGTCGCCGCCGGTGACGCCACCTTTTCCGCCGTCTACGCCCGCCCCAAGGCACCCACCGCCACCGTGGTGGTGGCGCACGGCGCCGGAGCCGGCATGGAGCATCCGTTCCTCCGCGGGTTTTGTGATGCCCTGAACAGCCTGGGCCTGGCCACCCTGCGCTTCAATTTCCCCTACCGGGAGGCGGGACGTAAATTCCCTGACCGCCCTCCGGTGGCCATTGCCGCGTGGCGTGCAGCAATGGACACCGCCCAGGCACAGGCCGAAGCCAACGGAGACCGCGGGCCGGTCTGGGCTGCAGGCAAGTCGTTCGGCGGACGGATGGCGTCCACGGCCGTTGCCGACGGCATGGCCGCTGCGGGCCTGGTGTACCTCGGCTACCCGCTGCATGCTCCCGGCAAGCCCGAAAAGCTCCGCGACCAACACCTCTACGGGCTGCCCACGCCCATGCTGTTCCTGCAGGGCACCCGAGACCCCTTCGCCACGCCCGGCCTCCTGGCTGGCGTTGTATCCCGCATCGGGCCCAACGCCGTGCTGCAGTGGGTGGAGGGCGGCGACCACTCATTCGCGGTGGCGGGAATGAAACGGCCCGCCGACGAGGCAGGCGCATCTCTGGCCGCACCCGTGACCGGCTTCATCGCGGCCCGCGGCGGAGAGCCGGCCTGACGGTTGCAGGCCGGCCCCTTACACGTTGGGGGCCAACGGCGTAGCGTCTAATGTGTGGGGTTGCGGCGGCGCCTCCCTCTGTCCTGACCGTCGGCCCCGGCAACATCTATCGATGGAGGACCGGCGATGGCTGGTTGGAATGCTGACACTGCTGCCGGTCCGGTCGGAGCCGGAAACATCACCCTCGTGGAAGGGTCCTGTTTCTGCATCTCGCTCCCCAACGGGGACATCCACCCCGAGCACCCCCACGGTGTCTTCCATGAAGATACCCGCATCCTTTCCCGCTGGGACCTGCGGGTGAACGGCAAGCCGCTGGAGCCGCTGGCGGCTGACGTGAAGGAGCCCTACCGCGCCCTGTTCATCGGCCGGGTCCCCCGCTCGGATGGATATGCGGACAGCCCGCTGGTCGTGGAACGCCTGCGCGAAGTAGCGGCCGGAGTGTCGGAACGGATCACCATCCGGAACTATTCGTCCGAGCCGGCAAACTGCACCGTCTCCGTCCGGGCCGAATCCGACTTCGCCGACCTGTTCGAAGTGAAGGAGGCGCGCATTCAAAGGACCTGGGAGGAATCCCGCAGCCATGAGGGCGACTCCCTGACCATCAGCGCGGTATGGCACGACGTCCTCAAACGGGTCTTCGTGCACGCAGAGGGCGCCGTCGCCACCCCCGACGTCCTGACCTACGAGGCACTGGTGCCGCCGCACGGGCACTGGAGCAGGCAGCTCAGCGTGGTCCCGGTCAGCGGCGATGAACCGGCCCCGGCGTCGTCGCACCGGCACCCCACGGCGCCTGACATGTCCCCCAGCGACCGCCGGCGGCGGGAATGGGTGGAAAAGATCCCCAAGCTTCACATGGGCAACCGGTCCATCGAAAGGACGCTGCGGCGCAGTTACGACGACCTCGGCGCGCTCCGGATCCAGGACCCCGCCCATCCGGAGCGGATCGTGGTGGCGGCAGGCGCGCCGTGGTTCATGACGCTGTTCGGCCGCGACTCGCTCTGGGCGTCCGAAATGGCCTTGCCCGTGGACCCTTCCCTGGCATTGGGCACGCTGCAGACGCTCGCGGACAGGCAAGGCAAGGTCGTCGACCCGATGAGCGAGGAAGAACCCGGGAAGATCCTGCACGAAGTACGGCTGGGGGTTTCCAGCGGGCTCGCCCTGGGCGGCAAGTCCGTCTACTACGGCAGCGTCGACGCCACCCCGCAATTTGTCATGGCATTGGGCTCGGTAAGCCGCTGGGGCTTCGCCAGGGACACCATTGCCGCCCTGCTCCCCCACGCCGACCGGGCCCTGGACTGGGTCCGGGAGTTCGGGGACAAGGACGGCGACGGGTTCGTCGAGTATTCCCGCCTCAACGACCAGGGCCTGGTCAACCAGGGCTGGAAGGATTCCTGGGACGGCATCAACTTCGCCGACGGCAGGCTGGCCGAACCGCCGATCGCACTTTGCGAGGTCCAGGCCCTGGTCTACAGCGCGCTGCTGTCCCGCGCGTGGATGGCTTACGACGCGGGGGACGAGCCTCTCGCGGCGCAGCTCACCGGCGAGGCCAAGCGGCTGAAGAAGAAGTTCAACGATGAGTTCTGGCTGCCGGAGCGTGGCTACTTCGCTGTTGCCTTGGACCGTGACAAAAAGCAGGTGGATGCCTGTGCCTCCAACATGGGTCAATGCCTGTGGCACGGCATCGTGGATGACGACAAGGTTTCCGCAGTGGTGGAGCGGCTGATGTCGCCCGAGATGTTCAGCGGCTGGGGCATCCGGACGCTGGGAACCGACATGGGCGCCTACAATCCGGCGAGCTACCATAACGGGTCGGTATGGCCCCACGACAACGCCATCATCGCTGCGGGGCTGCTGCGCTACGGGTTCGTGGAAGAGGCACAGCGGATCTCCACCGCCCTGCTGGAGGCCGCCGAATTTTCCGACGGCCGGCTGCCTGAGCTGTTTTGCGGATTCAGCAGGGAGCAGGTCAGTGAGCCGGTCCCCTATCCCACGGCCTGTTCCCCCCAGGCGTGGGCGGCGACCACGCCCATCATGCTCATCACCAGCCTGATGCGGTACGACGCGCACGTGTCACGGGGCGGTTTCTGGCTGGACCCCGTCCTGCCCGAATCCTATGGGGACGTCCACCTGACCAACGCACCCATCGCCGGAAGCCGGATGACCATCGATGTTGTCGGCTCGGAGGCCACTGTGCAGGGGCTTCCCGAGGGCATCACCTTCCACCGCGAACACCGGCCCTGGCTCACCGAACTCATGGCGGAAACGGGGCTGCTGGGGTAGCGCCGGGACCGCCGGCCGCTAGGCGGCGTCCTCGAGCCACCACCCTTCCCACGCGGCGGAGGTGAGGCGCCCGGCCGGGAAAGCCTCCGGGGAAGTGTCTTCCCGGGCCCGCCTGTCCTCGTCATGGCGGCCGTCCAGCAGCAGGTTCAGGGTATTCAAGGGAAACATGTTCGGTCCTTCCTGGGAGGGGTGGACAACACCGTCCACGTGGGAAGGAGCCTAGCCAGCCCATGTTTCATCGGGGGCACGTGAGGTTTCGGCCGTGTATCGGTTAACTCACGTGCCGGCCCACCACCTGACAGGATCGGCGGAGTACAGCTATTTCCGCTGCTTGGTCCGTGCGGTGGCCGGCGCCGACCACGGATCCTCGGGCCAGGGATGCCTGGGGTAGCGGCCGCGCATTTCCGCGCGCACCTGGCCATACGGGCCGGACCAGAACGAGGTCAGGTCATCCGTCACGGCGAGCGGACGCCTGGCCGGGGACAGGAGATGGAACAGGACCGGCACGCGGCCGTCCAGCAGCCTCGGCGACTCGGCCAGTCCGAAGCACTCCTGCAGTTTTACCGCCACCACGGGTGCTGCACCGCCGTCGTCCGGGTCCGGGTAGTCGATCCGGACCGTGGAGCCACTGGGAACCGCCAAGGCTTCAGGCGCGAGCTCGTCCAGCCGGACCGCCTCAGGCCACGGCAACAGCCGGCGCAGGGGGTTTGCCAGGTCGATCGAGGAAACAGGTTTGCCGCCGGCAAGTTCTTCCAGCTCAGGCCCCAGCCATTCATCCAGCCGGTCCAGCAGGGCTGCCGCGGACACATCAGGCCACGGCTCCCCCAGTTCCCGGTGCAGGAACGCGAGCCGGCGCCGGAAGGCGTCCGCCGCCGTCGACCACGGCAGTGCCGCCAGCCCTCCGGACCGCAGCGCGGCCGCCACGGCCTTCCTGCCCTGTTCGGCCGAGGGGCGCACCGGGGTGGAGGAGAGCACGATGGATCCCAGCTTCCTGGTCCTCCGCGCTGACAGCCTGCCATCGGTGAATTCCGCGTCCACCGCGTCCATCAGAAGATGGGATGCCGCCCTTTCGGCGGTGCCGGGCGAAATGGGGGCGGCGGCCCGGATCACGGCACCGGTTCCGGCCGCATCCCGGCTTTCCGCCCGGGACACTTCGGCCACGGCAAGCCACTCGTGGCCCGACAGGCTGCTGCCGGCAGGCAGCCCGGCACGCGTCCCTGACGCCAGCAGGTACTGCCCGGCGTCCCCGCCGCCGGGGACGCGGCGTGCCACCCGGTCCGGAAAGGCGAGGGCGACGACGGCGCCCACCGCCTCCGCGTCTGTGCCGGCGTCGGCGGTAACCAGTCCGGCGCCGGCCTGGTGCCGGCCCGCCAGGGCAGCGAGCCGCCTGGTTTCTTCCGCCCAGCGCTGTCCCGCCTGGCCGCCGGCCCGGAGCTGGGAGAGCAGGCAGGGCAGGTCGGCGCCCGGTGCACGGTGGTCTCCGGAGAGTGCCGCCACCACCCCGGCGGCAAACCGGCCCCCGGCGGAGGTGCCGCCGTCGAGCAGTGCGCGGGCAAGCCGCGGATCCGCGGGTATCCCGGCAAGGGCACGTCCCGCTGCCGTCACCTGGCCATCGCCGGATACCGCACCGAGCTCCCGGAGCACTTCCACAGCGTCCGCCATGGCCTGGCGGGGAGGCGGGTCCGGCAGGACAATCCCCTTCCCGCCCGGGGCGCCCCAGCAGGCGAGGGTGAGGGCGGCGCCGGTCAGGTCCGCGACGTTGATTTCCGGAGTGACGTGCGCGGGTGCGGCCCCGTACGCCTGCTGCGAGTAGCAGCGCACCACTTTCCCCGGGCCCTGCCGCGCGGCACGCCCCGCGCGCTGGTCGGCCGACGCCCGGGAACAGGAAACAGTGACCAGGCCGCTCATGCCCCGGCCGGAGTCCCTCCGGGGTTCCCTGGCCAGCCCGGAGTCGATGACCAGCCGGACCCCCGGCACCGTCAGGGAGGATTCGGCGAGGTCGGTGGAGACGATGATGCGGGGGCGGTCCCCGGGCCCGCGCCCCGATACCGCCCTGTCCTGCTCGGCTGCCCCCACCTGGCCATGCAGTTCCAGGACTTCAGCGTGGCTGCCCGGGTTGCTGCGCAATGCCCCGGCAACAAGGGAGACCTCCCTGGCGCCCGGCAGGAAGACCAGCGCATCCACGGAGCCGTCAGTGCCAAGAGCCCGGGCATGGGCGTCCGCGGCCGTGGCGGCGACAAAGTCAAGGAAACCGCGCGCCACTCCCCTGGCGTCCAGCCGGGGAGCCGGAGCGGGGAGCCACTGCACGTCCAACGGATGGTTCACGGAAGGACAGTCGACGACGGGCGCCGGCTGGCCGCCGTCGGGATCCCCCAGCAGGGCCGCGAAGCGGGGCGCGTCCAGCGTGGCGGACATGGCGACGACGGCGAGGTTGCCGCGCAGGGCACGGACCTCGGCGAGCATGCCCACCAGGAGATCTGTTTCCAGGCCCCGCTCGTGGACTTCGTCCAGGACGACGGCGGCAGTGCCGTCGAGCCCCGGGTCGGCCAGCAGGCGGCGCACCAGGATGCCCGGGGTGACGAATTCAATCACCGTCTCCGGCCCGGCCTGCCGTTCCCCACGGACCGTGTAGCCGACGCGGCGGGCAGCATTACTGCAGTCAAGCGCAGAGAGGCGCCGGGCGGCTCCCCGGGCGGCCACGCGCCGCGGCTGGGTGACCACCACACGGCCGGACCGGCCGTAAAGATTTGCGAGCAGCGGAGGGACCAGCGTGGTCTTGCCTGTTCCCGGCGGGGCCTGGACGACGGCGGCGCCAGGCGAACCGCCTCCCCGGAGGGCCGCTTCCAGGACACCAAGGGAGTTTTCGAAGGCGAGCCCGGCACCGATCGCCCCGAGGTCGAAGCCGTCGCCGGAGTTGCCGTCAGGAGGAATCATCCATCCATTCTGCCCTGACCACTCCCCCCGGGCGGCAGTGGCCCTGCAGTTCCAACCGTTGCGGGAGCCGGCCTTTTCCGCCTCGGCCAGGGCTTCGGTCAGGGTTTGCCCTGGCCTTTGCCCTTCCCCTTGGCTTCCTTGGCCACGTCCTGCCCCTGGGAGCCGTCCTGCGCCTGCGAACCCGGGCCCTGCGGGGCAGGCGCCGGTTCCGGTGCTGCGGCAGGAACCTCAGGTGCAGCGGGAGCGGGATTGGTGCCGGCGGTCTCGGCCAGTGCAGGAGCCGCCCCGGCAGCGTTCGGTGCCGTGGCGGTGGGCGCCGCCGGCGCCGCAGCCGCCACCTGGGTGGCGATGTCAGCCCGGACCGCGGCGAGGGCAGTCTCGATGCCGCGGTATCTCGCAGCAGACAGGCGGCCGGCCGCCGCTGCCTCGTTCAAGTCCTTCTCCAGGGCCTGGAGTGCGGCCAGCGCCCCATCCATCCTGTTCTCCGCCGCGGCCTGGCTGATGCTCAGCACCCGGACCTGGAACCCCCGCAGCACACTCTCTTCACTGACGCCGGGACGGAATCCTGCCGCGCCGGCCACCAGGAGCCCTGCCAGCAGGGCACAGCACAGGATGACGACGCCGCGGACGCCGCGGCGGGGACCGGCTGTTGGATGTGCGGTTGCGGACAGCAGCACCGGCGCCCCCTGGACACTGTGCGGTCCCGTAGGCACTGCCGGCCCTGTGGGCACTGCCACCTCAGGCTGCATGCCGGCCCCGCAGCGGTACGGCGGACGCGGAACGGACGGGCAGAACTGTCACCGTGGCAGGAGCGGCCGGCTCCAGCCGGGCGTTCCGGGCCCGGGTTGCCTGCCGTGCGAGCAGCATCCGGGCACCTGCGCGCAGGACGGTGGCCGCCAGCAGGCCAATCCCCAGTCCAAGGAGAACGTGTCCGGCCAGGCGGTATTGCCCGCCTGCGGCTGCGGCTGCTCCGCCTACGGTCAGCATGACTGACAGGGCCGTACCGAAAATCGCTCCCATGGCTCCTGCTCCCATCCGGTTTAATCAGCAAGCTTACTAGTAATGCTCAGCAAGCTTACTACCTGATGGCTTCATGGCAAGGGCACGACGGGCGGCGTCGGGCGGACGGGCCGCGGTGGTGGCCGGATTCAGCCCGCCGCTTCGAGGAGACGCTGCGCCGGGGCAAGGCCGGCGTACTGCCCCTTGAAGAACAGCAGGGGGTGCGCGTCGTGCCGGGCATCAAGGTGCCGCACGGCCGCCACCACGATGGTGTGGTCGCCGCCGTCGTACTCTGCGTGCACTTCGCAGTCGATCCAGGCCAGCGCCTGGTCCAGCACCGGGTTGCCGAGCGGCGAGGGCGCATGGCTGACGCCTGCGAACTTGTCCGCCCCGGACCGCGCGAACTGCCCTGCGAGGTGCTGTTGTTCCGCCGGGAGGATGTTGATGGTGAACGAGCCGGCGTCGCGCAGGGCGGGCCAGGTGGTTGAGGTACGGGCCGGGCTGAAGGTGACCAGCGCCGGTTCCAGAGACAACGACGCGAACGACTGGCAGGTGAATCCGGCGGGACCGCCGGGCGTCGAGCCCGTGATCACCGTCAGGCCACTGGCGAAGGTTCCGAAAATATCGCGAAGCCGGCGTGGTGCGAGATCTGAAGTAACTGTCATGGAAAGGCCTCTCGTCTGGATCGTTACCTCACCAAACCATCGCCAAATCCGCCGGTTCAACCCGCCTGACATGGGCCGACGCGGACCGAAACGCAGTGTCATTCCCGGACATCCGGCGTCATCCGCTTCCGGTTCCCGAAGCACTTTTATGTCACTGCTTGACGCCCTGGACCCTTACTGGAGGTGGGAAAAGTGCTATCCCAGCGAATCAAGCGCGGCGAGCAGGCGCCGGACGGAGCCGCCGAGGTTCCAGTCGACGGCAAGCTGCTCCAGCTCGGTGCGCCGCCCACCTGTCACGGGACGCAGCTGCGCGCCCGCTTCCTCCAGGGTGGGCAGCTCAAGGTTGCGTACCAGGCGCACGACGGCGGGCGCTGCTTCAAGATACGGGGCCGCCGCTGACAGTTTGGCCCGGACAGGCGCGGCGACGCCGCCGCCCGGGTCATCGGCCGCCGCGAGCAGCCGCTCGAGGGTGCCGTACTTGAGCAGCAGGGACGCTGCCGTCTTCTCGCCGATCCCGGCAACACCGGGCAGGCCGTCCGAGGCGTCCCCCCGGAGGGTGGCGTAATCGGCGTACTGCTGCGGCAGGACCTTGTATTTGGCCACCACCGTTTCCTCCGTGATGACCTCAAGGTTCTTCATCCCGCGGGCGGTGTAGATCACGCGGACGGCACGCTCGTCGTCGCAGACCTGGAACAGGTCGCGGTCGCCCGTGACGACGTCCACGGGACAGCCTGCGTGGGTCGCATAGGTGCCCACGACGTCGTCGGCCTCATGACGGGCCGCCCCGACGATGGCGATCCCCGCCAACTCCAGCACGTGGCGGATCATGGGCAGCTGAGCCTGGAGGCCATCGGGCACCACCTCGATGTCGGCGCCGTCCGGAACCGCCTCGGCCACCCGGTGGGCTTTGTAGGTGGGGAGCAGGTCCACGCGCCACTGCGGTCGCCAGTCATCGTCCCAGCAGGCCACTAGGTGGGTGGCGTGGTAGTCGGCGCTGAGACGGGCAATCATGTCCAGCAGGCCGCGGACGGCGTTGACCGGCGTTCCGTCCGGGCGCCGGATGGTGTCCGGCAGGCCGTAGAAGGCACGGAAGTACAGGGACGCAGTGTCGAGCAGCATGAGGCGCTGGGGCATACCTTGATCCTGACACGGAAGTTGGGTCCTGGCACGCAAGGTGGCCACGGTGCGGCAGGAACCGTGGCCCGTGTCAGCCCGGAAAGAGGCCGAGGTGAACCCCAGGCCGGGCAGGCCCAACGGCGGCCCGGGTCCGGACCGTTGTTCACGTACTTTAGGCGGGCCATCAATGGAAGGGCTGCCGAATGCAGCGCATGACCGGATACCGGTTTCCCGTTGACCCGCCGCCAAAGGTACGTGACGATGTCGGAATGACATCCAGCCTTGACGGCGGACGTGCCGTGCCCGCGCAGCCGACCATCATCAACGACAACGGCGCATGGTGCTGGTTCCAGGACGAACGCGCCCTCGTGGACCCGGTCAGCAACACGCTGCTGGTGGGATCCGTGGCCGCTCCGGAAGGTCCCGGCGGGGTCAGCCGGGGCGGCAACATAGAGCTTTCGGTGCTTGACCTGGCCTCCGGGCAGAGCAGCGTGCACGTCCTGCACCACAGGCTGGAGCCGGATGACCATGACGCCCCGGCCCTGCTGATCAGGCCTGACGGGCACTACCTGGCCATGTATGCCAGGCACAAGACGGACAACTATTCCCGCTGGCGGGTCTCTGCCCGGCCGCACGACGCCTCGGAATGGAGGGAAGAACAATGCTTCGACTGGACCGGGCTGGCCGGCGGCCGTGGCGCGACCTACTCGAACCTGTACCGGCTGGATGCCGAGTCCCGTGTTTACAACTTTGTCCGCGCCATCAACGACGACCCCTGCATGCTGGTATCGGACGACGACGGAAGTACCTGGCAGTATGCAGGCAAGCTCTTCACCCGGCCCAAGGTGGGCTACGTCAACGGGTACACCCGGTACGCCGGCAACGGCTTGGACCGCATCGACCTCATCACCACCGATCATCATCCCCGCGACTTCAACAACAGCATCTATCACGGCTTTATCCGGGGTGGGGCGCTGCATGATGCCGAGGGACGGGTGGCCGGCAAGCCACTGGTCGGTTCACCGGGCGTCAACCAGGACGCCCTGACCACCGTCTTCCAAGCCGGCACCGAGCTGGGCGGGGACGTCCTGACACATGGCTGGACGGTTGACCTCCGCGGCCAGGGGGCCCGGCTTGCGGCGATCATCAGCTGCCGGGCCAACGATGTGAACGGTGCCCTGGAGCGGGAACAGAGGCTCGACGTCGATGACCACCGGCTGCTGTACGCCCGCTTTGACGGCGTGCAGTGGAACCTGTCCCACCTCGCCGTCGCAGGCCCGGGCCTGCTCCCCCATGAGCAGGACTACACCGGCCTCGGGGCCGTAGACCCCTACGACCTGGACACCGTGTACGTCTCCACGCCCGTCGATCCGCGGTCCGGGGAAGCCACCGGCCACTACGAGATCTACCGCGGACGGACCCGGGACGAGGGGCGGACGTGGGAATGGGAGGCAATCACGTCGCAATCCCGGGAGGACAACCTCCGGCCGATCGTTCCGCCCGGAGACCCGGACGTCCACGTGGTGTGCTGGTTCCGCGGCAGCATGCGGTCATCCCAGGCCTACCAAACCGAGGTCGTGGTTCTGCAACAGGCCCGGTGACCCACACCGGGACGCCAGCGCCGTGTTACTCCGCGCCGCCGCGGGGAGGACCGTCGATCACCCGCGGGACGTACTCCAGCAACTGCAGACGGCCGTCAAAGGTCCTGCTGTCCACCATGTCCAGGGCGACATCGGGGTAGCCTTCGAAGATCCGTTCACTTCCGGTGCGCCCGGTGATCAAGGGGAAGACCACCAGCCGGAACCGGTCCACCAGGCCGGCGGCCACCAGTGACCGGCACAGGCTGAGGCTGCCGAGGGTGCTGAGCAGCCCCGGGTGCTGCTGTTTCAGGCGCCCCACGGCCTGGACGGCGTCCCCGGCCACCAGACTCGAGTTCGGCCACTGGAGCGGCTCCGCCAGGCTGGACGAAAACACCATCTTGGGAACGGCGGCAAGGCCCGTCAGGGAGGCGCTTTCGTTGTCCGAATATTCCCCGCCTGCACCCGCGGCGTCGGCGGACATGCCGGACATGAGGCGGTAGGTGTTGGCTCCCATCAGGTATGTGCGCTCCTGGCCTGCCTCCTGCTCGAGCCAGGCCAGGTACTCCGGCCCCTCCAGGCCCCACCAGCCCGGCCACCCCTCGCCGGAAGCGCAGCCGTCCAATGTGATGATCAAATCCACCATCAACTGACCCATGCCGGCCACCTTATGCCCGGAAGCTGCCTAGAACCAGTCCCCGTCGGCGTAGGCGCTCCGGACGTGGGCGCGGAGATACTCGCCCACCACCGCGGCGCCCAGGTCGCCCACCTCCGGCGCTACCACACGGCCATCCACGCGCCGGGCCATCCGATGGATGAACCTCTCGAGGCCGGGGTCGTTGCCCAGGCGGAAGAATGTGGTGTGGACGCCGGACCGGCCCAGCCGGTCGAGCTCGGCAACGGTGGCGCGGATGGTCTCCGCATCGGGCGGCCAGTTGAACCAGGAGTCTCCGTCAGGCAGAAGATGGGCGGTGGGTTCACCGTCGGTCACCACCAGCAGGACGGGCTGCATGGACGGGCACCGGCGGAAGAACCTGCCGGCCAGCAGCAGCCCGTGGTGCAGGTTGGTCCCCTGTTCGCGGAGCGCGGGCAGCGCCGTGAGTTCGCCGATGTCCATGGACTGCGCGTAGCGGCCGAACGTGATCAGCTGCAGCCGGTCGCCGCGGAAACGCGTGGACACCAGGTGGTGCAGGGCCAGCGCGGTCCGCTTCATCGGCACCCACCGGCCCTCCGCCGCCATCGAGAAGGAAACATCCACCAGCAGGACCACCGCGGCCTGGGTTCGGGCCTCCGTTTCGGACACTTCGATATCGTCGACGGCCAGGCGCAATCCCCGGGCCGGGTCGCCGCCGTCGGCCATGGTACGCCGGATGGCATTGGTCATGGTGCGGGTGACGTCCCAGGGTTCGGCATCCCCAAACTCCCACTGCCGGCTGGAGCCGGTCTGCTCACCGGCTGCCCCTGCCGTCCTGGTATCCCGGTTTCCCTGCCGTCCGGACAGCTGCCGCGCCGTGTCGCGCAGCAGCGACTTCCCGAGCCGGCGCATGGCCTGGGGCGACAACCGCAGGTCACCGTCGGCACCCCGCCGGAGGTACCCGCCGTCCTGCATGGCCCGCTCGATCTCCGCCAGGGTGCGGGCACTCACGGCCGCATTTTCCCCCAGCTGGCGGGCAAGGGCGTCCAGGTCCAGGTCATCGAGCCTGGAGCCGTTATAGGACTGGGAAAGCTGCTCGGACAGTTCGTCGAGCTCGGCGAGGTCCTGCAGCACCCCGGTGCCGTCGCCCAGGCCCAGCCCCTCCTGTCCTTCAAACCGTTCCGAGCCCGTCCAGTCCTCGCCCGGGCGCAGGGCCTGGAGGGTGGCGTCGAGCTGGCTGAGCTGGTCCATCAGCTCCGGCGAACCAAAGGCCTGCGCGGACAGCCGCATCAACTCATCGCGCTGCTCAGGGGACATCGACTGCAGGAGACGCTGGGCGGCCGCGGCGCGCTGGGCAAGCGCGTCCACCAGTTCCTCCACCGACTGCGGATTCTCCGGAAAGAACTGGCCATGCTTGGCCATGAATTCCTGGAAATCGGCATCGGTGTCTTCCCCGCGCCGGTGCTTCGCCAGTAATTCGTTGAGGTCCCGCAGCATGGCGTTCACCGCTGCACGGTCCTCGTCCGTGGCGGACTCCAGCGCCTGCTTCATCCCGGCAAACCGCTGCTCGAGGACTTCGCGGCCCAGCAGGTCCTTGATCCGGTCGTAGGCTTCCCGGGCCGTGCCTGACTGCCAGTCGTAGGATGCCAGTTCGTTGACCGCCGCGGCTGTGGAAGCCGGCAGGTTCTGCAGCTGCATCTCCCGGAAGGCACGGTCGGTGTTGTCCATCATGGCGTCGCGGGCCAGCTGCTTGCGCTCCTCCAGCACCGCGGTGTCCAGGAGCTTCTTCACCTCGTCCAGGGTGCCGTCCAGGCGATGCCGGCTGAGCAGGTCGCGCCGGCGCTGCTGGACCCGCCGGGCAAGGTCGTCCAGCCCGTCCCGGTTCCGGCCGCCGCGCCGCAGGAACTCCTGGAGGGCATGGCGGGGCGAATAGCCTGCCATCACGTCTTCGGCGACGGCGTCGAGCGCCTCGGCCAGGTCTACCGGCGGGGCGAGCGGATCGGGTCCGCCGGTGTAGCGGCCGTACCTGGCGGACCGCTTGTGGATGGCCATGCTGCCTCCCGTGCCTAGCCGTAAATGGTTTCCTCGTCGTCGGATTCCTTGGAGATCCGGCGGCCGAGGTAGAGGCCTTCGAGGGCCAGTTCGACGGCGGCCGCCAGCTGTCCGTCATTCGTTGCACCCAGGCGCCGGCCTATTTCGTCGTAGAGGCCGGAGCCGTTCAGCGAGGGCAGGTTGCCCAGGAATTCCTGCGCCGTGACCTGTTCCCCGGTGGTGACGGTGCGGTGGCCGTCCAGGGCGGCCACGAGCGGTCCCATGTCCAGGCCTTGGAAGTGGGCCCTGACCGCTTCCGCGGTAGCGGTGCGCAGGAGGTGGTCAAGGATTCCCTGTTCGCGGCCTTCCTCGCCGGATTCGAACTCGATTTTGCCGGTCAGGACTTCCACGGCCGGCTCCAGGTCGATGATCCGGGCCACTGGCTGGTCCTCGCCCCGCAGGCTTGCGCGGCGCAAGGCGGCCGCGGCCACCGTCTCCGCACCGGCAATGGCGAACCGCGCGGACACGCCGGAAGTCTGGTTGATGGCCGGGGACTGCCGCAACGCCCTGGTGTAGCGTGCCAGGATTTCCAGGATGAACGGCGGTACGTCCGCCACCAGCTGGCCTTCCTGGCGGATGACCGACACCTCGTCCTCCAGCTCGATCGGGTAATGCGTCCTGATCTCGGCTCCAAACCGGTCCTTCAGGGGCGTGATGATGCGGCCGCGGTTGGTGTAGTCCTCCGGGTTGGCCGATGCAACCACCAGCACGTCCAGCGGCAGCCGCAGCACATAGCCGCGGATCTGGATGTCCCGCTCCTCCATGACGTTGAGCATGGCCACCTGGATGCGTTCGGCGAGGTCGGGAAGTTCGTTGATGGCAATGATGCCGCGGTTGGAGCGGGGTATCAGCCCGTAATGGATGGTTTCCGGATCTCCCAGGCGGCGGCCCTCAGCCACCCGCATCGGGTCGACATCGCCCACGAGGTCGGCCACGGAGGTGTCGGGGGTGGCAAGCTTTTCGACGTAGCGTTCGGAACGGTGCCGCCAGGCGATCCGGAGCCGGTCACCCTCGGTCAGCACGCGGGCGCGGGACTGCTCCGTGATCGGATCGAACGGGTGCTCATTCAGCTCCGAATCCTCGATCACCGGCGACCACTCGTCCAGCAGCCCCGCCAGGGTGCGGAGCAGGCGGGTCTTGCCCTGTCCCCGCTCGCCCAGCAGCACAATGTCGTGCCCGGCGATGAGGGCCCGCTCGAGTTGCGGAATCACGGTCCGGCTGAAACCGAAGAGGCCCGGCCACGGGTCCCGGCCGGCAGACAGGGCGGCCAGGAGGTTGTCGCGGATTTCGTGGCGCAGGTCCTTCTGGACGTGGCCTGCCGCACGCAGTTCACCAACGGTATAGATATCGGGGCGATCAGTCACTCCTCTACCGTAAGCCCGGTCCTGCGGCTAATCGATAGATTCCTCCAGATTGCCGCAGCGCGTTTAAGGGAACGACGGCGGCCCGGCAGCTTCCGCCGCGGACCCACTCCCCGAGGCGCACATCCACCTGTGACGCGCATCCGACTCCCCGACGCGCACATCCACCTGTGACGCGCACATTCCTTTTCGCGACCCACATATAGTGCGCGCCAGGGAATCTGCGCCGCACAGATGCCTCGCGGCTACCGCTCCCCGCACCCCGCACCCCGCAAGCTCGGCACGGGGCCCCCTCGCGGCTACCGCTTGCCGCTCCCCGCACCTCGCAAGCTCGGCGCGGGGCCCCCTCGCGGCTACC
>NZ_JWTB01000033.1 GCF_000813845.1 Pseudarthrobacter phenanthrenivorans
GGACACCACCCACACACCGCCATCGTTCAACTCCACCTCAGTGGTCTTGAACCCCGGATACAACACCGCGCCCGTCACCACCACAGCCAGCACCACACCAAACGCAGTACCGGCGAACCACCGGGATCGAGGAAGGCGGCGGGGTCGGGGTGGTCCGGCAACAGCGCTATGGGCGCGCGTCTGTCCGCGACGTTTCATTCCGTAAATCCCCCAAGAATTTTTGCCTGATGGCTGGCTGCCGGCCTCCGCAGCGGCCGGGCAGAACAAGAATACGTTATTTCACCAACGAGTGGATGAATCCCTGCGGCAACTCTGCATACCGCACGTGCTCAGTCCAGGACCAGGCCCCTGCCGCGGCCGCGGGTGAGGCGGACCGGGTTGATCTCGCCGAAGCCGCGCACATTTTGGGGCTCCTGCGGGATCATGACGAACCGCTCGTCATGTTCCAGCGCCGAGGCGGTCATGGAATCCACCAGGACCGTTCCGGGATCGGCAAGCGTGGTGAGGCGGGCGGCGAGGTTGACGGTGGGGCCGTAGATGTCGCCCAGGCGGGACAGGATCCTGCCCCACACCATGGCAACCCGGGCTTCGGGGAGGATCTCGTCTTCGGTGAAGGCCTCGGCGAGCGCCAGGGAAATCTCGGCACCGGCCGCCGGGGTTTCGGCGATGTAGAGGACTTCATCGCCCACGGTCTTGACCAGCCGGCCGCCGCCCACCGAAATGATCTCGGCGCACTTGTTTTCGAAGCGCTGGACCAGCCGGGCCAGTGTCTTTTCGTTCATCCGGCGGGACAGGCTGGTGTAGGAGACCAGGTCGGCGAAGCCAACCGCGCGCGCGAGGGGCAGCGGCGCGTCGTCCTCGTCGCCTTCCCGGCCTTCCTCGCTGGCCTGCAGTCCGGCCTCGGCGCGCACGGCCAGCCGCTGGACGCCGGCGTTGAGCTGGCGGCGCCAGGAGTACACCAGCACCTCTTCGAGCGCGTCCACCAGGGCGGGAAGTTCGTTGACCAGGCGCTTGCGGGCCACGGCGTCCGTGACCCCCTGCTCGTGGACCATGTCCTCCACGAGGGCCTCGATCTGCCAGACCACCATGCGGTCCGTCATCTGCCCGATGGAGCGGGTCACCGAGATAGCGGCTTCCTCGGTAAGCTTGCCGGCGCGGACCAGATCCACAATGGTGGACAGGGCGGCCTGATCGCGTTCCGTGAACGCGACATCCTCGTCACCGAAATTCGGAAAGCCGAGGGCACGCCAGAGTTTACGGGCAGAAAGCAGCGAGACTCCCGCACCCGCGGCAACTTCACGACGGCGGAGCTTGCGTTCCCCGCCCAGGAGGCGGGCTTCGAGGGCCTTCATGGCCAGCCGTTCGGCGGACATGGCGCCGGTAGGCGGGTGCCGGTCGGTCCCCGGCGCTCCGTCAGCCGGGCCGGGTTCCGGTGTCGCCGCAGGGACGGCGTTCACGTCACCGCTTCCGGCGGCGGGGTCGAGTGCGGCGGTGGCTGCAGGTGCGATGCTGCCCACGCGTTCCTGCTGGTCCTCATCGGTCATCCCGTCCACCTTCTCTCATGTCCTCCGGAAAAGCCCCGGCGGGGTAATGCGCCGCGCCGCCCGGCCGGGCCACGCTGTCATCCGGCAGTTCCCCGATGGCGTCGAGGATAAAGTCGCGGAACCGGGCCACCTCGGGCACGTCGCGAAAGGTCACCACGCCCTGGTACCCGGTTTCCAAGGATATATTCCCGGAGCGCACCAGTCGCTGCAGCAGGGATTCGTGGACTGTCAGGTTACGGACCGCGGACAGGTTCACCTGCTGGTCCCGACGGCTCAGCAGCCCATAGCGGGCCACCATCCGCTGGCTGGTCAAGGTGTAGCGCGTGCTGTGCCAGCGCAGGAGCCGGGGCAGGCAGTAGCCCAGCCACACGGCTGCGGCCGCGGCCACGCAGGCGGTGACCAGCCAGGGCGTCCATTGGCGGTTGAGCGCGGGAGCCAGCCGGGCGGCGCCGCCCCGGATGATCCACGCGCTGGCATAGGCGGCCAGCGCCGGCGCCAGCACGAAGGCGACGGCTGCCCCGGCCAGCTTCCGCGGCTGCGGGCGGGTAGTGACGATCACCTGCTCCCCGGGAAGAAGGGTCCTACGCATAACCGCCTTGGCTGGGTGCGTCCGGCGCTGCCCAGGGCCGCAGGTGCACAACGTCGCCGGCCGTCACCACGTGCTCGCGCGAGTCGCGGTCCACCACCAGCAAGGAGCCGTAGTCGTCCAGCCGGGATGCGTGGCCAATGATTTCGTGGTCTCCGGGCAGCTGCGCCCGCACCTGCTTGCCCAACGTCACCATGACTGCCTCCACCCTCTTGTGCAGCGAGGGGCCACCCGCCATGCCGGCCGCGGGGTCGCCGTCGGCATTGCAGAAACTGCGGTAGAGCACCGCGAAGTGTGACAGGTAGCTCTTCAGCAGGGCGGTCCGGTCGGTGGTGCGCGCGCCTTCCAGGGCAACGGACGTGGCGGTGGGCACCGGGAGTTCGTCTTCGCGCAGGGTGACGTTCAGGCCCGTACCCAGGATGACCGGCGGCACATTCCCGTCCAGCATGGGACCCAGCTGCGCCAGGATTCCTGCGATCTTCCGGCCCCGGACCAGGACGTCGTTCGGCCACTTCAGTTCAGCCGGGATGCCGGCGGTTTCGAGGAGCGTTTCCCGCAGGGCCAGGGCTGCAATCAGGGACAGCCAGGAGTAACTCTGGGTGGGCAGGGGCCGGCCGTCGGCGTTGACGGGGCGCAGCACCACGGAGACGGACACCGAACTCAGCGGCGGCGCCTCCCAGCGCCGGTCCAGCCGCCCCCTGGCCGCTGTCTGGTACTCGGCAGTCAGGACGGAGAGGTCTGGCCACGCTGCGGGCTCCACGGTGACGGAGCGCAGGAGGTCGGCGTTGGTGGAACCGGTGGAGTCCACCACGTCGATCCGGGGTATTCCCGTGGCGGAAAGGAAACGCTGGTCGGCCAGGTCCCCTCGGTTCAGCGGAGTGCCCGGTGCGTGTGCGTCATCCATAGCTTGATCCTACCGAGCCACCCTGGGTCCCACCCAGCCATGCCGCGGGGCCGGGCCCTGTCCCCGAAGTCCCGGGCGCCAGTGCCCGCAGGGCCGGTTAGAGGAAGATGTCCGGGACCAGCTGATCCTCGGGCGCTCCCAGGCTGTAGGGCCGGAAGTCCGTCACGCCAGCGGCGGTGAGGACCTCTTCATCCGTGTAGAAGTTTCCCGATGACGGGCCTCCGGCGGAGAGGTTGGTGCCGGTCAGGACAGCGTGGGCGGCGTCCGCCATGATCTGCGGGCCGCGGGCAGCCAGGACCATCGTTTCGCCGTGCGGCATGTTGCGGATGGCGGCGGTGTCGATCAAGGTGCACGGCCACAGTGAGTTGACGCTGATCCCGTCGGACTTCAGTTCCTCGGCAAGGCCCAGCGTGGTCAGGCTCATGCCGTATTTGGCCATGGTGTAGGCGAGGTGCTTCCCAGCCCAGGACGGGTCGAGGTTCAGCGGCGGCGACAGCGTGAGGATGTGCCCCTGGCCCGAGGCCCGCAGCGCCGGGAGCGCCAGCTTGGACAGCAGGAAGGTGCCCCGCACATTGATGTCCTGCATCAGGTCGTACTTTTTCATGTCCACGGCGTCCGTCGTGGAGAGATCGATGGCGGACGCGTTGTTAATGACGACGTCGATCCCGCCAAAGCGGTCCACGGCGGCTTCCACGGCGCCGGCCACGTCGGCGTCCCGGCGCACATCGCCCACGAGCGGCAGCGCCTGGCCACCGGCCTCTTCCAGTTCCGCGGCGGCGGTGAATACGGTGCCGGCCAGCTTGGGGTGCGGTTCGCCCGTCTTGGCCAGGAGCACGATGTTGGCGCCGTCGCGGGCGGCCCTCAGGGCAATGGCCAGGCCGATTCCCCGGCTTCCACCGGAGATGAGGAGGGTCCGGCCGGCCAGGGAGCCGGACGCCCGGTACGGGCTTTCGGGGGCACGCAAAGCATCGTCGCTTGAAGTCATGGGAACACTGTAGCCCAAACAAGTTACCGGCGAGTAACATTGTGGAGGGGTTGCTGGAACGGCAGAAAATTGTAGGATCCCTACAGCTGCGGGCATCCAAAGCGTCACTAGACTTGCCAGCAGGGTTCGTTCTTTGTGTGGAAGCTACTTAAGGCTCCGTGCAGCACGGCCCGCCAGCCAACAGAACTGACCTGCTACAGAGCCGGAGACACTTGATGAGCCACGATCTGACAACGACAGCGGGAAAGATTGCCGATTTCCGCGACCGCCAGGCGCGCGCCGAACAGCCCTCCGGCCCCGAGGCCATCGAAAAGCAGCATGCACGCGGGAAGAACACCGCCCGCGAGCGCATCGCCATGCTCCTGGACGAAGACTCCTTTGTTGAATTCGACGCCCTGGCCGTCCACCGCTCCACCGCCTTCGGCATGGAAAAGAAGAAACCGCTGGGCGATGGCCTCGTCTCCGGCTACGGCACCGTGGACGGCCGGCTCGTGGCGGTCTACAGCCAGGACTTCACGGTGTACGGCGGTTCGCTGAGCCAGGTCAACGGCGAGAAGATCGTCAAGGTCCAGGAATTCGCCCTCCGCAACGGCTGCCCCGTCGTCGGCATCCTGGACGGCGGCGGCGCCCGCATCCAGGAAGGCGTGGCCTCGCTGGCCATGTTCGCGGACATCTTCCGGAACAACGTCCACGCCAGCGGCGTGGTCCCCCAGATCTCGATCATCATGGGCCCGTCCGCCGGCGGGGCCGCCTACTCCCCCGCACTCACCGACTATGTGGTGATGGTGGACAAGACTTCCCACATGTTTATCACCGGCCCGGACGTCATCAAGACCGTCACTGGCGAAGACGTGGACATGGAAACCCTTGGCGGCGCCCGGCAGCACAACGCCACCACCGGCACGTCCACCTACCTGGCCTCCGACGAGACCGACGCCATCGAGTTCGTGCGCGAACTGCTGGACTTCCTGCCGTCGAACAACCTGTCCGAGGCACCCGTGCTGGGCCACCAGCAGGAGCTGGAGATCGACGACGACGACCTCGCCCTTGACACGCTGGTCCCGGACTCGGCCAACCAGCCCTACGACATGCGCACCGTCGTGGAACAGATCGTGGACGACGGCCACTTCCTGGAGATGCAGGCCCTGTATGCCCCCAACGTCATGATTGGCTACGGCCGCGTGGAAGGGCACACCGTGGGCATTGTGGCCAACCAGCCGCTGCAGTTTGCCGGCACCCTGGACATCGCCGCCTCCGAGAAGGCAGCCCGCTTCGTGCGCCACTGCGACGCGTTCAACATCCCCATCATCACCCTGGTGGACGTTCCCGGCTTCCTGCCCGGCAAGGACCAGGAGTTCCAGGGAATCATCCGCCGCGGCGCCAAGCTCCTCTACGCCTATGCCGAGGCCACCGTTCCCAAGCTGACGGTCATCACCCGCAAGGCCTACGGCGGAGCCTACATCGTCATGGGCTCCAAGAAGCTCGGCGCCGACCTGAACCTCGCATGGCCCACCGCGCAGATCGGCGTCATGGGCGCACAGGGGGCCGTGAACATCCTCTACCGCCGCGACCTCGCAGCCGTCGCCCAGGACGGCGGCGACGTCGAAGCCCGCCGCGCCGAGGTGATCCGGCAGTACGAAGAAGAGCTCCTCAACCCCTACCAGGCAGCCGAGCTCGGGTACGTGGACGCCGTGATCGCCCCCTCAGACACCCGCATCCAGATCATCAAGGGCCTCCGGGCCCTCCGGGACAAGCGCGCCAGCCTTCCCGCCAAGAAGCACGGGAACATCCCGCTGTGACCGCCGACCAGAATCCCGCCTCCGCGCCCGCCGAAGCCGCTCCGCTGCTCTCTGTTGTCAAAGGGCAGCCGAACGCCGAGGAACTGGCCGCGCTGACCGCCGTCGTCCTTTCCCTGGGCGGGGAAAGCCCGGCCCCAGCCAAGACGCCAACCGTGCGGCATTGGGTGCGCCGCCAGCAGCTAAGGCTCGCGCCCACGCCTGGCCCGGGCGCCTGGAAGCGCAGCCAGGGCTGATCCTCGCCACCCACCGGCGGCGTGGGCCCACCCACCGGCGGGGCTTGGTTACGTCACCCAGGCACCCGGGTAGTCTCGGACTGTGACTACAGACACTGCACCCGCCACGCGCCCGCACACCCGCATCGACGCCGTCGCGGACAACTACACGGACACCCTGGTCAGGCTCAACCCGACGTTCGCCACCACCCTTGGCCTGCCCGGACACGAAACGGAGTACCAGGACTTCTCACCGGCCGGCATCGCCGGCTTCGCCGAAGCCGCCCGGGACGCCCTCGCCGCCCTCGAGGGCCTGGAACCGGAAGACGACGTGGACGCCGTCACCCTGGACGCCATGCAGGAACGCCTGGGCCTGCAGCTGCTGATCCATGCCTCCGGCTGGGAATACGCGGAACTGAACAACATCGCCTCCCCTGCCCAGGACATCAGGGCCATCTTCGACCTCATGCCCACGGCAAGCGAACAGGACTGGGACCACATCGCCGGGCGCGCACACAACGTCCCGGCAGCCATCAGCGGCTACACCGAGTCCCTCCGCATGGCCAGGGACGCCGGCAGGGTGGCCGCCGCCCGGCAGGTCCGGACCGTCATCGAGCAGGTAACCAAGTACGCCGCGCCGGACGGCTTCTTCGCCAAACTGGCAGCCGATGCCGCCACCGGCGAAGGGCCGCTGCCCGCGGAGCTGCAGGACAAGCTCGACGCCGGCGCTGACGCCGCCCGCCGCGCCTACGCCGGCCTGGCAGAGTTCCTGCGCACCGAGCTGCTTCCCGCCGCGCCGGAAAAGGACGCCGTGGGCAGGGCACGCTACGCACTGGCGTCCCGGTCCTTCCTCGGCGCCGAGGTGGACCTTGAAGAGACATACGCCTGGGGCGTCCAGGAACTCGACCGCCTCATCGCCGAACAGGAGAAGGTGGCACACGCCATCAAGGCAGGCACATCCATCGCCGAGGCCAAGGACATCCTCAACAACGACCCCGCCCGGCAGCTGAAAGGCACGGAGGCGCTGCGGGAATGGATGCAGGGCCTCTCCGACAAAGCCGTTGCCGAACTGGCCGGGGTGCACTTCGACATTCCCGACGTCATGAAAACCCTTGAATGCCGCATCGCCCCCACGGACGAAGGCGGCATCTATTACACCGGACCGTCCGACGACTTCAGCCGCCCGGGCCGCATGTGGTGGTCCGTCCCGGCAGGCGAAGACACCTTCACCACCTGGGCCGAAACCACCACCGTGTACCACGAGGGCGTTCCCGGCCACCACCTCCAGGTGGCCACGGCAACCTACCGGCGCGAACTGCTGAACAAATGGCGCCGGAACGTCTGCTGGACCTCCGGCCACGGCGAAGGCTGGGCCCTCTACGCGGAAAAACTCATGCAGGAACTGGGCTACCTCAACGACCCCGGCGACCACATGGGCATGCTGGACATGCAACGCATGCGCGCCGCCCGCGTTGTCTTCGATATCGGCGTTCACCTGGAACTTGAGATGCCCCGACGCTGGGGTTCCGGCCCCTGGACCGCTGACAAGGGCTACGGCTTCCTTCAGGAAAACCTTCCCATCAGCGAAGGACAGCTCAACTTCGAATTCACCCGCTACCTCGGCTGGCCGGGCCAGGCACCCTCCTACAAAGTGGGCCAGCGGCTCTGGGAACAGATCCGCGCCGAACTCGAGTCCCGGCCCGGGTTCGACCTCAAGGAGTTCCACACCAAGGCCCTGAACATCGGCTCCGTGGGGCTGGACACCCTCCGCAGGGCGCTCTTGTCCTGACCCGCCCCCATGGCCGGGTGCCCCGGCATGGCTGCCTTCCTCTGCGCGCTGCTCCTTCGTCGCTTTGACGCGCGCTGCCGGAAGCCAGCCACGTCGGGGCGCGCTTGGCCCGCCGCGGCGAGACATTAAGCACACCATTGCCGGGAATAAGTAACACAAGCCGCTGCCTGCCTTGTACTTACGGGTTTTTCGGCGGCCTGCGGCTATTGCAGGCGCGTAATATTTCTCAATATTCTTTCGACGTGGTATGTGGTGGGGGTCTAGCTTGTTCTGGTGAGCACTCAGACAAGCACCCCATCCCCCGCGGGGAAGACCGGATTCCAGCTGCCCAAGTGGGCCGGCTCCTTCGGCTTCCAGATCATCGCCGCCCTCATCGTGGGCCTCGGCCTCGGCCTGCTGGCCAAGTACACCGGCAGCACCAAGGCCAACCCCAACGGACTCGGCGCCACCCTGCAGACCATCGGGTCCAGCTATGTGTCCCTCCTGCAGACGGCCGTGGTGCCGCTGATCTTCACCGCCGTGGTCAGCTCCATCTCCAACCTGCGCCAGGTGTCAAACGCCGCCAGGCTGGCATGGAACACGCTCCTGTGGTTCGCCATCACGTCCCTGATTGCCGTGCTGATCGGCATGGGCCTGGGCGTGCTGCTGCAGCCCGGCGCCAACACCGGCATCAGCGGGGAAGCCAAGTACACCGGCAAGTCCGGTGACTGGTGGGCCTTCCTCGTGGGCCTCTTCCCCAAGAACTTCCTGGGCCTGGGTGCCAGCTCCACCGTCGGCGACTCCGGCGCCGTCACCACCTCGATCAGCTTCAACGTCCTGCAGATCCTCGTGATCGCCATCGCCGTCGGCGTCGCCGCGCTCAAGGTGGGCAAGGCCGCGGAGCCCTTCCTCAACCTCAACGCCTCGGCCCTTGCGGTGATCCAGAAGGTCCTGTGGTGGATCATCCGCATCGCCCCGCTGGGCACCGTCGGCCTGATCGGCAACGCCGTCGCCGTCTACGGCTGGGACACCATCGGCTCGCTGGGCAAGTTCACCGTGGCCATCTACGCAGGCCTGGTGCTGGTGCTGTTCGTTGTCTACCCCATCCTGATCCGCAGCCACGGCCTGTCCATCAAGCAGTACTTCTCCGGCGTGTGGCCGGCCGTCCAGCTGGCGTTCGTCTCCCGCTCCTCCGTGGGCACCCTGCCGCTGACCCAGCGCGTGACCGAACGCAGCCTGGGCGTCCCCCGGGCCTACGCGTCCTTCGCCGTCCCGCTGGGCGCCACCACCAAGATGGACGGCTGCGCCGCGATCTACCCCGCCGTGTCGGCAATCTTCGTAGCCCAGTTCTTCGGCATCCACCTGGACTTCAGCCAGTACCTGCTGATCGCCCTGGTCTCCGTCCTCGGCTCCGCGGCCACCGCGGGAACCACCGGCGCCGTGGTGATGCTCACCCTGACGCTCTCCACGCTGGGACTGCCGCTGGCCGGCGTCGGACTCCTGCTGGCCATCGACCCCATCCTGGACATGGGCCGCACGGCGGTGAACGTTGCGGGCCAGGCCCTGGTCCCCACCATCGTGGCCAAGCGCCAAGGAATCCTGGACGAGTCGCTCTACGACGCGCCGCGCAACGGCACCCCGTTCGTGGATGACAGCGCCACGGACGAAGCCGCCACCGACGGCACCACCGCCGATACCGCACCCCGCGAACTGCAGGATGCAAAGGCGTAACAACGGCCAGTCATGGAAGGCCCCCCGGGAGATTCTCCGGGGGGCCTTCCTGGGTTAAGGGCCAAGGTGCTCAGGGACCGGCGTCAGGGACCGGTGAGCCTCAGGATGCCGGGCACCGTCAGTGGCCGCCACCTCCGATGATTCCGTTCTGGACGGCCTTGGTGACCGCGTCGGCTTCTGCCTGGGTCAGCTTGCCGTCCGTGACAGCCTGGTCCAGGCGCGTCTTAAGCTCCGCGGCGCGGTCAGCCTGCGCCTCGGTACGGAGGTCCTGCAGGGCCTGCGTCACCTTCGCCTGGTCAATGCCCAGTGCTTCAGCCAGGGACTTGGCCAAGGCTGCGTCGCGGGTGGCCGGGTCGGGCCTCTGGCCCTCAGTGGGCGCGGTGGTGGGCTTGTTGGCCTCACGGAAAGCCTTCAGCGCGTCACTCACCTTGGTTTCATCCACGCCAAGCTTGGCCGCCAGCGCGGATGCCTGCACCATGCCGTGGCCGCCGCGGCCGCCGTGCCGGCCCATCCCGTCGCTGTCCGTCCCGGCGCTTCCGTCCGTTGAAGCGCTGGAGCTTGCGCTTGGCGTAGGGCTGGGCGTGGTGGTAGTTGCGGAAGCCATGCCGGCGAAGCCGATGCCGGCCGCAAGCGCCAGAGCTGCCCCAGACATGCCCAGGGTCATTTTCTTCGTGGGTTTCATATCGCGTCTCCTGCTCGGGCCGCCACCTGACGGCCGCTGATGGTTTGCCTCGTAGCGAGACATTCCAAGCATCGTGGGCCAGCTTCAGGAGAGGCTGTCGGAAACCTTTCGTTCTCCTGTGAATGCAGCACCTTGCCTCTATGGCGCAGCCCCGCGAATCTTGCCCAGAGTGCAAAGTTGCACGTAGTGTAATGACATGCCCATATCCCCTGGAGCCGCCCCTGCTCCCCAGTCGCGGCGTGAGCTCAACAAGGCGGCAACCCGGCAGGCCATCAAAGACGCCGCGCTGGAACTGCTGCGGGCCAGGGGCCCGGGAAATTTCACGGTGGAGGACATCGCCGAGGCAGCCGGCATCTCGCGGCGCACCTTCTTCAACTACTTCAGCACCACCGACGCCGCCCTTGCTTCGATCGTGCACGGCTTCCTGGACAACGCGATCCAGCAGCTGCGCCTCCGGCCGGCAGACGAACCCCTGCTGGAGTCCGCCCAGGCCGCGTTGATGGCCCTCGCCGACCCCAAGGCGGTAGCCCCGCTCGCCGAGCTCTTCACGCTGACGCAACAAAGCCCGCTCATGGCCCACACCGAGCTTGAAGCGTGGGACCACTGCCGCGGGCAGGTATTTGCCGTTGCGCGCGAGCGGCTGGCCGGCACACCCGGCGGCCAGGACGAACTGTACGTCCACGCCCTGGCCGGATCCGTCATCTCCTGCGGAAAGGCTGCCATGGAAGTCTGGTTCAGCCGCCGCGGCCCGGACCTTTCAGCAGAATCGCTGACAGAACTCCGGCAGCTGCTCATCGACGCCATGGCCCTGCTGGGCACCGGCTTCACCACCCCCGCTCCATCCGCTTCCCGTTCCTCCTGATCAGATCGGTTCTCCGCATGGCACTCCTCCTCTACCGCCTCGGCAAGTTCTCCTACCGCCGGCGCTGGCTTGTCATCTCCCTGTGGCTTGCCGTGCTGGTCGCCGTGGGCGGCTCCGCCGCAGCGTTCCACGGGACCCTGTCCAACAACTTCCAGATCCCGGGGACTGAAACCCAGCGGATCGCGGACAAGCTCAAGCAGGACCTCCCCTCAGCCTCAGGCGGCAGCGCCACGATCGTCTTCGAAGCTCCCGACGGCGGGTTCACCAGTGAGAGCCGGGCCGCGGTGACCGACGCGCTGAAGAAACTCCAGGACCTCCCGGAAGTCCGCGGCACCGTGGACCCGTTTGCCACCCAGGCCCAGGTGGACCAGGCCGGCAAGGCCATCACCGACGGCGAGCAGCAGCTTGCTGCCGGGCAGGCACAGCTTGATGCCTCCCGCGCCCAGCTGGAGGCCGGCAAGGCCCAGCTGGCGGCAGCCGAACAGCAGCTCACCGCGGCCGGCGCACCGGCAGCGATCATTGACGCGCAGTTGGGCCAGCAGAAGGCGGCACTGGCCCAGGGCCAGGCAAAGCTCGACGCCGGCACCCGGGAGCTGGAGGCCAACAAGGCCAAGCTGGAACTTGGCAAACGCCAGGCCCAGGCGGCCTCGGCCATCCGTTTCGTCTCCGAAGACAACAAGGCCGCGGTGGCGCAGGTGCAGTTCAACACCTCCATCAACGGCCTGGCCCCGGCGGTCCGCAAACAGGTGCAGGAGATCGCCCACCAAACCTCCTCGGCAGGGGTGACGGCACTGGCCAGCAAGGAAATCACCGAGGACATCTCTGCCCTGTTCGGCACCGCGGAAATCGTCGGCATCGCGGTGGCGGCCCTGGTCCTCATCCTCATGCTGGGCACACTGATCGCCGCCGGACTGCCGCTGCTCATGGCCATCATGGGCGTCGGTGTCGGCGTCGGCATCACGTTCGCGCTCTCCGGCCTGTTCGATATGAGCTCCATCTCCCCGATGCTGGCCCTCATGCTTGGCCTGGCCGTCGGGATCGACTATTCGCTGTTCATCGTCAACCGGCACCGGACCCAGCTCCTGGCGGGGATGGACCCGGAGGAGTCCGTGGCCAGGGCTAACGGCACGTCCGGCAACGCCGTCGTCTTCGCCGGCCTCACCGTGATCATCGCCCTGGCCGCACTGGTCGTCCCGGGCCTGCCCTTCCTCACGGTCATGGGCCTCGCGGCGGCCGGAACCGTGGCCGTCGCGGTACTCGTGGCCATCACCCTGACCCCCGCCATGCTGTCCCTGATCGGGCGCCGCATCATCTCCCGGCGGGCCTGGGCCAAGGCCGAGGCCCATAACGCCGAGCCGGGCCACGAAGCCGCGGACCTTGCAACCGACCGGGAACGGAGCACGCACGGCTGGGGCGGACTGGTCACCAAACACCCGTGGGTGGCGCTGGTCGCCGGTGTCCTCCTGCTGGGAACCCTGGCCCTTCCTGCCACGCAGCTGCAGCTGGCCCTGCCCGATGGCGGCTCCGAACCGGTTGAATCAGAGGCCTACCAGGCCTACGACCTGACGGCCCGCAGCTTCGGCGAAGGAGTCACCGGGCCGATCGTGGCCGTGGGCGAGTTCCCCGCAAACCTGGACGCGGCCCAGGCGCAGAAGCTGCAGTTCGACATTGCGGACAAGCTCCGGGCCGTGGATAACGTGGTGGCCGCCGTGCCGGTGGCGCTCAGCGAGGACCGCCGGACCGCCGTGTTCCAGGTCATCCCCAAGGAAGGCCCGGCCAGCGCCAGCACGGTCAAGGTGGTCTCCGAGCTCCGCGGCCTCAACGGGGAAATCCAGTCCGACTACGGCGTCGCCATGGGACTGACCGGTCAAACCGCAGGCAACGTGGATGTCTCCACCAAGCTCGGCGACGCCCTGCCGCCATACCTGGCCATCGTCGTCGGACTTTCCCTGGTCCTGCTGCTGCTGGTGTTCCGTTCCATCGTGGTCCCGCTGCTGGCCACGGGCGGGTTCCTGCTGTCCCTGTCCGCCGCGTTCGGCGCCGTGGTGGCCGTGTACCAGTGGGGCTGGCTGGGGAACGTCTTCGACGTGGCCAACCCCGGCGCCGTCCTCAGCTTCCTGCCCATCATCCTGATCGGCGTGTTGTTCGGCCTGGCCATGGACTACCAGGTGTTCATCGCCTCCGGCATGCGCGAAGCGTTCATGCACGGCTCATCCGCCAAGGAAGCGGTCCGCGTGGGCTTCCGGCACGCCGCGGCGGTGGTCACCGCCGCCGCGATCATCATGGTCAGCGTCTTCTCCGGCTTCATCTTCAGCCACCTCACCATGGTCCGGCCGCTGGGCTTTGCGATGGCCTTCGGCGTCCTGTTCGACGCGTTCGTGGTGCGCATGACCATCGTCCCGGCCGTGATGTACCTGGTGGGCGAAAAGTCCTGGTGGCTGCCGCGCTGGCTGGACCGGATCCTGCCGGACGTGGACGTTGAGGGCGCGAAGCTCAACCGCGGCCAGGCGGCACCGGCCCCCGGCGAGCTCGTCCACTAGGGCCAGCTGGTCCACTAGGCTGAAGCCGTGCTCCATCTGATTCTTGCCTCCCAGTCCCCCGCCCGCACCAAGCTCCTCGCCGAGGCCGGAATCCGGCACACCGTGCTGGTGTCCGACGTCGACGAGGAAGCCGTCCAGGCCCGGTACGGCGTCACCGATCCGCACGACACCGCGCTGCTGCTGGCGCGGGCCAAGGCCGAAGCGGTGGCGTCGCTCCCGGAGGCGGAAGGCGCCCTGGTGCTGGGCTGCGACTCGGTCTTCGAATTCGACGGCGAGGCGCACGGCAAGCCTTACACCGCCGAGGTCGCCCGCGAACGGATGCTCCGGATGAGCGGCAGCGCAGGCGTGCTGCACACCGGGCATTGGCTGGTGGACTGCAGGGACACGGACGACGACGGCGCCTCCGGCCGCGGCTCGGGCGCCACACTGGGGGCGGTCGCCTCAGCGGAGGTTGCCTTCCTGGAGATGGACCCGGAGGAAATCGACGCCTACATCGCCACCGGGGAGCCGCTGCACTGCGCGGGTTCCTTCACCATCGACGGCCTGGGCGGGGCGTTCATCCGGAAGGTCGACGGCGACCCGCACGCAGTCGTCGGCCTCTCCGTTTCCACCCTCCGCGGCCTGCTGGCTGCCGCCAACGTGCGCATCACCGACCTCTGGCCGCCGCGCTAAAGCATCGTATTTTCCGGTCGGCTTGTAGCTTCCCTACAAAGGAAGGCTGCTTTACACGCGGATTCCGCAAGTAATATCGGCGGAACCCTCAAAACCGCGCTAGGCTCCCTGAAGGAAAGAAGGAGACGCCTTGTCAGCAAATTTGGAGCAGTCCGCAGGTACCACGCAGCCCAGCCTCACAAAGGTGCTGATCGCCAACCGGGGTGAAATCGCCGTGCGCATCATCCGGGCGGCACGCGACGAAGGCCTCGCCTCGGTGGCCGTCTACGCCGATCCGGACCGCGACGCGCTGCACGTCCGGCTCGCTGACGAGGCCTACGCCCTGGGCGGCACCACCGCTGCTGAGTCCTACCTGGTGATGGACAAGATCATCGACGCCGCCCGCCAGTCCGGCGCGGACGCCATCCACCCCGGCTACGGCTTCCTGGCGGAGAACGCCGAGTTTGCCGCCAAGGTGATTGCCGCAGGCATCACCTGGATCGGCCCCTCCCCGGAGGCCATCTCAGCCCTGGGCGACAAGGTCCAGGCACGGCACATCGCCGAGAAGGTGGGCGCTCCCCTGGTCCCGGGTACGGCAGACCCCGTGGAGTCCGCGGCCGAAGTGCTGGACTTCGTGGACCGGCACGGGCTGCCCGTGGCCATCAAGGCTGCCTTCGGCGGCGGCGGACGCGGCATCAAGGTGGCCCGCACCCGCGAGGAAATCCCTGAACTCTACGAATCCGCCGTCCGTGAGGCGACGGCCGCCTTCGGCCGCGGCGAATGCTTCATCGAGCGCTTCCTGGACGCCCCGCGGCATGTGGAAACCCAGTGCCTGGCCGACGCCCACGGCAACGTGGTGGTGGTGTCCACCCGCGACTGCTCGCTCCAGCGGCGCAACCAGAAACTCGTCGAGGAAGCTCCGGCACCCTTCCTTACCGAAGACCAGAACCGCCGCCTCTACGAATCCTCCAAGGCCATCCTGAAGGAAGCCGGCTACCTGGGCGCCGGCACCTGCGAATTCCTGGTGGGCCAGGACGGCACCATCTCCTTCCTTGAGGTCAACACCCGCCTCCAGGTGGAGCACTGCGTCTCCGAAGAGGTCACCGGCATCGACCTGGTCCGCGAGCAGTTCCGGCTGGCCCGCGGCGAGGAGTTGGGCTACGGCGATCCCGAGGTGCGCGGGCACTCCATCGAGTTCCGCATCACCGGCGAGGATCCGGGCCGGAACTTCCTGCCGGCCCCCGGCACGCTCCGCGTCCTCAAGAACCCCACCGGACCCGGCGTCCGCGTGGACTCCGGTGTGGAGCAGGGCGACGTGATCAGCGGGAACTTCGACTCCATGCTGTCCAAGCTCATCGTCACCGGCGCCAGTCGCCCGCAGGCCCTCCAGCGCGCCCGCAGGGCACTGGAGGAAATGGTGGTTGAAGGCATCCCCACGGTGATTCCGTTCGACCTCGCGGTGGTCACCGACCCTGCGTTCGCACCCGCCGAAGGCCCGTTCACGGTCCACACGCGCTGGATCGAAACCGAGTTCACCAACAACCTCCCTGCATGGACTCCGGACGCCCCGGCCGACACCGATGGCTCCGCCGAAGACCGCCAGCGCGTGGTGGTCGAGGTGGGCGGCAAGCGACTTGAAGTGGTCCTTCCCGCATCCCTGGGTACGCCGGGAACGGCCGCAGCCGCCACGAAACCGGGCAAGTCCAAGAAACGCTCCCGTGCTGCAGGCCCCGCCGCCGCCACCGGCAACGCCCTGACCTCCCCCATGCAGGGAACCATCGTCAAGGTTGCCGTGGCCCACGGCGACGTGGTGGCCGAGGGCGACCTGGTGGTGGTCCTCGAGGCCATGAAGATGGAACAGCCCCTCACCGCACACCGGTCCGGGACCATCACCGGCCTGACGGCAACCGCCGGCGAGACGGTGTCCGCGGGCGCCATCATCGCCACCATCGAAGACTAAGGCGGTCCGGCAGCATGCTCGCACCCAGCTTCCAGGAAGAAGTGGACCGCTACCACCAGGCGGTTCCCGAAATCACCCGGGGCAACCCCGAACCCATCAAGGAACTGTATTCCCGGCTGGACGACGTCACGCTGGCCAACCCGTTCGGCGGCATTGCCCGCGGCTGGCCGCAGGTGGAGGCCCGGCTGGACCAGGCCGCGCGGCAGTTCCGCGACGGCGAAATGCTGGGCTTTGACACCATCACCTCCTACACCGCCCGCGACACCGCCTACCTGGTGGAAACCGAGCATTTCCGGGCCCGCCTGGAAAATGCGGCGGCAACCGAGGAGTTCGCGCTGCGGGTCACCAGCATCTTCCGCCGCGAGGAAGGCTACTGGAAGCTGGTGCACCGCCATGCCGACCCCGCGGCCCGGCCGCAGTCCCGCCGCTCCCTGACCCAGCCCACGGCGTAGCCGCCGTATCCGGGCAGCTGCAGTGCTGGCAGGGAGCGCCGGGAGGATGCAGACTTAGCACATGCTGCCTTTCCTGCTCCTGGCCTCCCGCGCGGAGGACGCCGCCGCGGAGGACGAGTACGCTGCGTACCTGAAATACGGCGGGCTTGAAGAGCGGGAGCTGCGCCGGGTCAGGTTGGAGGCGGCTCCCTTGCCTGCACTGGACCTGTCCGGGTACTCCGGCGTCATCGTCGGCGGCAGTCCCTTCACCTCGAGCGATCCGCCGGAGCACAAAAGCCCCGTCCAGCACCGGGTGGAGCGCGAACTGTCGGCCCTCCTGGACGAACTGGTGGCCCGCGATTTCCCATTCTTGGGTGCGTGCTACGGCGTGGGAACGCTCGGCACGCACCAGGGCGCCGTCATTGACCGTACCTACGGAGAGCCGCTCGGCGCCGTGGAGATTGAGCTGACGGACCAAGGCCTGCAGGACCCGCTGCTCCAGGGGATGCCAAGGACGTTCACTGCCTTCACCGGGCACAAGGAGGCTGTCAGGTCCCTGCCGCCGCATGCGGTGCTGCTGGCCCGGGCCGCCGGCTGCCCGGTGCACATGTTCCGCATCAGGACCAACCTGTACGCCACCCAGTTCCACCCGGAACTGGACGCGGACGGCCTGGTGACGCGGATCGACATCTACCGGCATGCCGGCTACTTCCCGCCTGACTCCGCGGAGGAGCTGATGGACAATGCGCGCAGCTTCACGGTGACCGAGCCAATGACCGTACTGAAGAACTTCGTGGCCCGCTACGCCCGCTGAAGACAGTGATGCCCGGCGGGCCGAAGGGCCGCCGGGCATCGCCGTAACAGAAGGGTCAGGCCACGTTGTTTTCGTAGTCGAGGTCCCGGGTTTCACGGCTGAGGAACAGCGCGATCAGGGTGAGCACCGCCATAACGGTCAGGTAGACGCCCACCAGCACCGGGCTGCCCTTGGCGTATTCCCACAGTGCCACGGCGATGAACGGGGCAACGGCCGCACCCAGGATGCTGGAGAAGTTGTAGCTGATGGCCGAACCGGTGTAGCGCACGTTCGTGGGGAACAGTTCCGGCAGCAGCGCACCCATGGGCCCGAAGGTCAGCCCCATGAGGGAGAACCCGATGATCAGCAGGGCCATGGTGCCCACGAAGCCGCCGCTGAACAGCGGGACGAACAGCAGGCCGAAGACGAAGATGCCGGCGGTGACGGCAATCAGCATCTTGCGGCGGCCGTACTTTTCGGCGAGCGGTCCGGAGACCAGGGTGAAAATACCGAAGAAGACGACGCCGGCAATCAGCATCCAGAGGAAGTCGTTGCGGGTGTAGCCCAGGCCGGGGACGAACGCGGCAGCTGCGGCCTCGCTCATGGGCTTGCCGGCCTTCTCCGCCGCGGCCTTGGCAGCTTCGACGCTGGCTGGCTTGGTGCCGTAGGTCAGGGTGAAGGTGGTCATCAGGTAGAAGAGCACATAGGTAGCCAGCATGATGAAGGTGCCCAGGATCAGCTGGCGCCAGCTGGTCTTGAAGACGCGGCCCAAAGGCAGCTTGGCCACCTCGTTGGATTCCAGCACCTTGGTGAAGGCGGGCGTCTCGATGAGCTTGAGGCGCACGTAGAGGCCGATGATCACCATGATGGCGCTCAGCAGGAACGGCACCCGCCAGCCCCAGTCCATGAAGGCCTGGGGGGTCAGCGTGTAGCTGGCTACCAGGAAGATCACGTTGGCGATGATGAATCCGATGGGCGCACCGAGCTGCGGGAAGGTCCCGTAGATGGCGCGCTTGTTGGCGGGGGCGTTCTCGGTGGCGAGCAGCGCGGCGCCGCTCCATTCACCGCCAAGGGCGAGGCCCTGGGCGAAGCGCATCACGACGAGCAGGGCCGGTGCCCAGAATTCCCAGCCTTCCACCTTCGCGGTGGGGAGGCAGCCGATGAGGAACGTGGCGATACCCATGGTCAGCAGCGAAGCCACCAGCGTGCCCTTGCGGCCGAATTTGTCGCCGAAGTGGCCGAAGACGATCGAGCCGAGCGGGCGGGCGATGAAAGCCACGCCGAAGACGGCAAAGGAGCTCAGCAGCTGCGTGGTTTCATTCGCGCTGGGGAAGAAGAGCTGCGGGAAGACAAGCACGGCGGCGGTGGCGTAGACGTAGAAGTCGTAGAACTCCACGGTGGTGCCGATCAGGCTCGCGACGATGACGCGGCCGCGGGAGTTCACCGGCTGGTGCGAACCAGGCACCTTGGTGGTATCGGTGGATGACATAGGTAAGCGCTTTCGTGAGACCGGCCGGGTGCGGACAGGGCTGCCTCCCGGCTCAAATAGTTAGAGTTCGATCTTACTTGCCCACGTCCAGTCAATGGACGAAACGTCCACTATGCGGACCTGCGTTGTGCGTCCCACGTTCTGGTCCTTCACCGGCGCCTCACGTTCCCGCCGCCGGGCGGATAGGCAAAAGTCACAGCGCGGAAACAAAGATCGCCCGTCCTCGAAACGCGCCGTACCTACCTTGGAGGAACAACATCCCCCCAAAGGAGGCAACCCGTGACTGTTGACCGCACCGTCGATGCCGGCGTACAGCCCGGCCCTACCCGCGCCACAGACGCCCCTGCCCTTGAATTCCGCCCCGGCCGCTGGATCGCCAACTGGGATGCCGAGAACAAGGAGCAGTGGGAGACCGCCGGCCGCGCCATCGCCCGCCGGAACCTGAACTGGTCCATCTTCGCCGAGTTCCTCGGCTTCGTGGTGTGGCAGCTGTGGTCCATCGTGGTGGTCCAGCTCCCCGCCGCAGGCTTCACCTTCTCCACCTCGGAGATCTTCTGGCTGATTTCCATGCCCAGCCTGGTGGGTGCCACCCTCCGCATCCCCTACACCTTCATGGTCCCGCGCTTCGGCGGCAGGAACTGGACCATCGTGTCCGCCCTGCTGCTCCTGATTCCCTCCACCGGACTGGCCCTGTGCGTCTCCAACCCGGAAACGCCATTCGGCGTCATGCTCCTGGTGGCAGCCCTGGCAGGCTTCGGCGGCGGCAACTTCGCCAGCTCCATGGCCAACATCACCTTCTTCTACCCGGCCAGGGAAAAGGGCTGGGCGCTCGGCCTGAACGCCGCGGGCGGAAACCTGGGTGCCGCCGTCGCCCAGCTTGCCGTGCCCATCGTCATCACCCTGCTGGCCGCCGGCACCGTCAACCTTCCCATGGCCGGCTGGATGTGGGTTCCGCTCATCCTGCTGGCCGCGTTCGGCGCCTTCAAGTACATGAACAACCTCACCAGCGCCAAGGGAGACGTGGCCGGCTCGGTGGCGGCGCTCAAGGAACCGCACCTGTGGGTCATGGCACTGCTGTACATCGGGACGTTCGGCTCGTTCATCGGCTTCGCCGGGGTCTTCCCCAAGCTCATCAAGGACTACTTCCCGGCGTTCTCCTCCATCGCCGTCGGAACCGTGGCCCTGTCCCTGGCGTTCCTCGGCCCGCTGGTCGGCTCGCTGGCCCGCCCCTACGGCGGACGCATGGCGGACCGCATGGGCGGGGCCCGGATGACGGTGGCCGCTTTCGCCTCCATGGCCGTAATCACGCTGACCATGATCTGGACCCTGCCCCTGAAGAACTTCGTGCTCTTCCTGGTCCTCTTCCTGCTGCTCTTCACCGCCAGCGGCTTCGGCAACGGCGCCACGTACCGGATGATCCCGGTCATCTTCGCCACCTCCAGCCGGGCCGCCCGCAAGGGCGCAAGCACGGTGGCCACGCAGCGCCTGGCCTCCTCGGCCCTCGGCCTCATCTCCGCGATCGGCGCCTACGGCGGCTTCGTGATCCCCCAGGTCCTGAACGCCTCCAGCGCCGCCAGCGGCTCCTACACCCCGGCTTTCTACGGATTCGTCGGCGCTTACGTCCTGATGCTGCTGGTCTGCTGGACCTGCTACATCCGCAACGCCGGCCGGAACGCGATGGGACACGTCTAACATGACCACCAGCGCCGCCACGCACTGCCCCTACTGCGCCCTGCAGTGCGCCATGACGCTCACGTCCCCGGCGGACCTGGCCCCGGCTGCACAGCCGGGGCCAGGTCCCGCACCTGCTGCACCCGGGGCCCGTGCCGTCCTGGACGTAGCCGGCCGCGACTTCCCCACCAACCGCGGCGGCCTGTGCCGCAAAGGCTGGACCTCCCCCTCGCTCCTGAACCACGCCGGCCGCATCACTGAGCCACTACTGAAGGGCGCCGACGGCGTCCACCGCCCCATCGGCTGGGACCAGGCCCTGGACCTTGCCGCCGCGGCAGTCAAGGATGCCAGAGCGCGCTACGGCGCGGACGCCGTCGGGGTGTTCGGCGGCGGCGGCCTCACCAACGAAAAGGCCTACCAGCTCGGCAAATTCGCGCGCCTGGCCCTGGGCACCTCACGCATCGACTACAACGGCCGGTTCTGCATGTCCTCCGCCGCCGCAGCAGGGATGCGCGCCTTCGGCGTGGACCGCGGCCTGCCGTTCCCGCTGGAAGCCCTGGACACCGCCAGCACCATCCTCATGCTTGGCTCCAACGTTGCCGAGACCATGCCGCCGTTCGTGCAGCACCTCCAGGGCGCCCGTGATGCCGGCGGCCTGATCGTGGTGGATCCCCGCCGCTCCGCCACGGCGGCCTTCACCGCAGACGGCGGCGGCCTCCACCTCCAGCCGCTTCCCGGCACCGATCTTCCGCTCCTGCTGGGCCTCTCCCACGTGGTCATCCACGAAAACCTGGTGGACACGGCCTTCATCGAGGAACGCACCTCGGGCTACAGCGCCGTGGTCCGCAGCGTCAACTCCTTCTGGCCGGAACGGGTGCAGTCCCTTACCGGCGTCCCGGCGGACCTGATCCGGGAGACCGCCCGCATGCTTGCCGCCGGGGCCCGGAAGGGCGGCAGCTACATCCTCACCGGCCGCGGCGTGGAACAGCACGTGGACGGCACGGACACGGCCACCGCGGCCATCAACCTCAGCCTCCTCCTGGGCCTGCCCGGTTCGGCGCGCAGCGGATACGGCACCCTCACCGGCCAGGGCAACGGCCAGGGCGGCCGCGAGCACGGCCAGAAGGCGGACCAGCTGCCCGGATACCGCAAGATCACCGATCCCGCCGCCCGCGCCCACGTCGCGGCGGTCTGGGGCGTTCCCGAGGAGATGATCCCGGGACCGGGCCTGCCTGCCGTCCAGTTGCTGAAGTCGCTGGGACAGCCCGACGGCGTCCGGTGCCTTTTCGTGCACGCCTCCAACATTGCCGTGGCAGCACCAGATGCCAACGCCGTGATCGCGGGCCTGCGGAGCCTGGACTTCCTGGTGGTATGCGACTTCTTCATGTCCGAGACCGCCGCGGAAGCGGACCTCATCCTCCCCGTGCTGCAGTGGGCCGAAGAGGAAGGCACCCTGACCAACCTGGAGGGACGCGTCCTGCGCCGCCGCCGCGCCATCTCCCCGCCCGCCGGCGCCCGGAGCGAACTGTGGATCATGGCCCGCCTCGCGGAGCGGCTGGAGGCCCCATCCACCTACAGCGAGGACCCGGAGACTGTCTTCGAGGAACTGCGCCGTGCCTCGGCGGGAGGCCTGGCCGATTACTCCGGCATCGACTACGCCATGCTGGACCGCGGCGAGGCGGCCTACTGGCCGTACCCCGCCGGCAGCACCGGCACGCCCCGGCTGTTCCAGGACGGCTTCGCGCACCCCGACGGCAAGGCGGTGCTGGTCCCGGTGGTGCCCCGCCGCCGTCGTACTCCCGGGACCGGCCCCCAGCCCGGGGGCCGGACCATGAACCTCATCACGGGCCGCCTGCTGGAGCACTACCAGTCCGGTGCCCAGACCCGGCGGGTGGCCGAACTCCTCGCGGCCCGGCCGGAAGCAATGGCACAACTCCACCCGGCGGCAGCGGAGGCCATGGGCATCGCCGACGGTTCCCTGGTGTCGGTGGCCAACGGGCGCGGAGAAGTGGTGTGCCGGGCTGAGCTCAGCACTGCCATCCGCCCCGAGACGGTCTTCCTGCCCTTCCACTTCCCGGGCGCCGAAAGCGCCAACCGGCTGACCGAGGCGGCCACCGACCCCGTCTCCGGGATGCCCGAGTTCAAACTGAACACCGTGTGGGTCCGGCCCGTGCCGGCGCCCGGTTCCGCCCGCATTTTGCAAACGACGGAGGCCAGATGAGCGAGCAGATTGTCATTGTGGGATTCGGTCCCGTAGCCGCCAGGCTTGTGGACGAACTCCTGCCCGCTGTACGCAGCGGGGAGGTCCGGCTGGCCGTCGTGGGCGAGGAAGCCGAAGCCGCCTACAACCGGGTCCTGGTGGCGGACCTCGGCGTTGGACGGACCACCGCGGAGGCGCTGGCCCTCTCGGATGCGGCCGCCCTGGTGGCTGAGGGCGTCGACGTCCGGCTGGGCGTCCGCGTCCGGCGCGTGGACCGCGCGCGGCAGCAGGTTCTCCTGTCCAGTGGCGACTCCGTCCACTACGACCGGCTGGTGTTCGCCACCGGCTCGCGGCCGGTCATCCCCAACCTCACGGGCATCAACCCGGACCCAGCCTCCCCGGTCCTGCCTGCGGGCGTGACGGCACTGCGGGACCTTCGCGATGCCGACGTGCTCCGGCGGGCGGTGGACGGCGGCAAGCGCGTCGTGGTGCTGGGCGGCGGCGTCCTGGGCCTGGAAACAGCCCTCGCCGCGGCCGAGGAGGGCGCCACCGTGACGGTGGTCCACAACGGCCCGCACCCGCTGGGACGCAACATCGACCGTGGCGGCGGAGCCGTCCTGGCTGCGGGGCTGCGCTGCTGCGGCGTCCGGATGGCTGGAAACGCGCGTTCAACAGGCGTTGAGCACAACGGGCCCGACGGCGGATTTTCGGCTTTGCTTCTTGATGACGGTTCGGCGATCGACGGGGACCTGCTGGTCATCTCGTGCGGCGTCCGTCCCCGCACGGAACTGGCCGAAGGCTGCGGGCTTTCCACCGGCGCCGGGATCCTGGTGGACCACCGGCTGCGGGCGCACCATGAGCCGCATATCTTCGCCATCGGCGACTGCGCCGAGGTGCGCTGCCCGGCCCCGGGCTGCGCGGCGTGCCGCAACGCCAAGGGTCCAGCCGGGCTCGTGGGTCCCGGCTGGCGCCAGGCTGAATGGCTGGCGGAGTACCTGACCCTGCTCGCCGCCGGCGCCGTCGACGACGCCGAAGTCCTGCCGGAACTGCCGGCGGAACAGCCCGGCGTGATCGTCCTGAAAGCCCGCGGCCTGAACATGGCCGTGGCCGGCGACAACTCCGCCGATCCGTGGGACGAGGACGCCCTCACGGCGGGCGCCGCCCAGGGCAGGCCGCGGCTGCAGGTGGCCCAGTGGTCCGATCTCGAACATGGCCGCTACGTCAAAATGACCACGCGCGGGGGCGTCCTGGAAGGCCTGGTGGCCGTGGGCATGCCCCGCACCGCGGCGGAACTGGTGGGACTCTTCGAACGGGGCGCAGAACTGCCGGCCGACCGGTCGCTGCTGCTGCGCCTGGACGGACCGGACCAGCCGCAGGCGGCGGGGCCTGCCGATCCCGCCGGCACGGTCTGCCGGTGTGCCGGGGTCAGCGGTTCCACCATCACCGCAGCCGTGGCCGATGGCTGCTCCACCGTGCCGGAGGTGTCCAGGGCCACCCGCGCCGGCACCGGCTGCGGCGGCTGCCATGAGGACATCAAGGGCCTGATCGAACGGCACTTTCAGGCCGTAACGGCGGCCTGACGGGCGGCGGAGGGCTTCTGAACGACCGCTGGGCCGGCACTTCGGTGCCGGCCCACTGGCCTGCTAGGCCTGGGACCCGGAATCAAGTTCCCCGCCGGCCACCGCCTCGGCATACTTGGTCAGGTCCGGCCCGGGCTGGAAGTCCACGAACTGGTCCTTCAGCTTCTCGAACAGGAACTTGTAGACCTGGTCCTTGTCTGACCCCGACAGGGAGGAGGCCGCTTCCTGGACCGCTTCCTGCAGCGCCCGGTCAGCGTCCAACAGGATCTTCTCCCGCGCCTGGTCGTTCCATTTCACGTCCTGCAATTCCATGGGCTTCTCCTACCGTCGACTGCTGGGAAAGGAACGGCCGGGAACTTCGCTATGAAGTCCCGGCCATACCTCGTCCGAGTCTAGGCAGATGCCCGTGCAGCGGTCCAGCCTCCCAAACCGCTGCCGGCCGCGGAAGTCCTACATATGGACGTGCAGGCGGCGGGCTGCCTCGGAGATGGATCCGGTCAGCGACGGGTAGACGGTGAAGGTGCTGGCGACGTCGTCCACGTGCAGCTTCTGCTTGACTGCGATGGAGATCGGGAAGATGAGCTCGGAAGCGTTGGGGCCCACCACCACGCCGCCGATCACGGTACCGGAGCCCTTGCGGGCGAAGATCTTCACGAACCCGTCCTTGGCGTTGCGCATCTTGGCGCGGGCGTTGCTGCGCAGGGAGAGCTTGATGACATCGGCCTGGTACTTGCCGGACTCGATCTCGGCCTCGGACACGCCGACGTTCGCGATTTCGGGCGAGGTGAAGATGTTGGACGCCACCTGGTGAAGCTTGAGCGGGGTGACGCCGTCGCCCATGAAGTGTGCCACCGCGATCCTGCCCTGCATGGCGGCCACGGATGCCAGGGGCAGGACGCCGGTACAGTCACCGGCGGCGTAAATGTTGGGCGCCGTGGTGCGGGAGACGCCGTCGACCTTGATGTGGCCGCCGTCGCTGACGGCCACGCCGGATTCCTCGAGGCCGATGCCGGCAGTGTTGGGGATGGAGCCCAGGCACAGCAGGCAGTGGCTGCCGGTCACGGTGGAGCCGTCGGCGAGGGTTACGACGACGCCGTCGTCCGTGCGTTCCACGCTCTGGGCGCGGGAGCGGGAGAGGACGCGGACGCCGCGGCGTTCGAAGACTTCCTCCAGCACCACGGCGGCGTCGACGTCCGAGCCGGGCAGGACGCGGTCACGGCTGGACACCAGGGTGACCTTGGAGCCGAGGCCGTTGTAGGCGGAGGCGAATTCGGCGCCGGTCACGCCGGAACCCACCACGATGAGTTCTTCGGGCAGTTCGTCCAGGTTGTAAATCTGGGTCCAGTTCAGGATCCGCTCCCCGTCCGGGCGGGCGGTATCCAGCTCGCGGGGGTGGGCGCCCACGGCCAGCAGGATGGTGTCCGCCTCGACCGTCTCGGTGCCGTCCACGGTCAGGACCTCGATGGTGTGGCTGTCCAGGAGCCGCCCGGATCCGGTGATGATCCGCACGCCCTGCTTCTCCAGGCCGTCGCGGATGTCCTGGGACTGGTTGCGGGCCAGGTTGAGGAGGCGGTCGTTGATGTGCTTGAGGTCGGCGCGCATCACCGGAACGAAGTCCCCGCCGTCGACGTCGAACTTGACGCCCAGCTCGCCGGCTTCGGCAACCCGGGTCATCAGGTCTGCCGTGGCAATGAGGGTCTTGGACGGAACGACGTCGGTCAGCACGGCCGAGCCGCCGAGCCCGGCGCGCTCGATGATCGTGACCGTCGCCCCCAGCGAGGCGGCCACCATGGCAGCTTCATATCCGCCGGGACCACCTCCCAGGATTGCGATCCGGGGGGAACTGAAATCTGGATGCGTAGTCACAGTCATCCATTCTCGTCCATTTCCGCCTGACCACCAAGAATTCCGGGCGCTTTCCGGGGCAGCCGTGACGGACGCAACAGGGCCGGCAGGATAACTTGTACTGGTGAGTACTACAGACTTCCTGAACACGGACCCGTTCGCCGCCGCCCGCGCCGCCGCGGACTATATCGCCGAGGAGACAGGCGTGGACCGCCACGACACCGCCCTGGTCCTCGGCTCCGGGTGGGGCGAAGCCGCCGACCTGATCGGTGAGACCACCGCCACCCTGTCCGCCGACGAAGTGCCCGGCTTCCACGCCCCCGCCGTGGAAGGCCACGTGGGCACCATCCGGTCTGTACTGACCAAGGACGGTAAGCGGGCCCTGGTCCTGGGTGCCCGCACCCACTACTACGAGGGCAACGGTGTCCGCGCCGTGGTGCACGGCATTCGGACAGCCGCAGCGGCCGGGTGCAGCACCCTGGTCCTCACCAACGGCTGCGGCGGACTCAACGAGGCCTGGGCCCCCGGCACCCCGGTGCTGATCAGCGACCACATCAACCTCACCGCTGCGTCCCCGCTGGAGGGCGCCACCTTCGTGGACCTGACGGACCTGTACTCCGCCAGGATCCGGAACCTGGCCCGCGAGGTGGATCCCACCCTGGACGAGGGCGTGTACGCACAGTTCCCCGGCCCGCACTATGAGACGCCGGCCGAGGTGCAGTACGCAAAGCGGATCGGCGCGGACCTCATCGGCATGTCGACGGCGCTGGAGGCCATCGCAGCGCGGCATGCGGGCATGGAGGTGTTCGGCATTTCGCTGGTCACCAACCTTGCGGCCGGCATCAGCCCCCAGCCGCTAAGCCACCAGGAAGTGCTCGAATCCGGGCAGGCGGCAGGGCCGCGCATCTCCCGGCTGCTGGCCGACATCATCGCCCGGCTCTAACCCGGTCGCGCCCCCGGGTGCATCGCATGGGCGGGCAATGACGATAGCGTTATGCCCATGACGACTGCCGATGCCGAACTTCGCCTGCTCGCCGAGGCCCGTGAGTGGGCCGCCCAGGACCCGGACCCCGCCACCAAGGCATCGCTCCTCGAGCTGGTGCGCCTGGCAGGGGACGGCGATCCCGCGGCGCGGCAGGAACTGGAAGACAGCTTCCGCGGCACCCTGCAGTTCGGCACCGCCGGGCTGCGGGCCGCACTGGGTCCCGGGCCCAACCGGATGAACCGCGTGGTGGTGCGCCGCGCCGCTGCCGGCCTCGCCGCCTTCCTGGTTGACGCCGTGGGCAGGGCAGCTTCGGGAGCCCGGCCCCGCGCCGTCGTCGGCTATGACGCCCGGCATAACTCGGACGTCTTCGCGCTGGAAACGGCTGCCATCTTCACCGCCGCCGGCATCGAGACTTTCCTGCTGCCGGAAGCCCTGCCCACTCCCCTGCTGGCGTACGCCGTCCGCGCCCTGGACTGCGACGGCGGCGTCATGGTCACGGCCAGCCACAATCCGCCGCAGGACAACGGATACAAGGTCTACCTGGGCCGGCACGCGGTAGCCCCGGACGGCGAGGGCGCCCAGATCGTGGCGCCCTACGACGCAGAAATCGCCGCCCGGATCAGTGCCGTGGGACCGCTGGAATCCATCGCGCTGGCCACGGACGGGTGGACCGTCCTGGACGGCTCGCTGGCAGCGGAATACGAGCGGGCGACGGCGGCCCTCGCCATGCCGGACCGGTTCCCCGCGCGGGACCTGCGGATCGTCCTGACGCCCCTGCACGGCGTGGGCGGCGGGACCGCGCTCGACGTCCTGCGCTCGGCAGGTTTCACGGATGTCACCGTGGTGGCCGAACAGGCCGAACCGGACCCCGATTTCCCCACGGTCAATTTCCCCAACCCGGAGGAACCGGGCGCGCTGGACCTTGCCCTGGAAGCGGCCGCAAAGCTGGACGCCGACCTCGTCATCGCCAACGACCCCGATGCGGACAGGGCCGCGGTGGCGGCGAAGGACCCCGGCACCGGCGCCTGGCGGATGCTCCGGGGCGACGAAGTGGGTTCACTGCTGGGTGCCCACATGGCTGCCCGGCTTGCCGACGGCCCTGCCGCGGGCACAGATGCGGACAGCCCCGGTGTTTTCGCCAATTCGATCGTTTCCTCACGGCTGCTGGCACGGATTGCCGCCGCGGCCGGCTTCGCCCATGAGGAAACCCTCACCGGATTCAAGTGGATCTCCCGCGTCCCCGGCCTGGTCTACGGGTACGAGGAGGCCCTGGGGTACTGTGTTGCGCCGGGCCTGGTGAAGGACAAGGACGGCATCTCCGCCGCGGTCCTGATTGCCGAACTCGCGGCCACGGCCAAGGCCGCCGGCAGGACGGTCTTCGACACCCTGGACGAGCTGTACCTTCAGCACGGCCTGCACGCCAGCGACCAGCTGAGCATCCGGGTGGCGGACCTGGGCCTGCTGGACGCCATGATGAACCGCCTGCGGGTCTCACCGCCCGAATCATTCGGACAGTCCGCGGTGGAAGTCTTCACGGACCTCGCCGAAGGCAGCGGCCAGCTTCCGCCCACCGAGGGCCTGCTCTACGTCACCCGCAACCTGACCCGGGTGATCATCCGGCCCAGCGGCACGGAACCGAAACTCAAGTGCTACCTCGAAGTCATCCACCAGGTGGGCACGGCGGCCGAACTGCCCGCAGCGCGCCAGGCGGCCCGTGCGTCGCTCGATGAGGTCCTGCATGACGTCAGCGAGGCGCTGGGGCTGTAGCCGGTCCTGAAGCACAAGGAGGGCGCCGGGCATGAAAGCCCGGCGCCCCTTTCCATGTGCGGGAAAGTCCTAGAGCTCCACCTCGACGAACCCGTCGATGACCCGGGTGCTGAACACTGCCAGCCGCAGCCCGGGGGTGCTGAAGCATTCGCCGGATTCAAGGTCGTAGACCTCCTTGTGCAGCGGCGAAGCGATGGTGGGGCGGGTGCCCTTGGACCCGAGAATGCCCCGGGCCATGACGTGGGCTCCCGTGGCGGGGTCCTCATGCGCCACGGCGAAGACTTCGCTGGGGCCGGTGCGGAACAGGGCCACCTGGCGGCCTGCCACCAGGGCGGCCTCGCCCCAGGCGGGTTCGAGGTCATCCACCGTGCAGACACGGTGCCAGCCGGTTCCGGATCCGGCGAGGTCAGATTCGGCGGCGAGCGCCCCAAGTTCCAGTGTTGCCGTCATGTCCGGCTCCTTTCCCTGTGCCTGTTGTCATTGCAGCGGCAGCTTTTGCGGCCGTGTCCCACGCTAGGTTCCGGGTGTTTCAACCGGGTGCGGTGAATGTGTCCGGCGCGTAAAAGAGACCTAACGCGGGCGGAAATGCGTTCGTGATGCAGAAGTTAAGTTGACGAAACAATTGGGAAACTGAGGCGAAACTGCCCCTCCCTAGGCTGGAGGCACAAGCTGCAGAGCACCGTCTGCGGCCCATGCGAAAGGCCCACAGTGACCGAACAGACTTCAAGCTCAGAGACTCCGCGCCGCATCGTCGTCGCCGGCGGCGGCCCCGCGGCCCACCGTTTTGCGGACGCCATGCATGCCCGCGGCCTCGATGGCTGGCATGTCACGGTCCTCACCGAGGAAGCCCACCTCCCCTACGACCGGGTGGCGCTCTCCAAGGCCCTCACCGATACCGGGGTGGACCTCACCCTGGGGACGGCGTCCATGTGGGACCACGCTTCGCTGGACCTGAAGACGGGCGAACGCGTGGTCAGGATCAATGCGGCGGCCAAGACGGTGGAAACCGCCGCCGGGAACGCCTACGAATATGACGAACTGGTGGTGGCCACGGGCTCGGACGCCGTCCGCCTGCCCATCCCCGGTGCCGGGCACGCCCACGTCTACCGCACGCTGGAGGATGTCTGGGCGATCAACAAGGCCATCGCCGAACTCACCGAAAAGCTCGGCCGCAAGATCAACGCCGTGACCATCGGTGGCGGGCTCCTTGGCCTTGAATCGGCCGCCGGCACCGAGCAGCTCGGCGCCACTCCCGTGGTCATCAACGGCGCCCCCTGGCTTATGAACACCCAGCTGGACGAAGGCGCAGGCCAGGCTTTGGGCCGGCTGATCGAGGCCAAGGGCTTCGAAGTCCATGGCGGCGTGTTCCCTTCGGAGATCGTGACGGACGACGACGGCCAGGTCACCGGCGTGCTCATGGCTGACGAACGCATCATCCCGGCAGACCTGGTGATTGTCGCCGTTGGTGTCAGGCCGCGCGACGAGCTGTTCCGTGCCGCGGACGGCGAGGAGCAGCTCTTCAGCCTGGGCCAGCGCGGCGGCGTGGTGATCAACGACTACTGTGCCACCGAGGTGCCGGGCATCTGGGCCATCGGTGAGGTAGCCAATTTCGGCGGCATGTGCCTTGGCCTGGTGGCTCCGGCGAACACCATGGCCGAGATCGTGGCGGACCGGCTGCACGGCGGGGACGCCACCTTCCCCGGCTTCGACACCGCCACCAAGCTGAAGCTCTCCGGCGTTGACGTCGCCAGCTTCGGGGACGCCTTCGCCCGGACCGAGCACGCCCTCGAGATCGTCTACGCGGACCCGGCACGCGGCGTCTACCAGAAGATCGTCACCACCGACGACGCGAAGACCCTGCTGGGCGGCATCTTCGTCGGCGACGCATCCCCCTACATGAGCCTCCGGCCGCTGCTGGGCCGCGAACTGCCGGCCGAGCCGGGCGCGTTCCTCAGCGCGGCAGGCGGCGGCGAGGCTCCCGAGACGGAACTTCCCGACGACGCCACGCTCTGCTCCTGCAACAACGTCACCGCCGGCAGCATCCGCGACACCATCAACGGCTGCGGCGCCTGCGACGGCAATGCGCCGGTCCAGGAACTGGGCGAACTGAAGGGCTGCACCCGGGCGGGCACCCAGTGCGGGTCCTGCGTGCCGATGCTGAAGAAGCTGCTGGAGACCGAGCTGACCAAGTCCGGCGTGGAGGTCTCCAAGGCCCTCTGCGAGCACATCGAACTGTCCCGCCAGGAACTGTTCGACGCCATCCGGGTCCTGGAACTGACCTCCTTCGAGGAAATCATGGCCAAGTACGGCACCGGCGCCGGCTGCGACATCTGCAAGCCCACCATCGCCAACATCCTGGCCAGCCAGAACAGCGCCTACGTGCTCGACGCCGGACGCGGCACCCTCCAGGACACCAACGACCGCGCCCTGGCCAACATGCAGAAGGATGGCACCTACTCGGTGGTGCCCCGCATCGCCGGCGGCGAGATCACGCCGAAGAAGCTTGGCGTCATCGCGGCTGTCGCCGAGAAGTACGGCCTGTACACCAAGATCACCGGTGGCCAGCGGATCGATATGTTCGGGGCCCGGCTGGAGCAGCTCCCGGAGATCTGGAAGGAACTGGTGGACGCCGGTTTCGAGTCGGGGCAGGCCTACGGCAAGAGCCTGCGCACGGTGAAGTCCTGCGTCGGTTCCACCTGGTGCCGCTTCGGCGTCCAGGACTCGGTGGCCATGGCCATCAAGCTGGAACTGCGCTACCGCGGCCTGCGCAGCCCCCACAAGCTGAAGATGGGCGTCTCCGGCTGCGCCCGCGAATGCGCCGAGGCCCGCGGCAAGGACGTCGGCGTGATCGCGACGGCGGACGGCTGGAACCTGTACGTCGGCGGCAACGGCGGCGCCACCCCGGCCCACGCGCAGCTCCTGGCCAAGGACCTGGACGACGAAACCCTGATCAAGTACATCGACCGCTACTTCATGTACTACATCCGCACGGCGGACCGGCTGCAGCGCACGGCCCGGTGGCAGGAAGAACTCGACGGCGGCATCAAGCACGTCGAGGACGTGGTGGTCAAGGACACCCTGGGCATCGCGGCGGACCTTGAAGCTGCCATGGCCAAGCATGTGGACACCTACGTGGATGAGTGGGCGGATACCCTCAAGGACCCGGAGCGGCTCCGCCGGTTCCGTTCCTTCGTCAACGCCCCCGACCAGAAGGACGACTCCATCACCTTTGTCCCGGACGAGCGCGGCCAGATGCGGCCCGCCACCGCCGAGGAAAAGGGCAAGGTCCTGATCGGTGCTTCCATCCCGGTCCGCCCCGCCGCACCGGAAACCATCGGAAACGAGGCATAGCCATGCAGCTCAGTATCGACCTCACGGGCCGGAACGTCCTGGTGACCGGCAACCCGGCCGCTGCGCGGCAGGCGGTGCGGCGGTACCAGGCCGCGGGCGCCGTCGTCCACCGCCGTGCCACCCCCGGCAGCGCCACCGTCGCCGAACTGCCGGAGCAGCTGTTCCTGGTTGCCGCCGTCGACGACGGGCAGCCGGGCTGGGCCGCGTTCCTGGACCGCTGCCGCACGGCGGGCATCCCGGTCGCCGCCGAACCCGCCGCCGGCCCCGCCGGGCACGTCACCCTGGTGGGCGGCGGCCCCGGCACCGGCGACCTGCTCACCGTCGCCGCCGTCAAGGCGCTGCGCGATGCCGACGTCGTCTTCTACGACCGCCTGGCGCCGTACCAGGAGCTGCCCATGCTGACGTCCGCGGAACTCGTCGACGTCGGAAAGAAGCCGGGGCATCACAAGGTCAGCCAGTCCGACATCGAGAAGTTGATGGTGGAAAGCGCGCTGGCCGGCAACAACGTGGTCCGGCTCAAGGGCGGGGACCCGTACGTCTTCGGCCGCGGCGGCGAGGAAGTCGCGGCCTGCGTGGCCGCGGGCGTCAAGGTCCAGGTGGTCTCGGGCGTCACCAGCGCCATCTCCGTACCGGCAGCGGCAGGAATCCCCGTGACCCACCGGGAAGTCAGCCACATGTTCACGGTGGTTTCCGGGCACGCCCCGCTCACGGAGAAGGAACACCACCACCTGGCAGGGCTGGGCGGCACCATCGTGGTGCTGATGGGTATCGGCACCCTCCACCAGCTCGCGGCAGGCCTGCGCCGCGCGGGCATGCGGCCGGACATGCCAATGGCCGTGGTGGAGCGCGGCTACCGGCCCGGCCAGCGCACCACCATCGCTGACCTGGGCACCATCGCGTCCGCCGCCGCCGGCTGCAGCAATCCGGCAGTGCTGGTCATCGGCGAGGTGGTCCGGGTGGCTGAAGCCAACCGGGATCATGCCGGAGCCGCCGCGGACCTGGACAGGCTGGCGGCCTCGCTGCTGGGATCATGAAAGGATTGACCCCCATGACTGCACTTGCACCGGCTGAACAGCTGCGGCCCGAAGCACCCCAGGCCGAGGAAGCCAAGGACGCCGCCGAGTCGCCGCTGGAGGGTTTCCGCATCGGCGTAACCTCGGACCGCCGCTCGCGGGACCTCATCGAGGCCCTCGAACGCCGGGGCGCCGAGGTGCTGCACGCGCCTGCCCTGAAGATTGCCCCCGTCCAGGAGGATATGCGCCTCATCGAGGACACCAAAGCCATCATCGCCGCCAAGCCGGACCTGTGCATCGCAACCACCGCCTACGGCATGCGCCGGTGGTGCGAGGCCGCGGACTCCTTCGGGATCGGCGACGAACTGCTCGAAACGCTGGGCAGCTGCCGCATGTTCGTCCGGGGACCCAAAGCCCGCGGCGCCGTGCGCGCCGCGGGTCTTGCCGACGTCGGCATCAGCAGCGACGAAACCACGTCCACCCTGGTGGACATGCTGCTCACCGAAGGCGTCCGCGGCAAGACCGTGGCCATGCAGCTGCACGGCTACACCGACGTCCGGCAGATCGAACGGCTGCGGATGTCCGGCGCCACCGTCCTGACCGTCACGCCCTACCGCTGGGTAAAGCCCGACGGCGAGGACAAGCTGCCGCGGCTGATCGAAGCGGCCTGCAGCGGCAACCTGGACGTGCTGACCTTCACCAGCGCCCCCGCAGTGGACGCGATGTGGAGCACGGCCCATGAGATGGGCCTCTACAAGCAGCTGGTGGAAAGCCTGAAACTGAACGTGACCACCGCCGTGGTGGGCCCCGTCACGGCCCAGCCGCTCCTGGACGCCGGCGTGACGCCGCTGATTCCCGAGCGGTTCCGCATGGGTGCCCTCATCCGGCTGGTCTGCGAGCACCTGGCGCTGAACCATGTCCGGCGGCTGGATACCCGCTCCGGTAACATCGAGCTCCGCGGGCGCAGCCTGCGCATCGACGGCCAGCAGGTGGAACTGGCGCCTGCTCCCCTGCTGCTCCTGCGCGCACTGCTCGGCGCCGGCGGTGCGGTCCTGTCGCGGGAGTCGCTGTCCGACCTGCTGGAGCTGCGCGGTTCCGTGCACGCGCTGGACATGACCGTCAGCAGGCTGCGGTCCGCGCTTCCCGACGGCAAGCTCATCGAAACGGTGGTCAAGCGCGGCTACCGGATCCGGGTCTGACGTGGCCGCACCTGAGGCAGCCGCACCTGGCCACCCCGCGTCTGACGCTGCCGCATGGCCCGGGCACGGGGTGGATTGTGTCGCGCGGGCACGGAATGAGAGGTGCGTCACCGGTTCTGTTACCGGCCGGTAAATACTGGCGAACAGGGGCCCGCTGAACGGCAACTGCGGGGAAACACGCCGGAAAAAGCGCAGGCCTACGCTGGGTCCCATCACGAAGTTCCGGCCGCTCTCCGGCCGCCAGCGAAAGGGCCAGCACATGTCCGCTCCGGCACCCTCCACGTCCACCTCCACCGCAACCCGCATCGTCATTGCCGGCGCCGGACCCGCCGCCCAGGCCCTGGTGGCGCAACTGGACCGCGCCCGGTTCACCGGCACCATCACGGTGCTCAGCAACCGGGACGATGCTCCGGACGGGCTGCTGGAATTGGCCTTGCTCCCCCAGGTCTCCGTCCGCTTCGGCCAGCCCGCCAGCCACATTGATGCCGCGAACCGGACCGTGGCAACCGCCGACGGCATGGAATTCGCGTACGACCAGCTGGTCATCGCCACCGGCTCGGCGCCCGTCGCCAACCCTGTGGACGGCGCGGCGCAGTGCCTGAGCTACTCCACCATCGACGACGCCCCGCGCATTGCCGAAGGCGTGCAGGAAGTGGCCAGGGAACTGGGCCGGCGCCCGGTCGGGATCCTGGTGGGGACCGGTGCAGCGGCGGGGCAGGCGGAGGCAGTGCTGCGTGCCAAGGGCGTGCGGCCCATCCGAACCACCGCCCGGCCTGCCGCGGTCATCCCCGCCGTCGTTTCCGGCGGATCCGCTTCCTCCCTTGCTGCCTCCGCCGTGGTCTTCGAAGACGGCAGCAGCATGACCGGCGACCTGGTGGTCCTGGCGGAGGAACGGGTATCCCGGGACGACCTCGCTGCCAGTGCGGGCCTGCACACGGCCCCCGGCGGCGGCATCGTGATCAGCAGGGACTTCCGCACCTCGGTTCCGGGCATCTGGGCCATCGGTGACGCCGCAGCGTTCGACGGCGTGCGGCTGGGCCTGCTGGTGGCGGCCGCGTCCGCGGCAGGCGCCTGCGCCACCCAGTTGCTGACCGCGGCATCGGCACGGCCGGTCCTGCAGGCTGCTGCCTGAGCTGGGCCCGAAGGGCCGCCTGCCCGTGCCCGGACACCCTGCGCCTGGACACGCCGCGCTGTGACAAGATGGTTCCCGAAACCGAGTCAACGCCAGGCCTCCGCGGCCCTTCGAGAGGACCATCATGAGCAACGAAGCCACCGTGCACCCAGGCACCGACCAGCCTGCCGGACCCGCGGACATCGCCTCCTTCATCGACCACACGCTGCTCAAGCCCGAGGCCTCCGAAGCGGACGTGCTGAAGGTCTGCGCCGAAGCCGCCGAGTACGGGTTCAAGTCTGTCTGCGTCAACCCCATCTGGGTCAAGACCGTCACCACCGCCCTCAAGGGTTCCGGTGTCCTGGCCTGCTCCGTGGTGGGCTTTCCGCTGGGGGCAACGCCCACCGACGTGAAGTCCTTCGAAGCCCGCGGCGCCGTGCTGGACGGCGCGGATGAGGTTGACATGGTGATCAACATCGCCGCCGCCCGGGCCGGGGACAAGGGTGCGCTGGTGGAGGACATTGCCGCCGTTGCCGAAACGGTGCACGCGGGCGGCGCCATCCTGAAAGTCATCATCGAAACGGCCCTCCTGACGGATGAGCAGAAGGTGCTGGCCTGCCAGGCGGCCGTGGAGGCCGGGGCCGACTTCGTCAAGACGTCAACCGGGTTCAACGGCGGCGGCGCAACCGTGCATGACGTGGCCCTGATGCGCAGGACGGTGGGCCCGGACCTGGGCGTCAAGGCCTCCGGCGGTGTGCGGTCCCTGGCTGACGCGCAGGCTATGATTGCAGCAGGTGCAACACGTATTGGTGCCAGCTCCGGGATTGCCATCGTCAAGGGTGAACAGGGTTCAGCCGCTTACTGACCGGCACCGGAAGCCGCCACAGATGACGCCCCCCGGGGCCGAGGAGGAAACATGTCCAGCCAGATCAACGCGTCCAGCCGGGACTCGGCGTCCAACCAGGAAGCCGTCCGGACCCCGCAGAACGAGAACACCCTGGCGGGCAGCCTGGTCCTCTTCGTGGTCTGCTTTGCCCTGTTCCTGGGCGCCATCTATTCGCTGTCCTTCCTCACGTTGGACAACCCGTGGCCCATGGCCGTGTGCCTGCTCCTCTTTGCGCTGGCGTTCTGGATTCCGCTGACTGTCTTCGGCCGCTCCGACTCCGCCGGCGAGCACTAAGCTCCACGCAAGTACCAGCATCCAAAGGACCCCGGACACTGTCCGGGGTCCTTTGCTGTTCTGGGTCCTTTGCTGTTCTGGGTCCTTTGCTGTCCGGGGTCCTTTGCTGTCCGCTGCCAGCCGCTGAAGGAGCCTAGAACAAGAGCCTGATCCAGGCACCCGCTGCGGCCGCCACCGGTCCCCAGTGGTGCTGGGCGATGGCCCACCCCGCCATGGACATGCCCACCATGGCGTACGCACTCACGGGGATCAGCACCAGCCATTCCCGTTTGGAACCGGCCCGCCCGAGCAGGGGCACGGACAGGGCGCCGTTGGGCCGCCACACATTCCGCAGCAACGGCAGGCGGCGCATGGGCTTCGGCGGCCGGACCACCAGTGGCCACAGCAGCGGCACTCCCCCGGTGGTGATGAGGTCGCCCACGATGTGCACCACCACGCCAATCAGCATGGACGTGGGCAGCCAGGTCCATTGTTCCGGCGCGTACACCGTCACCAGGCCCGCCATGACCAGCGCGAAGATCCAGTTCGAGACGAACCCGCTTTTGGGAAAGAGTTTCAACGCCTTCGCTGCGATGTTGATCAGGAACATACACAGCAGTCCCGCGCCCACCGACAACCTCCCCCAGCCGGTGTCCATGTGCACCTGTGACGCCAGGCCGGCCAGGAACACGAACACGGCCGCTCCCAGGATCGAATGCGTGCCCTGCCGGTGCCCGCCGCTGGCGTTTTCAATGCCGCGTGCGATCGCGTTGGACAGCGGCGGCAGCGAGTGCGCCACGGTGCTGGACCGGTGGTCCCAGTCGCAGACCAACGCGGTACCGGCGGTGGCCATGCCGCCGATGAGGATGCCGGTGGGATCCAGCGGGTACCAGCCCAGGGTGTAGGGTCCGGTGGACGCAACAGCTACCCACGCCGCGGCTCCCGACGCGGCGTGATGACCTCCCATCAAGTCCTAGCTCACCGCCAGCGGCGCGTCGGAGAAAATGTTGCGGATGACGCCGTTGGCCCACTCCAGGATTTCGGCGTCCTGCAGGTCCCTGCCGCCGATCCGGGCCGTCTTCGGCTTGGGTATGAGGATGGCGTCCAGGGCCGGCTTGGACTGCGAGCCCGGGTACATCCGGTTCAGCCGCATGGTCTTGGATTCCGGGAGCGATGCCGGGGAGAACTTGATGAAGTTTCCCTGCAGCGCGACGTCGGACAGACCGGCCTCGCGGGCCGCGACCCGGAAGCGCGCCACGGCCACCAGGTTCTGGGCCGGCAGCGGAAGCTCGCCGTAGCGGTCCACGAGTTCGGCCTGCACCTCGTCAATGGCCTCGTCCGTCAGCGCGGCGGCAAGCTTCCGGTAGGCTTCCAGCCGCAGCCGTTCGCCGGGGACGTAGTCGTGCGGCAGGTGCGCGTTGACCGGAAGCTCAATCTTCATCTCGGCGGCCTTTTCCTCGGCCTCGCCGCGGAAGTCCGCCACGGCTTCGCCCACCAGGCGGATGTACAGGTCGAATCCCACGCCCTGGATGTGTCCTGACTGCTCCCCGCCGAGCAGGTTGCCTGCCCCGCGGATCTCCAGGTCCTTCATGGCCAGCTGCATGCCGGCACCGAGTTCGTTGTGCGCAGCAACGGCCTTGAGCCGCTCCAGCGCCACCTCGCCCAGTGGTTTCTCGGACGGGTACAGGAAGTACGCATAGGCGCGTTCCCGGCCCCGGCCCACACGGCCGCGGAGCTGGTGCAGCTGGGACAGGCCGTACTTGTCCGCCCCGTCCACGATCAGGGTGTTGGCGTTGGAGATGTCCAGCCCGGTCTCGATGATGGTGGTGCAGACCAGGACGTCGAATCTCTTCTCCCAGAAGTCCACGATGATCTGCTCCAGGCGGCTCTCGGACATCTTGCCGTGTGCCACCTCCACCCTGGCTTCCGGGACCAGTTCACGGATCTTCGCGGCTGTCCGTTCGATGGTGGAGACGCGGTTGTGGACGAAGAAGACCTGGCCCTCGCGCATCAGCTCGCGGCGGATGGCGGCGGAGGTCTGCTTGTCCGTGTACGGGCCCACGTAGGTCAGCACCGGGTGCCGTTCCTCCGGTGGGGTGGCGAGCGTTGAGGTTTCCCGGATCCCGGTCAGCGACATTTCCAGGGTGCGCGGAATGGGGGTGGCACTCATGGCCAGCACATCCACGTTGGTGCGCATCTTTTTCAGCGCTTCCTTGTGCTCGACGCCGAACCGCTGCTCCTCGTCCACGATCACCAGGCCAAGGTCCTTGAACTCGAAATCCTTGGCCAGCAGCCTGTGGGTGCCGATCACCACGTCCACGGCTCCGCTCTTGACGCCTTCGGCCGTTTCCTTTGCCTCCTTGGCGCTCTGGAACCGGGACAGCGGGCGGACGCGGAGCGGGAAGCCGGAGAAGCGTTCGGTGAATGTTTCATAGTGCTGCTGGGCCAGCAGCGTGGTGGGCACCAGCACGGCCACCTGCTTACCGTCCTGCACCGCCTTGAACGCGGCGCGGACCGCGATCTCGGTCTTGCCGTAGCCGACGTCGCCGGACACCAACCGGTCCATGGGGATTTCCCGCTCCATGTCCGCCTTGACCTCGTTGATGGTGGTCAGCTGGTCGGGCGTCTCGACGTAGGGGAAGGCTTCCTCCAGTTCGCGCTGCCAGGGGGTGTCGGGGCCAAACGCATGCCCGCGGGACGCCATCCGGGCCGAGTACAGCCGGATCAGCTCACCGGCGATCTCCTTGACGGCCTTGCGGGCCTTGGACTTGGTGCTGGCCCAGTCCGCGCCGCCCATTTTGCTCAGGACCGGGGTGTCGCCGCCAACGTAGCGGGTCACCTGGTCCAACTGGTCGGTGGGAACGAACAGGCGGTCGCCGGGTGCACCGCGCTTGGCGGGCGCGTATTCCAGGACCAGGTATTCGCGCACCCCGTCGCCGCCGCCAGCCACCTTGCGCTGGATGAGCTCCACGAACCGGCCGATGCCGTGCTGCTCGTGCACCACATGGTCGCCCGCCACCAGCTGCAGGGGGTCGACGGCGTTGCGGCGCTTGGAGGGCATCCGCCGCATGTCCTTGGTGGACCCGGCAGAGGTGCGGCCCAGCAGGTCGGCTTCGGTGAGCAGGCCGAGTTTGAGACCGTCCAGGACGAAACCACGGCCGACGACGGCAGTGGTCACCTCGATGATGCCCGGCTGGGGCTCGTGGTCCAGGCTGTCCACGCGGGCACACGGGATGTCGTTTTCGTGGAAAAGTTCCGCCAGGCGCTGGGCCGGCCCGGGGCCTTCGGTGGCCACCACGATCCGCCACTGGTCCCGGACATGGGAGCCGATAAAGTCCATCATCTCCGCCACGTCCCCCTGGTAGCCGCGGGGTTCCCGGGCGTGCAGGTTCAGGACGTCGATCTCGGGGAGCAGTTCCGCGTCCTGCGCCAGGGACGTGATGGACCACCAGGACACCCCGTGGGCCAGGGCCGATCCGCGGGTTTCAGCCAGCGAGCGGAAGCTCGCCGAATGCAGCGCCGCGCTGGCCTGCGAGCTGAGGTCCAAGGGAGCGGCCCCGCCGTCGGACGCGGTGGACCAGGCGGCCTCGAGGAACTCCTCGTTGGTGGCGGCGAGGTCGTGTGCGCGGGTGCGGACCTTCTCCGGTTCGACCACCACGGCGATCGAATCCGCCGGCAGCTGGTCCACGAACGGGACCATGGCATCCACCAGCACCGGAGCGAGGGATTCCATGCCCTCCACGGCAATGCCGCCGGCGATCTTTTCCAGCATGTCCGCCGCAGCAGGAAGCTGGGCCTTCAGGGTGGCTGCCCGGGACATGACCGATGGGGTGATGAGGATCTCCCGGCACGGCGGGGCGTGCAGTTCGGTGGGGTGGTGGATGCCCGGAGCGGACAGCGAGCGCTGGTCGGCCACGGCGAACCAGCGCATCTGGTCCACTTCGTCCCCGAAAAACTCGACGCGGATGGGGTGGTCCTCGGTGGGCGGGAAGACGTCGATGATGCCGCCGCGGACGGCGAATTCGCCGCGGTGGGTCACCATGTCCACGCGCGCATAGGCGGCATCGGCGAGGCTCTTCACCACGCTGGTGAACGGAACGTCCTGGCCTACTTTGAGGGTGACCGGGACCAGGTCCCCCAGGCCCGCCACGACGGGCTGGACCACGGCGCGGACGGGAGCGACGACGACGCGCAGCCGCCCCGCCGTCGAACTTTCCGGATGTGCCAGCCGGCGCAGCACGGACAGCCGCCGGCCCACCGTGTCCGAGCGCGGCGACAACCGTTCGTGCGGGAGGGTTTCCCAGCTGGGAAATTCGGCGACGGCGTCTGCCGGCAGGTAGGCCCGCAGCGCTGCGGCCAGGTCCTCGGCCTCGCGGCCGGTGGCGGTGACCGCCAGCACCACGCCGGGTTCCGCGCCGTCGGCCGTTGCAGTGAGGCCGTCCGCCATCTCCGCGAGGAGGACGGGCCGCAGGCCGGCGGGGGCACTGATCTGGTAGTCCTGCCCCCGGACGGCGAAGCCCCTGGCGGCCTCGGCCCGGACGCGTCTGAACGTCTGGTCCGGCTCGAGGGCGCGGCGCAGCCCGTCCAGTGCCGGGCCCCGGCCTGCTGTGCCCGTGCCGGTCTTGCCTGTGCTGGTCTTGCCGGTGCTGGATTTGCCGGCGGCGGACGGGCCGGAAAGACTCATGGCAGAAACTCCTGTGGTGTTCATGGGGATCGCAGGCAACGCGAAAACCCGAAATTCGCTGCGAATCCCGGGTATACCCAGCCTACCGCGCAGGAGCGACATGGCGGGGCGGCGGCTGCGGGCCTAGGCTGGCAGGGCCACGCCAAATTCGATCGGAACAGCCGTCCGGACGGGCTGCCGCTCCGAACCCCTTGGGACGAACAGGAGCCAGCATGACCGCAATGAGTGCCCAGCCAACACCGAAGACCGTCCTCGTCACCGGTGCCACCGGCTACATTGGCGGCCGGCTGGTGCCGCGGCTGCTGGAAGCCGGCCACACGGTCAAGGTGCTGGTCCGCTCCCCCGACAAGATCGCCGGCGTCCCGTGGCGGGACAAGGTGGACGTCGTGGAAAGCAGCCTTGACGACGGTGAAGCCCTCCGCGACGCCCTGGCCGGCGTCGACGTCTTCTACTACCTGGTCCACTCGATGGCTGCCGGTGCCGGGTTTGAGGAAAAGGAAAAGGCCATGGCCACCACGGCCGCGGAGGCCGCCGCAGCGGCAGGCGTGGGCCGGATCGTCTACCTGGGCGGGCTGCACCCGCAGGGCGTGGAGCTCTCGACCCACATGAGGTCCCGCGAGGCGGTGGGAAAGGTGTTCCTGGACAGCCCTGTGGACGCCGTCGTGTTCCAGGCCGGCGTGGTGATCGGTTCCGGGTCCGCCTCCTTCGAGATGATCCGGCACCTTTCCGAAACCCTGCCCCTGATGCCGGCGCCCAGCTGGGTGCGCAACAGGATCGAGGCCATCGCCGTCCGCGACGTCCTCTACTACCTGGTGTCCGCCGCGTCGCTGGAGGGACCGATCAACCGGACCTTCGATATCGGCTGCCGGCAGGTGCTGACTTATGCGGGGATGATGAAGGAGTACGCTGCGGAAGCAGGCCTGCCCTACCGCGTGGTGCTCGCCCTGCCGGTGCCTGCGCCCAAGCTGGCCGGGATGTGGGTAGCCCTGACCACGCCCATCCCGCTGTCCATGGCGGTGCCCCTGGTCCAGTCGCTCCAGCACGACGCCGTGGCCAACGAGCACGACATCGACCAGTACATTCCCCAGCCCGACGGCGGCCTGACCCCCTACCGCACGGCCGTGGCCCTTGCACTGGGCAAGGAACGCGACGGCCAGGTGGAGACCACCTGGGCCAGCGCCGGTGCGGACTCGGACCCGCTTCCCAGTGACCCCGAATGGGCCGGGCACAAGGTATACATCGACGAACGGACCTTCCACGGCGATGTGGACCCCGCCCATGTGTGGACCATCATCGAAGGCATCGGCGGGCGCAACGGCTGGTACTCCCTGCCGCTGGCCTGGCAGGTGCGGGGCTGGCTGGACAAGCTGACGGGTGGAGCGGGGCTGCTGCGCGGCCGCCGGCACCCTCACTCCCTCGCTGTCGGCGAGGTGGTGGACTGGTGGCGCGTGGAGCGGATCGAACGCGGCAGGCTCCTGCGCCTGCGGGCTGAAATGCGGGCGCCCGGGCGGGCCTGGCTTGAGCTCTCGGTGGAGCCTGACGGTGGCGGCAGCCGCTACCGGCAACGCGCCATTTTCTTCCCCAAGGGCCTCAGCGGGCGGCTGTACTGGCTGGCCGTCCTCCCGTTCCACAGCCTGATTTTCCCGGCGATGGCGCGGAACATTACCACGGCCGCGCAGAAACTTGCCGATGCGGAGCCGGCACCGATCACCCCGTAGGATGTTGGAGGCTTAATCCGTTCCCCACGTCCCAGGAGGACCCATGGCGCTGAGCGCAACCACCACCCTTCCGCACCCCGTTGACAGCGTTGCCGCTGTGCTGGTGAACGAGGACTTCCAGCGCCACGTCAGCCAGCTGGTGGGCGGCAGCCTGGAGTCCTTCAGCGTGGACGGCGACATCGCGGGGGCCTTCAACGCCACCTCCGTGCGGACCCTTCCCACTACCCGCCTGCCGGAGATCGCCCGGAAGTTCGTGGGCGAGCACCTCAAGGTGACGCAGGTCGAAAGCTGGGACGCGCCCGCCCCGGACGGCTCGCGGCAGAGCAACATTTCACTGAAGATCGCCGGCGCCCCCGTGGACGTCACCGCGGTGCAGCGGCTGGTGGCCGACGGCGGCGGAACCCGGGTGGAGCTTGAGGGCGCCGTAAAGTCCTCGGTTCCGTTCCTGGGCGGCAAGATCGCCGACGCCGCCGAGCCGATGGTGGCCAAGGCGCTGAACCTGCAGGCCGCACAGGCGCAGGCCTGGCTGGAAAGCCACTAACCCATGCAGCTTCCCGTCTTCCCCGCACTGGTCCTGGTCGTCGCCGGGGTCTGGTCCCTGGTGGTCTGGCCCCAGTTCCTGCGCCGGGTCATGAAGGACCCGCGGGCCCGCGACACCGCCGGCAAGGCGACGAAGTTCCTGACCGTGCATGTGGTGCTGGTGAGCATCTCGATGGTGCTCGGCCTCGCTACCGCGGTGATCGGCGTCCTCGGCCTGCTGGGATAAAGGTCTTCAATGCAAAAGGCTCTCCTTCCGCTGGAAGGAGAGCCTTTTGCATGTTTGGGACCGGCCGCTCAGGCTGCCTGGTTGAGGGCGTCCTCGGCGGCGACCCAGGAGATCATGGCGCACTTGACGCGGGCCGCGTAACGCGCCACGCCCTCAAAGGCCGCGGCATCGCCGAGCAGTTCGGGATCGGCCTGGACCTTGCCGCGGGAGCGAAGGACCTCACGGAAACTGTCGATGACCTTGTGCAGTTCGGCCACGGTCATCCCCTCGGCAAGATCGGTCAGGACCGAGGCCGAGGCCATCGAAATGGAGCAGCCCGCCCCGTCCCACGCGACCTGGGCCACCTTGCCGTCCCGGACCGCGAGCCGGAGGGTCACTTCGTCGCCGCACACCGGGTTGAGCTGGTGCGACTGGCCGGTGGAGGTGCCGTCCGGTGCCTCCATGGCCGCCAGTCCGCTGCCGTGCCGGGCCTTGGAGTGGTCAAGGATGATCTGCTGGTACAGCTGGTCTAGGCTCATGGTGTCCTCTTTCGTCCCGCCGCTAGGCGCGGAAGTATGCCCGGACGCCGGCCACTGCTTCCAAGAAGCGGTCCACGTCGTCGGTGGTGTTGTACAGGTAGGTGCTGGCCCTGGTGGTGGCGGTGAGGCCGAGCCTGCGGTGCAGCGGCTGGGCGCAATGGTGCCCCACCCGGACGGCGATGCCCCGGGAGTCCAGGAACTGGCCCACGTCGTGGGCGTGGACGCCCTCGACGTCGAACGCCGCCAGGCCGATGCGTTCCTGTCCGGCGGCCGGGCCCAGCACGCGGATGCCGGGGAGGGCTTCCAGCCCGGCCACCAGGCGCTGGCCCAGGTGTGCCTCCCACGCGTGGATCCGGTCCAGTCCGGTCTCGGTAAGGTAGTTCGCAGCGGCGGCGAGGGCCACCGCCTGGGAGATGCGCTGCGTGCCCGCTTCGAAGCGCTGGGGCGCCGGCAGGTACTCCGCCCTTTCCATCGTGACGGTGGTGATCATCGACCCGCCGGTCAGGAACGGCGGCAGGATGTCCAGCAGCTCCTGCCGCCCATACAGCACGCCGATGCCGGTGGGGGCAAGCATCTTGTGGCCGGAGAAGACGGCGAAGTCGACACCGAGCGCCTTGACGTCCAGCGGCAGGTGCGGGGCGGACTGGCAGGCGTCCAGGACAACCAGGGCGCCGGCGCTGTGGCCCAGGGCCGCCAGTTCCTGGACCGGGTTGATGGTGCCCAGGACGTTGGAGGCGTGGGTGAAAGCCAGGACCTTGGTGCGGGGGCCGATGACGGCTGCGGCCTGGTCCATCAGGAGGCTGCCGTCGTCCCCGATGGGGATGTAGCGCAGCGTCGCCCCGGTGCGGAAGGCAAGTTCCTGCCACGGGATGAGGTTGGCGTGGTGCTCCATCTCCGTCACCACGATCTCGTCGCCGGGCTTCAGTGCCAGGTCCTTGAGCCCCTGGTCACCGCGCCCTTGCGCGGCCCACAGGGTGGCGTTGGAGAGCGCGTAGGAAAGGAGGTTCAACCCCTCGGTGGCGTTCGATGTCCAGATGGTCTCCGCATAGTCCGCCCCGATGAAGTCGGCCAGGGTCTGACGGGCATCCTCGAAGGCGTCGGTGGCCTCTACCGCGAGATGGTGGGCCCCGCGGTGTACGGCGGCGTTGCGCTGCTCATAGAACTCCTGCTCCGCCTCGATGACGCTGACCGGGTTCTGCGACGTGGCCCCGGAGTCGAGGTAGACCAGCGGCTCCCCGTTGACCAGCTGGTTGAGGACCGGGAAGTCGTTGCGGATGCGCAGCACCTCGGCGTTGTCCATGGCAGGTACGGCGCGTTCCAGTGTGGCGGGCGTTGTAACGAGGGCCAAAACGAACTCCTTGGGCTGCCAATGTCTGACATCCCAATTGTCCCACACACGGCTGTGGCGGCTGCCCGGGAGGGGCAGCCGCCACCGCAGTCCCGGGCTTCAGCCGAGGGAGCAGAGGGCCGGCGACGGCTGGGGGGAGAGTCTCGGTCTCAGAAGACTCTGACGTCGCCGGCCCCGTCTTTACCCGGTCCGGGGACCGGAAGTCGAGAGGGCCATCATGTCCTGTCGGCTGCTCCGCGGTCCTCCAGCCTGCCGCTTTGCTTTGCCTCCTTAAGTAAAGCTCCCGGCGCCCTGCCGGACACGAGTAGGGTGTACTCGAATCCCGCCGTGGGGACTACGGGGAGGGGGTCCCGCCCTTACGGATGGGGAGGGACGGGAGGCGTCCACAGGCAGGGCGATGCACGACGCCGGGCAGGCAGGACTCCCCGGACGCCGGACGGTCAGGCGCATGCCGGTGGCGGGCCGCACCGTGAGTGCGGACGCGCCGGATACCCGTCCAGTGCGCCGCCGAATTGCGCCCGGGAGGCGGACAGCCTACTTGGGCAGGGCCGACTCCAGCTCGTCGCGGCTGCGGACCCCGAGCTTGACGTAGGTGCGGTAGAGGTGGCCTTCCACGGTCCGGACGGAGACCATCAGCCGCTGCGCGATCTCCCGGTCGGTGAGCCCCTGGACGGCAAGCTCCACGATGTCCTGCTCGCGCCGGGTGAGCCGGACGGTGGGCGCCGCCGCAATGAAGCGTCCCTCGCGGAACCGCTCCCCCAGTTCGTGGTCGCACTTCTCGCGCTGGGCTACGGCCTGCCTGGACCGGCGGCGCTCCCCGGCCTGCTCCAGTACGGTGCTGGCACGAGCGTAGGCCTCACGGGCCATGTTGACAAAGCCTGCTTCCTCCAGCGAGGCAGCCGTTGCCATGAGGGTGTCCCCGTCCGCGTTTTCCCATGCAGTGGCCAGGGTCAGCAAGGACTCTGCCCACCGGCCTTCCACGTCCCGGGCCGCTGCCTGGACCATGGGGACCACCGAGGGGTCGCCGAGGTCCCAGCACATGGCCAGGACTTCAAGGAGGTTGCCGGTCCGGGCGGATGCCTCCGTGGTGGTCATGAGTGTTTGCAGGGCGGCGAGGCCCTTGCCGTCGTGGCCCAGGTATTCGGCGGCGGCCGCCACATAGGCTTCCGCCAGGAGGTCATGGGCGGGCCAGCCGGTGTCGGCATCCTTGTGGTCCCGTTCCAGGCGCCGTGCCTGCTCCGTGTCGCCAAGCCTTGCTGCCGCGTAGAAGCCGAGCGCTGTGCCGAACCGGTACAGCTGCAGGGGATCATTCAGCCTCAGTGCTTCCACCGCCGGCAGCAGCACCTGGTAGGCGCGCTCCATGCGGCCCTGCCGCAGCAATGAATAGCCCCGGAGCAGTTCCAGGCTGCCGTTGAAGGTGGCCGCACCCGGCAGGTGCCCGGCGGCGTAGTGGTCGAGTTCGCGTTCCGCCGATTCCCATTCACCCATGGCCAGGTAGTCGGACACGAGCCGCCCCAGCACAAACTCCGGGAAGAAGAACAGGCTGCCCTCAAGCGGCGGAAGTTCCGAGGCGGCCAGCAGTGCAGCCTCCAAACCCTGGACGGGCCGTCCCGCCGCGGCGAGGGCGTGGGCCAGGAGCCCTTCGGCCAGGGCGCGCACGGGTTCTCCACCCGATTCTGCGGCCGGCTCCCTCCGCATGGCGTCAACCTCGTCGGCCAGCGCCTGGAAATTCACCTCGGCGCCCAGCTGGAGCAGGTGCAGCAGCTCTGCCTGCCAGCTTCTCTCACCGCCGGGAAGCGTGCAGTGCTTCTCTACGTCGTCGGAAACCGAGCCCAGGAAATTGCCCATGGCCCGGTGCGCTGAAACCCGCAGCAGCAGCACGGCGGGACCCTGGGGGTCCCCGGCCAGCGGAAGCCAGCACGCGTCGAGCAGGGCCGCGGCCTCCGCGTAGGCGCCTTCGTTATACAGCGCCCGCGCCTGGATGGCCTGGGCAAGCGGGACCAGGTCAGGGTCGTGGACGCGGGCTGCGATGGACCGTGCACTGTGGTTCCGGAACCGCAGCAGGGCCTCGCGCGACGCGGCCAGCATGTCGTCCTCGCTGACCCGCACTCCGCATTCCAGCGCCCACTCGACGGACCGGAGCCTGCCTTCCCCGTGCAGGAGGGCAGGGTCCTGGTGCGCCTTGACCTTCTCAAGGAGCTGAAGGCTGCGGGATACCGACACCGTGTTCCTGATGGCGCCGGCGAAAAGCCCGTTCCAGATGGACAGCTCGGCCGGGATGCCTGACGATTCCACAATCATCTGCTGGTCCAGCAGGGAGCGGACCACGGCCGCGCCGCTGATGTCTTCGATCACTTTCCGGCCCACCGGCCCGGCGAGGGCGACCAGCTTCAGCGCTTCCTGTTCCTCGGTGCGCCGCCGGAGGTGGTCTTTTGCCACCACGGCAGCGAGGCGGGGTCCGTCGGCAGGCAGGGCGCCCATCAGCATCCAGATGCCATTGCGCTTGGCCAGGATGCCGGCTTCGGCGGAGTCGTGCAGCACGGCGTCGAGGATTCGGGGGTTCCCGCCCGTGGCGTTCCAGATGGCGTCAACGGTCGCGCCGGGGACGGTCCCGTCCAGGACGTGGGCAAGGACCTCTTCGATCTGTTCGCGGTTGAGCGGCCGCAGATCCACCCGTTCAGCCAGTCCGTCATACCAGAGCTGGTCGAGCGGCTGCGGCAGGCCGGGCCGGGGGCGTGCCGCTGCCAGCACTGTTGCCCATCCTGCGGAAATCACCTCGGCGAGCACGCCTGCTGATGCATCATCCAGATGGTGGGCGTCGTCCACGGCCAACAGGACCGCGGCACCGTTGCCGGCCTTCAGTTTCTCGAAATAGGACCACATCGAGCGCAGCACGGCCACGGGCGAGACGGATTCCTCGGCGGTGAGCTCCCCTGTGTACGGGGTCAGGACCCCAAACGGAACCCCGGCCAGGGCCGAGCTGGCATGGATGCGAAGGACGTTCATGTTCCCGGCCAACCGCTCCGTCACAGCATCGGTGACCGCCGATTTTCCAATGCCCGGCCCGGCCATGATGAAGACTGCCTGGTGCGAGCCACTGCGGACCAGGTTGCAGATCCGCTCCACCGGTTCCCGGCGGCCGGTCAGGAGCCGGTGTGCAGACGCGGGCTTGTGCCCATTAGACGAGTCCAGTCAGATCACCCCTTGAAGTCACGCCCAGTTTGGTGAAGACCTGGTACAGATGGCCTTCCACCGTGCGGACAGACACGCCCATTTCCATGGCGATGTCACGGTTGGAGGCACCGCGGCCGGCCATCCGGGCAATTTGCCGTTCCCGGCTGGTCAGCAGGGGGCTCCCGCTGCTGGGCACAATGGGCAGGTTCGCCACCGTGGCGGCGAGGATGTCCAGCCGGGCCTGCGCGGTCCTGGCCGAGAGGGAGTCGCCGTCCTGGCGGGCGAAGTCGACAGCCAGGGCCATGCACCGCGCCTCCACGGCATCGAGTTCCAGGGTGGCTGCGAGTTCGCCGCCTTCGAGGAGGGTTTTGGCGTCCTTGGTCCGGGTTCCGACGGCGATCAGCCGTGAGACCTCGGCCAGCGGGCCCTGCCGGTTGCCGGCGATCTCCTCCAGGAGGCGGAAATCCGCGTCACTGCCGTTGACGGTTGCCGCCAGCAGGTAGACGCCGGCCACGGTGTGCCGGCCCGCCTCCATGTTGCGGCGGGTGCCCTGCTTGAGGGCTGCGGCCGCTTCCGGGTCTCCCAGCCAGCGGCCGGCAACGAGCGTGCAGAACTCGATGATGCTCTCCGCCGCGAACCCGGCCTTGCCGGGTGTCTTTTGCAGCTTCGCCAGGTACTTGCGGGCCAGGGCGGCGTTCCCGGCCTGCGCGTAGGCCAGGGCAGTGGCTGCGTAGGCGGTGCGCAACGCGGCCTGGACCGGCTGCAGCTCCAACTGGGCAGCGGCGGAAATCAAGGGTTCCAGGGCTGCTTCGCCCCGGCCGGAGAATGCGTACGCGACGCCGGCTGCGAGTTCGGTGGCGGCGCTGCGGTACGGAAGCCGGTGGGGCTGCCCTGCGCTGAAGGGGTTCAGGAGGTCAATGCAGCGCCTCCACTGGCCGGCCATCAACAGGACAAAGTAGGCCTCCCGGGTGTAGTGCTCACGCAGGCCCACGATGTGCGAGTAATCGGTGAGTTGACCGCCGAGTTGCCGCATGAGGCCCAGGGCGTCCATTTCGCGGCCTGTCAGCGCGAGTGCGCCCATCAGGAGGACAGCGGACTGGATCCGGAACCCGGGGTCCGGGTTGGCCGCAGGATCGGCCGCACGCTCCAGGGCCGGGATCATGGCCGCGTAGTCGCCGGCGTGCGCCTGGTATTCGAATTCACTCAGCGAGATGCGGTTCGCCGCAACCGCCGCCGGGGCCGGCCACTGCGGATGCTCGCCGAATTGGTCCAGCCGCTCCCGGGCCGAGCGGAGCAGTTCCGGGACTTTGCCGGCCTGCTCCGGGATGAACAGCATGACCCTGGCCTTGGCCGCAATGACCTGGGCGTACTCTGCCGGGTCCAGGGCCTCAAGTTCGGGGTGCGAGATGTCATCCAGGGCAGCCAGGGCCTGGACGGGCATGTCGAGGAGAAGGTAGGCGGCGGCCTTCTGGCGTTGGGCCGGAGCCCATTCGGCGTCGGTCCGCTGCAGCATGTCCGCGTAGGTCAGGGCGAACCGGGGGTCGAAGAGCTGGACGGCGGCCTGGGCGGCTGCAAGTGCCAGCGCCGGGCTCAGCTCGGCTTCGCATTCGTGCGTCCAGGCGGCAAAGGACATGAGCTCTTCCACCGTGAGGGTGGCGGGGTCCGGTTCCTGGCCGCCCAGCAGGATGCTCCGGAGTTCGCGGCGGCGGGAAATACTGAGCCAGGTCCTGACAACGTCACCGATGTATTTTTCGCGCAGTGACACCCAGCGCTGCTCGGAGTCGTCAATCTCCAGCAGGCCGCCGTCCTCCATGTCCGCGACCACGTCCGCGCCGTAGATGGCGGTGAGGCTGGACAGCTCCACCCGTCGGGCGCAGGAGAGCATTTCGATGACTTCCCGCGTTTGCGGTGTTTCCCTCGACCAGCGGGACCGGACGATGTCGTCAAGGCTTGCTGCGCCGTCCAGCACCACCTTGTCCCGCAGTGTCCAGACGGAGTCCGACAGGACCAGGTTTCCGGAGAGCTGCTGCTCGGTGACCAGGGCTTTGAGCAGCAGGGGGTTGCCTCCCACCATCTGGTGGTAGGTGCTGACCAGGGATGAGGCCACCCGGTGGCCCAGCAGCGACAGCAGGACCTGCCGGGTCTGCAGCTCGTTGAGGTTGCCCAGCCGCACCTCGGTCAGCTTGCGGTCGGTCAGCAGCCAGTGGAAGTCTGCCGGCAGGTCGCTTGTATTCGGTGCGACGGCGACGATCTTTGCGGTGCCGGTGAGCAGGACGTTCAAGAGCACGCCGGCACTCATGTCGTCAATGGTGGCGGAGGTGTCCAGGGTGATGATGCAGGGCCGGCCTGCGGCGTCGCTGCGGATCAGGGAGGTGATGCCGCGAAGGATGGCCGTGGGCGAACCCATATACGCCTGCGGGAGCCGGGCCAGCAGGAACGACAGGCAGCCATAGGGGGTGGTGGAGCCTGACGGGCCGGTGCGCAGCTGCAGGGACCAGACATCGGGGCCGAGGTCCGCTACGGCGGCGCGGGCCAGGGACGACTTGCCAACTCCCCTGGCTCCGGTGATGACGACACCCAGCGAATGTTCGCTGGTCAGTGCGGTGCGCACGGCGTCGAGGTTGGCGCTCCGTGCGGACATGGACCATTGCAGGCCCTCCGGTGCCGCGGAGGATGGTGTGGGCAGCCCGTCACCTTGCGGTGTTGACCCACGTCCCCAGCTGAGTGGCTCGATCGACATGAACTTTTCCCCTACATCCTGCAATAGCGGGATGTAGCCCCATTGCTCCCCCGCATAGGAAGAAGAGTACCCCGAGGCACAGACAAGGAAATAGGGTCGAACGGAACTTTTACGATTCGGGTTGCCGTGATCCCGGTTTGGCCGGGTGGAACTTCTGCTGTGCAGCGGTCAAACCGTCGCGGAGCAGGGACTCCACGGCGTCTGCGGCATCGTCGAGCAGGAACGGCAGTTCCTTCCGTTCCGTGGTGCCGAAATCGCGGAGCACGTAGTCGGCGGTGTCCATCCGGCCGGGCGGTCTGCCCACTCCCACCCGGACCCGCAGGTAGTCCTTGGTGGCCAGGGCCTTGGAAATGTCCCGCAGACCGTTGTGGCCGCCTTCGCCGCCGCCAAGCTTAAGTTTGACCGTGTTGAAGGGAATGTCGATCTCGTCATGGACGGCCACCACATGGTCTGCGGGGATGCCGTAGAAGTTTGCAAGTGCGGAGACAGGGCCGCCGGATACATTCATGTAGCTCATGGGCTTGGCCAGGACCACCCGCGGTCCGCCAATGCCCAGCCGGCCTTCGAGGACCTGGGCCCGGGCCTTGTGCGCCTTGAATCCCGCTCCAATGCGGGTGGCGAGTTCGTCAAGGACCATCTGGCCTACGTTGTGCCTGTTGCCTTGGTACTGTGCGCCGGGGTTGCCGAGGCCAACGATCAGCCAGGTATCTGTCATGGAGTCAATCCTAGGGGGACGGTTAAGCAAGGTTCACTGGGCAGACACGGCAGTGGCCGGGCCCCTTGCGGGGTCCGGCCACTGCGCGGAACGCTGGAGTGGTTACTCGGCTGCGGCTTCTTCGGCTGCGGGAGCTTCCTCGGCTTCGCCCTCGGCGGCAGCTTCGGTTTCTGCTTCCTCGGCGATTTCGACGGCCTCGGAGATGTTCACCACGAGTGCTTCGGCGTCGGTCAGCAGGACAGTGCCCTTGGGCAGGACCAGGTCGGAGGCGTGGATGTGCTCACCGGCGGCGCGGCCTTCGATGTTCACGACGACGGACTCCGGGAGGTGCGTAGCCTCGGCTTCGAGGGACACCACGGTCAGTTCCAGGTTGTGTACGGTGCCGGGTGCGGTTTCGCCCTCAACGTGGACCGGAACGTCAACCGTGACCTTCTCGCCCTGGCGGACGGTCAGGAGGTCGATGTGCTCGATGATCTGCTTTACGGGGTCACGCTGGACGTCCTTGACCAGGGCCAGGTGGCCTTCGCCGTTGATGTCCAGGGACAGCAGGGCGTTGGCGGTGCGGACGGCAAGGGTGGTGGCCTTTGCGGGCAGGGTGACGTGGATGGGCTCTGCGCCGTGGCCGTAGATGACGGCGGGGATCTGGTGGTTCGCGCGGGCGCGGCGGGCGTAGCCCTTGCCGAATTCGGTGCGCAGTTCTGCTGCGAGCTTCTGCTCAGACATGGAAATCTCCTTGAAGACTAAACGGGGTTCAGCAAGGGCGGAGGTCTGGTGTGACCTTCAACGCCGGGCGGCCCGGAGGCGGCCCTTCAAGAAGGCAGTCCTTCAGCTGAAGGACAAGCAGACCCAGTCGATAACGGAGGCTATGCGCTCCCTCGCCAAGGTATCGGGATCCAGCTTACCAGCGGCGGGGCCTTTTCCTGAAAACGGCAACGGCGCCGGAGGTTGAGCCTGTCGAACCGGCAAGGCCGGGCTTCGACAGGCTCAACCAGCGGATCCTAGGCCTTGCCGTCGAACAGGCTGGTGACGGAGCCGTCGTCGAACACCTCACGGATTGCGCGGGCAATCAGCGGCGCGATCGACAGCACGGTCAGCTGCGGGAAGCGCTGGGACGAGTTCAGCGGCAGGGTGTTCGTCACCACCACTTCACGCGCACCTGATTCGGACAGCCGGCGGGCGGCGGGGTCGGAGAAGACGGCGTGGGTGGCGGCGATGATGACATCCTTGGCGCCGGCGTTCTTCAGGACCGTCACGGCGCCGGAGATGGTTCCGCCGGTGTCAATCATGTCGTCGATCAGGACGCAGGTCCGGCCCTCGATCTGGCCCACCACGGTCTTGGACACGGCCTGGTTGGGCACGGTGAGGTCGCGGCTCTTGTGCACGAACGCGAGCGGCGCGCCGCCGAGGCGTTCGGCCCACTGCTCGGCAACCCGCACGCGGCCGGTGTCCGGGGAGACGACGGTGATGTTCTCTGCGTTCACCCGGGTGCGGATGTAGTCGGCGAGCAGCGGGATGGCCATCAGGTGGTCCACGGGGCCGTCGAAGAAGCCCTGGATCTGCGAGGTGTGCAGGTCCACGCTCATGATGCGGTCGGCGCCTGCCGTCTTGTAGAGGTCTGCCACCAGGCGGGCGGAGATCGGCTCGCGGCCGCGGCCCTTCTTGTCCTGCCGGGCGTAGGGATAGAACGGCGACACCACGGTGATGCGCTTGGCGGAGGCCCGCTTCAGCGAATCGATCATGATCAGCTGTTCCATGAGGTGGTTGTTCAGCGGCGCGGGATGCGCCTGGATGACGAAGGCGTCCGTGCCGCGGACACTCTCGCCGGCCCGGACGTAGATCTCGCCGTTCGCGAAGTCGTAGGCGTCAACGGGAAGGAGGTCAGTGCCGAGTTCCTTGGCGATCTCCCGGGCAAGCTCCGGATGGGCCCGCCCGGTGGCGAGCACCAGCTTCTTCTCGCCGTGCGCCGTAATTTCACTCATTGTTACTTGCCCTCTTCTGTAGATGCCCGGGTACTTGAGGAGTTCTTGGTGGCCGCCTGGGCCAGTTCGGCGGAGCGGGTTCCCGGACGGTTCGCGGGAACCCAGCCTTCGGCGTTGCGCTGAGCAGCGACGCTCAGCGCCAGCGCGCCGGCCGGTACGTCCTTGCGGATCACCGCGCCGGCGCCGCTGTAGGCGCCGTCCCCCACGGTGACCGGGGCAACAAAGACGGTGTTGGAGCCTGTACGGACGCCCGAGCCGATCACCGTGCGGTGCTTCTTCTCGCCGTCGTAATTGGCCGTGATGTTGCCGCAGCCAATGTTGGTGTCCTCGCCGATTTCGGCATCGCCGGCGTATCCCAGGTGGGACAGCTTGGAGCCGCGGCCGATGGTGACGTTCTTGGTCTCGTAGAAGGCGCCGATCTTGCCCTTTTCGCCCAGGACGGTGCCCGGGCGCAGGTAGGTGAAGGGGCCGACGGCGGCGCGCGGGCCGATGACCGACCCGGAACCATGGGTGCGGACCACCGTGGCTCCTTCGCCCACCTGGACGTCGGTCAGGGTGGTATCGGGACCCACAACGGCGTCCCTGGCGACGGTGGTGGCCCCGTGCAGCTGGGTGTTGGGCAGGAGGCGGACGTCCTCGTCCAGGGTGACGGAGGAGTCGATCCAGGTGGTGGCGGGGTCGACGACGGTGACGCCGGCGCGCATCCAGGCTTCCACGGTGCGTCGGTTCAGCTCGGCGCCCAGGGCGGCAAGCTGGACGCGGTCGTTGGCGCCTTCCACCTGCCAGCGGTCGGCGGTGACGACGGCGGCGACCCGGCCGCCTGCCTCACGGGCCAGTCCCAGCACGTCGGTGAGGTATTTCTCGCCCTGCGAGTTGTCGGTGGTGACCTTGCCCAGCGCGCCGCGGAGCACCGCGGCGTCGAACGCGTAGATCCCTGAGTTGACCTCGCGGACCAGCCGTTCAGCCTCGGAGGCGTCCTTGTGCTCGCGGATGCCGGTGACGGAGCCGTCGTCGCCGCGGAGGATGCGGCCATAGCCGGTGGCGTCGTCGAGGACTGCGGTGAGCACGGTGACGGCGTTGCCCTCGCGCTCATGGGTGGCGACGAGTTCGTCCAGGAGTTCGCCGGACAAGAGAGGCACGTCGCCGTAAGTGACCACCACGGTGCCGGCGAGCTCCCCGCCCGCGTCCAATACCTGCAGGGCGGCCTCGACGGCGCGGCCGGTGCCGGGAACGTCGTCCTGGTCCACGATGACGGCCTGCGGGTCGAGGGCCGATACGTGCTCCTCCACCAGGTCCCGCTCATGGCGCACCACGATGGCGAGCCGCTGCGGCGCGATGCTGCGGCCGGCGCGGAGGGCGTGGCCCACCATGGAGAGGCCGCCGATTTCGTGGAGGATCTTGGGGGTACGTGACTTCATCCGGGTACCGGCGCCTGCTGCCAGAACGATTACAGCGGCCGGACCGGCATTCTCGGGGATCACGTACGGGCTCTCCTTGCTTCGTTGTGCTGGCGCTTTGCGGCATCCGGCGGCGCAGGCCGCCAGGCACCGGGTGCCATCCTCGTGATCGCTCCTTGCGCAGCAGTTCCGCCCATAGGATTCGAACCTATACTCCACGGCTCCAAAGGCCGGGGTGCTGCCGTTACACCAGAGCGGACCGTGCCGGAAGACTCAAGGCCCGGGCACAAGTCCCTATTTTGCCATGGGTTCAGGGCGCCGCGCGACACAGCACCTTCCGCCCAGCCCAGCCCCGCCGATTCCAGCCGCCGGCGGTGAGGCATGATGGGAAGGTGAGCAACAACCTTCCGCGGATGCGGATGACTGGCCTGCAGCGCAGGAGCCAGCTGATCGACGTCGGCCGGGGCCTTTTCGCCGCCCGCGGCCTGGACGGGACCACCATCGAGGAGATCGCCGCCTGTGCCGGAGTCTCCAAGCCGGTCATCTACGAACACTTCGGCTCCAAGGAGGGGCTGTACACCGAAGTGGTCGACTGCGAGTTCCACATCCTGCTGGACGCAATCAACACCGCCCTCACCGAGGAAGCCAAGCCCCGCGTCCTCGTCGAACGTGCCGCCCTGGCCCTGCTCACCTACATCGAGGACCGGACGGAGGGGTTCCGGATCCTCATGCGGGACGCTCCCCCCTCGCAGCCCGAGGGCGCCTTCTCCACGCTGCTCTCCCACGTCACCGCCCGGGTGGAACATATCCTGTCGGACGAATTCTCCCGCCGCGGCTTCAGCGGCGACGACGGCGCCATGTACGCCCAGATGCTTGTCGGCATGGTGGCCATGACCGGACAGTGGTGGCAGGACAGCCGGCGGCCCGACAAGCACACCGTCGCAGCGCACCTGGTCAACCTCGCCTGGAACGGCCTCACGGGACTCAAGAAAGACCCTGAGCTGCAGTCGGAACTCTAGGCCTCGCTGTAGTTCCGTGCGCGGGGAAGGGGGGTCATCCTCTGCATGCTGGCTCGTTCCTCGCCTCTGACGCATGCTGCCGGATAACCCCCTTCCCCGCTCGTGAGGCGACGTCACCACGCCGGGCGGCGGGCCTTCCGAAAGGAGCGCATCGCGGGGCATCGGGACGTGGAGGTCGCTCAGCGACCGGAGCGTCCCCTATGCCCTGTAAGCGTCGTCCCGAGGGCCCCGGCGCGAGCTTGCGAGTGTTGGGAAGGGACCTACGCGCTAAGCGACGCGGAAGGGCCGGCGCCCGGCACCAAACCGGGCACAGGAACCAGGCAAATTAGCTCAGTCGCCGAGGAGTTCTGAGGACTCCAGCCACTCCAGTTCCAGGGTGTCCTTTTCGTCGGCCAGGTCCTTGAGCTGTTTGTTCTGGTCGGCGAGCTTGTCGAAATCGCCGGCCTCGGTGGTCTTCAGCATCAGGTCGTGAAGCTTCTTTTCCTCTTGATCCAGCTTCTTGAGCTGCCGTTCGATCCGGTTGAGCGCCTTGCGGGCCTCCCGCTTCTCCGCCTCCGAGGGGCCTGTGCCGCTGGCTGTGGCCGCGGGGCCCTGGCCCGCGCTGGTGACCGGGTTACCGCCGCCGGCTACCGTGGAGCCCGCCAGGGCGGCTTCGCGCAGCTCGAGGTACTGGTCCACACCGCCGGGCAGGCCGCGGAGCTTGCCGTCGCCGAGCAGCGCCATCTGGTGGTCCGTGACGCGTTCCAGCAGGTAGCGGTCGTGGCTGACCACGACCAGCGTTCCCGGCCAGCCGTCCAGGACGTCTTCGACGGCGGCGAGGGTGTCGGTATCGAGGTCGTTGGTGGGCTCGTCGAGCATCAGCACGTTGGGCTCCCCCACCAGGAGCCGCAGGAGTTGGAGGCGGCGCCGCTCACCGCCGGAGAGGTCCCGGACCGGAGTCCACTGCTTCTCGTTGGTGAAACCGAGCTGCTCCACCAGCTGCCCGGCGCTGAATTCCTTGCCGCCGACGTTGAAGGAACGCTTTTCCCGCTCGATGACCTCAATCACGCGCAGGTCCGCAACGTCGTCGAGCTCCTTGACCTCCTGGGTGAGGACCGCCGTGACCACTGTCTTGCCCCGCTTCAGCTTGCCGGCGTCGGGGGTGATCTCGCCGTTGAGCAGCTTGAGGAGGGTGGTCTTGCCGGCGCCGTTGACGCCCACCAGGCCCAGGCGCTCCCCCGGGGCGAGGCGCAGGGTGATGTTGTCGAAGAGCTTCCTGCCGTCGTCGCCGCCCCGGAAGTTCAGCGAGACGTGTTCCAGGTCCAGGACGTCCTTGCCCTGGCGCGCCGTTGCCATCCTGCTCAGCGCCATGGAGTCACGCGGCGCCGGAACGTCGGCGATCAGGGCGTTGGCCGCCTCGATGCGGAACTTGGGCTTTGCTGTCCGGGCCGGAGCGCCGCGGCGAAGCCATGCCAGTTCCTTCTTGACAAGCTGCTGGCGTTTGCCTTCCACCACGGACGCCATCCGGTCGCGTTCCGCACGGGCCAGGACGTAGGCCGCGTAGCCGCCTTCGAACGGGTCCACGATCCCGTCGTGAACTTCCCAGGTCTTGGTGCAGACTTCGTCGAGGAACCAGCGGTCGTGGGTGACCACCAGGAACGCGCCCTGGTTTGCCCGCCAGCGCGTCTTCAGGTGCCGGGCAAGCCAGGCCACGCCTTCGACGTCGAGGTGGTTGGTGGGCTCGTCCAGCATGATGACGTCGTGGTCCTCGATGAGCAGCTTGGCGAGGGCCACCCGCCGCTTCTGGCCGCCGGAGAGGGCATGGACGTTGGCGTGCCAGTCGACGTCGGACACCAGGCCGCCCATGATTTCCCGGATCCGCGGGTTGCGTGCCCATTCGTAGTCCGCCTGGTCGCCGACAATCGCCGCACCTACCGTCAGGTCGCCGTCGAGCACGTCGCTTTGGTCCAGGTAGCCCACGTTCACGTCGCCGCGCTTGGTGACGCGGCCGGAGTCGGGGGTGGAGCGCAGCGCGAGGAGCCGCATCAGGGTGGACTTGCCGTCACCGTTGCGGCCCACCATGCCGATCCGGTCCCCTTCCTCCAGTCCCAGGGTGATGCCGTCCAGGACGGTGCGGGTTGCGTAGGAAACCGTGAGGTTCTCGCCGCCAAGAAGGTGTGCCAAGGGGAACTGCTTTCTGCTGCCGGATTGGAGGGTGCTTAGAGGAGGGTGTCGGAGATGATGCGCGCGCCGGGAACGGGCCCCTGGACGGGGAGGGCCGTCAGGCCAAAGCGCTGCAGGTCCTCCGCGAGGGCTTCCGCGGCAATGGAGTCCTCAGCCAGCAAGGCCACCGTGGGCCCGGAGCCGGACACGATTCCCGCCACGGCGCCGTGCGATTCACCGATCCCCAGCGTATCGCGGAGCGCGGGCGACAGTTCAATGGAAGCCCGTTGCAGGTCGTTGACCAGCACCCGGCCCAGGGCGTGGGCGTCACCGCCCCTCAGCGCCGCGAGGATCTGCGGGTCCACGCCGGTGGGTTCATCGGCTTCGGCGCCCGCGGCATCACGCAGCCGGTCCAGCGTCCGGTATACCTCGGGCGTTGAGAGGCCATAGTCGGCGACCACCAGGACCCAGTGCGTCTGTGCCTTGGCAAGGGCGGGCGACAGCTCGTCGCCCAAACCCAGGCCGACGGCGGTGCCGCCCAGGAGCGAGAAGGGGACGTCTGCACCCAGTTCCGCCGCGAGATGCGCCAGCTCCTCGCGCGACAGGCCGCTGTTCCAGAGGGCGTCACAGGCCAGGAGCGTGGCTGCCGCGTCGGCGGATCCGCCGCCCATCCCGCCGGCCACCGGGACACGCTTGGTGATTTCCAGGTGCACGCCGGTGGCATGTTCGGAAACGTCGGCCATGATGGCCGCCGCCTTGTAGGCCAGGTTGTTGCTGTCCAGCGGGATGTCGACCGAATCCAGGTCCAGGGTGCTCTCGGGGCTGAGGCTGATGGTGATGCCCGGGGTGGCGGTGCTGGTGGCTGCCACTTCCTCGTAGAGGGATACGGCGAGGTAGACGCTGGCCACTGAGTGGTAGCCGTCCGGCCGGAGCGGACCCACCGCCAGGGAGACGTTGACCTTGCCGGGGGCCTTGACCCGGACCGTCCTGGCGGCGAACCGGCCTGCTGCGCTCACTGGCGGTTTTCCTTGGCTTCGGCGATCCTGGCGAACGCGGCGATGTCGATGACTTCACCCCGGGCGGTGGGATCGACGCCGGCTGCGAGCAGGCAGCGCTCCGCTTCCGGAGCTCCACCTGCCCAGCCGGCCAGGGCTGCCCGCAGGGTCTTGCGGCGCTGCGCGAATGCGGCGTCCACCACGGCGAACACCTGCTCGCGGGTGGCGGTGGTGGCCGGTGGTTCGCGGCGGGTGAAGGCCACCAGGCCGGAATGGATCTTGGGAGCCGGCCAGAAAACGTTCATGCCGATGACGCCGGCTTTGCGCATCTGGCTGTACCAGGCGGCTTTGACCGACGGCACTCCATAGGTCTTCGACCCGGGGGGTGCGGCGAGCCGGTCGGCCACCTCGTCCTGCACCATCACCAGGCCGTGCTGCAGGCTGGGGAAATGCTGCAGGAGGTGCAGCACCACGGGAACGGCCACGTTGTAGGGGAGGTTGGCAACGAGTGCGGTGGGCTTCACCGGCAGTTCCGTCACCTTCATCGCGTCCGCCTGCACGAGGTGGAAGGCGTCGGCGGCGGCCGGGCGCCATTCCTTCACGGTTTCCGGAAGCTTTGCCGCCAGGATGGGATCGATTTCGACGGCGACGACCGCCGCGGCCGCGTCCAGCAGCCCCAGCGTGAGCGAGCCAAGCCCCGGACCGACCTCGAGCACCGTTTCATCCGGACCGACGCCGGCAGCGGCGACAATCCGGCGGATGGTGTTGCCGTCAATGACAAAATTCTGGCCCAGCGTCTTGGTGGGCCTGACCCCGATTTCCTCTGCCATCCGGCGTATATCGGAAGCACCAAACAAGGGTGCGGGCACGGCGGGGATCGGTTCAGTCACCTAGGTATCCTATCCCGCGCGGCCCCGGGGTCCCGGCCGGTTAACGCACTGTGGCCGGCCCGGGGAAACCCGGGACCGGCCACAGTATTACCGCTGCGTGGATCGTGGAGATTAGCTGCTTGCCGCCCAGCCACAGCCCCACGGGGACAGTCCGCGCTGTGCGTAGACCCGGTTGGCGATATCGATCTGCTGTGCCTTGGTGGCCAGGCTGGCGTTGGGCGCGTAAGCCCCGCCGCCTGCACCAATCCAGGTGCGGATATCGAACTGGAGGCCGCCGTAGTAGCCGTTGCCGCTGTTGATGCTCCAGTTGCCGCTGGACTCGCACTGGGCGATCTTGTCCCACATGGCTTCGTTCATCATGGCCGGAGCTGCCGCGCCGGTATTGGCGCCGGCAGGCGCTGCTGCCGCCTGGGGTGCGGGCTTGGCCTTGGTGCCCACGGTGACCTTCTCGGTGACCGGCTGGACAGCGACGTTCTCCGAGACCAGCGTGCGGGAGGCTTCCCGTCCGTCCACGAGCACCAGCTTGAAGGTGCGCTCGAGCTTTCCGGCAGCGCCTGCCTGGGTGACTTCCTTCTCGCCCTTGAGCATGTCGGCACTCTCGGCCGTGACCGTCTGGAAGGGAACCTCTTCGCTGGTGACGGCGGTCTGGCTGGTGTCCACCCGGGAAACCTTGATGACCATGTTGTTCACCACGTTGGCGTTGGCCGGCTGCGACGTGCGGTCGTTGGCACCGAGGGTCACGCCCGAGTCCTCAAGGACCTTGCCCACGGTGGGGGCGGTGGTGGTGGCCGTGTTCACCTTGCCGTCGGCAACGATGCTGACGGTCTTGGGGGTGGAAATCGAGACGTAGGAACCGGCGGGTGCGAGCGTGGCGTCCTTGGGCGCCGAAACCGACGACGCGCTGGCGACACCAAGTTCGGTGACCAGGTCTTCCACGTCCTGGGCCGTGGTGTTCACGGTCTTCTCGGCACCGTCCAGGCTGACCTTGACTTCCTTGGCCTGGTTGATGTTGATGACGGTGCCGTTCTGGACAGTTGCGTCGAGGGAGGGCGACACGCGGTCGCCGGGCTTCAGTTCCAGGTTGGCACTCTTGACCACCTGTTCAACTGTTCCACCAAAGGACTGCACGGACGACGCTTTGCCGTCCACGTTGAGCGTAATTGTTTTGTTATTGCCCACGAAGGCTACGAGGCCTGCGACCAGGCCGCAAAGCACCAGCAGCTGGGCGCCAACCTTGATAAAGCTGAACTTGCCGTCCGATGTGAAGAACTTGATCACGATTGCCCGTAACTCTCGGTCCATCCGGGCACGGGGAAACGCGCAGAAAAATGCCCGGTACAACCGCGGATACGGCAGTCCGGGCATCGATGCGCCGCCACGCTCCACGCAACGGCATGGCTGGCCGTTGGACAGGCCGGGCCGGCTGCAGTTGGAGCGAAATTACCCGTTGGCCTTCCCCGACCCCGGCTAATAGTTTTCCACTGTAACCGTAGCGTTATAAAGCGACCAACATTTTTGCATACCAAATATGCAATTTGCCTGTTACCGGGAAGCGGTTTTTAGTGCCAGGATCCGTATGCCCGCACCGTATTTTCGGAGATCGTGGTGCAGAGGCCGCCAAGGTCGGAGCCTGTCAATTCTGCCATGGCGCGCACCGTGTACGGGACCATGTAGCTCGCGTTCGGGCGTCCCCGGTGGGGGTGCGGGGTGAGGAACGGGGCGTCCGTTTCCACCATGATGAGCTCCGGGTCCGCCACGGCGAGCGCCGCCCGGAGGTTCGCGGCGTTCCGGAACGTCAGGGTGCCGGCGAAGGACATCCACCAACCCTTTTCGTTGCAGGTCCTTGCCAGTTCGGCGTCACCGGAGAAGCAATGGAACACCACCCTTTCCGGCGCCCCTTCTTCGCGCAGCACCCGCACCACGTCGCTGTGCGCGTCCCGGTCATGGATCTGCAGGGTGAGGTCCAGGCGCTTGGCGATGTCGATATGGCGCCGGAAGGAGTATTCCTGGTGGCGCAGTCCCTCGCCTTCGGTCCGGAAGAAGTCCAGGCCGGTCTCGCCGATGGCCCGGATCCGGGGATGCGTTGCCAGGCGTTCGATCTCGGCAAGCGCGTCCTCAAGTTCGCCCCGGGCCGCATAGTGCGGTGCATCATTGGGGTGGAGCGCCACGGCCCCGAGGAGCCGTCGATCGCGGTCCACCGCCTCCACGGTGAAGCGTGAGGATTCCAGGTCGCAGCCCACCTGCACTGCACCTTGGACGCCCACGGCGGCTGCCGCGTCCAGGGCAGCCGTGATTCCTACCGGTCCGTTGCCTTCCGGAAAGTCCAGGTGGGTGTGGTTGTCCATGACGGGCACGGGCAGGGGCTCCGGAGCGGGCGGGAAATCCTTGCGGCGGCCCGGCTCGGAGCCGGGAGTTCCGTCTTCGGCAGGGAGCCGGTAGGCAGCTGGGATCGACGAATCGCACATCCACCCAGCCTATCGGCCACAGGCAGCCACATATTTGCCGGAACTCTCTGTCAGGCATGGCAGTTGTGTTAGTAGTCTGGAACGAACACACGCGCACGCCCACCGAGGGGCGAAGGCAGGCCTGCTGTCCCGTCCAGGTGAAACCCGGGCTGAAAGGTTGCCGATGGAACCCCACCGACGCATTGCCAACACCGCAGGCGCACCGAACCTCAACCTGGCCGGTGGCGCAGATTCCGTCAGCCACCTGAACGGGCACCGGACGCCGGCCATGGACGCGGCATCCTTCCACGCGGCAGCCCAGCGCATCCTTACCACGGTCAACACCGTGATCGACGGCAAGTCCGATGCTGCCAAGCTTGCGCTGACGGTGCTCCTCGCGCAGGGGCACCTCCTGGTGGAGGACGTGCCCGGCGTCGGTAAAACGCTGTTGGCCAAGACCCTGGCCCGCACCATCGACTGCACCGTCAACCGCATCCAGTTCACCCCCGACCTGCTGCCGTCCGACGTCACCGGGGTATCGATCTACAACCAGGCCTCCAGGCTTTTCGAATTCCGGCCGGGGGCGGTGTTCGCCAACATCGTCATCGGCGACGAAATCAACCGGGCATCGGCCAAGACCCAGTCCGCCCTCCTCGAGTGCATGGAGGAGCACCAGGTCACGGTGGACGGCACGTCCTACAAGCTGGATGAACCATTCATGGTGGTGGCCACCCAGAATCCCATTGAAATGGAGGGAACGTATCCCCTGCCGGAGGCACAACGGGACCGTTTCATGGCCCGTATCTCGATGGGCTACCCGGACAAGGACGCCGAGATCGAGATGCTGGAGACCCATCAGGCCGTCTCGCCGCTGGCAAAGGTCTCGGCCGTGGTCACCGCAGCCGACGTGGCGGCCATGATCACCACCGTCCAGCAGGTCTTTGTCTCCGAAGCCGTCAAGGAGTACACCGTGTCGGTGGGCAGGGCCACCCGGGAAAGTCCGCTGCTGCGGCTGGGCGCGAGCCCCCGCTCCATGCTGCAGCTGCTGCGGGCCGCCAAGGCCACGGCGGCACTGGACGGCCGGGACTTTGTCCTGCCTGATGACGTGGGCGATGTGGCCGAATCCGTCCTGGCACACCGTGTCATCCTGGACCGCAAGGCAGCGGGGTCCGGCGAAACCCCGCACAGCGTCCTGCGGGGCATCCTGTCCCGGCTGCCCGTGCCGCAGGGCCAGCCCGGGCAAGCCGGGCGGGCTGCGGCCGCGGCCGGCAGCAGGAACCGCTAGGCCAACCATGGCCCTGCTGGACAAGCTTCCGCGGCACCTGTTCACCAGGCGCGGCTGGGGCATGCTTGCCGCCGGGGCCTTCGCCCTTGCCGCCGCACAGGTCATGGGGCGCCGGGACCTGCTGACGCTGGCGCTGCTGCTGCTGGTCCTGCCGGTGGTTTCCCTTGCCGGGGTCCGGCTGGTCAAGCCCCGGTTCCGGGTGTACCGGGAATTCGACCCCTCCCCCGTTGAAACGTCGGCTCCTGCCACGGTGCACCTTGCTGTGGCCAGGACGGACCCCGGCAGCGGGCGGGTTGCGATGAAGGAGCGTCTGCCCGCCCAGTTCGGCCAGGCACCGTCCTTCCGGTTCCCATCCCGCTCCGCCTCCGGCGGCACAAGCCGCTACGAGTACCACCTCACGTCCAGGCACCGCGGCCAGTTCCGGATCGGCCCGGTGACGGCCGAGTTCACGGACCCCTTCGGCCTTTCGCTGCACCGCCAGGCAATTGACGACGGCGACGTCCTCACCGTGACGCCTGCCGCCGTCGTCCTTCCTGCCACGGCCCTGGCCGGAGCCCGCGGCAGCGACGGCGTCACCGCCACCCGCGTCCGCGCCAACCCGAGCGATGACGACGTCATGACCCGGGAGTACCGCCACGGAGACCCGATGCGCAGGGTCCACTGGCCCGCCACGGCGAGGCACGGGGAGCTGATGGTCCGGCAGGAGGAATCCGTCACCACTCCGGAGGCAACCCTCATCCTGGACCACCGGTCGGGTGCGTTCGCCGGCGGCCCCGGTACCGCCATGCCGGGCCTGGCCGGCCAGGACGGGCATGCCCGGGCCACCAGCGACACCTTCGAATGGTCCGTTGTTGCCGCCATGTCCATCAGCGCGCACCTCGCCGAACGCAGTTACAGCCTTCGGCTGCTGGACACCGGCGGGGATCCCGCGTTCCTGCATTCGCCTTCTTCCCCCGAACCGTCAGCGGAGGAGTACAGCGGGACGGCGGGCCTGCAGTCCATCGCCGAGAGCCTGGCGGCCATCCACCTTTCCGGTGCGTCCCACCAACACCGCGGCGGCATGGCCCGGGAAGCGACGGCCAGGGATGCCGGGCGGCGCGGGGAGCCGGCAGGCCGCACGTCCGCAGACAGCGAACCGGGGCCCCCGGCTTTCGATGACCGCCTGATGGACAAACTGTCGGCGCACCGGATGCGGGGTCCCATCATCGCGGTCCTGGGCCGCATTACCGCCGAAGAGGCCCTGGCCCTGGCGCCGGCGGCGGCCTATGGCACCAACGCCTTCGCCATGGTGGTGGTGGAACGGCCGGCAGAGTCGCGGGACGTCCTGGCCGTCCTTCACCAGGGCGGCTGGCGGGCTGTGGCGGTGGCACCGCGGACGCCTCCTGCTGCCGCGTGGGTCCAGTTCGACCAGGAGCCCGCCCTGCCGGCGTCCCCCGCCTCCGAGGTCCGGCGCGGTGCGGGGGTGGCGACATGACGATGGCACCGGCCCGGCCTGCCGACGCCGGGCAACACACGCCCCTGCCGCCGGAGCCTGACTCGGGCCGCCTGCGGTGGGGAGCCTACCCGTGGGCCATGGCGGCAGCCATCGCCGTGGCCGTCTGCGGGGCGGCACTGTCCCTGAATGGCGTTCTGCGCGGCTGGAACTGGTACTGGCCGGCGTTGACCACAGTACTGGTGGTGGCGTTCACCCTGGCGGCCCTCCGGTCCGTCCGGGCCCATCCCCTGCTGGTCACGGCGGCCGGATTCCTTGCACTTGGCGGCGTGCTGACGCTCACCTTCTTCCGCAGTTCAAGTTTCCTTTGGGTCTTCCCCACCGGTTCCACTTTCGCAGACCTGGACCGCCTGATCAGGCGGGCAAGTGAAACCGTGCTCGGGGAAACTGCCCCGGTGGCACCCAATGCCGGCATCGTCATGGTGGTCTGCGCCGTGCTTGGCCTGGCCGTCATCCTGGTTGATGCACTGGCGGTTCCCCTTGCCATGCCGGCCGCCGCCGGTACGGGCCTGCTGGCGCTGCTGGTGGTCCCGGCCATGATCAAGCCGCAGAGCGCTGGCGTCCTGAGCTTCGTGGCCACCGCGGGCGGATACCTTCTGATCCTCGCCTGCAGCCAATGGTTTGCCCCCGATGGCAGGCTCCAGGGCGGCTCCGCCCGGAGCCCCGGGCTGCTCCGCCGTGCCGCACTGACCGGTGCGGTGGCCCTGGCTGCCACCCTGGTGCTGCCACTGGCCATCCCCGGCTTTGACCATGGCACCTTCCCGCAGGGATCACGGATCAATCCGTGGGGCACCACCACCGGCCTGAATCCCATGATCACCCTCGGCAACAGCCTCCGCACCCCTGACGGGAGCGGCCGGATCACCTACGCCACCACGTCCCCGGCGCCCCTCTACCTGCGCTCGGTGACGGTGGACAGTTTCGACGGCGACTCATGGGGACCGGATGACCGGGCAGCATCGCGCATGCCCCTGGACGGGCGGATCGATCCGGGCTACGCCGTCCTGACCGACGAGCAGGTGCGGCTGGTCACGGCCATCGACGCCGGATCCTTCACCAGCCCCTACCTGCCTGTCCCCTATGCACCCGAGACAGTGCGTGGACTCGGCGGACAATGGACCTTCGATCCCGCCACGCTGAGCATCAAAGGCACCGACACCACCACCCGGCGGCAGGAGTACACGGTGACCTCGGCGGTGCCCAAACTAACCGCGGCGCTGCTGGCCCAGTCCTCTGCACCCGTGCGGGGCATCCCGGACGTCTTCACCAGGGTCCCGGGCAACGTCCCGGACATCGTCAAAAATACCGCCCAGACCGTGGCCGGGACCGGCACGCCGTACCAAAAGGCCATGGCCATCCAGAAGTACCTGCGTTCTTCCGAGTTCACGTACTCCCTGCAGTCGCCGGTGCAGGGCGGCTACGACGGAAACGGGCTCTCTGTCCTGGCCGACTTCCTGCAGCAAAAGAGCGGCTACTGCATCCATTACGCCTCGGCCATGGCGGTGATGGCCAGGCTGGAGGGAATCCCGAGCAGGATCGCCGTAGGATATGCCCCAGGCAGGCTGACGGGGGCCACCGTCACGGTCTTCGGCCAAGGGGCCCTGCCGGAGTACGAGGCAGATGCCCGTGATGCCCACGCGTGGCCGGAATTGTATTTCCAGGGGCTGGGCTGGGTGCCCTTCGAGCCAACCCCGTCACGGGGTGTGGTCCCGGATTACGCTACCGAGGCATCCGTCCAGTCCGTTCCCGATTCCCTGGGCAACAATGACGGCCTCATCCCCGATGCCGCCCCGGTTCCCAGTGCGTCCCCCAGTGCCACCGCACCGGCAGTTCCCGGTGCCGGCAGCGGCAGCAGCAGCGACGGCGCCCAGTACATGCCCTGGATTCTTGGCGGCGCCGGGGCAGCAGGGCTGGTGCTGCTGGCGGCTGCCCCGCACCTGGCCCGCGCGGGCATCCGGTCGCGCCGGCTGCGCCCGCGGCGTCCGGACCAGTCCGTCCCGCTGGCGTGGAGCGAGTTGAGGGACCTTGGCACGGATTATGGGGTACCGGCCGGAGACAGCGAAACCCCGCGGGCCTACTCGGCCCGGTTCAGGGGCCAGCTGCTCGGCGAGGCCGGAGGCATGGACCGTGAGGCGCATGAAGCCGTTATCACCCTGACCGCGGCCTTCGAGCAGTACAGGTACGGCCGGCCCGCAAACGGGCATACCGCGGGCACCGCACGCCCATCCGGCAGGCCCGGACAGGACTTTGCGCCGGGAATCGCGGCAGTGGAAGCCTCCCTCCAGGCAAATGCCACCCTTCCCCGGCGGTTGGCGGCAGCCTGGCTTCCGCCGTCCGTGACGCGCCGGCTTGGACTGCTGGCCAGGCTTCCGTTCAGCGCGGCCCGCACGGGAATCCGGAAGGCCACGAACATCGCTGCGCGCTTCCGGCCGCGCCCACCGCAACGAAGGCACGACGGCGGCCGCAGGGCGGCAGGGCATTAAACCCACACGTGCCGGCCGGGGAAGCCCGGCCGGCACGTGTGGGTTGCTGTCTGTTTGGAGACCGCCGGTACTAGCCGGCGTAGGGGTCGGCGATGCCGATGTACTGCGTGTAGAGGTATTCCTCGATGCCTTCCAGGCCGCCTTCGCGTCCCAGGCCGGACTGCTTCACGCCGCCGAAGGGAGCGGCAGCGTTGGAGATGACACCGGCGTTCAGGCCGAGCATGCCGGTTTCCAGGCGCTCGCCCATCCGGATGCCGCGGTTGATGTCCTTGGTGAAGACATAGGCCACCAGGCCGTATTCGGTGTTGTTGGCCAGCCGTACGGCGTCGTCCTCGGTGCTGAACGTGATGATCGGGGCAACGGGGCCGAAGATTTCCTCGGAGAGGATGCGGGTCCCCTCCGAGACGCCGGAAAGGATGGTGGGCTGGTAGAAGTAGCCCGGTCCCTCCACGGGGCCGCCGCCAACTACGGCCTTGGCGCCGGATGCCACGGCATCGGACACCAGCTCGTGGACCTTGTCCCGGCTCTTGGCGTCGATCAGGGGGCCCACCTTCGACTCAGGCTCGGTGCCGCGGGCGGTGGTCATTTCCTTCATCTTCGCGGCGAACTTCTCCGCGAACTCGGCGGCGACGGATTCGTGCACGATGAAGCGGTTGGCAGCAGTGCAGGCCTCGCCCATGTTCCGCAGTTTGGCGGCCATGGCGCCGGTGACGGCAGCGTCCAGGTCGGCGTCCTCGAAGACCAGGAACGGGGCATTGCCACCCAGTTCCATCGAGGTGCGCAGCACAGTCTCAGAGGCATCGGCGAGCAAGCGCCGTCCCACCTCGGTGGAACCGGTGAAGGACAACTTACGCAGGCGCGAATCCTTGATCAGCGGCCCTGTGGTGGCACCCGCGGTGGAGGTGGGGATAACGTTGAGGACACCGGCGGGGAGCCCGGCCTCCTGCATGACGGCAGCAAACAGCTGGGACGTCAGGGGCGTCAGGTTTGCCGACTTCAGCACCATGGTGCAGCCCGCTGCGACGGCGGGGGCGATCTTGCGGGTAGCCATCGCCAGCGGGAAGTTCCACGGGGTGATCAGCAGGCAAGGGCCCACCGGCTTCTTGGTCACCAGGAGGCGGGACTTGCCGTCCGGGGAGACGGAGTAGCGGCCGAAGGCCCGCACGGCTTCCTCGGAGAACCAGCGCAGGAACTCGGCACCGTAGGTCACTTCTCCGCGGGCCTCGGCCAGCGGCTTGCCCATTTCCAGGGTCATCAGCAGGGCGAAGTCCTCGGCCCGTTCAGTCACCAGGTCGAAGGCCCGGCGCAGGATCTCGCCGCGTTCCCGCGGCGGAACCTTTGCCCAGGATTCCTGGGCCGCTGCGGCGGCGTCCAGGGCCGCGGCACCATCCTCCGGGCCGGCGTCGGCAATGCTCAGCAGCACCTTCCCGGTGGCGGGATCCTCGACGTCGAACGTCTTGCCTGAAGCGGCCTCCCGCCACTCACCATTGATCAGCAGTCCGGTGGGAACAGAGGCCAAAAGCCTGGTTTCACGTTCGGCGGTTACGGCCGGCTGTGCAGTGACAGTCACAATGACTCCCTCGTCAGTAGGGTTGTGGCAGCCCGTTGCCGCGGCCGGAGTGACCGGGATCATGGGGCTGATTAACAGCCAGACTACTGCCGGGCACTCCCCCGGTCTACGCCCGCACGCACTGCGGAATCACCGCTTTGCTGTGCAGCTGCACAGGGCTGGAATGCGGTGCGGCAACCCGCTAACGGGCGGCCAGGACCGCAGAGTACAGCTCCCGCTTGCTCACCCGGGCATCCTCCGCGACGGCGGCGACGGCTTCCTTCAACCGGATGCCCTGTGCCACCAGCTCATTGACTGCCGCCACGTGGTCCTCCGGGGTGCCGGGAGCCTGCTCGGGGGCACCCCCGGCCACCACGGCGATCTCGCCGCGCACCTCCGTGCCCTCCGCCCACTGCAGGAGTTCGTCCACGGTGCCGCGGATGACTTCCTCGTAGGTCTTGGTCAGTTCCCGGCATACGGCGATGGGGCGGTCCGGTCCGAATTTCTCCCGGAGGGCCCGCAGCATGGCCTCCAGCCGGTGCGGCGCCTCGAAGAACACCATGGTGCGGCGCTCCCCCGCCAGGTCCGCCAGCCGGGAAGCCCGCTCACCGGCCTTGCGGGGCAGGAACCCCTCGAAGCAGAACCGGTCCGTGGGCAGGCCGGAAAGCGCGAGTGCCGTCAGGACCGCGGAGGGACCGGGAACCGCCGTGACGGGAAGGCCCGCCGCGATGGCGCCTTCAACGAGCCGGAAGCCGGGGTCGGACACCGCCGGCATCCCGGCATCGGTCACCATGAGGAGGGTGCTGCCCGCCCGCACCTGGTCCAGGAGTTCCGCAGTCCTGGTGGCCTCGTTGTGCTCGTGGTAGCTGATGACGCGCCCTGTAACGGCAACTCCGAGGCTTTGGACCAGGCGGTGGAGGCGGCGGGTGTCCTCCGCGGCAACGATGTCGGCTGTGCCGAGCAGTTCCACCAGCCGGGCGGAGGCGTCACCGGTGTTGCCGATGGGTGTGGCGGCCAGGACGATCCTCCCCGCGGTCGACGGGCCGGCTTCGGAAAGGGTGCTGGGGTTCGGATCCACCTCCCAAGCCTACTGCGGCCTGGTCTTCCAGCCGCAAAAGGTAGCATGGGGCTCGTGACGCAGACCTCGACGCGGCCCGCGCGGCCCTGGATCAGCCGGCCGGATGAGGCCTTCACGTTCGAGGCCCTGCGTGCACGGCTCATCGGTCCCGGCCCCGCCTGGCGGGACTATCCGCCGTCGCTTCGGCTCTGGTTCATCCTGGTCCCCGTCCTGACGGCAGTGGCCGGGGGTCTCCTGCGGTTCATCCGCCTCGAGGTGCCGCACAAGCTCGTATTCGACGAGACGTACTACGTCAAGGATGCCTATTCGTACCTGATCAGCGGCTATGAACGCAGTTGGCCGGACAAAGCCAATGATGCCTTCAATGCCGGCAATCCCGACGTCCTGCTGGCCACTCCCGAATACGTGGTCCACCCGCCGGTGGGCAAATGGATGATCGCGGCGGGCATGTGGCTTTTCGGGCCCGAAAATCCATTTGGCTGGCGCTTCGCGGCGGCGCTCACCGGTACCCTTACCGTTCTCCTGGTCGCGCTGATCGCCCTGAAACTGTTCCGTTCCCTGCCGCTGGCCGGCGCCGCCGGCCTGCTTCTGGCCATCGACGGCCACCACCTGGTGATGTCCCGGACATCGCTGCTGGACATCTTCCTCACGTTCTGGATCCTTGCCGCCTTCGGCGCACTCCTGATGGACCGCGACGACGGGCGGCGGCGGCTGGCCGCCCGCTTGGCGCACGCCGCGGCGGCCAACGGCGGGCAACCGCCGGCCGGCGCGCTGCTGGCCGGCCCGTGGTTGGGCCTGCGGTGGTGGCGGGTGGCTGCGGGCGTCTGCCTGGGCCTGGCCGTGGGAACCAAATGGTCCGGCCTGTTCTTCCTCGCCGCATTCGGCCTCCTCACCGTGCTGTGGGACCTCAACGCGCGCCGGGTGGCAGGGATCCAGGGCTGGATCAGCGGCGGCATTATCCGCGACGGCATCCCCGCGTTCCTCAGCATGGTCCCGGTGGCGGGGATGGTCTATTCCGCCACCTGGACCGGCTGGTTCCTGTCGGACGACGCCTACTACCGCCATTGGGCCGAGAGCAACCCCTCCGCGGAATGGGGATGGCTTCCCGATTCCGTCCGGTCCCTGGCCCACTACCACCTGGAAGCGTACAAGTTCCACCAGGGCCTCAGTTCGGAGCACCCCTACCAGGCCAGCGCATGGAGCTGGCTGGTGATGGGCCGGCCCACGTCGTTCTTCTACGAATCCCCGCAGCAGGGCACCCCGGGCTGTGCAGTGGAAAAGTGCACCTCGGCCATCCTGTCCGTGGGGAACCCGCTGATATGGTGGGCGGCCGCCATTGCGCTGGTGGTCCTGCTGTTCTGGTGGGTGGGACGACGGGACTGGCGTGCCGGGGCGGTGCTGGCGGGCGTCGCCGCCGGCTACCTGCCGTGGTTCATGTACCCGGAACGGACCATGTTCTACTTCTACGCGGTATCTTTCGAGCCGTTCCTGGTGCTGGCCCTGGTGTATTGCCTGGGGCTGGTCCTGGGCAGGGCCGGCGACCCGCCCTGGCGCCGGCGCTCGGGACTGTACCTGGTGGTCCTGTTCCTGGCCGCGGCCGCCCTTTTGTCGGCGTTTTTCTACCCGATCTGGACCGCCGAAGTGATCCCCTACGTCGACTGGAAAGTCCGGATGTGGATGCCGTCCTGGATCTAGGGCAGGATGGCAACAGATACCTGAAGGAGCCGCTGCCGCGGCGTGGCAGCGGAAACGGAGACCTGTTGTGAGAGAAGCGAGCACGGAACTGCTGGTGGAGCTGGACGCCAACAGCAACGTGACTGACCTGCTGCTGGAGCAGCACGCCGCCAACCCAACCCGCGCCCTGTACCGGCGGAAGGGACCCAACGGCTGGGTGGACGTGCCCGTGCAAAAATTCCTCCAGGACGTCAGCGCGCTTGCCAAGGGGCTCATCGCCGGCGGCCTGGAGCCCGGTGACACCGTGGCCGTTATGTCCCCCACCTCCTACGAGTGGACCCTGGTGGACTTCGCCATCTGGTTCGCCGGCGGCGTCACGGTACCCATCTACGAAACGTCCTCCCCCAGCCAGGTGGAGTGGATCCTCCTGGACGCTGGAGTGCGCCGCGTCTTCGCCGGCGACCGGGCAACAGTGCAGCTGGTCACCAACGTCGTGGCCGGCTCCGCCGAGCTCAGCGACCGCCTGGTCAACGTGGTGCGGATGGATTACGACGGCGAGGCCCCGGACCTTGCCAGCCTCGCCGCTGCGGGCGCCGGGGTCAGCGACGCGGAGTTGGAGCGCCAGCGCAGCCGCGCCGGCCTGGCCGACCTCGCCTCGCTTGTCTACACCTCCGGCACCACGGGCAAGCCGAAGGGCTGTGAGATCACCCATGGGAACTTTGCCCTGGTGGCCAAGAACATCGTGGCGTTCCTGCCCGAGATACTGCAGGAGGGTCCGTCCCGCACCTTGATGTTCCTGCCCCTTGCCCACGTGCTGGCCCGGGCTGTCCAGGTGGTGTGCATGGCCGCCGGTGCAACGCTCGGCCATACGCCCGGGGCCGCCCAGCTGCTCGAGGACCTGGGGACGTTCCGGCCCACGTTCCTGCTGGTGGTGCCGCGCATCTTTGAGAAAGTCAGGGCAACCGCGGCGCACAAGGCAGCTGTGGCAGGCAAGGGCAGGCTCTTCGAGGCTGCAGCAGCAGCCGCCATCGACTACTCGCGGGAACAGGACCGGCAAAGCCGCGGAGAAGGCCCGGGCCCGGGGCTGTTCAGCCGGATGCGGCATGGAGTCTATGACCGGTTGGTCTATCCGCGGCTGCGCCAGGCGCTCGGCGGCGAGGTTGGGTACACCGTTTCCGGGGCCAGTCCCCTTGCCTCCGAGGACGCGCATTTCTTCCGCGGCGCCGGCATTCCCGTCCTCGAGGGTTACGGGCTGACCGAAACGACGGCGCCGTGCACGGCCAACACACCGTCACGCACCAAAGTGGGAACGGTGGGCATACCTGTCCCGGGCACCACCATCCGGGTCGCGGAGGACGGCGAAATCCTGGTCAAGGGAATCGGCGTCTTCAGGGGCTACCACCGTAACCCTGCAGCGCAGGCGGAGGCCTTCGTGGACGGCTTCTTCCGGACGGGCGACCTGGGCGAGCTGGACAAGGACGGCTTCCTGACGGTCACGGGCCGGAAGAAGGACCTCCTGGTGACCGCCGGCGGCAAGAACGTGGCACCGGGGCCACTGGAGGAGAAAATCCGCGCCCACCAGCTGGTGGCCCACGCCGTGGTGGTGGGCGACGGCAAGCCCTTCGTGTCAGCGCTGCTGACCCTGGATCCGGAAGGCGTGGCCAACTGGCGCTCGGAGCGCGGCCTGCCGCCGGTCCCACTTAGTGACGCGATGGACGACCCCCAGGTGCTGGCGGCGCTGCAGGAGGCCGTGGACCTGGCCAACCAGACGGTGTCCAAGGCCGAGTCGATCCGGAGTTTCAAGCTCCTGGACGCGGAGTTCACCGTGGAGTCCGGTCACCTGACGCCTTCCCTGAAACTGAAGCGGTCCGACGTCGTAAAGGAGTTCCAGGCGGAGATCGCCGAACTTTACGGCTGATCCACGGCGTCGGCCCTGGCGGGCTTCACCTCAGGCGCGACACCGCGACGGCGGCGTGTGGGCCAGGTAAAGACCAGCGTCACGATGGAGGCCAGGAGAACCAACCCGGCGATGGCGATGCCGGCATCCATCCAGAACTGGCTGGGGAACAGCCTGATCAACGTGTCGTCCAGGCTGAAGGTCCATGACCCTTCGGCAAAGAAGACCCGGTGGAATTCGGTGAAGAACTGCTGCCAGCCCAGCGCGGCGAGGGTGCCAAGGCCCAGGATCAGGACCAGCATGATGATGGAACCGGCGAAAAGGCCGCGCCGGACGCCGCCGGGGCTGCGCTTGCGCAGGTACAGGATGGCGATCAGTGCAAGGAGGAGCAGAAGCGTCCCGGCACTAAACGTGGACAGGATGACCGCCTTGACGTCCGCCATGTGGCTGACTTCGCCGTCCTTGAACAGTTTCTCGCCTCCGCGGTGCACCAGGTCGCCGAGGTAGCGGGGGCCGGCCCAGTTGCTGAGGTAGTCCACGGCGTAGGAGCCGTAGGTCATCCTGTCGTCGGTGCTGAAGCCGTAGCCGTCACCAGGGAAGCCCGGGCGGTTGTACTCGACCCAGAGGAACAGCGGGCTGGTCACGGCCCGGACGGCCAGGACCAGGAGGATCACGGGGTACATGATGGCCAGCAGGACCTGCATGACGCGCGGCGCCGCCGGTTTGGCGTTCGCGGCGCTTTCCCGCTGGGCGTTGCGGCGCGCCACTTCCTCCTCGGGCGGGCGGACATGCAGCGCAGATGTGGGAAGGGATTCCTTGAAGACCGGTGAACCGGCACCGCCCGGAAGCCCGGTGGAAGCGGCGGCAGACGGAGAGCCGGCTGCAGGACGGCCCGCGGTGGAGGATGCGGGACTTTCGACGCCGGAGGATCCGATGGCGGCTTCCGCCGCCTTCCGGCCGGCCCGGCTTTCCGGCTGCACGGCGTTGCCGGCTTCCGCCTCAGCTGCGGGGGCACCCTTCGCGTCGCCGTCAGTTCCGGCCGTGGCTGGCGCAGTTTCTTCGGCGTCAGCCGGGACGCCGTTCCCCGCAGGACCGCTCCGGAGCCGCTTCCCATCGGCGGCTTTTTCCGTGCCTGGGCTATCCCCGCCGGCGGGCGTCAGCCAGGAGAACGCGGGCTCGTCGGAATCCCCGGATGTGTCCAGGAACGGCTCCGGCTGCGGCGCGGCGCTTTTGGCGCGGGCCGGTGTTTCGTCATTCACAGCAGCGTCACTTCCGTTGGGTTCCACACCGGTCCCAGTGCCGGCGCGATTCATTCTCCTGTCGAGCCTACCGTCCGGGACTTGCACCGGGCGAGGAACCACCCCGGCTGGATTACAACGATTCAGGCAGCGATTTCCGTGTAGCCTGCATCTTCGCGGCGAAGGTCCCCGCGTTCACCGGCGAGGAAGGCACGCCTGCCGAGGAAGAGGACGTACAGCCAATATGCGGCAAGCACAGCCGCGCCGATTCCGATCCTGGCCCAGGCAGGAAGCGGGCTGGGAGTGACGAAGCCTTCCACCAGGCCGGAGACAAACAGCACCAGGACCAGCCCGAGGGCCACGGTGATCAATGACCGGCCTTCCTCCGCCACCGCGCGGCCCCTGGTCCGGGGGCCCGGCGCCACCATGGCCCAGAAGATCCGCAGGCCGGCGGCACAGGCCACAAAGACGGCCGTCAGTTCCATCAGGCCGTGCGGCAGGATGTAGCTGTAGAACACGTCCGACTTTCCGGCTGACGCGAATATCCCGGCGGCGACGCCCACGCCCTGGGCATTGCTGAAGAGGATCATGGGGACCCAGACCCCGGTGATCCCCAAAGCCACCGCCTGGGCGCAGATCCAGGCGTTGTTGGTCCACACGGCACCGGCAAAGGACGCGGCCGGATTTTCCGAGTAGTAGTTGATGAAATCCTGGTCGACGTACTGGGCGGCGGCGGCCTCGGAGGCCACCGCACGCAGCGCCTCGGGGGACGTTCCGATCCAGGCCGCGTACGCTGCAGCAATGATCACGAAGGCTGTTCCGCAGGCAACGGTAAGCCAGGCCAGGCGGTACAGCGCGGCCGGCAGTGCCGCCACAAAGAACCTCGCCAGGTCGGCCATGGCGTTCGAACGCGCGCCGGTGAAACGGGTCCTGGCCAGTGCCAGCGTTGCTGACAGGGAGGCGGACAGCCCGCTTTCGGGAGCCATGGAACGGACCAGGGACAGGTGGCCGGAGGTTGACTGGTAGAGCGCCAGCAATTCGTCGGCCTCGGCGCCGCTGAGCCTGCCCTTACCGGCGAGTTCCTGCAGCCGCGCCCATTTGTCCGCGTTGACGGCGGCAAAGGCATCCATGTCCACGGCTACAGCCTAACGCCCGGCAGTAGACTTTGACCGAACACCATCCGTCCATCCACACACAGCAGCTCCGAAGGGCAGGGACGCAGTGTGAGCCCGATCATCACCGGCGAGGCCGTAGTCCTGGAGCTCCGGCCCGCGAGCTTTGCCGCGCGGGCCCTTGGCCTTGCCATCGACGTCGTCGTCCACGTGGTGCTGCTGATCCTGCTCATGGTTGGCCTGTCCGCCGCCGGCGCGGGTCTGGATCCCGCCGCCGCCCGCGCCCTGGGACTGGCTGCCGCGGTCTTCAGCCTGGTTGTCGTGCCGGTTGCCGTGGAAACAGTGAGCCGGGGCCGCTCCCTGGGGAAGCTGGCCACGGGCCTGAGGGTGGTCCGCGACGACGGCGGTGCCATCCGGTTCCGGCACGCCGTGATCCGCGGGCTGACCGGATTCCTGGAGATCTACCTGACGTTCGGCGGCCTTGCCTTTGCCGTGGCGCTCTTCAATGACAAGTCGAGGCGGCTCGGGGACCTCCTCGCCGGCACGTATTCGGTGCGCAGCCGGGTGCCGGCCGAGGAGGCCGTCCGCGTGTTCGTCCCGCCCCATCTGCAGGCATGGGCGGCAACGGCGGACATCGGCCGTATCCCCGACGCCACCGCCCGCAGGGCGGCGCAGTTCATCCGCCAGGCAGGCAGGATGGTTCCTTTTTCCCGGGCCGGCATGGCGCAATCCATTGCAGCCGAGCTGTCCGCCCACGTGGCCCCGGCCCCGCCGCCGGGGACCGGGTCCGATGACTTCCTGGCCGCCGTCGTCGCTGAGCGGAGGAACCGGGAGTATGCCAGGTTGTCGCAGTTACGCCGGCGGAACACGGAAACGGGGCGCCGTCTCCAGCGCCTGCCGTTCAGCGACTGAATCAGTTGTCGTACTCACTCCAGGGAATGTTCCAGTCGCCGAACCCGTCAGTGTTCGCCGCGTAGTCGCCCTCGGTGTTGATGATCTGGACCACGTCACCGGTTCCCATATTGTCGAACACCCACGCCGCGCCGTCGGGCAGGAATCCGATGCAGCCGTGGGAGACGTTGGCGTTTCCGATGTACGGAAACGCGGACTCCAGGGCCTGGTGGATGTAGGCGCCGCTGAGGGTGAGGCGGATGGTGTATTCGACGTCGGCTTCACCGTAGTAGGCGGGGTCATCGGGCTTCAGCCCGATGCTCGCCGCCCTGAAGTGGTCAAAACGGTTCTTCTCCATCAGCACCGCGTATCCCTTGGCGGAGGGGAAGCGCTTGTCGCCCATGCTGACGGGCAGCGTCTTGACCGGCTGGTCATTGACGCTCAGGGTGAATGTGTGGGCCGTGGCGTCAGCGATGGCCACCTTCTTGTCTCCGATGGAGACATTGACTTTCTTGTTGAAATTGGCGATCTGGCCGTTGCCCAAATCGACGCCGAAGAGCTGCATGTCCATGGTCACGGTGGAGTTCGCTGCCCAGAAGTTTTCCGGGCGGTACCGGACCATGGTGTCGCTGTACCAGTGGAACGCCCCCGTCTGTCCGGCCGTGGTGGTGATCTTGATGGCCTTTTCGACGGCGGCCCGGTTGGTGACCGGTTCGCTGAAGATGATCTGGAGCGGCTGCCCAACACCCACTTTCATGCCGTTAAGCGGGTACACGGCGGCGTCGGCCTCGTGCGAGCTGGACACGGTGTTGAAGGACTGGGTGGTGCTGGTCTCGCGTCCTGCGGAATCCTTGACCACGTATGTGTAGCTGTACTCGGTATTGAAGTCCAGGGGGGCGGTGGCAGACCACGCCGTCCCGCTGGGATCGATACTGCCGTCGACGGTTTTGCCGGCGGTGCTGGCCAGGGTGACGCGCTGGATGGTTCCGTTGGCCACCTTGAGTGAAACGGGAGCGGCAGGATTGACCTGTTTGGCACCGTTGGCCGGGGCCGCGTCCAGGGCCACCGGCGGCACCACGGGCAAGGCGATGCCCGGTGAGGTCCGCAGTGCGGAGCCTGCCTCCGATTCAAGCGGTCCGCCGGCAAGGCCAGGAGCGACGGCGGCGAAAACCCCGCCCACGGCCGCCAGGACACACACGGCGGCGACGGCGAGGATTTTCGTGGCAGTCCCCCGGCGGCGGGGCTTTACATCAGGCTCCATGATTTCGATCCTACGTGCAGGACGTAACAGCCCGGGCGCTGAACTGCGCCCGGGCCCTTACGGCTCAGTAACGATAGTGCTCAGGCTTGTACGGGCCCGCAGCGTCGATGTCCAGGTACTCTGCCTGTTCCTTGGTCAGTTCCGTGAGCTCCACGCCCAGGGCGTCCAGGTGCAGCCGCGCCACCTTCTCATCCAGGACCTTGGGCAGCACATAGACCTGGTTCCCGTACTCGTTCTGGTCCCGCTTCGTCCACAGTTCGATCTGCGCGATGGTCTGGTTGGCGAACGAGTTGCTCATGACGAACGACGGATGCCCGGTCGCGTTGCCCAGGTTCAGCAGCCGGCCCTCGGAGAGAACGATGATGGAGCGCTCCGTGCCGGTGCCTTCATCAAAGACCCATTCGTGGACCTGGGGCTTGATTTCGACCTTCTTGACACCGGGGATGCGGGCGAGGCCGGCGATGTCGATCTCGTTGTCGAAGTGGCCGATGTTGCCCACGATGGCCTTGTTCTTCATGCCGGCCATGTGTTCGGCCAGGATGACGTCCTTGTTGCCGGTGGTGGTGATGAAGATGTCGCCCTGGGCCAGGACTGATTCCAGCTTGGCCACCTGATAGCCGTCCATGGCGGCCTGCAGTGCGCAGATGGGATCGATCTCGGTGACGATGACGCGCGAACCCTGGCCGCGCAGCGCTTCCGCCGCCCCCTTGCCCACGTCGCCGTAGCCGCAGACGACCGCGACCTTGCCGCCCATGAGGACGTCCGTGGCACGGTTGATGCCGTCCGGCAGGGAGTGGCGGATGCCGTACTTGTTGTCGAACTTGCTCTTGGTTACGGAGTCGTTGACGTTGATGGCGGGGAAGAGCAGCTTGCCCTGGTCGGCCAGCTGGTACAGGCGGTGCACGCCGGTGGTGGTTTCCTCGCTGACGCCCTTGATCGTGGCCGCGGTCCGGGTCCACTTCTGCGGGTCGGCGGCGAGGGAACGGCGAAGCACCTCGAGGAAGATGCCGTATTCCTCGGAATCCTCAGGGTCGGCTGAGGGAACGTTGCCCACGGCCTCGAATTCGACACCCTTGTGGACCAGCATGGTGGCGTCGCCGCCGTCGTCGAGGATCATGTTGGGGCCAAGCTCAGGGTTGGTGTCGGCACCGGGCCAGGTGAGGATCTGCTCGGCGGTCCACCAGTATTCCTCAAGGGTCTCACCCTTCCAGGCGAAGACCGGGACGCCCTGGGGATCCTCAACGGTGCCCTTGCCCACAACAACGGCCGCCGCGGCTTCGTCCTGGGTGGAGAAAATGTTGCAGGAGGCCCAGCGGACCTCTGCGCCAAGGGCGGTGAGCGTCTCAATCAACACCGCGGTCTGCACCGTCATGTGCAGCGAACCGGCGATCCGGGCGCCCTTGAGCGGCTGGCTGGCACCGAACTCCTCACGGAGGGACATCAGGCCGGGCATCTCGTGCTCCGCCAGCCGGATCTGGTGCCGGCCGGCTTCCGCCAGGGAGATATCGGCGATCTTGTACTCAAAAGTCATGGGTGGTCCTTTGCTTGGTCCGGGTCCTGGTCCAGTCCCCGTTCGGCTCTTCTTGTGCGGGCGGATGCGGGTGGGCTACTGCTGGGCCACGGCGGGATCGTGCTGGTCCGAACCTGCCGAGAGTGCTGCAGCGAGCAGCTCCGGGGGCAGCAGCAGGGGAATCCCGTCCTCGATGGCGTAGCGGTTCCTGGCCCCCGTCTCCCCGGCTGCGGTGGCCACGAGTTCGTCCCCCTCCTGGACCAGGGGCGAGCCGGTCACGGGGCATCGCAGGACGGACAGCAGCTCGGGACTGATCTTTGGCATTTGTTCATGCTCCCTGGCGGGCGCGCTCGCGCCGGTGGCGGAAAAGATGTGCAGCATCCAGCCTACCGCCAGATGGGGGTCAGGAAGGTTCGCGCAGGACCCGCAGGTGGCCCCTGCGAACCCCCTCGCTGCCCGCCGGCGCCTCAAGGGCAGAATGGTGGGCGCGCTGGGCGGGTGGCTGGGCCTCGGGCGGAAGCGCGGCGGCGTCGCGGACCGCGTTCGCCAGTGCCAGCAGGTCATCGGGTCCGGGCTGCTGGGGTGTGGAGGGCATGGCCAGGCGCAGGACCTCCCAGCCCCGGGGGACGGTCAGCGAATCAGCGTGCTGCTCACAGAGGTCGTAGCAGTGCGGTTCCGCGTAGGTGGCCAACGGACCCAGGACTGCGGTGGAGTCTGCGTAGACGTACGTCAGGGTGGCCACCGCCGGCTGGCGGCAGGCAGACCTTGAACACTGACGGATAGCTCCCACGACATCACAGACTACCCCTTCCACGCTCAAAAGCCGCGCATTGCGGTGCTGGCCGACGCGCCCCCGCCGCTGCGGCGATGTATCGCCTAAACGCGCCACCGGGTTTACAGTCAATGTATGCAGTCATCGAACCATGAATCAGATTTTTCGGTCCGGTTGGCTGACCCGGATGCCCCCACGGGCCCGGGTGTGGAGACTGCCGGGAGAAGCTTCTTCAGGCGGCGCCGGAACCGTCATGGACGTGGGCTCAGGGGCGAGGTAATGCTGCCCACCCACCCCGGATTCCGCAGCCGCGCCGACCGCTTCGACGATATGGTGCTGGACTCCGCCCAGCGGCTGCACGATATCTGGGGCAAGACGCTCGACGGCGTCCGGTTCGGCGTCGACGAAATCCCCCCGGACCTCGAACAGCTGGCTGCCAACGCCTCGGCCGCACCCATGGGCGCCTACACCCCCGCTGCCGGTGGTGAGGGTCCGATGATTACGGTGTACCGGCGGGTGGTGGAACAGGCCTGCTCCAGCGTCGAAGAGCTCCAGGACCTGGTCCACGACGTCGTGGTCGAACATACCGCGGAAATGCTGGGCGTGGCACCTGAGACGCTGGACCCGGTCTACCGCCGCCGTTACTGACGCGGGCGTACCGTGGGCGGGGTCGCGGGACTTCGGCTGGGCTAGGAGCCCAGGCTGACCGGAACGGTCTCCTGGCCCGCAGCAGCCGGCAGGAAGCCCAAGGCTGAGACGTCGTTGCGGCCATCCTGCCCCAGCAGCACCGCCCCGTAGGCCGCGTCACCGGAGGCCGACACCACGTACCCCACAACGTCGGCCCCATCGGCCTGTTCCGGGACGGCAATGGAAGCGGTTGTCCCGCCGGCAATGTCGGCGGTGGCGTTGGCACGCACCTTCCCGTCGGCGGTGATGGGGGCGTAGGTGATGGTGGCCCTGGCGTCCAGCGCCCCGAACACCAGTTGCCGGAGGCCGCCCTTCGGCACCGGGATGACGTGCTGGCTCCCGAGCCGGACCGCGGATGCGGCCCATGCCACGTCCAACGCCTGTCCCGGCTGCAGCCCACGGCCCATGCGCGTGGCGGCGACGATGGAGACGTCGGACGAGGCCTCGACGGTGTACTGGCCCGCGGGCACGCCGGCCAGCGGCACCTCGGTGGTCGATCCGGCTTTCGCGGTGATCACGCCGCCGGATGGAAGCGCATGCTGGCCGTCGCGTCCGTACAGTTTGATCTCCACCACGGCGTCGGCTGCACCGGGAACCGTCAGCTCCAGGGCAGGCCCGGCGTCCTTGTACCCGGCCTGGGCCGTCAGGGCAGCAACCGCGGCGGGGTCCTGGATGTCCACGCCGGTCATGACCTGGCGGAGGGCAGGCGCAGTGCCTGGGCTGATGAAGTCCACGCCCCCGGGTGTGAGCCCGCGCAGTACGCTTTGCTGGATGGTGGCCGCGACCGGACCGCCCGCGCTGCGGACATGAACGCTGAGCTGTGCCTCGTTGGGTGCCAGGCCTGCGAGGACCACGCTGCGCGTGGTGCCGGGGGCAACGAGGAGTCCACGGCTGCCGGGCGCCTGGATCTGGCCGCCTGAACCGAACAGTTCAAGGCTCACGGTTGCCGGGGTGCTGGAGGCGTTGGTGAGGGCCAGCACGGAGGTGCGGCCAACCACGGTGCTGGCACCGGCCAGCCACTGGTCGTTCAAGGGTTGCGAGCAGGACGCAGCGGCGCTGCCCTGGAGGTCGCCGTCGGTCGCGGTGTATTTCATGGCACCTGCTGCCGACGCGTTCTGGTTGGCCACGGCGTCGGCGCGAAGGACGTTAACCTGGTCCACCGTGCGGTCGGCCACCACCCCGGCAAGGAGTTCCTGGGGAGTGCCGGCAGCAGGCGTTGGGCCGGGAGCTTTGGCAATGTCGACGGCGGCCGTTCCGTCGAGGCGTGCGAGCCGGCTTCCGGGCAGCACACCTCCGGCACTGAGCACAGCCGCGCTGACCCTGGTTGCTGCCGTTGCGGACTCGGGGCGGAACTGGGCGTCGGTGCCGGCGTCGGTGCCTTCCAGCAGCCGGGCCGGACCGGGGCACACGCCCACGCTGGCCCCGGCGGGAACGGCGGCCTGGGCCGCCGGCACGGCCCGGCTGGAGCCGGGCCCGGGCACGGCAGTCCCTGCGGCCACTACCGCTCCCGCTGCCGCGAAGATCAGGACGCCGGCTGCCACTCCGGCCACGGAGGCAGCACGGGTGTTGCCGCCCGGCAGGCGGGTGGAACCCCCGCTGGACGGTTTCCTTCCCCTGCCTTTCCTGGAGTCAGGGCCCGGCTTTTCAGCCGGGCCCTGGTTTGCACCCGTTGATTCCGCAGCGGCCGCACTTTGGGCAGCGGCCGGTGGGGTGTGCTCATGCATGCTGGTGTTCCTTACGCAGGGAGCCCTCGTCACGGGAAAGGCCGGTCCGCGGCCGCTGGGCCGGCATGGGGATGGCGAGGATGACGGTCAGGCCTATCACCGTGATCTGGGCGGCAGCCGCCCAGAATGTCCAGGGGTTTTCGTAGCGGACGGTCAGCTGGCCGGCAGAGGCCGGAAGCGTAAAGGCCTGGGACCAGCCGGACGTCGTGGCGGTCAGCTTTCGGCCGTCAAGCCACGCGCTCCACCCGGGGTCGGCACGCTCGGCAAGGACCACCAGCCTGCCCTCCGGGCCTGCAGGGACAGCGGCGTCGACGTCGACCGTTCCGGAGGCGACCAGATTCGTGGCGGCACCGCGGGGATCCACGATGCGCACACGGTGGGCGACCTCCGCTGCCTGGAGCACGGCCTGGTTCAGCGGGCTGATACGCCACAGCCACCCGACATCGGTTTGCCCCACGGCTACGAGGCCGGGCACGGCGTCCATCCTGCTGGCGGTCAGTTGGGCGGCGGTGTCCGCCGAGCGCAGCACCACGAATCCGACACCCAGCTGTTCGAGGTCTGCCCGGGGGTCAACGCCCTGGCCCGCAACCATGGTGGCGACGACGCGCCGGACAGCTGCAGTGACGTCGTCGTCCTCACGCACCTCCTCCGCGCCCGGCGTACCTATGATGTTCCGCGCGGAGGCGATGGCCGAGAGGCTGTCCAGCGTTGTACCGGAACCACGCATCAGTGACGCGTTGTAGGTACCGTCATCGCCGGTGCTGAGCAGAAGGGTCCGGGTCTGTTCAGGCCCGGTCCCGCGGTCGATGGCTGTCGCGGGGAGGGAGCGCCCCGCGGTGGCTTCCACCAGCCGCGGAGTACCCAAGGCTCCCCCGGGTGCGTCAGGTGCCGAACCGGGAGCGGCGGAGGCTTCCCGGACAGCCGTGCCGGTGGGATTTGCCGCAGCTGCGGGACGAAGCAGGTTTTGCGCTGACCACGCAGCCATTCCAGCCAGTGGCCCGGCCAGCAGCAGCACCAGGCCCAGCGCAACGGCTGCGCGGGCGGCTGTCCTGGGTTTGGTTCCGTTCGCCGTTGGCCGTTGGGCTGCGGCGAGCAGTTGTTCACACCCAAGGAGTGCCGCGGAAAGGAGCGCAAAGGAAGCGGCGGAAACCGCGGGGCCGGTGAAAGGCGTCACCATCACGCCCGCGTTCAGGCCGGTGGCCACGTGGCCGGCCAGCCAACTGGCGGCCAGGGCGAGTACGGCAGCAAGCCAAAACCAGCTCGCGGTCCGTGACCGGCGGCCCGGGCTGAAGAGCCCGACAATGGCGAGGAACAGCATTGGCACGGCGATGAGCAGTGCCAGCAACAGGCCCCAGGGGACGGAGCCGTCTGCGAACAGGGCGAGCCCGCGGAGGCGCCGTGCGGGGTCGAAGGCAAGCGGCTGGCCCAGGAGCTGCTGCCAGAGCGGGGCCGCGTCAAAGGCGAGGGGCAGTCCGGGATCGGCCAGGAGGGCGCGTGGCCGGTCCAGGGTGGACAAGGCGAAGGGAATGAACAAGGCTGCACTGGGCAACAGCGCCCACCACACTGTCCGGCCGCGCCGGCCCAGCAGGATGCCACAGAGCACGATCACCACGGTAGCCGGGACCAGCAGGGATGGTGCCGCTGCCGTGGTGACCGCCAGCGCCAAGCCGGCGGCCGCTGCAGCCGTCCATGAGGGCACGCCGTTGATGCCCGCTTTGGCCGGGGGCTGTTCGCCGGGCCGGAGCTCAGGAGCGGATGCGGCGTTGAAGCGGCCATGGCCGACGGCCGATCCGGTTGCCCGCAGCAGGCCCAGGACGACCAGCGGCAGCATGATGTGCGCGATCAGCGCGCCCGCCCGTCCCTGGTTGAGGGCAGCCTGGAGCGCCGGTGCGGCAGCCCACGTCACGGCGGCGACGAAGCGGAGGCGGCGGCGTACCGTCACTCCGCCGGCTGCGAACCAGGCTGTGAGTCCGGCCAGCGGGGCGCCAAGGAGCAGCAGCCACGCCATGGCTGGGTTGGCGTCGCCTGCCCCCAACACGCCGATGATCCAGATGACATAGTCAAAGGGGTCGCCGTGGCCGGGAAGGCCTGCACCCAGGCTGACCCACCAGCTGGACGCGTTGTGCCAGATGTCCCCCAGGCCGGCGGAGACGGGAATCAGGGCTCCCCCGGTTACGGCGGCAGCACGGAACAGTCCTGTCAGGGCAAGGAGCGATGCCACCGAGGCGATGATGACGGCGGCCAGTGCGCCGTTGCCCACCCAGCCGCGCTTACTCGTGGCGAGGGCGGCAAAATCGTCTGCGGCATCACCGGTGGGCTGGTGCGCCAGCGGGTCCTGCACCAGGTGGTCGGCCGCGGAGCCGTCCGATCCCAACGCCTCCATCAAGGACCTGCGATGGCTCCACACTTCCCGGCGAGGCGTCTGGAGTTTGCGGATGACTGAGCGCCGGATGCGCCGTGTACGCTTTGCGGCCCGCCGTGCCTTCGCAACGGCGCCCGGCCGGCCCAGGGCCGCGCAGGTGGCGAGGAGCTGGGAGATGCCATGGCCGGGATCCTTGACCACGATGCTCAGGACCAGCTTGAAAATGCTTCCCAGCAAGGCACCGACCGCGTGTACGGGCACCATCCACAGCGGGCTGTGCTTCAGGCGCAGGTGGACCTGGGCCTTGCGTGCAGCGGAGGGATTTCCGAGCGCCTGCGGGCGGTGCGCAACGTGGAACATCCGGGCTGCCGGAACCACCACGACGCGGTGGCCGGCGAGGCGGTTGCGCCAGCAAAAATCAACGTCGTCGCCGCTGCCCGGCAGGGCTGGGTCGAAACCGCCCAGCCCCTCCCAGACGTCGCGGCGCACCAGCATGCCTGCGGAGTTCACGGCAAAGGTGTCGGTGCGGCCGTCGTACTGGCCCTGGTCCATTTCGTCGGCGTCGATGAGCGTGAGGCGCTCGGCCCACCTGCTGGTGGAAAGGCCTACGTCCAGCAGCCGCCGCGGCGAATGCCAATCCAGTTGCTTGCAGCCGGCAACAGTGACGGACGGGGCACGTTCCACCGCCCCGAGCAGTTCAGCGAGTGCTTCCGGCGCTGGTGCAGCGTCATCGTGCAGGAGCCAGATCCATTCGGTCCTGCCTTCCTCCGTGTTTCCGTTGAACGGGGACAGCGATGCCAGCGCAGCAGAGACGGCGGAACCCATGCCGCCTTTGCCCCGGGGATGGCTGACGACCCCTTCCTCACCCAGGGCCTGGGTGAGGACGCCGTAGGAGTCGTCGGCGGATCCGGTGTCCACGCCGATGGCGCGGTCGACCGGCCGGGTCTGGGCCGCCAGGGCTGAAAGGGTTCTGGGCAGATAGGCACTGCCGTTGTGGGCGACCACAACGGCAGTGACATGGACATCCTGAAGAATTAGATTGCTCGCTTCCTTAGCCGCCGGCGCTCACGCTCGGACAGGCCTCCCCAGATGCCAAACCGCTCGTCATTGGCCAGCGCGTACTCCAGGCACTGCGACCTGACGTTGCAGGCGCCGCACACCTTTTTGGCATCGCGGGTGGAGCCGCCCTTTTCGGGGAAGAAGGCTTCCGGATCGGTCTGTGCGCACAGAGCGTCAGTCTGCCAGCCCAGCTCACCTTCGTCGTCGAAGTCCTGCTGCAGCGGCAACCCAATCCACACCGGCTGGGGGGTCCCGGCTGCGGCGAGCTCCATTGGAGGATCAAGATCGTCTTCGGGTTCCGCGCCGCCGTCAAGGAGCGCTTCGTGCGCTGCAAGGAACGCCGTGGCCTGGTCCTCCAGGACGCTGGCGGAATTCCTGTTATACCGCTCTGCAGCATCAGGATCGGCGGGATCCACGTACCAATCACTTGGCACCCCCCGCGCACGGTACTTTGCCGTTGCCTGGCCGGCTACGACGGCATCTTCCTGGATACGCTCTGCTTGCCCCACGGCGACCCTCCTGATGTTTCAGCCACTGCCTGGATACGTGGACACTCGGTTGTGTGCCGGTATTTACGCAATTGCTTTAGATACCTAATTACACGTGTGTAACTAGGGTGAGTCAAGCCGTTGCCGGGATAATAGACAGTCGCAGCGAAGAAATTTGCGCACGCCACGCCCGGGATTTTGGCCCGGCCCGCTTGCGCCGGTGCCTCAACACCGCCTTTCGGGAAGGAATGGGCGGACAGATGTCCGTACTGGCGCGAAAAATACCCGCCCGGGGCGCAAATAGCAAGCACGCTTAGCAAAGCCAGTGATTAACATCACATTGGCGCTGTTGGTCGGATGCGTGACGCGGAGGCGGATGACCCCGGGTTTCCCGAGTGGCAGGATGAAGCCATGACGACTATCCCCGTAATCGACCTCATGGGCAGCCTGCGATCCGGCAATTCCACTGCGCCGCGACTGACGTGGTACGGACCGGACGGGGAACGGGTGGAACTGTCCGGCCGGGTGTTGGACAACTGGGTGGCGAAAACCAGCAACCTGCTCCAGGACGAACTGGACGCCGAGCCCGGCATGCGGCTGCGGCTGGCGCTGCCGGCCCATTGGAAAGCCATGGTCTGGGCGCTGGCCGGGTGGCAGTTGGGACTGGAGGCTGTCCTCGACGGCGGCCCGGCGGACTTCCTTGCCACGGACGACCCGGCCGGGGCAAGGGAGCAGTACGACGCCGTCGTTGCGGTAGCGCTTCCCGCCCTCGCCATGCGCTGGCCAGGGGACCTTCCCGGCGGGTGCCTGGACTACGCCGCTGAGGTGCGCTCCCACGGGGACGTCTTCATGGCGCATTCGGACCCCGATCCGTCGGCGGCCGCCGTCCACACCGGTGACGGGCGCACAATCCTCCACCGGGAGCTGATCACGGATTTTGCCCAGCCGCACAGTGAAGGCACCAGGCTGCATGTACCCGCCGCTGACGGCCTGGAATCGGCCCTGGCCAATGCCCTGGGAGCGTGGCAGCAGGGCGGGTCGGTGGTGCTGACGCACCCGGACGTGGCACTCACGGACAAGCTCCTGGCGGCCGAGCGCATCCACGGCGGGTAGCCCGGGACAAACGGACCGCGCTCCGCGGCGGAATGCCTCCAGAATGGTGCGGCGAGCCACGCCTTGCCGGTTGCCGGGCGGCGAGCCCCGTCTTGCCGGTGGAAGGCCCGGGCAGGCGGTGTCCTAGGCCTTGGGGCCGCCCTCGGCGGGCGCGGAAGCCGGGCGTTCGGCTGCCTGTGCGTGTTCCTTGTGGGGATGCGCTTCGAGGATCTCGTGGTCGTGGGAGAACTCCGGCTCCTGGTCCAGTTCCTGGTTGAACACCAGGAAGCGGTACGCGAAGAAGCGGACGACGGTGGCCACCAGGATGCCGGCGACCCCGGCGAGGAACAGCAGGTTCTTGTCGTCGATACCCAGCCCGTATTTGGCCAGCGCCGTGAACCCGGTGGAAATGCCGATGCCAATGCCGTTGATGATGACGAACATGACAAACTCGCGGAGCACGTTGGCCTGGCGCCGGTGGCGGAAGGTCCAGAAACGGTTCGCAATCCACGAGAAGACGGTGGCTACCGTGGCACCGACGAACCGGGCCTTCGCCTCGCTGTCGGACATGGGGCCGTGCATCAGGTAATAGGTCAGGCCGTTGTCGATGACGAACGCCACACCGCCAACCGCACCAAACTTGGCCACCTCGCGCCAAAAGAGTGAGGCGAGCCCCCGGATACGATCTGCAAGTGCGCTAAACATGACCCTCCATGGCCGTCCGAACTGTGGGCCACTCGGCCAAGGGTCCATTTTAGCCCCCAAAGCTTGGAGTATGCCCCGGACAGCAGGTGGCCAATGCCACCTCCAAGGGAAATCCCCCGCGCCCGCCGGGCCATAAAAGCGGGATCGCGCCCGTCTTCGGTAGGCTGGCAGATGTGACTTTTCCAGTGATAGGCGTGGTTGGCGGCGGCCAGCTCGCGCGAATGATGGCCCCTGCCGCTACAGCACTTGGCTTTGAACTCCGTGTCCTCGCCGAGGGTGAGGACGTCTCAGCGGTCTCAGCGGTGCCCGCCACGCCGGTGGGTGACTATAAGGACCTCCAGACGCTCCTGGACTTTTCCCAGGGGCTGGACGTGATGACGTTCGACCATGAGCATGTGCCGACCTCCCATTTGCGTGCCCTCCAGGAGGCCGGGGTCAATGTGCAGCCAGGTCCCGATGCCCTGGTACACGCCCAGGACAAACTGGTCATGCGTGCCGCCATCGACCGCCTGGAACTCCCGAACCCCGCCTGGGCGTCCGTGGCGGACGTGGACGCGCTGGTCCGGTTCGGCGAGGAAACCGGCTGGCCTGTGGTCTTGAAGACCCCCCGCGGCGGATACGACGGCAAGGGTGTCAGGATCGTGGCCTCGCCGGAGGAAGCCGCCGAGGCCGCTGACTGGTTCGCCGCCATGAGTCCCCTCCTTGCCGAGGCGAAGGTCGAATTCACCCGTGAACTCTCCGCGCTCGTGGCGCGGACCCCCGACGGCGAGGCCCGGGCCTGGCCGGTCGTGCACACCATCCAGGTGGATGGTGTCTGCGACGAGGTGATTGCGCCGGCACTCGACATCCCGCTGGAGGTCGCCGCCGCCGCGGAGGACGCCGCCTTGCGCATCGCGGCCGAACTGGACGTAACCGGCGTCCTGGCCGTTGAACTCTTCGAAACTCCGGGCACCGGAGCAGGGTTCCTCATCAATGAACTGGCCATGCGGCCGCACAACACGGGCCACTGGACCCAGGACGGCTCCATCACCAGCCAGTTCGAGCAGCACCTCCGCGCTGTCCTGAACCTGCCCCTGGGCGCCACCGACGCACTGGCACCGGTAACGGTCATGAAGAACTTCCTGGGCGGCGGAAACCAGGACCTCTACTCCGCCTACCCCATGGCGCTGGCGGCCGAACCGGCTGCCAAAGTCCACTGCTACGGCAAATCCGTCCGGCCCGGACGTAAGATCGGCCATGTCAACCTGGTGGGCGCATCCACCGCGGAAGTTGAGTCGGTCCGCCGCCGCGCCGCCGCCGTGGCGGGAATCATCCGCGACGGCCGGGTCGGCACCGAAGAAGCATCCGTAATCTTTGAGGAGAACGCATGAGCGCCGAAGCCACCCCAGCCGCCGGTTCCGGCGCCGGCCCCCTGGTGGGGCTGGTCATGGGTTCAGATTCGGACTGGCCTGTCATGGAGGCCGCGGCTGACGCCCTTGCCGAGTTTGGTGTCCCCTTCGAAGCGGATGTGGTCTCTGCCCACCGGATGCCCACCGAGATGATCCGGTACGGCCAGACCGCCCATGAACGCGGCCTCCGCGTCATCATCGCCGGCGCCGGCGGCGCTGCCCACCTTCCCGGCATGCTCGCCAGTGTCACACCGCTGCCCGTGATCGGGGTTCCCGTCCCCTTGAAGACCCTGGACGGGATGGATTCCCTGCTGTCCATCGTCCAGATGCCGGCGGGCGTCCCCGTGGCGACGGTCTCGATTGCGGGCGCCCGCAACGCAGGTCTCCTGGCCGTGCGGATGCTCGCGTCCGGAACGGACGAACTGGCTGCGTCCCTCCGCCGGGACCTCCTGGATTTCGCCGCCGACCTTAACGCCGTCGCCTCCCGCAAGGGCGCAAACCTGCGGCAGAAAGTCAGTGAAGTCTTCCCCGGCGGCTCCAGCGCACTTCGGGGCAGCCGTTAGGGCGGCGGACATGGCCAGCAGCAGCAGCGTCCTGAACACCGGCTCCGGTCCGTCCATGACGGACCCGGTCCGTTATCCGGTCAGCGCTTCCTCCGCGGTCCGCACCAAGCGGGCGTTCGTCCTGGTCCTCCTGACGCTGCTGGTGCCCGGCAGCGCGCAATTGGTGGCAGGCGACCGGAAACTGGGACGTGCGGCACTCCGCGTCACACTGTGCGCGTGGGCCGTCCTCCTCCTGGCCGGGGTTCTCCTGCTGGTCGACCGAAGCCTGGCCATCAGCATCATTACCAACCCGGTCACGTCCCTGGTCCTGGTGGTCCTGCTGGCTGCCCTGGCCCTCGGTTGGGCCTTCCTGTTCCTCAATACCCTCCGGCTCATCCGCCCCGTGCTGCTGGCGCCAAAGGCCCGGCCCGGCGTCGGAATTGCCCTGGTGCTGGCTCTGGTCCTGGGCAGCGGCTCCGTGGGCTATTCGGCCTATCTGCTCAACGTGGGCCGCAACGCCATCGGCAGCATCTTCGGTTCGGGCCCTGCCTTGAAACCCGTCGACGGGCGTTACAACTTCCTGATGATGGGCGGCGACGCCGGCGATGACCGTACCGGCCGCCGCCCTGACAGCCTCTCGGTCCTGAGCGTGGACGCCGAGACCGGGCAGACGGCCATTATTTCCGTCCCCCGGAACTTCCAGAATGCCCAGTTCAGCGAGAACTCGCCCATGCGCGCCCTCTACCCCGACGGCTACAACTGCGGCGACGAATGCCTGATCAATGCGATCAACACCGAGGTCACCAACGAGCACGCCGACCTCTACCCGGGCGTGGACGATCCCGGCGCCCAGGCCACGATGGAAGCCGTTTCCGGGACCCTGGGCATGCAGATCCAGGCTTATGTGCTGGTTGACATGCAGGGCTTCTCAACGCTGATCGACGCGATGGGAGGCATCCGGATCAAGGCCGGCGGCTGGGTCCCCATGAGCGGCTATTTCGATGAAGCCACCAAGACCCACGGCATGCCCCTGGGCTGGATCCCCGCCGGTGACCAGACGCTCAACGGCGCCCAGGCCCTCTGGTACGGGCGGTCCCGCGAGTATGTGGACGACTACTCACGCATCCAGCGCCAGCAGTGCGTCCAGCAGGCCATGCTGAAGCAGCTTGACCCGGCCACCCTGCTGTCGAAGTTCGAGGACATCGCCAACGCCGGCACCAAAGTGGTGGAGTCCAACATTTCCTCGGCCCAGCTCGGCAGCTTCCTTGACCTGGCGATCAAGGCGCGGGGCAAGGACGTCAAGCGGCTCACCATCGGGCCGCCGGACTTTGACCCGTCGTTCTCCACCAACCCCGATTTCGACCAGATCCACGACAAAGTGGACCAGCTCCTGGCCTCGGCGTCCGCCAAGGGCTCCCAGTCGGCCGGCGTATCCGACGATGTGATGGCCGTACCGGCCGCCGGCACCGGACACATCCAGGCGGCAGCGGCCCTGCCTGCCACGCTGCCCGGAACGGTCACGGCAGCCAAGCAACCGTCGCCGTCGGACTTCACGCCCGTGACCACCACGCCTGACGGCGAGCCGATCACCGAAGAGATGCTCACCCAGCTCAAGCTTGCCGGCGATGAAGAGGCCATCCGCCAGCTCGTGGCCACCAACGGACAGTGCGCCCCGCTCTAGCAGCCGGCCGCTATCCGTCGGCGCCCACCCACCTGCGCCCATCCATCAAGGAACGGAAGAGTTTTGTACGAGATTGACAACGTCCTTCGGGACTATGCCTGGGGTTCGACGACGGCGATCGCCTCGCTGCTGGGGCGCGACGAGTCGGGGCATCCGGAAGCCGAGCTCTGGATTGGCGCCCACCCCGACTCGCCGTCGGTGGCGCACCTGCCGGAGGATGGGAGCAGGCAGCCGCTGGACGCCCTGATTTCCTCCGACCCGGAGCACTTCCTGGGCGCGGAGTCCGTGGCCGCCTTCGGGCCCCGGCTGCCGTTCCTTGCCAAGATCCTTGCGGCCGCACAGCCTCTTTCGCTCCAGGTCCACCCAAGCCTGGAACAGGCACGCGAGGGTTTTGCCCGGGAAGACCAGGCCGGCGTGGACCCGCACTCCCCCAGCCGGAACTACAAGGACGACAACCACAAGCCTGAGATGATCTTCGCGCTCACGCCCTTCGAGGCGCTGTGCGGATTCAGGCCGGCGGCAGAAACCCGGACCATCCTGGAGCACGTCGCGCACGCCTTCCCCGAAGACGGGCAGCCGCGGCTGGTCCAGGCACTCCTTGAGGACTTGGCCGCCGAGGATGAAGGGGCCGGACTCCGCCGGGCCTTCGAGCGCCTGATCACGGGCGGCCAGGGCGTGGCAGAGGAAACGGCACTGGTGGTGGCAGCCCTGCTGAAGACACCGCTGGAGCCCTACCAGGCCGAGCTGGGCACGGCCATCAGTCTCAACGAGAAGTACCCCGGCGATCCCGGCGTCCTGATTTCCCTGCTGTTGAACCGCATTTCATTGAAGCCCGGTGAAGCCGTTTATCTTCCTGCCGGCAACGTGCACGCCTACCTGCACGGGCTGGGCGTTGAGGTCATGGCGTCATCGGACAACGTGCTGCGCGGCGGCCTGACACCCAAGCATGTGGATGTCCCGGAACTGCTGCGCACCATCGACTTCCATCCCGTGGCCGTTCCCATGCTGGCCGCCGATACGACAGGAATGGACCAGGAACTCTTCCGTCCGCCGTTCCGTGAGTTCCAGCTGCAGCGCATCGAGCTTGGTCCCGATGCCGGACCGGTTCCGCTCGCCCAGGCCGGAGCGGCGGTGGTCATCGTCGTAGCCGGAGACGTGTACCTGGACTCCCCCAAGGGCGACCTGGCACTGTCCCGGGGCGGCAGTGCCTTCATCCCGGCCGCCGAAGCTCCCGTCAACGTCCACCGGGCGGCCGGCAGCACGGAACCGGCGCTGGCCTTCGCCGTCACCACGGGCCTCTAACGCAACCACAAGAAGAAGGGCGACGGCGGCACTTCCCGGAGTGCCGCCGTCGCCCTTGCGTGTTGAGCCCGGTCAGTTTGCCGGACGCAGTTTCCGGACCAGTGGGCGCACCCGCCCGGCAGCGCCCTTCAGCAGCTGGCGTGCCTGCTGGAGACCCCGGCGGGCCAGCGGCATGGCCTTGGCGTACGCGGGGTAGAACGGCGAGAGCGGCTTCTCCCATGTGCCCAGCAGCATGTCCTCGTGCTTGGCGAACTGCTTCTTGAAATCGGAGATGCCATCGTTGAGCAGGCCGTTGAAGTCGTACCGGCTGCAGCCGTCCTCGCGCATGGACGTCAGTGCGGCCCATTTCACGCCGTAGTTCACGCGCTGCTTTTGCCCCTCGGCGGACACCCCGCCGTACAGCTCGAACGCCGTGGTTCCGCTGCGCGACAGCCAGGTGAACGCCAGCAGCTGCTCGCCGTCGAACGCCCCAATGATCGGGGAGGCGTCACCGAGGTTCCGGAAAATGTCCCGGTAATACTGGTCCTCGTGGATACCAAAGCCCGCCCGCTCCGCCGTCTGGCGGTAGATGGCCAGCACCTGTTCCAGTTCGGATTCGTTCTTGACCTTCCGGAATTCCACGTCGCTGCGCATGGCCTTGCGGATGTTCGCCCGCGTGGACTTGGACATTTCCGCCATCAGTTCGTCATCGGACCGGGTCAGGTCAAGGATGAGGGTGCGCGGGATGAGTACGGTGTTGGTGGATTCCCGGAAGCCCGCTGCGGCGACGGCGCCGGCATAGGGGGAATTCCGGTCCCAGTCCGGTTCGATGCTGAGGGCCACGCCCCGGTGGCGGAGGGCCGCGTGCTCAGCGAGCCGGTTGAGCACTTCCTGCGTATTCTCCACGGCGCACATGGGACCACGCGGAATGTAGACCAGGGCGCGGAAAGGAGCGGGAAGCTTCCGGACCAGCAGCTGGGCAGCACCGATGGTCCGGTCCCCGGCCTTCACCAGGACCCTGTCCACCGACCAGCCGTGCATTGCCTTGGTTTCGCCCCAGCCCCAGAGCTGTTGCGGATGCCCCTGGAACTTGTCGACGTTTTCGTCCCAAAGGGCTCGGTCAGTGCAGGGAACAACGGCAGGAATCATGGCTTAAACCCTATACCAACGCATTAACGCCGAAGCCCCGGGAACGCGCTCGGCGCTCCCGGGGCTTCAGTGCCAGCCACTGGGGGCAGGTCAGCTCTTGCGGGCGTAACCTTCCCACTTGTCGGCGCGGTGCTCGCCGTCAACGAAACGGATGGTGCCCGACTTGGAGCGCATCACGATGGACTGGGTGAGCACCTTGTCCTTGGAGTAGCGCACGCCCTTGAGGAGGTCGCCGTCGGTGATGCCGGTGGCGGCGAAGTAGCAGTTGTCGCTGGAGACCAGGTCGTTGGTGGAAAGCACCCGCTCGAGGTCGTGGCCGGCGTCGAGGGCCTTCTGCTTCTCCTCGTCGCTGGTGGGCCAGAGGCGGCCCTGGATGACGCCGCCCAGGGACTTGATGGCGCAGGCCGCCACGATGCCTTCCGGGGTGCCGCCGATGCCCATGAGGGCGTCCACACCGGTGCCCGAGCGGGCGGCGGCGATGGCGCCGGCAACGTCGCCGTCCATGATGAACTTGGTGCGCGCGCCGGCTTCACGGATCTCCTCCACCAGCGGGCGGTGGCGGTCACGGTCGAGGATCATCACATTGAGCTGGTTGACCTTGACGCCCTTGGCCTTGGCAATCAGGTGCAGGTTCTGCTTGACCGGCAGGCGCAGGTCAACCATGTCCGCGGCCTCCGGGCCGGTCACCAGCTTTTCCATGTAGAACACGGCAGAGGGATCGAACATGGAGCCGCGCTCGGCAACGGCCAGGACGGCCAGGGCGTTGTTGATGCCCAGGGCGGTCAACCGGGTTCCGTCGATGGGGTCGACGGCCACGTCCACCTCGGGGCCGGTGCCGTCGCCAACGCGCTCACCGTTGAACAGCATGGGGGCTTCGTCCTTTTCGCCTTCGCCGATCACCACGACGCCGTTGAAGTGGACGGTCTGCAGGAAAGAACGCATGGCGTCGACGGCGGCGCCGTCCGCAGTGTTCTTGTCGCCGAAGCCCACCCAGTGGCCACCGGCGATGGCCGCGGCCTCCGTGACGCGGACAAGCTCGAGGGCGAGGTTGCGGTCCGGCTCGTCGTGGCCCACCGCAAGGGACGGTGAAATCGTGGAGTACTTCTGGGTCATGGACGCTGGTGACACGTGAACCTCTTCTTCGAGTGGCGATCATTGAACCCGCCTGCCGGTGCAGCAGAACGGTGATTCCTCTGCTACCGATCATAGTCGCGGCGCCGCGCCGGCGGCGGCCCGTGACGCGGCCCCGCAATGTACCCCGCCGGCGTACGGGCGTCCCCGCCAGGGCCCGAATGGAAGTGAGGCTCCGGGATGGGCGACTATAGAGGGGTGAATGACATGCAGGAAGCCACCAGTCCAAGCTCCGGCCAGGCCAAGCCCGAAGGGCGCACCGGCGCTAGCGGCAGCAGTGCGGACGCCCCGGTTAAGCCCGTCATTCCGGCGGCCGCCGCCAAGCGCGCCAACGCCTCGGTGATCGGCATGATCATTGCCCTGGTGCTCAGCATTGCGGCGTTCCTGCCCGTCGTGCTCATGAATCCGCAGCCCAAGACCGAGGGGTACCGGCCGGACATCGACGTTGCATCGGTGGCCAGGAACGCGGCGGATGTGGCCGGATTCACACCCGTCGCGCCGGACACCGGCAACGCCTTCCGCGCCAACTATGCCCGCTGGGAGGCAGGCACCGGCAACGGCGTCCCCACCTGGGAGGTCGGCTACCTCACCCCCAAGACATCCTTCATCGCCCTGGTGCAGACCAGGAGCGCCAACCCCACCTGGCTCCTCCAGCAGACGAAGAACGCCCCTGTCACCGGGTCCCGGAATGCCGGCGGCCAGGAATGGGAACTGCGGGACACCGGCAAGGGTGAAAAGTCGATGGTGCTGAACTACCGCGGCAGCACCGTCATCCTCTCCGGCGCGGCACAACTGGACGAATTCGCGGCACTCGCTGCCGCCGTCGTCAGCTCCCTCGACAGCAACCCGGCCGTCACAGTTTCACCCTCGGCGGCCCCCACGCCGTAAGGTGGGGCCGTGACGACTAACCTGACCCCTGCACTGGCCTGGCGCCGCCTGCGCGAAGGCAACGAACGTTTCGTAAACGGCGAGTCCTCCCATCCGAACCAGAATGCTTCGCGCCGCTCATCACTGGTGGAGACGCAGAGCCCCTTCGCGGTGATCTTCGGCTGCTCCGACTCCCGGCTCGCCGCGGAAATCATCTTCGACGTCGGCCTGGGCGACGTCTTCGTGGTCCGCACCGCCGGCCAGGTGATCGATGACGCCGTCCTGGGTTCCCTTGAATACAGCGTCGGTGTGCTGAACGTGCCGCTGATCGTCATTCTTGGGCACGACAGCTGCGGCGCCGTGACTGCCACCAAGGACGCCGTGGAGACCGGCGAAATGCCGGCGGGCTTCATCCGCGACCTCGTGGAACGCATCACGCCCTCCGTCCTGACGTCCCTGCGCAATGACCAGCCCGAGGTCAATGACATGGTGGTGGAGCACGTCAAGCAGACGTCGCAGCGCCTCGCCGACAGCTCGCGTGTGATTTCCGACGCAATCGAGGGCGGCCGCACCGCCGTCGTCGGCCTTTCCTACCGGCTGGCAGAAGGCCGCGCGGACTTGGTTTACGGAATCGGAGAGCTCTAGCAGCCGGGCGCCGG
>NZ_JWTB01000034.1 GCF_000813845.1 Pseudarthrobacter phenanthrenivorans
TGGTGGGGCCCACTGTCGTTTATGGGAGCAACCTACGCGAGGCGCATGGCGCCGGCGGCAGGGGAGACGGTGAAGATGTCCGGCGCGGTGAAGCCGGCCCTGGCAAAGGCCTTGGCGACGGCGTCACGTACCTCCTGCTCGGCAGCGACAGGTGTCAGTGAAATCGCCGCCCCGCCAAACCCGCCGCCGGTCATCCGGGCGCCGATGGCGCCATGGGCGCGCGAGGTATCGACGGCGAGATCCAGCTCCGGGCAGGAGATCTCGAAATCGTCCCGCATTGAGGCGTGGCTGGCGTCCAGCAGGGGCCCAATGGCGCCCGGGCCGGGCCCGGCCAGGAGCTCGACCGCCTGGAGCACCCTGTCGTTCTCGGTCACCACGTGGCGCACCCGGCGGAAGGTGACCTCGTCCAGCAGGCCGCTGGCCTCCGCCAGATCGGCCACCTCCACGTCCCTCAGCGCCTTCACGCCCAGCACCTCCGCCCCAAGCTCGCAGGACGCCCGGCGCGAGGCGTAGCCCCCGTCCGCATGGGAGTGCGACACCTTGGTGTCGATCACCAGGAGCACCAGGCCTGCGGGTTCGGTCTCGAAGGGAACCAGGCTCGCCGTTTGGTCCCTGCAGTCCAGGAAGACGGCGTGGCCCTTTGCGCCACGCAGGGAGGCGGACTGGTCCATGATCCCCGTGGGAGCGCCCACAAAGTCGTTTTCCGCCCGCTGGGTTGCCAGCACCATGTCCTGGGCCTCCAGGCCGGCCCCCGTGAGCTCGTTGAGAGCGGTGATGACGGCGCATTCGATGGCGTGCGACGACGACAGGCCGGCTCCCAGCGGAACGTTGGAATCCAGCAGCAGATCGATGCCCGGGACATCGATGCCCCGTTCCCGCAGGGCCCACATCACGCCGAGTGGGTACTTGGTCCAGCCCTTGGCCGTTCCGGGTTGCACGGACTCCAGGGATGTTGTGACCACGCCTTGGTCGCCATAGGTGGACAGGAGCCGCACGGTGCTGTCCCCGCGGACGCCCACAGCCACCCGCGCGGTGCGGTCGATGGCGAACGGCAGCACGAAGCCTTCGTTGTAGTCGGTGTGTTCTCCGATCAGGTTCACCCGGCCTGGCGCCTGCCACACGCCGTCCGGGGCGTTGCCGAACTCCTGCTCGAAACGGGCGCTGAGATCCTTCCCGGTGGACGTTGCCGTGGTGCCATGATCCTGAACGCTCACGCGGAGGCTCCTTCCGGGGCGGCCGCCAGGGAGGCGGCATGGGCCGACGGCGGCAGGGCAACCGTACGCAGCCGTTCCGCCACATCTTCGGGGGTGGTGTCGTTGATGAAGGCGCCCATGGCCGCCTCCGATCCTGCCAGGTACTTCAGCTTATCGGCCGCCCGGCGGGGCGAGGTCAGCTGGAGGTGGAGGTAGCCCGCGGGCCGCAGCACGTCGTCCAGCGGCGCCTGGTGCCACGCGGAAATGTAGGGCGTGGGCGTGGGGTAGAGGGCATCCACCCGCTTCAGCAGGTCCAGGTAGACCTCCGCCAGCTCGTCCTTTTCCTCTCCGCCCAGTGCTGCCAGGTCCGGTACCTGCCGGTGGGGGACCAGATGGATCTCCAGGGGCCACCGCGCTGCGAAGGGAACGTAGGCGCTGAAATGCGTTCCTTCCAGGACCATCCTGCTGCCGTCCTCCCGTTCGGCGCGCAGCAGCGAACCGGTCAACGTGTCCCTGCCGTCCTTTGCGTCGTAGTACTTGCGGGCGGCAGCGCCGAGGACGCCGGCCCGGGGCGTGACATAGGGGTAGGCGTAGATCTGGCCATGCGGGTGGTGCAGCGTTACCCCGATGTCCGCGCCCCGGTTCTCGAACGGGAAAACCTGCTTGATGCCGGACATGGCGCTGAGGGCAGCGGTGCGGTGGGACCAGGCTTCGATGACCGTCCGCGACCGTGCCGGGCTCAGGCCGCTGAAGGATCCGGTGTGCTCGGGCGTGAATGACACCACTTCACAGCGGCCGTAGGCAGGGCCTTTCGTTCCCCAGGCGGCGTCTTCGGGCACCGGCCCGAGTGCCGGGCCCAGGGAGGGGAAACGGTTTTCGAAGACCACGACGTCGTAATCGGCTGCCGGGATCTCCGTGGCGTTGCCGGGGGTGGTGGGACAGATAGGACACTGGTCTGCCGGCGGCAGGTGGGTGCGCGCCTGGCGGTGGGCGGCAACCGCCACCCATTCGCCGGTCAGCGCGTCGAAGCGTACCTCGCCGGGTTCCCCGCGCGGGGGCAGCCCGCGGTGGTCGGTTGTGAGGTGGTCTTCCCTCGACGTGCGGGTGCCTGCATCGTCGAAGTAGATCAGCTCCCGGCCGTCCGAGAGCTTGGTACTGGTAATCCCTGTCATATCAAAAGTTTGCCATAAACGATCAAGAATGAATAGTTAACAACAAAAAGTAACAGGAGCCCTGATGGAGCCGAAGGGCTGCCCGTTGTACGGTAAAGCCCATGACAGCCTCTTCCGAACAGGAAATCCCCGCACCTGAAACCGCCCGCGCCTGCGCCACCGGCCGGCAATACGAGCTTCGCCGCGGCGACGCCGTGGCGGTGGTCACCGAACTCGCCGCCGGCCTCCGCTCCTTCAGCCGGGGCGGCGTCCTGCTGACTGAGACCTATGGTGATGACGAGATTGCCCCCGGTGGTGCCGGAATAACGCTGGCGCCCTGGGCCAACAGGGTGGAGGACGGGGTGTGGTTCCTCGACGGCAGGAAGCAGCAGCTCGACATCACCGAGGTGTCCCGCAACAACGCAAGCCATGGACTGCTCCGGAACACCGGCTATGCACTGGTGGGGCAGTCGGAGCATTCCGTGGCGCTGGAGGCCACAGTTTTTCCGCAGCACGGCTATCCGTTCCTGGTCCGGCACCGGGTGGAATACCGGCTGTCCGGAGACCTGGGGCTGGAAGTCCGCCAGACCCTGAGCAATGACGGAACGGCGCCGGCGCCGTTCGTCCTGGGTGCGCACCCTTACCTCAGGGTGGGGGATGCCGCGGTGGAGGACCTGCAGCTGACGGTGGCAGCCGGCACCAGGCTGGTGACGGACGAGCGGCTGATTCCGCGCAGCCCGGCACCGGTTGACGGGGACACCGATTTCCGTTCCGGCCAACACATCGCCGGCCTCGCGGTGGACGTCGCCCTGACGGATCTGCAATTCGACGGCGGCAGGGCCAGGCACACCCTCGCTGCGGCCGACGGCAGTGCGGTGTCGCTGTGGCAGGACGAAAACTGCCGCTATGTCCACGTCTACGTCAGCACGGTATACCCGGGCCGGCACCGCGCCGTGGCCGTGGAGCCCATGACCGGGCCGGCGAATGCGTTCAACTCGGGCGACGGCCTGCGGTGGCTGGCTCCCGGCGGGTCCTTCAGCATGGAATGGGGCATCGATTACCGGCCCGGCACGGCGGCGGGGTAGTTTCCCATTGGGCGGCGGCTGGGGAAGTATTGGGATATGAAGCCAAACGAGGATGACGTCACCCTGGCCCGCCCGGTCCCCGCGCCGGCACCCGCTGCGGCTGCACCCTTGCGTGTCCTGACCGACCGCGAACTGGACAAGGACATTCCCTACGGGATCCGCATCGCCGCCTCCTGGTCGTGGCGGCTGGGGCTGATCCTCCTGATGGCAGGGATTCTGGTGTGGCTGCTCAGCCACATCACCCTGCTGATCATCCCCATCATGGTGGCTGCCCTCCTCGCCGGGCTCCTCAGCCCCGTCACCGCCTGGCTCAAGCGGCGCGGACTTCCCGCCGGGCTCGCCGTCGCCGCGACTGTCCTGGGCTTCGTCGGCGTCATTGTCGGGGCGCTGGCACTGGTCGGCAGGCAGCTTGCCGTGGGCTTCGGCGAGCTCTATTCGCAGGCGCTTGAAGGCGTGCGCCAGGTCCAGGACTGGCTTTCAGCCGGCCCCCTCCACCTGACCGCCGCGCAGATCGACCAGTACGTCAAGGAAGTCACGGACGCGCTGCAGAACAACAGCAGCAGCATCCTCAGCGGTGCCCTGTCCTTCGGCAGCACCGCAGGCCACTTCGCCGCGGGAATGCTGCTCTCGCTGTTCATCCTGATCTTCTTCCTCCTGGAAGGTGACCGGATCTGGGCCTTCCTGGTCCGGATGCTTCCCCGCACGGCCCGGGCCGCCACCTTCGGGGCGGGCCGCAAGGGCTGGGCCTCCATGGTCAGTTATGCCCGGATCCAGATGTTCGTGGCCGCCGTCGACGCCCTCGGCATCGGCGTAGGCGCCGCCATCATCGGCGTTCCGCTCGCCCTCCCGCTGGGCGTGCTGGTCTTCCTCGGCTCGTTCATTCCGGTGGTCGGTGCCCTGGTGACCGGCGTCGTCGCGGTCCTCCTGGCCCTGGTGGCCAACGGCCCCATCAACGCCCTGATCATGCTGGCCATCGTCCTGCTGGTCCAGCAACTCGAAGGCCATATCCTGCAGCCCCTGGTCATGGGCAAGGCAGTATCCCTCCACCCGGTGGCAGTGATCCTCAGCGTCGCGGCCGGATCCTACCTCGCGGGCATCCCCGGGGCCCTGTTCTCGGTACCCATCCTGGCCGTAGCAAACTCGGCCGTTCGCTACATCGCCGCCAGAACGTGGGAACATGAACAAGTGCCGGTTATTGCCGGAAGGCCCATCACAGCCGGAACAGGCGGGGACAACACCATCGAGGATGTTGAACCGCCCTCAGTATCCGACGCCAACGGGGATGCGGCGGCCGGCACTGCAGCCGAACACCGTGATGCCCGCACGTCCTCCCCGGAGGGCACGGGGGCAGATCCCAGAGGAGAGTAGTCCGTGAAGATCCTTGAAACCCTTCCCGTCACACTGGACGATGTCCTTGAGGCGCAGAAGCTGCTTGACGGGATTATTGCGCGCACTCCCGTGGAATCATCCCGGGCCCTGGGCGGCCTGGTAGGCGGTGACGTCTACTTCAAATGCGAGAACCTGCAGCGCGCCGGCTCGTTCAAGGTGCGCGGCGCCTACGTCAGGATGGCGCGGCTTTCCGCGGACGAGAAGAAGCGCGGAGTTGTGGCTGCCTCGGCCGGCAACCACGCACAGGGTGTTGCCGTTGCTGCCAAGAGCCTGGGCATCAAGGCCCGCATCTACATGCCCCTGGGAGTGGCGCTGCCCAAGCTGGCTGCAACCCGCAGCCACGGCGCGGAAGTGGTCCTGCACGGACACAACGTGGACGAGGCGCTCGCGGAAGCCCAGCGCTACAGCAACGAAACCGGGATGGTCTTCGTGCATCCCTTCGGCAACGTGGACGTCGTCTCCGGCCAGGGCACCGTGGGCCTGGAAATCCTCGAGCAGGTGCCCAACGTGGACACCGTGCTCATGGGTGTGGGCGGTGGGGGCCTCCTGGCCGGGGTCGCCGTCGCCATCAAGGCGCGCGCCAGGGAACTTGGCCGGGAGATCCGGATCATCGGGGTTCAGGCGGAGAACGCCGCCGCCTACCCGCCGTCGCTTGCCGCCGATGCCCTGGTGCCGCTGAAGAAGGTCTCCACCATGGCGGACGGCATCGCGGTGGGCCGGCCGGGGCAGCTGCCCTTCAGTATCATCCGGGAACTCGTCGATGACGTCGTCACGGTCAGCGAAGACTCCCTGGCCCGTGCACTGATCTTCCTGCTGGAACGGGCCAAGATGGTGGTTGAACCCGCAGGGGCCGTGGGCGTGGCAGCACTCATGGACGGCAAGATCGAAAATCCCGGAACCACCGTAGCGGTGCTCTCCGGCGGAAACATCGATCCCATGTTGATGCTGAAAGTGATCCAGCGCGGCCTCTCAGCCGCAGGCCGCTACATGACCGTCCGCATGATGCTTGACGACCGGCCCGGCTCGCTGGCAACGATCGCCCGCATCATTGCAGAGAACGACGCCAACGTCACCGGCCTGGACCACACGAGGGTGGGCGGTTCCATCAGCATGGGCGATGTTTCAATCACCGTGAACCTCGAAACCAAGGGGCACCAGCATGGTGAGCAGGTCCTCAGCGCCCTCCGTGCCGAGGGCTTCCAGCCAATCGTCGTGCACTAGGAGCTGCGGTGGCGGGACTGATGGGTAACGGCCGGCCTGCGCGGCAGGACATTGCCTCCCGCGCAAAGGGCGGCCTCGTGGTTCTGGGCGGCTTCGTGGCCCTGCTGTTCGCCATTGAGGTGGTGAACAGCCTGATGATGGGAGCTCTCATCCGGACCTTCGGCCTGCGGCCCCGGAGCCCGGACGGGCTGCTGGACATCTTCACTTTCCCGCTGCTGCACGCAAACCTGAACCACCTCCTCTCCAACAGCCTGCCGCTGGTCATCTTTGGCTTCCTGGTGTTCCTCTCCGGGCTCCGCGTTTTCCTCACCGCGCTGGCCTTCAGCTGGCTGGGCAGCGGGCTCACCGTCTGGCTCATCGGGAATGGCGTCACCGTGGGTGCCTCGGGCCTGGTGTTCGGGCTTTTCGCCTTCCTGCTGGTGCGCGGGTTCTTCAACCGCAGCTGGCGGCAAATCCTGCTGGCTGTGGTCCTCTTCATGGGCTACGGCAGCATCCTGCTGGGAGCGCTGCCCTTCGTGGCCGGCTACGTAAGCTGGCAGGCGCACCTGGGCGGCGCAGCGGGTGGCATCATTGCCGCCCTGTTGCTCCGTCCACGGAACACTGCGGTAGTGCGGGGAACCTGACGGCGCCCCCTGCGCAGGAGCCTGGATGTCAGGCAGTTGAGGCCCAGGCAGTACTTAAACGAAAAGCGGCGGCCGCCCCGAGGGGACGGCCGCCGCTTTCGGCTTCAGTGGTGCCGGCAGGGTGGCGCTAGGCAGCGTAGGGCTTGGCGGAGAGAATCTCCACGGTGATGTCCTTGCCGTTCGGTGCGGCGTAGCTGAGGGTCTCGCCCTCCTTGTGGCCCAGGATGGCTGCTCCCAGCGGAGACTTTTCGCTGAAGACATCCAGGTCAGAGTCGCCGGCGATCTCGCGTGAACCCAGCAGGAACGTCTCTTCGTCGCCGGCAATCCTGGCAACCACGATCATGCCGGGCTCCACGATGCCGTCATCGGCAGGCGCTTCACCCACATGGGCGTCACGGAGCAGCACCGTCAGCTGGCGGATGCGGGCCTCGATCTTGCCCTGCTCCTCCTTGGCCGCGTGGTAGCCCCCGTTTTCCTTGAGGTCCCCCTCTTGCCGCGCTGCTTCAATCTTCTGGACGATCTCCGCCCGGCCTGCGCCGGAAAGGTGGTCCAGCTCTGCCTTCAGGCGGTCAAAAGCTTCCTGGGTGAGCCAGGCTGCAGATGCGCTGTTGGTGGTAGACACGGACTTCTCCTCTAGTGGTCCTACATGCAAAAGACCCCGCCACGGTGGCCACTTGTGGAACAGTAACCAGCTCAGCGGGGTAAAGGTATCTCTCCATTGTAGTCAATCCTCTGGAGATAACCCAACAGGGGTGCGTCGCACATCACACGCGTCAGGAGGACGCGTCAGGAATCCAGCAGCTGTCCACCACGCCGGACACGGACTCCGACTCCGTGCGCACGGTGACGCGCTGGGCTACCGTCCTGCCGCCGTCGGCCGTCCCATCCGCAGCTGTCGGCGGAATGTCCACTACCTTCCAGCCCACCACGGCAAACTTCGAATCCAGTGCCTTCACGGCACATTTGACGGGGTTGGAAGGTTCCCGGGTCACCTGGAAGTCCACCTCGGCGAGGGTGGCATCCGTGGTGCTGTAGCCCACATCCTTGAACGTGACCCCCGACAGCGAGTTCGAGGTGGTCACCCACGCCAGGAACCCGATTCCCGCGACCAGCGCCACGGCGACGGCAGCCCGGGCGGCGGCGGGGGAGAGCCGGCGCTTTTTAGCACCATACCGATTGGCTAGGCTAGTGTCTGCGGGCGCGGGATGGGCCGGCTGGTCCGGGGAAGTCACCAGACCAGTTTAGTGCCCTTTCCGCCGGCGCTTTGCGGTGGCTGCGGCCGCCGGCTTGGCAGGGCACCCGCACCACACCATCCACAAGCTGCCCCCACCGCAGAAGAAGAATAAGGAGCCGTCTCCACCATGACAGCGTCCAGCAACTCCCAGGCGCCGCTCCGGCTGCTCGCGGTCCATGCCCACCCGGATGACGAATCCAGCAAGGGCGCCGCGACCATGGCGATGTATGCGGCAGCCGGCGTGGATGTCCTGGTAGCCACGTGCACGGACGGGTCCCGCGGCGACATCCAGAACCCCGCGGTGGAAGGCGAACCCCATCCTAAACGGGACATGGCCGGTGCGCGCCGGCTGGAGATGCAGCGTGCCGCCGCCATCCTGGGCATCCGCCAGCGGTGGCTCGGCTTCGTTGACTCGGGCCTTCCCGAAGGTGATCCGCTGCCGCCGCTGCCCGCCGGGTCATTCGCGACGCTGCCCTTGCACCAGGCTGCCGCGCCCCTGGTCCGGCTGGTGCGTTCGTTCAAGCCGCACGTCATCCTGAGCTATGACGAGAACGGCGGCTATCCCCACCCGGACCACATCATGGCGCACAAGGTGGCCGTGGAGGCCTTTGAAGCCGCCGGTGATCCGGACCGCTACCCCGAGACGGGGGAGGCCTGGGAGCCGAGCAAGCTGTACTACGACCGCGCCTTCAGCCCGGAGCGTTTCCGTTCCCTGCATTTCGCACTGGAGGAGGCAGGCCTGCAGTCGCCGTATGCCGAGCGCCTGGCCGCATGGCTGGAGGCCGACGCGGAGGGGCATACCCCTCCGCCGGCAAAGCATCCCACCACCACCCAGATAGACTGCGGCGACTTTTTCGAGGTGCGCGACGACGCCTTGCGGGCCCACCGGACCCAGGTGGATCCCCTGGGATTCTTCTTTGCCGTCTCGCCCGAGATGCAGCGCCGCGCGTGGCCGTGGGAAGACTACTCGCTGATCCATTCCCGGGTGCCTTCCGAGCTTCCCGAAAAGGACCTGTTCGCGGGGCTAAGATAGACCGGCAGGCTATTTCTATCCCGTGTAGAAGATAGGCGCGGCGACGGTCGGTCCCGCCCGCTTCCTGCTGCATCCGTTCCACCAGAAGGTTTCAACCGTGCATTCTCTGCTCCTCAGCCTCGCCACGACCCCCACTCCGCTGCCCACGCCCACGTTGCGGGAAGGGATTTCCGAGGACCAGGTCACCCCGGGCCTGCTGGGATTCATCATGACGGCATTCTTCGTGGTGGCCACCGCGTTGCTCATCGTCGACATGGTGCGGCGCATCCGCCGCGTGCGCTACCGTGCGCAGGTGGAGGAGGAGCGCCTGGCGGCAGCCGCTGCGGCGGACGTGGATGCCGCGGACGCGCAGGACGGGCTCGACGGCCGGAACGGGTTCGACGGCGGCACGCACCGGGCAGCGCCCGGCACCAACGGAGAGGGGCCGGCAGGCGGGGCGCCGCGCGAATAACCGGCGTTCCCTGGGCAGTCCACGCCACTACAGGCAGGAAAATGCCCTGCCGGGCCGTCCATGCCTGCGGGCGGCCGCGATCCCGCCCTGCTGGTGCAGCCCGCCTAGTCCAGGACGGCCAGGGCGATAGCCACAAAATGGGCCGCGAACGCAAGCACGGTGAAGGCGTGGAACAGCTCGTGGAACCCGAAATGGCTGTAGCTGAAGTTGGGTTTCTTGAGCGCGTAGAAGACCGCCCCCGCGATGTACAGGACGCCGCCAACGCAGATCAGCACGGCGGCGGGGATGCTGGCCTGGAAGAACTGCGGCAGGTAGAACAGTGCCCCGCAGCCCAGGGCTATGTAGATGGGAACGTAGAGCCAGCGCGGCGCGTCTGTCCACAGCAGCCGGAAGAGGACGCCAAGGATCGCTCCGGCCCAGATTACCCACAGGAGCACCACGGCCTGCGGGCGTTCCAGGAGTGTCCAGGCCAGCGGCGTATAGGTGCCGGCGATCACCAGCATGATGTTGGTGTGGTCCAGCCGTTTCAGGACGAGCTTCACCCTGGGCGACCAGTTGCCCCGGTGGTAGACGGCGCTGACGCCGAACAGCAAGACGCCGGTTGCGGCATAGACGGCGGTGGTGATCCTGCGGTCCGCCGTGGGTGCCAGCACCACCAGGATGATGCCGGCCACCAGGGCGAGCGGGGCAGTCACCGTGTGGATCCAGCCCCGCCACTTCGGCTTGATCATCAACAGTTCAGCCAGCCGTACGGCCGCATCATCCACGACGCTGGTTCCCTGGTCCGTGCCCGCGTCCGGGTCCTCCGGCTGCGGCGCGGGGATGGCCTGCGGGGAGTCGCTGTTCATGGCACCAGAATAACTTACGGAGCAGTAGGTTACTGGCTAGTAACAAGATTGAACGCGGGCGGAGGGGCCCCTGCCGGTACCCGGTCCTCCCGGGCGGTAGCCTAGGATGTGGATGTACGTACGGCAGGAAAGTCAGGTGAGTGGACGCGTGGAGTTGCCCGGGTTCCTCTATGGCTTCTACGAGCGCCGCCTGCTCAAGGACCTGCCGCGCGACCGGATACCCCGGCACATCGGCGTCATGGTGGACGGCAACCGGCGCTGGGCCAAGCAGTTCAATGCCCCCACCAGCCAAGGCCACCAGGCCGGCGCCGACAAGATCCACGAGTTCCTTGGCTGGTGCCAGGAGTTGGGCGTCAAAGTGGTGACGCTGTACATGCTGTCCACCGACAACATGAACCGCTCCAGCGAGGAACTGGACCTCCTGATGGGCATCATCGCCAACACCCTGGACCGGCTTGACGAGGACGCGAACATCTCCGTGCATGCCATGGGTGCCCCCGAACTGCTGCCGGACTACCTGGCCGAACGGCTCAACAAGCTCACGGCCAGGACCCCTGTGCGGGAGAAAATCCACGTCAATGTGGCCGTGGGGTACGGCGGCCGCCGTGAGATCGTCGACGCCGTCCGCGAACTCCTGCACGACGCCGTAGCCAAGGGGATGGACATCAACAAGCTGGCGGATGACCTCTGCGTTGATGACATCTCGCGCTTCCTGTACACCCGCGGCCAGCCGGACCCCGACCTGGTCATCAGGACTTCAGGGGAGCAGCGGCTTTCGGGCTTCCTGATGTGGCAGAGCGCCTACTCCGAGTTCTACTTCTGCGAGGCGTTGTGGCCCGCCTTCCGCAAGGTTGATTTTCTCCGCGCCCTGCGTGACTACGCGGGCCGGCAGCGCCGCTTTGGCGCCTGAAACTCCCGGTTCATAACGAGTTCACACACCGGCAAGGAAAATCGCCGGGAAATGGTTGCGGAAATTACCCCGAATGGATTTACGTTATAACCATCAGCAGGCAAAACCGCCGGCTGATCGGGGAGGCCAGTACATGGAGCGAAACATCGCACCGGTTGTATGGGAGGCCGGACCCGGCCTCCTGGCCGAGCCGCCTCACCAATAACAATTCCGGGCTGGTGCCCGGGGCTGGAGTCGATGTGGCTACTTCTGAAAAACTGCCCGAGGTCCTGGTTGGACAGGGCGGAAAAGCTACCTCTCGCGCCGAGCGAGCCACCATTGGAACCGGCGCAGCATCTGAAGCTGCGGCCGGTTTTGCTGTCTCCGGAAGGGAAGCCGACATCCACACCTTCGTCATTGACACCTCCGTCCTGCTCTCCGATCCCCGGGCACTGCTGCGGTTCGCCGAACATGAGGTGGTTGTTCCGGTTGTGGTCATTACCGAACTCGAAGCCAAACGCCACGATCCGGAACTTGGGTACTTTGCGCGCAAGGCCCTTCGGCTCCTGGACGACCTTCGGGTCAAGCACGGCGGTCTCAACCAGCCCCTCCCCATTGGGGACGAGGGCGGCACGCTGATGGTGGAACTCAACCACATCTCCGCAGAGGTCCTGCCGCTGGGCTTCCGCAGCGGGGACAATGACAGCCGGATCCTCGCCGTCGCCAAGAACCTGGCCAACGAGGGACGGAACGTCACGGTTGTCTCGAAGGACCTGCCCATGCGGGTCAAGGCGTCCGCCATGGGACTGACCGCCGACGAGTACCGCAACGAGCTGGTCAAGGACTCCGGCTGGACGGGCGTTGCCGAAATCGAAGCGGACGAACAGGAAATCTCCACCCTCTACGGCCACGAACCCGTCTTCATCCCCGCGGCAGCCGAACTTCCCGTCAACACCGGGTTGGTCCTGCTCTCCAACCGCGGCTCTGCCCTCGGCCGGGTAGGCGCGGACAAACAGGTCCGCCTGGTCAAGGGAGACCGGGATGTGTTCGGCCTCCATGGGCGCTCGGCAGAGCAGCGGCTGGCTATCGACATGCTAATGGACCCGGCGGTGGGCATCGTGTCCATTGGTGGCCGGGCCGGCACCGGCAAGTCGGCCCTTGCCCTCTGCGCCGGCCTCGAGGCGGTGCTGGAACGCCGCGAGCACCGCAAGGTCATTGTGTTCCGGCCCCTCTACGCTGTGGGCGGCCAGGAACTCGGCTACCTGCCCGGTTCGGAATCCGAAAAGATGAACCCATGGGCCCAGGCAGTGTTCGACACCCTGGGTGCCCTGGTCAGCCAGGAAGTGGTGGAGGAGGTCATGGACCGCGGCATGCTCGAGGTCATGCCCCTCACCCACATCCGCGGACGCTCCCTGCATGACGCCTTCGTGATCGTCGACGAAGCCCAGTCCCTGGAAAAGAACGTGCTCCTGACCGTCATGAGCCGCATCGGCCAGAACTCCAAGATCGTGCTCACCCACGACGTCGCCCAGCGCGACAACCTCCGGGTCGGCCGCCACGACGGAATCGCCGCCGTCGTCGAAACCCTGAAAGGACACCCGCTCTTCGGCCACGTCACCCTGACCCGCTCCGAACGCTCGCCGATCGCAGCACTGGTGACGGAGCTTCTGGAAGGCTAAGTCGCCGAGGCAAGGGGCCGTGGCCGGGTTCGCCGGGCCACGGCCCTTTGTGCGTGTCTGTGGCCCCGTCCGTCCGGACTTGTGCAGAGGCGCACCTCCACGCATGGACAGCCACAAGCCGGGTCACGGCCCTTCTCGCAGGAGCGCATCGCGGCGCATCGGACGCCGCAGGTCGCCCAGCGACCGAAGGTGGCCCTATGCGCTGTGTCTAAGCGACGGAGAAGGACCGTGGCCCGGCGGACCCAGCCATGGACAGGCACTCAGCGCACGCCGAGGAACTTCGCTGCTGACTCGTGGCCGTTGACCTTCAGCTTCCAGTCCGGGCGGTTGAAGGTTTCCGGGGTGAGGCGGACGTGCTGGACGGTTTGGACTTCCTTGCCCCATACCTTGCGGGAGATGCCGTTCAGTTCGTAGCCGAGGGAACGGGACACACCCAAGGAGGCGCTGTTCCAGGCGGCCGCCTCTGACTCGGCAACCTCCGCGCCCAGCCAGTCAAAGGCCCAGAGGACGACGGCGGCCCGCATCTCCTTGCCCAGGCCCCGCCCCTGGACGGTCTGCTTCAGCCAGGAACCGGTGGTGACCGTCCGGAGGGCTGCGAAGTCTTTGGCACCAACGTCCTGGCAGCCGACGAACTGGCCCCCATGCCAGATCCCGAGGAGCAGGGTCCAGTTTTCGGGGCTGCACTCCGTGCGGCAGCGCCAGTACCAGCGGGCCATGTTCGGACCCAATTCATCGTGGGGCAGTTCGGTCCAGGGGGTGCTGAACGGATTCTTGCCGGCGTGGTGGATTCCCTCCCGGGCCGCGGCCACGGCCGCCGGGATGTCCCCGTCGGTGATGGGACGGAGCTCCAGCCGGGGAGATGCAAGCCTGAGGTCGAACAGCGGCCAGATGGAGCTCATGGAAGTCATCCGCGAAGCCTAGCCGATCGCTGCCGCGGGTACCTGTCACCCTCAGGCCGGGATGTCCCAGCTGACATGCCGGCGGACGTCCGTCGGGTTCATGGACTCGGCCAGGAACAGGTCATCGGGCATGTACTCGTCCACGGCGATGATATGGATCCAATGGCCATATTCCCCGGTTGCCTCTTCCAATGACTGGCTGGACACGCAGACTCCGGTGGCTGCATCGATTCGGAGGCGGGACATGCCGGGAAGGCAAAGGGGGGCGGCCGGATCCGTGGGCCGGTAGGCCACGTTCGGGACTGCGACTGCCTCAAGGGCAGGGCGGCCCTCGTGCCCGGCGTACCGGAGCTCCCGGAGGTCCAGGGCGTTGCTGCCGGGGAACTCGATGGGCACCGGGGCGTTCCCCGCAAGCTCCACAGGGTCCAGCGCAGCCGAAAACCGGCCGTTGCCGAACCCGGGTTCGCCGTAAGCCGCTTCCGGCCGGCGGCGTACCAGCCCATCGCCGTCGTAGACGGGAGTGACCAAAGAGGGCGGGAGGAGCCAGGACTTGCGGGTGGCACTCACGTAGAGGACATCCCTGGAATCGTTGATTCCTGTGGTGGTGTGCAGGACAAGTCCGCCAGGGCTTTCGAGGCGGAGCGCACCCGGACGGCGGAGCCATGCGCGCACGAAGGGTGCGCCCGGCGCGGGTGCAGAATCAAAGGCCCGGTCCCAGTACTCAAACCGCAGCGACTGCCACTTCCAGGGGGAAGAGCGGCACAGGTTGCGGAAGGTGGCGGCCAGGTCCGCGGAAGCCGCAACGCCGGAAGATGCTGCAGGAAGGCCCGGAACAGGCCGGCGCCGGGAGTCCCAGGTGGACATATCCACATCTTACGCGGCGTCGTTGGGGCTGGGATGGGTGGATCCAGTAGCATCCGAGGGGTGATCGGACGACTCGGTGAACTGTGGCAGCACACCCCGCCCGCCTTCTGGCTGGTCCTGGCCGCCTGCCTGTATTTCGCGGTGATGGCAATCCGGCTCACCATCATCGATGTCCGGCACCACCTGCTGCCAAACCGGATTGTCTTCCCGTCCTATGCCGTGGCCGGGGTCCTCCTCCTGGCGGCCGCCGCCGTGGCATGGGCCAGCCCTGAATCTGCCGGCGTGACGCCGGGGGGCCTTATCGCCGCACCGGCTGTCCGCATCGTGGCCGGCGGCGCCATCCTGTGGCTCTTCTACTTCATCCTGCGCTTCATCTATCCTCCCGGCATGGGCTTCGGTGACGTGAAGCTGGCCGGAGTGCTCGGAATGTACCTTGGCTACCTCAGCTGGGGGCACCTGTTCGCGGGAACCTTCCTGGCCTTCCTGCTCGGCGGCCTATGGTCCATTGCCCTCCTGGCGGCCAGGCGCAGCACCCTGAAGTCCGCCATCCCGTTCGGCCCGTTCATGCTTGCTGGAGCCGCTGCAGCCATGTTGCTGCCCGCCTGAGGGTCCAGTGCCTGGCCGACCGGCAGCGGTCGGCCCTGGCCGCCGGCGGCCGGGGCCATTCGGTAGGCTGGCGGTATGCCTGCACCCGAATACGTCCTGAAACTGCGCGAGAAGATCGGCAACGATCCCATCTGGGTCCCAGGGGTCCGGGGCGTGGTGGTGGATGACGCCGGGAAGATCCTGCTGGCCCAGCGGTCGGACAACCGGCAGTGGGCCCTCGTCAGTGGCATGCTGGACCCGGGGGAGCAGCCTGCACGCGGGCTGGTCCGGGAAATCTTCGAGGAAACAGCTGTGGTGGCCGAACCGGAACGCGTGGTGTCGGTTGGCGCGGTGGGGCCGGTCACCTACCCGAACGGGGATGTCTGCGAGTTCCTGGACGTGGTGTTCCTCTGCCGCTACGTTTCCGGCGAGGCCAGGGTCAACGACGACGAGTCCCTGGCCGTCGGCTGGTTCAGCGTGGACGACCTTCCCGAACTCATGCCCGGCCACCTGACCAGTATCCGCCAGGCCCTCGCGCCCTCCGGCGCCGTCCACTTCGAACCCTGACGCCACAAGCCGAATCCAACCGCCACCGCCCGGGAAAGGCCGGGGAACGGCCACAGGGCCGCCGCAACCCCCACGATTGCGGCGGCCCTGCAGCCATTCGCGCCGGTGGTCGTCCGCCGGCGTGCGTTCTCGGGGGCGTGGGCAGCCAAGCTGCCGCGGCCAAGCCCGGTGTCCGGCAGGCGTCACCGGCCCGGGGAGACCAACTCGCCGTCGTCGTCCTTTACGCCGGCAGCGGGCCCGGTTTCGCGCCCGGGGGCGGACGTGCCGGCGAGCCCGGCCGCCAGCCGCTCCGCCTCCTCCCCGCCCACGGCCTCGCCGCGCGCCACCATGCCGGCGGTGTCCGACAGCGGGATCTGCTTCAGCGTGATGGCCAGCAGCAGCGCAACGGCGATGAACGGCAGCAGGTACCAGAACACCGGTGCCAGCGAATCGGCATAGGCATTCACGATAGCGTCCCGCAGCTGTTCGGGGAGCTGGCTCAACGCCTGCGGATCCAGGGTCCGGGTGGACTGCCCTGCCTGCTCGGCGGAAGCTCCTGCACCCGTGAAGGCATTGGTCAGCGCCTCGGAAAGACGGGTGGTGAAAATCGAGCCGAACACCGCAACACCCATGGCCGCCCCCACCTCGCGGAAGTAGTTGTTGGTGCTGGTGGCGGTTCCAATTTGGTCCGCCGGCACGGAGTTCTGGACCACCAGGACCACTACCTGCATGATCAGGCCCAGGCCGGCACCGAAGACGAACAGCTGGAGGCAGATCACCCAGATGGGCGTGCTGGCTGCGAGGGTGGTCATCCACAGCATGGCGGCCATGGTCAGCGCGGCGCCCAGAATGGGGAACAGCTTGTACTTGCCGGTCTTGGAAATCCGGATGCCCGAGTAGATGGAGGTTCCCATGAGGCCTGCCATCATCGGCAGCATCAGCAGGCCTGATTCGGCAGCGGAGGTCCCGGAGGACATCTGCAGGAAGGTGGGAACGAACGCGATGGCGGAGAACATGCCCAGCCCCAGGGTGAAGCCGATCGCCGTGGCGTTGATGAAGATCCGGTTCCGGAACAGGCTCAGCGGAATGATGGGGTCCTCGGCGCGGCGCTCCACCATCACGAACGCGGCGGCAGAGACGACCAGGCCGGCGCCGAAGGCCCAGGTGAGCGGCGAATCCCAGCCTTCGTCCTTCTTGCCGCCGAAGTCGGTGAAGAAGATCAGGCAGGAAGTGGCGGCGGAGAGCAGGACGACGCCCAGGATGTCGACCCGCTTTTCCGCTTTTTTGTTGGGGAGTGTCAGGGCGAACCAGGCGATGGCGAAGGCGGCAAGGCCCACGGGGATGTTGATGTAGAAGGCCCATTCCCAGGTGAGGTGGTCCACGAAGAAGCCGCCCAGGAGCGGGCCGGCCACGGCGGAGAGGCCGAAGATGGCACCCAGGGGACCCATGTATTTGCCGCGCTCCTTGGCGGGCACGATGTCGGCGATGATGGCCTGGGAAAGGATCATGAGTCCGCCGCCGCCCAGGCCCTGGATGGCGCGGAAAATGACGAAGCTCCAGAAATCGGTGGCAAGGGCGCAACCCACGGAGGCCAGCGTGAAGAGCGCGATGGCCACCAGGAAGAGGTTGCGCCGGCCCAGGATGTCACCGAATTTGCCGTAGATGGGCATGACGATGGTGGTGGCCAGCAGGTAGGCGGTGGTGATCCAGGCCTGGTGTTCCACGCCGCCCAGCTTGCCCACGATGGTGGGCATCGCGGTGGAGACGATGGTCTGGTCCAGGCTGGAGAGGAGCATGCCCGCAATCAGTGCGGAGAAGATGATCCAGATGCGTTTTTGGGTCAGCAGGAGCGGTCCTGCAGGCGCCTTGGCGGTGGCGGTACTCATGGTTGTCCTTTTGCGGCGGTGGTATCCGGGATGTCGAACGGTTGGGAAAACAGGAGGCTGGCGGCTGCGATGTTCTCCAGCAGCAGGTCCCGGTAGCTGCGGGTGTTGCCGTCGGAGAAATACGCCATGCTGCTCTTGCGCGCGATGGTGCTGAGCAGCACGACGGCCATCTGCACGACGGGGTGGTCCGGGGCCACGCCTTCCCGGCGGGCAACGTCCCTGGCGAACTGGGCCTCCCGCTGCTCGGTGACTCCGATGATCTTCAGGATGAGCTGCGGCTCCTTGTGGACCACGCCGATCAGCTGGCGGGTTTCCTCTTCGGACGCGGTCATGCCCTCGGCCAGGCGGAGGGAGAGCCTCACCAGGTCACGGAACAGGGTGGCCGAGATTTCGCCGGCCGGGGAGTCCGCGCCGCCGGCGACGAATTCTTCGATGACGTCGGCCGGGATGTCATCTTCGGCGTGACCGATAATGGCGTCTTCCTTGGTGGGGAAGTAGTTGAAGAAGGTCCGGCGGGAGATTCCGGCGGCCCCGCACACTTCCTCCACGGTGTAGCCGTTCAGGCCGTGTTCGGCCGTGAGGGCACGGGCGGCGGCCGTGATGGCACCGCGGGTGGCGGCACGCTTCCGCTGCCGCAGCCCGGATTCAGAAGTTGCACTATCAGACACGTAGTAAAGTTTTGCACTCCGTAGTGATTAGTGCAAGTTTACTGGGAGTCCGGCGGGGCCGGGTTCCCAGGGGCTTAAAGTCCGACGGCGGCCGGCACCTTCCGTTCGAAGGGTGCCGGCCGCCGTCGGGCGTCCTGGAAGCGGTGGGGACTTAGGCCTTGTGGGCCGGGGCCGTCATGGTGGTGACGTCCAGCGCCTTGTCCAGGTCGGTCTCGGAGACCTTGCCGTCGCCGTCGCCGACGAAGCCGAGTTTCTCGGTGGCCTGGCGGATGGTCAGGCCCTCCTTGACGGCGGTCTTGGCGATCTTGGCGGCGTTCTCGTAGCCGATGTACTTGTTCAGCGGCGTGACGATGGAGGGGGAGGCCTCGGCCAGGAAGCGGGCGCGCTCCACGTTGGCGGTGATGCCGTCGATCATCTTGTCCGCCATGACGCGGCTGGTGTTGGCCAGCAGGCGGATGGACTCCAGCAGGTTGGCGGCCATGACCGGGATGCCGACGTTGAGCTCGAAGGCGCCGTTGGTGCCGGACCAGGCGATGGCGGTGTCGTTGCCGATAACCTGGGCGGCAACCATGATGGAAGCCTCGCAGATAACCGGGTTGACCTTGCCGGGCATGATCGAGGAGCCCGGCTGCAGGTCGGGGATCGCGATTTCGCCGAGGCCGGTGTTGGGGCCGGAACCCATCCAGCGAAGGTCGTTGTTGATCTTCATGAAGGAGATGGCGATGTTCCGAAGCTGGCTGGAGGCCTCGATCAGGCCGTCCCGGTTGGCCTGGGCCTCGAAGTGGTCGCGGGCCTCGGTCAGGGGCAGCCCGGTGTCCGTTGCCAGCAGCTCGATGACGCGCTCCGGGAAGCCGGCCGGGGTGTTGATGCCGGTGCCCACGGCCGTGCCGCCCAGCGGAACCTCGGCAACGCGGGGGAGCGAGGCGTTGATGCGCTCGATGCCGTAGCGGACCTGTGCGGCGTAGCCGCCGAACTCCTGGCCCAGGGTCACCGGGGTGGCGTCCATGAGGTGGGTGCGGCCGGACTTGACGACGTCCTTGAATTCAGCGGCCTTGCGCTCCAGCGACTCGGCAAGGTAGCCCAGGGCGGGAATGAGGTCGTTGATCAGCGCCGAGGTGGCAGCCACGTGGACCGAGGTGGGAAAGACGTCGTTCGAGGACTGCGATGCGTTGACGTGGTCGTTCGGGTGCACAACCTTGTCGCTGCCCGCGGCCTGCAGTGCGCGCGTTGCCAGTTCGGCGATGACCTCGTTGGTGTTCATGTTCGAGGAGGTGCCGGAACCGGTCTGGAAGACGTCGATGGGGAAGTCGCCGTCGTACTTGCCGGCAGCTACCTCGTCCGCAGCGTCTGCAATCGCCTTGGCCAGCTCGCCGTCGAGCACGCCCAGTTCTGCGTTGGCCTGGGCGGCGGCCTTCTTGACCCGGGCGAGCGCTTCAATGTGGGTGCGCTCCAGGGTCTTGCCGGAAATGGGGAAGTTCTCCACTGCCCGCTGCGTCTGCGCGCGGTACAGTGCGTTCACGGGGACGCGGACTTCGCCCATCGTGTCATGTTCAATGCGGAACTCTTCAGTGGAAGTCATGGGGCTAGCTTATGGCGATCCGGCGCC
>NZ_JWTB01000035.1 GCF_000813845.1 Pseudarthrobacter phenanthrenivorans
CGCCAACGCCCCATCACCTCCGCCCGAAAGCAACGAACCCTCCCCCACGGAATGTGGGAGAGGGTTCAGCAAGACGCCGCATTACCTGATGGCGCGTTGGGGGAAAGCGGGCAGAACGTGATGGGGCGTTGGGGGAAAACGGGCAGAACGTGATGGCGCGTCCGGGGAGAGGTCAGGAGAGCGGGCGGTGCAGCTCTGCAAGCTCCTGGTGGCGGGGGCTGTTCGGGTTCATCAGCGAGTGCTTGCGGCCGTAGCCGAAGTAAATGGCAAGGCCGATGATGAGCCACACGACGAACCGCAGCCAGGTCTCCCAGTGCAGCTGCAGCATCAGGAAGGCAGACGCCAGGACGCCGAACGCCGGGATGAACGGCATCAGGGGCAGTCGGAAGGTGCGCGGAGCGTCCGGCCGCTTGTAGCGGAAGATGATCACGGACAGGCAGACGACGACGAACGCGGCCAGGATGCCGATATTCGTCAGGTCCGCGACCGCCTTGATGGGGAAGACGCCGGCCAGGAAGGCGGAGGCCACGCCGCCGATCCAGGTGACGCGCTGCGGGGTCCCGTGGCGGTCGGTCTTGGAGAACCAGCCGGGGAGCAGGCCGTCGCGGCTCATGGAGAACCAGACCCGGGTGACACCGAGCAGGAAGGTCAGCATCACGGTGAGGATGGACAGCACCGCGAACACCGAAATGATGGTGGCAATCACGGGCAGGCCCACCGAGGTGAACGCTGAGGCGAAGCCCGCCTTGGGGTCGATGTCCTTGTAGTTCTGCATGCCGGTCAGGACCAGGGTGGCGGCGACGTACAGCAGCATGGCGATGATGAGTGACAGCACGATGGCCTTGGGCATGTGCTTCTTGCCGTCCTTGGCTTCCTCGGCCGCGGTACTCATGGCGTCGTAGCCGAACACGGCGAAGAACACGGTGGCGGAGCCGGCAACCACGGGGCCAAAGCCGCTGGGCATGAACGGGTTGTAGTTGTTGGTGTCGATGTAGAAGACGCCCAGTCCGATGATGAAGAGGATCAGGACCACCTTGATGGCCACGGCCACGAGCTCGAACCTGCCGAAGGCCTTGGTGCCGCGGGAGAGGATCCAGGTGACCAGGAGGCAGACCAGGATGGCGGGGATGTTGACGATCCCGCCCTTGCCTTCGTCGACGGTTGAGGTCATCCAGGCCGGCATATGGATGCCGATGCCCGCAAGGAAGGCGTCAAGGTAGCCGGAGATGCCGATGGCCACCACAGCCACGATGGCGATGTATTCCAGCAGCAGGTCCCAGCCGATGAACCAGCCGATCACCTCGCCGAGGGCCACGTAGCCGTAGGTGTAGGCGGAGCCCGCACGCGGGATCATGCCCGCGAATTCCGCGTAGGACAGGGCCGCCGCCGCCGAGGCGAGGCCTGCGATGAGGAAGGAAATCAGTACCGCGGGCCCCACTCCCGGGTTTCCTTCGCTGCCGGCGGCCACCAGTCCCGCGAGGGAGAAGATGCCGACGCCGATGATGCCGCCAACGCCGATGGCGGTGAGCTGCCACAGCCCGAGCGACTTGAACAGCCCGCTGTGCTTGTTCTCTTCTTCAATGTCATCGATGGGCTTTCGCCGCATAATCGATTGGCTCATGTCTTTACTGCTCATCCGGAACTCCTGCTTGGGGGTGCGACCCCGCCGCGGCACGCCAAGGAAACTGGCTGTGACGGGGGTAACTCGGTTTCAACAGTATGCGTGCGTGGTTGCGTTAGATAAAGTGACTACTTCTAACCTATATTCGTTAGTTTCAGTTAGGAATCCATCATGCTTGACGTCCGCCGGCTCCGCCTGCTCCGCGAGTTAAGCATCCGGGGGACGCTCGCGGAGGTGGCCGAGGCACTGCAGTACAGCCCGTCGTCGGTATCGCAGCAGCTGGCCCTCCTGGAGAAGGAAGTGGGCGTGGAACTGCTCCGGAAGACGGGGCGCCGGGTGCAGCTGACGCCGCAGGCCGAGGTGCTGGTGGCCCACACGGCACAGCTGCTGGAAACGATGGAGCAGGCCGAGGCGGACCTGGCCGCGTCCCTGACCACCGTGACCGGCACCGTGCGGATCGCCGTGTTCCAGTCGGCGGCGCTGGCGCTTATGCCGGACACGCTGACCCGGATGGCCGCCACCTACCCCGAGGTGCGGATCGAGATGATCCAGCGCGAACCGGAAACGGCGCTGCACGAAACCTGGGCCCGCGACTTCGACCTGGTGATTGCGGAGCAGTATCCCGGGCACGCCGCCCCCCGCTACCCCGAGCTGGACCGGGTGAAGCTGACCACCGACGCCATCCGCCTGGCCGTTCCCCCGGCGGCTGGGGGCGGGCCGGCCATCCGCGGGATTGAGGACACGGCAGAGCTGGCATGGGTCATGGAACCCCGGGGTGCGGCGTCCAGGCACTGGGCGGAGCAGGCGTGCCGCAGTGCCGGTTTCGAGCCGGATGTCCGGTTCGAAACCGCCGACCTCCAGGCCCAGGCCCGGCTGATCGAGTCCGGCAACGCGGTGGCGCTGATGCCGGACCTCGTGTGGACCGGCCGCGGCACCACGGCGCAGTTGCTGGAGCTTCCCGGCAAGCCGCACCGGACCATCTTCACCTCGGTGCGCCGCTCCAGCGCGCAGCGCCCGGCCATCCTGGCTGCCAGGGAGACCCTTGCTGCGGCCGCCGCGGCAGTGGCAAGGGACGACGCCGGGTGAGCGGCCGCCGTCGTCCGTGTCCTTTACTGCGCGGCCAGGCAGCACTTGGTGCGCAGGTGCTGCCCCTGCCCGCCGAATCCTCCCGTCACCGCGCCCGTACGTGACCGCAGTGTTTCCTGCGTCACTGCGGCCCAGGGGCCGCAGGTCTAGACTGGAGCCGTTATGAATCGAACAATGTTCAAGTCCAAAATCCACCGGGCCACGGTGACGCACGCCGACCTGCACTACGTAGGTTCGGTCACCGTTGACCTCGACCTGCTTGAGGCCGCCGACATCCTGCCCGGCGAGCTGGTGTCCATTGTGGATGTCACCAACGGCGCACGGCTTGAGACCTACACCATCGCCGGCGAGCGCGGTTCCGGCGTCATCGGCATCAACGGTGCAGCGGCGCACCTCATGCACGAGAACGACATCGTCATCCTGATCACCTACGCGCAGATGACCACCGAAGAAGCCAAGGCCTATCAGCCGCGGGTGGTCCACGTGGACCAGGACAACCGGATCATCCAGCTGGGCAACGATCCTGCGGAGGGCCTGACACCCGGCATGATGCGCCCCCCTTTCGCGCTTAACAACGCCACCCTGTAACCGGAGCGTGTGTCCCGGCCCCTCCCTCCGCCGCGCCCAAAAGGCCCGCCCGTGCCACCAGGCTGACCCTTGCTAGGGGTGCTGGCGGGCTTCTTCGTGGTCTGGTGCATCATCCTCGTGGGATGGTTCGTGGGCCGGCGGAAGATCCTGGGCGACAACGCGAGGCCGGTGCTCAGCGGCCTCACGTTTTTCGTGGCCAGCCCCGCCCTCCTTTTTGAAACCCTCAGCAAAGCCCGCCTGCAGGAAGTGTTCGCCGAGCCCCTGCTGGTCACCGCCATGGCTGCCATCACCACCGCGGCCATCTTCTTCACCATCGCCAGGTTCGGGCTGAAGCGGGCACTCCCCGAGTCCCTGATGTCAGCCATGTCCGCGTCCCTGGCAAACTCCGCGAACCTGGGTATTCCCATTGCGGTATATGTCCTGGGGGACGCGAGCTACGTGGCTCCGCTGCTCATCTTCCAACTGGCGTTCTTCACGCCAATGTTCCTGATGATCCTGGACTCCAGCACCAGCACGCACCGCACCACCGTGATCGGGTTCTTCCTGATGATCCTGCGCAACCCCATGATCGTGGGGTCCGGCCTGGGGCTGCTGGTGGCCGGCACCGGCTTCCAGGTTCCGGCGCTGGTCATGGAGCCCATCCACCTGATTGGCGGAGCGGCCATCCCCGCCATGCTGATCGCGTTCGGCATGAGCCTGAACGGGACCAGGCCGCTGCAGGCGTCGGCGGGCCGGCGGACGGACACCCTGCTGGCCAGCGGCTTCAAGCTGGCCGTCCAGCCGGCACTGGCCTACGTCTTCGCCCGCTTCGCGCTGGGAATGGACGGCCACGCGCTGTTCGCCGTAGTGGTGACCTCCGCCCTGCCCACCGCGCAGAATGTCTTCGTGGCCGCCAGCAGGTACCAGACCGGGCTGACCGTGGCCAAGGACACCGTGCTGATCACCACCGTGGTGGCCGTACCGGCGATGATCGGCGTCGCGCTCTTGCTGGCCTGACGCCGCCGGCGCAGCTGGCAAAACTGAACCTGATGGCAGCACTAACCCTGGAGGGCTGATGAATACCGTGTTGGATACCGTGGTGATTGGCGGCGGAGCCATGGGCTCCGCCGCAGCGTGGGCGCTGTCCCGCCGCGGCCGCGAGGTGACGCTGGTGGAGCAGTTCGGCCCCGCGCACAAGATCGGGGCGTCCCACGGCGCAACCCGCAACCTGAACCCCGGTTACCACCAGCCCGACTATGTCGCCATGCTGGCCGAGGGGCTGGCGCTGTGGGAGGAACTGGAACAGGAAAGCGGCGCGCAGTTGCTGGCCCGGACCGGCGTCGTCACCCACGGCCCGGGCGGGGACCTGCCGAAGGTCTTCGAGGCGCTCACCGCCGCCGGCATCCGCGCAGAGTTCGTGGTCCCGGCCGAGGCCGGCGAACGCTGGCGCGGGATCCGGTTCGACCAGCAGGTCCTGCACATGCCCGACGGCGGCCAGCTCAACCCGGAGGCCGCACTGCCGGCGTTCCAGCGGCTTGCCGCGGCCCGGGGCGCCGACATCAGGCACCACACCAAGGTGGCGGGCTTCGAGGTGTTCGACGACGGCGTGCGGCTGACGCTTGAATCGGCCGCGGGCACGGAGGTGGTCACCGCGGCCCAGGCCGTGGTGACGGCGGGCGGCTGGACGGAGAAGCTGCTGTCCGGAGCTTTGAATCGGACGGGTACTGAGTTCCGGATCCCGAAACTCCGGGTGACCCAGGAGCAGCCGGCGCATTTCCGGGTGGCGGACCCGGGTGCGGTGTGGCCCGGCTTCAACCACTACCCGGGCCGGGACTACCAGGGCTGGTACTCCCCCGTCTATGGAATGCAGACCCCCGGCGAGGGCATCAAGGCCGGCTGGCACGGCGTGGGTCCGGTGGTGGACCCGGACCACCGGGACTTCCTGCCGGAACCGAAACAGCTCGCGGCGCTGCAGGACTACGCACGGCAGTGGCTGCCCGGCGTCGATCCCGATTCCTTCGAGGCCATCAGCTGCACCTATACCACCACCCCGGACGAGGACTTCATCCTGGACCGGATAGGGCCGGTGGTGATCGGCGCAGGCTTCTCCGGCCACGGCTTCAAGTTCACGCCGGTGATTGGGCGCATCCTTGCCGATCTCGCCACCGGAACCAGGCCCGCGCCGTCGATCTTCCGGGCGTCCCGCTAGGGGCACTGACCTAGAGAAAGAGAACCCATGATGACAATCCCGGAAGAAGTCGACACTCCGGAGATCCTGGTCGACCGGGATGTGCTCCAGCGGAACATCGACCGCATGGCCGCTGCCGTCCACGCGAAAGGTTTGAACCTCCGACCCCACGTGAAAACCCACAAGGTGCCCGAAATCGCGCAACTGCAGCTGGCGGCCGGTGCAGTCGGCATCACTGTAGCGACCCTCGGGGAGGCTGAAGTCTTTGCAGAACACGGAGCTACCGACATCTTCATCGCTTACCCCATCTGGGTCGGTCCCCGTCAAGCCGAACGCCTGCGCCGGCTTGCTGCCACCACAAAGATCTCAGTGGGACTGGATTCACGGGAGGCCGCCGAAGCCATGGGAGCGTCCCTGGATGACGCAGCCGGCGACTTTGACGTGCTGCTGGAAATCGACAGCGGCCATCACCGAAGCGGAATCGCCCCAGGTGCCGTCGTTGGCGTGGCCCACGCCGCGGCACGCGCCGGTCTGAGGGTCAGAGGCGTCTTCACCTTCCCGGGCCACAGCTACGCCCCCGGGATGCCCCTGAAAGCAACCGAAGAAGAACGGATGGCCCTCAGCCAGGCCTCGGACCTGCTCACGCAAGCAGGATTTGAAATCCTGCATCGCAGCGGCGGTTCAACTCCCACCGCCACTCTCACCGGTGATTCCGTAGCCACCGAGGTCCGGCCAGGAGTTTATGTCTTCAATGATGCCCAGCAACTGGAACTGGAACGATGCGCCCCTGAAGACATCGCGCTGACCGTCGCCGCAACAGTGGTAAGCCGGCATGAGGGCGACGACGTCATACCGCGAAGGATCGTCCTGGACTCTGGCAGCAAGATCCTGGGCGGCGACCGACCTGCGTGGGCCACCGGCTATGGACGGCTGCTCGACTATCCCGAAGCACGCATCACCGCGCTCTCGGAACATCACGCGACCGTGGTCTGGCCACCAGATGCAGAGCTCCCGCCTCTCGGAGAGCGGTTACGGGTAATACCGAACCACGTCTGCGTGGCCGTGAATCTCGTTGACGACATCACTGTCGTCGCCAGCGGCAAAATCGTGGACCGCTGGCGCGTAGCCGCACGCGGAAAAAACAAATAGCGGGGAAGAAAACACACATTCGCCCTGAGGGCTTGTCTGCAGGAACATCTCCGCCGGCGGCAGCCTAGCTGGAGCTGCCGTCCGCCTGGGTGGGCACGGGCTCCGCGTCGGAATTGCCGCTGTCTTCGGCCTTCACCGCAGGCATGGACAGCACCGCTGCCACCGTGAGCAGGCCGGCCACCAGCGCGGCCAGGAACACGGCACCGGACGCGTTGATCACAGTGGCGGGATCGGCGTCGCCGCCGCTGCTGCCGCCATAGATGGAGTTGGCCACGGCACCGAACACGGCCACGCCCAGGGCGCTGCCGATGGACCGGGCGAACATGTTGGTGCTGGTCACCACCCCGCGTTCGTGCCAGGGAACGCTGGACTGGGCGGAGATCAGGGTGGGGGTGGCCAGCAGGCCCAGGCCAAGCCCGACGACGAAGCAGCTGACCGCGATGAGCGCCACGTTGGGAGAAGCGGCCGTCAGGGACAGGATCAGCAGGCCCGCCACCGCGACGGCAATGCCGATCAGGGCGGTGGACTTGAACCCGATCCGCAGGTAGAACTTCCCGGCCTGCGAGGCGCTGAGCGGCCAGCCGAGGGTGAGGGCGGCGAGCGCCAGGCCCGCGACCAGCGGCGAGGAGGAAAGGGCGCCTTCCAGGAAGGTGGGAACGTAGGAGGTGAGCCCGATCATCATCGCTCCGACGCCGAAGGACACCAGCGCGGTGGTGGCCAACAGGCGGCGGGACACCACCCAGGAGGGCAGGATGGGCTCCGCTGCCCGGCGCTCCACCAGCAGGAACGCAACAAGCAGCACGGCCCCGACAGCAAAGACGCCAATGCTGATGGACGAGTTCCATGCCCACGCCTGGCCACCCTGCAGGGCGCCAAGGATCAGCAGGCCCAGCGACCCGGCGAGCAGCACGGCGCCGGCGTAGTCCACCTTGTGCGTGGCCCGTTCCACGTTTTCGTGAAGGGTGCGGACCAGCATCCACCCGGCCAGCAGGCAGAGCGGGACGTTGACCAGGAAGATGCCGCGCCAGATGCCCAGGGCGGAGAAGATGCCGCCCAGGCTGGGACCCACCACGGAGGAGACGGCCCAGACGCTGGCCAGGTAGCCCTGGACCTTGGCCCGCTCCTGCAGGGTGTAGATGTCCCCGGCGATGGTGACGGACACCGGCAGTACCGCGCCGGCGCCGAGCCCCTGCAGGGCGCGGAAAGCGATCAGCGAAGGCATGCTCCACGCCACCCCGCACAGCACGGAACCGAGCAGGAACAGCCCGATCCCGGTGAGGATGATGGGTTTGCGGCCTGCCATGTCGGAGAGCTTGCCGTAGATGGGCACGGACACTGCCTGCGCCAGCAGGTACGCCGAGAACAGCCAGGGGAAGGACGAGAAGCCCCCCACGTCACGGACGATCGACGGGACGGCCGTGGCCACGATGGTCGAGTCGATGGCCACCAGGCCGGTGGACAGCATCAGGGCAATGAGGATTGGTCCCCGCTCGGACCGGAAGCCTACGCCGTCTTTTGCGTTCGCCATGGTCAGACCCGCACCAGTCCGGCGGCCTCGGCCAGCAGTTCGACGGAGCGCAGCCGTGCCGCGGTGCCGGGGCTCTGGTGCGCCACGATGAGTTCGTCGGCGTCGGCGTGCTTGCCGAAGCTGTCCAGGTAGTCGATGACCATGTCCGGGGTGCCCACGGCCGAGTAGGTCATCATCTGTGCCATGTGCCGTCCCTGCGGCGAGTCGAGGATCATGTCCGCCTCGTCATCGGTGAATTCGCGGGTTCCGCCGCCGAAGAACAGTGAGACGCGGGCGCGCTTGGTGGCCTGCAGCATCTCCTGGGCGTCTGCTGCGGAATCGGCGGCGATGACGTTGACGCCCGCAATAACGTGGGGCGCGTCCAGCTGGGCGGAGGGCTTGAATTCGCTGCGGTAGATGGCCACGGCGTCCTGCAGCGCGGCAGGGGCAAAGTGTGAGGCGAAGGCGTACGGCAGGCCCAGCTGCGCGGCCAGCCGGGCGCCGAACAGGGACGAGCCCAGGATGTACAGCGGCACGTTGGTCCCCTTGCCCGGGGTGGCCTCGACGCCCTGGATGCGGGTGGGGCCGGTCAGGTAGCCCTGCAGTTCCAGGACGTCCTGCGGGAAGCTGTCCGCGGACATCGGGTCGCGGCGCAGGGCGCGCATGGTGTTCTGGTCGCTGCCTGGGGCCCGGCCCAGGCCAAGGTCGATCCGGCCCGGGTGCAGGGTTTCCAGGGTGCCGAACTGTTCGGCAATGGTCAGCGGGGAATGGTTGGGCAGCATGATGCCGCCGGCCCCCAGCCGGATGCTTTCGCTGTGCGCGGCCACGTGCGCGATCAGCACGCTGGTGGCGGAGGAAGCGATGGAGGACATGTTGTGGTGCTCGGCGTACCAGACGCGGCGGTAGCCCAGCTTCTCGGCGCTTTGCGCCATGGCCACGCTGCCCGCCAGGCTCTCCGCCGCCGTCTGGCCTTTGCCGATGGTTGCCAGGTCAAGGATGGAGAGGGGAAGAGTCACGTCGGTTGCGGCCTTTCAGGAACGTTTCGTAAGGGGCGCCGGCCGGAGCACGGCGGCACTTGATGCATAACGACGGCGGTCCCCGGCTTATTTCGTGATCTCCGGAATACTCAGCACACTGATGAGGTTGCCGCCCCTATGAGCCATGATTCAACGAACCAGCTGGAACTGTCCGCAACGATTGACCTGAAGGATCTGGGAACCGTGCACAGGCTCGGTTTCGGTGCCATGCGCATCGTCGGTGACGGTGTCTGGGGTGAGCCCGCAGACCGCCAGGCCGCCGTGGCCGTGCTGCGCCGCGCCGTCGAACTCGGCGTGGACTTCATTGACACCGCTGACTCCTATGGCCCCAACATCAGCGAGGAAATCATCGCCGAGGCCTTGCACCCGTACCGGGAGGGGCTGAAGATCGCCACGAAGGTGGGCTTCACGCGCACGGGCCCCAACAAGTGGATTCCCGTGGGCCGGCCGGAATACCTGCGCCAGCAGACGGAGCTGAGCCTGCGCAAGCTGAAGGTGGACACCCTGGACCTGCTGCAGCTGCACCGGATCGACCCCAAGGTGGACGCCGAGGAACAGTTTGGGGTGCTGCGCGAACTCCAGGACGAAGGCAAGGTCCGCGCACTGGGTCTGTCACAGGTCAGCGTGGCGGAGCTTGAGGCGGCCGGAAAGCACTTCACCGTGTCCACCGTCCAGAACCGCTACAACCTGACCGACCGCAGTTCCGAGGACGTTCTGCGCTACTCGGAGGAGAACGGGATCGGGTTCATCCCGTGGGCGCCGATTTCCGCGGGCGAGCTGGCCCAGCCGGGCGGCCCGCTGGACGAAGCCGCCAAGCGCCTGGGCGCCACCACCTCCCAGGTGGCACTGGCCTGGCTGCTGCGCCGGTCCCCCGTCATGATGCCCATCCCGGGCACCGGCTCCGTGCAGCACCTTGAAGAGAACATGGCCGCCGCCGGGATCACGCTCGACGACGACACGTACGCCGAGCTTGAAGCGGCCGGCAAGTAAAAACACGCCAACCAAGAACGAGGACAGGAGCTACACCATGGCAAACATCCTGATGGTCGTATCGGCCGCCGATTCCCTCACCATGAAGGACGGCAGCGAGCACCCCACCGGCTACTGGGCGGAGGAACTGGTGGTGTCACACCAGACCCTGATGGAAGCCGGCAACACGGTCCACATCGCCACCCCCGGCGGGCGGAAGCCCACTGTTGACCAGGTGAGCCTGGCGCCCGAGTCCGCCGGCGGCGGGGAACGTGCGCAGGGCTTCAAGGACTACCTGGCCAAGATCGACGGCGAGCTGTCGCACCCGCTGGTCCTGGCCGACGTCGACGTTTCCGCCTATGACGCCGTGGTGATGCCCGGCGGGCACGGCCCCATGGCCGACCTCTACCAGGACGCCCACCTTGGCCGGCTCCTGGTGGCGGCCAACAGGGACGGCAAGATCATTGCGCCGTTCTGCCACGGTCCGGCGGGGCTGCTGAGCGCAACGGACGACGACGGCGGGTTCGCTTTCAAGGGCCGGCGCCTGACGGTCTTCACCAACGAGGAGGAGCTGGGAGGCGGGACCGGGGAGAACACGCCGTGGCTGGTGGAGGATGCGCTGAAGGAGAAGGGCGCCGTTGTGGAGAACGGCGCGGCGTGGTCCTCCAACGTGGTGCGGGATGGCAACCTCATCACCGGGCAGAACCCGCAGTCGAGCGAGGACGTGGCCAAGGAAGTGCTGGCTGCCCTGGGGTAGTCAGCACCAGTTTCTGAGGCAATGACAGAGGGGACCAGTTCGCCATGAGCTGGTCCCCTCCTTGCGGCGCACGTCGTTGGGCGCCGGCCCGGAAGCGCTACTTCAGCTTGAAGTTCGCACTGATGGAGCTGCCGTCGTTCGCCGTCATGGTCAGCGTGTAGCAGCTGCCGGCCGTGGCGGGCGTCTTCCAGTTGTAGATGAACTGGCCGGAAGTGGCGTCGTACCGCAGCGACGTGTTGCCCGTGGTGGTGGTTTCGATATCGTCCACCAGGCTCAGGAGCGAGCATGTCACCTTTTGGGTAGTGAACTTGGCCAGACTCGGATCCGTCAGCTCGGTATCACCGGCAAAGATCTCGAATTTCGCCGGTACCGTGCTGCCATTCTTGACGGTGTTCACCACCCCGTTCATGTCGATCGGCTGGTAGAAACCCTTCAGGGTCCAGGCCTTCACCGTGTAGGACTGGGTCACCGTGGTGCTGTTGCCTGCAAGGTCCGTGGCAGTGGCCGTCAGGGTGTGCGTCCCGGTCTTGGTGTCGTAGCCGTCGACCGTGCAGCTGCCGCTGACCCCGGCCAGGGCATCGGAGGCGGTGCAGGTGGGCTTTGCGGCGGTGGAGCCAAAGTAGCTGTCCGCGACCACAGAGTCGAAGGTCACCGTGGGAGGTGTCAGGTCGATCTTGAAGGTCTGCCGTGCCGCTCCCGCAGGCGTAGTGTTGCCGGCGTTGTCGCTGAAGGCCGGGCTTTCGACCTTCACGTCAGCGCCTTGGCCGGACGAAGTGACACTTTGCGTGGGCGTGGCGGGGCCGGAGACCAGGTCGGTGCCGGTAAACGTGGCAACGACGTCGCTGCGGTACCACCCGTCAGCGCCCTGGGTTCCTGTTGCGCCGGTAAAGCTAACCTCAGGTGCAGTTTTGTCGATCTTGAAGATCTGCGACGCCGCCCCTGCGGTGGTGGTGTTGCCCGCAATGTCCGTGAACGCTGGGCTATCAACCTTTACAGCGGCACCCTCACCTGAAGAGGTCACCGTCTGGGCTGCTGCCAGCAGTCCCGAGGTGGCGTCGGTGCCGGTGAAGGAGGCTTCGACGTCGGAGGTGTACCAGTTGTTGCTCCCACGGGTGCCCGTCCCGCCGTTGGCCGCTACGGTTGGGGCTGTCGCGTCCTTGCCCAGGTTGACGGTTACAGGAGCGGCCGTTCCACCGGAACTGGTGGCGGAGCAGCTGTAGTCAGTCGCCACCTGGTCGGCGGAAATGGTTTGGTCCTCGCAGCCGGTCAGCTTCAGTGTGCTGGGCGAGTCAGCTTCGGTGACTATCCAGTGGAGGGCCACCGGGCTCTTGTACCAGCCGTTCAAGCCGTCGGGGTTGGCGGGCGAGAGGGTGTAATCGATGCTGGGTGCCGATCCGTCAGTGATCGCGTAGGTGACAGAGCTTGTAGCGGTGAGGCCACCCTTGTCGGTGTAGCCGCAGGAAGCCGTCTGGGAACCGACACCCGTGGCCCCATCCGGACCGGAAATGGAACCCATATCAGCACCGAACGTAATGTGTCCGTCCTCGGCGTCGGTTACTTCGCAGATTGCTGTCGGGACGGCCCCCTTCGTGTACGAGGCGCCAGCGGTGACGCCGGTGATATTGAGCTTGGGTGCCGTGTTGGACGGCGCCGGCGCTGCCACGTTGACGGTGAACGTGGCCGGTGCAAGGTTGAAAGTGCCATCGGTGTTGTTGCTGACTTGCCTGGCGCTTACCGTGGCCGAACCAGCACCCACGGGGGTTACGGTCAGGGTCCGCTCGGCGCCACAGGAGTCGAAGGTGACCCTGGAGGGTGAAACCGTGGCGACGGCTGGATTGCTGGACACCAGGTCAAGGGTCAGCGTTGTTGACCCGGTCAGGTTGCAGCCGTTTTTGACATCGTTGGTGGGGTCTACCGCCAGAATGGTGCTGCCGCTGGCACCGCCCGCGTTGAGTGGCATGATCTCCGCCACCGAGTCAATGGTGGCGTCGAGTTTGTTGTAGATGTCGTCCGCGAACGCCACCCCGCCGCCCGCAAGCAGCAGGCTTCCCGCAGCGACTGCCGCCGCTGTCCTGGTGCTGGTTCGCCTGAGCAGGCCTGTTCCCCCAGCAGTAGTTTTCCCGCCTGGCGAGTGATTCATGTGTTGCCTCCCTCATTTGCCTGCGGCCCACCCGGGCCGCAACGTACTTCACCGTATGAGTCGGCATGGGCGGAGAACACGCGTAGTCACCACCTGTCTTTTTCGCCCGGGTACTCGTTTTCTGCTGGAACCGTGACGCACCTCCCCGCGGGCCCACGCGGACCCGAATATGACCGCCGCGGTCCTCCGGTTAACGGCCGTTACTCCCTGTATCCCAGCGTTTCGGGCCCTTTGATTCGCCGTCGGCGGCTGCCGGATAGTTGCAGCAACGCGCACAATCCGCCGCACCACCCCCACCCCTCCAAGGAGGAACCATGACCATCACCACCAGGCCCGCCGCCGTCGTGGCCCTTGCCGTCTCAGCACTGCTGGGGCTGGCTGCCTGCTCGGATCCCGGCGCTTCGGCGGCGACAGCACCGTCGTCGTCCGCTGCCAACTCCGCCGGCAAGACCTTCAACCTCTCCCCGGAGCAGGACCGCTTCAAAGTCTCAACCGATCCCGCCGCAGCGGCGCTGGTCCCGGAAGCCATCAAGGCTGACGGCAAACTGACCGTGGTGACCACCGGCGGCGCGGCGCCGCTGAGCCTGTTCGCCACGGACAACAAGACCCTGATCGGCAGCGAGGTGGATATCGCCTACGCAGTGGGTGAATCTCTCGGCCTCCAGGTGGAGGTCCTTCCCGTCGCATGGGCCGACTGGCCGCTGGGCATCGAATCGGCCAAGTACGAGGCCGTGCTGTCCAACGTGACCGTCACCGAGGCGCGGAAGGAGAAGTTCGACTTCGCCACCTACCGCAACGACCTGCTGGGCTTCTACGCCAAGAGTGATTCCGGCATCGGCGACATCAAGGAAGCCAAGGATGTGGCCGGCAAGAAGATCATCGTGGGCTCCGGCACCAACCAGGAAGCCATCCTGGTGCGCTGGGACGAGGAGAACAGGAAGAACGGTTTGGCGCCGGTCGAGTTCCAGTATTACGACGACGACTCCGCCTCGGGCCTGGCCCTTCAGTCAGGCCGTGCGGACCTGACCTTCGGCCCGAACGCGGCTGCCGCTTACAAGGCGGCGCAGGACGGAAAGACGAAGCAGGTGGGCACGCTGAACGGCGGCTGGCCTTTGACGGCGCAGATCGCCTTCACCACCAAAAAAGGCAACGGCCTTGCGGCGGCGGCCCAGGCTGCCCTGAACCACCTGATCGAGGACGGCACCTATGCCAGGATCCTGGACCGCTGGGGCCTCTCGTCCGAGGCAGTCCAGAAGTCCGAACTGAACCCGGCAGGCCTGCCTAAGAAGTAGGCGGCCTGCCGACGAATGAGCCCCCGCCCGGGCACACCAACTGATGGTGCCTGGGCGGGGGCTCTCCTGCGTCAGCGGGGGCCTGGTTCAACCGCCCAGGCCATGCGGTGCAGGAAGGTGGCGGTCCGGCTCCTGGCGGCCAGCACGGCAGCCGACAGGCGGGTGGGTTTTTCGATGATTTGCGGGGCGTTGGGCTGTGCGCTCCTGGCTGGGCCCATGGCTCCGGCAAAAAAGAGGGCTATCAGGCTTGCGCTTTCCATCTTTCTCCGGCCGAACGTTAAATCCTTGGGGGCATGGAAGCCCAACTCTGCTCGAGGCCTTTTCCAGATTATCAGCTGCGCCGTGGGGTCCGGCCGGCTCCGGCGTGAAAGTGCGCTCCCGGCCCCTTAGGCAATAGTCTGGCCAGATGGGGACCAGTGCCGTGAACTCCGGCGAACAGATGGACAGGCAGACACGCATTCTCGAGGCGGCGATGGACCTGCTGTCCCGCCACGGCATTTCGGGCGTGAGCATGCGGGCCGTGGCCCGGGAAGCGGGCGTGGCGCTGGGCCTGGTCAACTACTACTACGACGACAAGACCACCCTCATCCGGGCCGCGCTGCGCCGGGTGGATGAGCACGACCTCCTGCTGGTGGCCCAGGACCCGGCACTGGCTCCGGACGAACAACTGCGCCAAGCACTGCGCCGGGTGGCAGGCGCAGATTTGCTGACCACCCGCTACCTGTCACTGCGACTGCACCTGTGGGCCCTGGCCCGGGCTGACGAGGATTACGCCCAGATCAACGCAGCGGCCTTCGACCGGTACCTGGACGGGCTCGCCACACTGGTGTCCAATGCGATTCCTGAGCTCCCTTGGAAAGCATGCAGGGATAGGGCCGCCGATATCGTCGTCATCCAAAACGGCATGTGGTTGACCGCCCTCCTCGGCGTGGACCGCGCCGCCACCCAGCGCAGCATCGCCCGTACGGAGGAGATCGCCTTCGCACCGGTTCCGGGCAACACCGGAACCTCCTAGGAACCCAGCCTGGACTGAGGGCACCCGCCGCATAACGGGGGCAGTGCTGCGTAGCATTGAACGAGTGTTCAAGAAAAGTATTGAACACTCGTTCAAGGTGCGTTACTGTCCTCGGTATGACTTACGCCACAGCAGTACAGGACGGCAGCCCGAAGGCCGAAACCGCCACCGCTTCCTCCCTCTTCATCAACGGCAAGTGGGAGTCGGCGGCATCGGGCGCCGTACGCGAAATCAGGAACCCCGCAGACGGCGGGCTGGTGGCCCTGGTGTCGGAGGCCGGCCGGGAAGACGCCGAACGCGCCATCGCCGCAGCCCGCAGCGCCTTCGACTCCGGCAGCTGGTCCTCAGTCCCGGCACCGGAGCGCGGCACGTTCCTCCTGAAGGTCGCAGCCGGCCTGCGCGAACGCCGGGAAGAGTTCGCCCGCGCCGAATCGCTTGATACCGGAAAGCGGATCATCGAAAGCCGCATCGACATGGACGACGTCGCCGCCTGCTTTGAGTATTTCGGCAGGCTCGCCGGGCAGCAGGCAGGACGCGTGGTCGACGCCGGGAACCCGGACGTTGCCAGCAGGATCGTCTACGAACCCGTGGGCGTCTGCGGACTGATCACCCCGTGGAACTACCCGCTGCTCCAGGCTGCGTGGAAGATCGCCCCCGCACTGGCCGCCGGCTGCACCTTTGTCGTAAAGCCCTCCGAACTGACCCCGTCCACCAGCATTCTGGCCATGCAGCTGCTGCACGACCTCGGCCTGCCGGCCGGCGTGGCCAACCTGGTCACCGGACCAGGTGCCGAGGCGGGCGCACCGCTCTCGGAACATCCCGCCGTCGACCTCGTTTCCTTCACCGGCGGCCTGGAAACCGGCAAGCGGATCGCCGCCGCCGCCGCAGCCACCGTCAAGAAGGTGGCGCTGGAACTGGGCGGCAAAAACCCCAACGTCATTTTCGCCGACGCTGACTTCGACGCCGCCGTGGACAACGCCCTCAACGGCGCCTTCGTCCACTCCGGCCAGGTCTGCTCGGCAGGTGCCCGCCTGCTGGTGGAGGAATCCATTGCCGAACGCTTCGTGGACGAGCTGGTCCGCCGCGCCGAGGGCATCCGCATCGGCGGACCGTTCGAGGACGCCGCCGAAACCGGCCCGCTGATCTCCGCCGCGCATCGGGACAAGGTCCACGCCTACGTCCAGCGCGGCATCGAGGAAGGCGCGCGGCTGCGCACGGGCGGCATGGCACCATCCGGAGAGAAGTACGACGCCGGGTTCTACTACCAGCCGACCATTTTGGACCGCGTGCAGCGGGGCATGTCCGTGGTGGTTGACGAGGCATTCGGCCCCGTGGTCACCGTGGAAACGTTCCGCACCGAGGACGAGGCCGTGGCCACGGCGAACGACACTATCTACGGGCTCGCCGGCGCCGTCTGGACCCAGGACGCCGGCAAGGCCCAGCGCGTGGCATCCCGGCTGCGGCACGGCACCATCTGGATCAACGACTACCACCCCTACCTTCCCCAGGCCGAGTGGGGCGGCTTCGGCCAGTCCGGCGTCGGCCGCGAGCTGGGCCCCACCGGCCTGGCCGAATACCAGGAAGCCAAGCACATCTACCAGAACACCAGCCCCCAGGTCACCGGCTGGTTCGCTGACCACGGCAAGGAGAACTAGATGCACGTCGACAACATCGAGCAGCTCAGCGAGCGCTCCTTCGATTACCTCGTCATTGGCGGCGGGTCCGCCGGCGCCGCCGTCGCCGCCCGGCTGAGCGAGGACCCGGACGTCACCGTGGCCCTGGTCGAGGCGGGCCCGGACGACCGCAATATCCCCGAGATCCTGCAGCTGGACCGCTGGATGGAACTGCTGGAATCCGGCTACGACTGGGACTACCCCATCGAACCGCAGGAGAACGGCAACTCCTTCATGCGCCACGCCCGCGCCAAGGTCATGGGCGGCTGTTCCAGCCACAACTCCTGCATCGCCTTCTGGGCGCCCCGCGAAGACCTGGACGAATGGGAGTCCAAGTACGGCGCCGCCGGCTGGAACGCCGATGCGGCCTGGCCGCTGTACAAGCGGCTGGAAACCAACGAGGACGCCGGCCCGGACGCTCCGCACCACGGCGACTCGGGCCCCGTGCACCTGATGAACGTGCCCCCGGCGGATCCTGCCGGCGTCGCCCTTTTGGACGCCTGTGAACAGGCAGGCATCCCCCGGGCGAAGTTCAACACCGGAACCACGGTGGTCAACGGCGCCAACTTCTTCCAGATCAACCGCCGGGCGGACGGCACCCGCGCCTCCAGCTCCGTCTCCTACATCCACCCCATCGTGGACCGCCCCAACTTCACCCTGCTGACCGGCCTGCGCGCCCGCCAGCTGGTGTTCGACGCGGACAAGCGCTGCACCGGAGTGGACGTGGTGGACTCGGCATTCGGCCGCACCCACCGGCTCACCGCGCACCGGGAAGTCATTGTGTCCACCGGCGCCATCGACTCCCCCAAGCTGCTCATGCTGTCCGGGATCGGCCCGGCAGCACACCTGGCCCAGCACGGCATCGAGGTCCTGGTGGACTCCCCCGGCGTGGGCGAACACCTGCAGGACCACCCCGAAGGCGTGGTCCAGTTCGAGGCCAGGCAGCCCATGGTGCAGACCTCAACGCAATGGTGGGAGATCGGGATCTTCACCCCCACCGAAGAGGGCCTGGACCGCCCCGACCTGATGATGCACTACGGTTCCGTCCCCTTCGACATGAACACCCTGCGGCACGGCTACCCCACCACCGAAAACGGCTTCAGCCTCACTCCCAACGTCACCCACGCCCGCTCCCGCGGGACAGTAAGGCTGCGGAGCCGCGACTTCCGCGATAAGCCCATGGTGGACCCGCGCTACTTCACCGATCCCGAGGGCCACGACATGCGCGTCATGGTGGCCGGCATCCGCAAGGCCCGCGAAATCGCCGCACAGCCCGCCCTGGCGGAATGGACCGGCCGCGAACTCTCGCCCGGCATCGAGGCGCAGACGGATGAGGAACTGCAGGACTACATCCGCAAGACCCACAACACCGTCTACCACCCGGTGGGCACCGTCCGGATGGGAGCGTACGACGACGACATGTCGCCGTTGGATCCGGAGCTCCGGGTCAAGGGCGTCACCGGACTCCGGGTGGCCGATGCGTCCGTCATGCCCGAGCACGTTACCGTCAACCCCAACATCACCGTCATGATGATCGGCGAGCGCTGCGCCGACCTCATCCGGGCAGACCACACCGGCGCGGGCCACACCGCCGCAGACGCCCGGGAAGAAAAGGAGCTCACCACGTCCCTGGCCTAAGCGGCAGGTTTTGAGGGGGCCGCATTCCCCAACAGCGACGGCCCTCCGCAAGCGTTATTGCGCCGCACCCCAGGGCGGCCGGTCCCATCGTGCTTTCTGACCCAGGAGTCCATATTGGAACCCAGCAAGAGTATTGATTCAAGCGGCATGGACGAATTCGGCTACACCCAGACCCTCGACCGAAGCATCGGCAAGTTTGCCAGCTTCGCCGCGGGTGTCAGCTACATCTCCATCCTCACCGGTGTTTTCCAACTGTTCTACTTCGGTTTTTCCATGGCCGGCCCGGCGTACGCCTGGTCCTGGCCCATCGTGTTCGTCGGCCAGCTGATGGTGGCCCTCTGTTTCGCCGAACTGGCCGGCCGCTACCCCGTCGCCGGCTCCGTCTACAACTGGGCCAAGCGGCTGGCCTCCGGAACCTCGTCCTGGCTGGCCGGCTGGCTGCTGCTGCTCTCCTCCATCATGGCGCTGGGCTCGGTGGCGCTGGCCCTGCAGATCACCCTGCCGCAGCTCTGGTCCGGCTTCCAGTTCGTCGGTGACGGCACCGGCCCGTACGACTTCGCCATGAACGGCGTGGTGCTGGCCACGATCATGATCACCATCTCCACCCTGATCAACGCGTTCGGCGTGAAGCTGATGACCCGGATCAACAGCATCGGGGTCTTCGTGGAGCTGATCGCGGCCGTGCTGCTGATCCTCGCCCTCGGCTGGCACGTGGTGCGCGGCCCGGAGGTCTTCTTCCAGACCAACGGCTTCGGCGAAGGCAACGACCTTGGCTTCTTCGGCGTCTTCCTCATCGGCGCCATGGCCTCCGGCTACGTCATGTACGGGTTCGATACCGCCAGCTCGCTGGGCGAGGAAACCAAGGACCCCAAGCGCACCGCGCCCAAGGCCATCCTGCGCGCCGTCACGGCATCGTTCCTGCTGGGCGGGCTGATCCTGCTGTTCGGCATCCTGGCGGCCCCGGACCTGAGCGATCCCCAGGTGGGGGCTGCCGACGGCGGGCTGCAGCACATCGTGCTCTCCGTCCTGGGCGGGCCCTTCGGCAAGGCCTTCCTGGCCTGCATCGTGGTGGCCGTGGTGGTCTGCACCCTGGCGGTCCACGCGGCAGCGATCCGGATGATGTTCGCCATGGCCCGCGACAACAACCTGCCGTTCAGCCGCCAGCTGGGCAAGGTGGACCCGGTGCGCCGGACCCCCACCGTGGCGGCGATCGTCATCGGCATCATGGCCGTCATCCCGCTGCTGGTCAACGTGATGCAGCCGGCCATCTTCACCATCCTGTCCAGCATCAGCATCGTGCTGATCTACCTGTCCTACCTCCTGGTCACGGTCCCGCTGCTGCGCAAACGCTTCCTGAAGAAGTGGCCGCTGGCGGACGACGGTTCCGAGCCCGGGTTCTCGATGGGCAAGTGGGGCCTCCCGGTGAACATCCTTGCCGTGGTGTGGGGCGGGGCCATGACGGTAAACCTGATCTGGCCCCGGCCGGAGATCTACAACTCGGTGCCGCCGTTCGAGTGGTACCTGCAGTGGGGCGGCGTCCTGTTCGTTGCCGCCGTCACCGCCGGCGGGGCGCTGCTGTACCGGCTGAAGATCCGCCACCAGACCGGTGTGCTGGCCGAGCATGCCGCCGCCGTGGCCGCCCACCCGTCCTCGCGTGCCACGGCTGACGCTCCGGGGGATCACCAGCTGGTGGACGTGCAGGTGCAATAGGGCTGCTGCTGCAGCAGGGTCCGCTGCAGCAGCGCATTTCAGAGGAAGGGGCCGACGCCGGCACTCACGCGAGTGCCGCCGTCGGCCTTTTCTGCGTCCCGGGGCCAGCCATGTTGAGCTCCGGCGTCATACAAGGAAAGCCCTGGCGGATCCGGAGCGCCAGCGCCCTACCCTTGACAGGTGACTTTGACTAAGATCCGTACCGCCGCCGCGGGCCCCCTCGCCGCCGCCGGTCTCCTGCTTGCCCTCGCTGGCTGTTCCAGCCCGGCCGCCACCCAGTCCAGCCCCGCTGCCTCCGCCTCTGCCTCCTCCGCATCAGCTTCGGCCAGCGCCTCTTCCACCGCCGCCGGCCCCTGCGCGGGCGTGAAGGTCATCGTCGATTCGGGCGCCCTGAAGCAGTCCGCCGCCGATACCTCCACCTGCGTGTCCGTAGACGGACCCACCGTCGCGTCCAAGGTCCTGGAGGAAGCCAAGATCAAGACCGAGGGCACCGCCAAATACCCCACGAGCTTCGCGTGCCGCGTCAACGGCGTGCCCGCTGCGGACTTCGACATCAAGCACAAGGGCGGCACGACCCGCGAAGCGTGCGATGACAAAAACACGGTCTCTTATTGGGCCCTCTGGGTGAAGCCCGCCGCCGGCACGTGGGCCTACGCGCAGGAAGGCCTGGACAGCCTCAAGCTCAACCCCGGCGAGAGCCTTGAACTGCTCTACACCGTGGACAACGAGCCGGCAGCCCCCGCGGCATGACCTTCCGGCCCGCGCCGTTGCGCGCAGCGGCAGTCCTCGCCGCTGTGTTCGTTGCGGCGCGGGTCATCTACCGCGTCCTCTTCAACGGCGCGGGCACCGGCAGCCCCCTCCTGCTCGACCTGCCGCCGCTGCGGCTCCCCGCCCCCTACGCGCACGTGGTGTTCCTGGGGCCGGTCACCGGACCCGGACTGTGGGCGGCCGTGCTGTCCGCCCTGCCCATCGCCGCGACCATCCTCGGCTTCGGGCTGCTTAACGCCTGGGTGGATGTGTCCCGCGGCTTCGTCCGGCTGGCCCGCGGCGGTCCGCTGCAGGGCGTGGCCCGGATGCTGGTGGTGGCTTGGGCGGCGCTGCCGGCACTCTCCGATGCCGTCGCGTCCGTCCGCCTGGCGTTCCGGCTCCGCGGTGAACGCTTTGGCCCCCGCGCCCTGGTTCCCGTTCTGGAACGCACCCTCGAGCATGCCTCCCGGGTTGCCGCGGCCCTGGAGTTGCGCGGCTTTGGGAGCCAGGCAGCACAGCAGAAGGGGAACGACGGCGGCCTGCCGCTTGAGGTGCGCGACGCACAGTTCCGGATTGGCGACGCCTGCATCAAGGTGGACAAGTTTGTGCCGGCCGGCGGCTCCATCACGGTCATCACCGGGCCCACCGGCTCCGGCAAGTCCACCATCCTGCGCGGCCTCGCCGGCCTGCTCTCCCATGTTGACGGCGGAAATCTTTCCGGGGCGGTGCGGGTGGGCGGGCTGGACCGTGCTTCCGCTCCCCCGCGTGAAACGGCCAGTGTAGTGGGCGTAGTTCTCCAGAACCCCCGGGCCGCGTTCGCCACCACCCGGGTCCGGGACGACATCGCCCTGGCCCTTGAGCTGCGCGGGATGCGCGCCGCCGATGCAAAGATACGGGTGCAGGAGGTTGCCGAACGCACCGGCATCATCGCGCTGCTGGACCGGAACGTCAGCACCCTCTCCGCAGGTGAGGCCACGCTCGTGGCCATCGCCGCCGCCGTCGTGGACCACCCGAGGCTCCTCCTGGTGGACGAGCCGCTGGCCGACCTGGACGCCACCGCACGGTCCCGCGTCATCGGTGTGCTCGACGCCCTGGCCCACCAGGCGGGTGTTTGCGTGATCGTGGCGGAACACCGGGCGGCGGCGCTGGTTCCCGTGGCCGATTCCTGGTGGACCCTCGAGGGCGATGCCCTGGTGCGCGGCGAGGCACCGGCCGCGCCTGCTCCTTCGTATGACAGTCCTGCGCGGGCGTCCGCGGACTCCGAGCCTGTGCTGGCGGCCGCGAACCTTTCGGTGCACCGCGGCGGCACGCCGGTGGTCCGCGACGCTTCCCTGGCCCTGCACCGCGGCGAGATCGTGGCGCTGGTGGGGCCGAACGGTGCCGGAAAGTCGTCCCTGCTGGTGGCGCTGGCCCTGGGCGAGGGAACTGGCGGTGAAGCGGGCGGCGGAAAGACGGGCAGTGGAAAGACGGCCGACGGCGGCCGGGTGGCCTTGGTGCCGGACGCCTCCGACGACCTCTTCACCAGGGACACCGTCGCGGGAGAGCTCCGCGCGGCGGAGCGGCGCCTGGCCCGCGCGAGGCGCGCACGGATCGAGCCCGGTTCCGCCGCAGCACGGCTGGCCCTCCTGCGGGGCCATGCCGGGATGCCCCACAGCGACGAACACCCCAGGGACCTGTCCGCCGGCGAGCGCCGGATCCTTGCCATCGCCCTGCAGGCCATGGACACGCCGCAGGTCCTCCTGATCGATGAGCCCACGCGCGGGCTGGATCCTGTGGCCCGGGCGGCCGTCTCGTCGGCACTGCGCGCGGCGGCGGAGGACGGCACGGCCGTCCTGATCGCCACCCACGACCTCGACTTCGCCCACGGCCTGGGTGCGCGGATCCTGCCGATGCGGGACGGCGTTGCGCCCTCGTCCCCGACAGTCGACCCGGAAGAACCCGCCCTTTCCGCGGCACAACCACTCGCCGCCTGGTCCGAACCCCCGCCTGATCGTCCCGCTGCGAAACGGCCGCGCCGCCGCCTGCGGATGCCGCGGGCCGTCGAACTCACAGTGCTGGCGGCTGCCAACCTGCTGGCCCTCGCTGCCTTTTGCTGGCCCTTGGTCGCCGCAGCCCTCCCCCAGGACGCTGCCGCCGCAACCCCCTACATTGCCCTGGCCATCGCCCCCATGGCCGCGGTCGCCGTCGTGCTTTCGTTGGACGGGTCCATTCGCTCCGCACATACCGTGGCGCTGCTCGGAGTGCTGGCGGCCGTCGGGTCCGCCGTGCGGGTGGCGAGCACCGGCGTCGGCGGCGTGGAGGCGGTGTTTATCCTGCTGATCCTTGCGGGCCGCGCGTTCGGTGCCCGGTTTGGTCTGCTGCTGGGCGCGGCCACCATCGCCGTGTCCAGCGCGCTGTGGGGCGGGATCGGGCCGTGGACACCGTTCCAGATCTTCGCCTGCGCGTGGGTAGGTGCGGGGGCTGGGCTGCTCCCCCGCAGGGTGCGCGGCAAAGCGGAACTGTGGATGCTGGCGGCGTACGGGGTGGTGTCGTCGTACGTGTTCGGGCTGCTGCTGAACCTGTGGTTCTGGCCGTTCGCGGTGGGCGGCGGCACCGGCATCTCCTACGTTCCGGGCGCACCGCTGGGCACCAACCTCAGCAGCTTCCTGCTGTATTCGCTGTTGACGTCGACGGCGGGCTGGGACACCCTGCGCGCCGTCACCACGGTGATCGGCATCGCCGTGGTGGGCCGGGCGGTCCTTGTTTCGCTGCGGCGGGTGAAGCCGGTGTCCGGGGGCGTTGCGGAGGCCGGCGGGAAGGCCGGGAAGGCCCGCCCAACCGCGGCCCCCTCCCCGTCGAGGAAGCGGCGCCAGCTCACACCTTGAAGTACTTCGCCTCCGGGTGGTGGAAGACGAATGCGTCCGTGGACTGTTCGGGATGCAGCATCAGCTCATCGCTCAGGATGACGCCCATGCGCTCGGGCTTCAGCAGCTCCGTCACCTTCCGGCGGTCCTCCATGTCCGGGCAGGCGGGGTAGCCGAGCGAGAAGCGGGCACCGCGGTAGTCGAGCTTGAAGTACCCTGCCGTGTCCTTGGGCTCCTCGGACGCGAAGCCCAGCTCTTTGCGGATCCGGGCGTGCCAGAACTCGGCCAGCGCCTCGGTGAGCTGCATGACCAGGCCGTTGAGCTCGTAGTAGTCGCGGTACTGGTTGGCCGCGAACATCTTGGAGGTGAATTCCTCGATCTTGGAGCCGGCGGTCACCAGTTGCACGGGGAGCACGTCGATCTGCCCGGACTCGCGGGACTTCACGAAGTCGGCCAGGCACAGGTGCCGGTCGCGGCGCTGGCGCGGGAAGTCGAACCGCAGGCGGTCGCTGCCGATCGGTCCGCCTGAACCACCGTCGGGGGCGAGCAGGCCCGCCTGGCCCAGGACGCCGTCGGGATCCTCGCCGTGGTGCAGCACCACCACCTGTTCGCCTTCGGAGACCACTGGGAAGTAGCCGTACGCCACGGAGGCGTCCAGCATGCCTTCGCCCAGGATGCGGTCCAGCCAGTAGCGCAGGCGCGGGCGGCCTTCGCGTTCCACGAGTTCCTCGTAGGAGGCGCCGTCCTCGCCGCGGCCGGGCTTCAGGCCCCACTGGCCCATGAAGGTGGCACGCTCATCGAGGAACGCGGAGTAGTCGTGCAGTGATACGCCGCGGACAATGCGGGTGCCCCAGAACGGCGGCGCAGGCACGGGGTTGTCGGTGGCGACGTCGGATCGGCCGGGCATGGCTTCCGGCTCGGTGATGGTGAACTTCGCCCCGCCCTTGTGGATGCGCTTCTTCAACGGCGGCAGGCCGACGTCGTCCGGTGATTCGCCGCGGGCCACGCGCACCAGCGGTTCCATGAGGGAGAGTCCCTCGAAGGCGTCCTTGGCGTAGCGGACCACGCCGTCAAACTGCTCGGCGAGGTCCTGCTCCACGTAGGCGCGGGTCAGGGCGGCGCCGCCCAGGATGACCGGCCACTTCTTGGCCAGGCCGCGGGACTGCAGCTCGGCGAGGTTTTCCTTCATCACCACGGTGGACTTCACCAGCAGCCCGGACATGCCGATCACGTCGGCGTTGTGTTCCTCGGCGGCGGCGATGATCTCGGCGATGCCCTGCTTGATGCCAATGTTCACCACTTTGTAGCCGTTGTTGGTGAGGATGATGTCCACCAGGTTCTTGCCGATGTCGTGCACGTCGCCGCGGACGGTGGCGATCACCATGGTGCCCTTGCCCGAGGAGTCCGACTTTTCCATGTGCGGCTCGAGCAGCGCGACGGCGTTCTTCATGACCTCGGCGGACTGCAGCACGAACGGCAGCTGCATTTCGCCGGCGCCGAAGCGTTCACCTACCACCTTCATGCCCTCGAGCAGGTGGTAGTTGATGATGCCGAGCGGGGTCATGCCCTCGCTGCGGGCCAGGTCCAGGTCCTCCTCGAGGCCCTTGCCTTCGCCGTCGATGATGCGGCGTTCCAGGCGCGCGCCGGTGGGCAGGGCGGCGAGTTCGGCGGCGCGCTGGTCCTTCAGGGCTGCGGTGTCGACGCCGGCGAACATGTCCAGCATGCTGGCGAGGGGGTCGTACGTGACGTTGCCGTCGGCGTCGTATTCGCGGCGGTCCCAGACCAGGTCCAGGGCCACCTTGCGCTGGTCCTCCGGGAGGGAGGCGAGCGGGACGATCTTGGCGGCATCGATGATGCCGCTGGTCAGACCCGCCTGGACGGCCTCGTGCAGGAACACAGAGTTGAGCACGATGCGAGCTGCGGGGTTCAGGCCGAAGGAGACGTTGGAGACGCCGAGCGTGGTGTTGATGCCCAAGTATTTCGTGGTGATCTGGCGGATGGCCTCGATGGTTTCGATGCCGTCGCGGCGGGTTTCCTCCTGGCCGGTGGCCACGGGGAAGGTGAGGCAGTCGACGATGATGTCCTCGACGCGCATGCCCCATTCGCCCACCAGGGCGTCGACCAGGCGGGAGGCGATGGCTACCTTGCCCTCGGTGGTGCGGGCCTGGCCCTCTTCGTTAATGGTCAGGGCGATCACGGCGGTGCCGTGTTCCTTGACCAGCGGCATGATGCGGGCGAAGCGGCTGTTGGGGCCGTCGCCGTCCTCGTAGTTGACGGAGTTCACTACCGGGCGGCCGCCGATGAGTTCCAGGCCGGCCTGCAGGACGGGCGGTTCGGTGGAGTCGATGACCAGCGGGAGGGTGGAGGCGGAGGCGAAGCGGCTCACCACTTCCTTGATGTCGGCGACGCCGTCGCGGCCCACGTAGTCGACGCAGACGTCCAGCAGGTGGGCGCCGACGCGGATCTGGTCGCGGGCGATGTCCACGCAGTCGTCCCAGCGTTCTTCGAGCATCGCCTGGCGGAAGGCCTTGGAGCCGTTGGCGTTGGTGCGCTCGCCGATGGCCAGGTACGCGGACTCCTGGTCGAAGTTGACGTGCTGGTACAGGGAGGCGACGCCTGCTTCGCGCTCCTCCGGGATTCTCGCAGGCTTTCCGCTGTTGGTGACCACGGCTTTGCTGCGGAAGGGGGCAAGACGTTCGACGACGGCGGCCATGTGTTCCGGCGTCGTACCGCAGCAGCCGCCCACCAGGCCCAGGCCGAATTCGCGCACGAACTGTTCGTGCGCGGTGGCGAGTTCGGCTGGTGAGAGCGGGTAGTGGGCGCCGTTGGCGCCCAGGACGGGAAGTCCGGCGTTGGGCATGCAGGCGATGGCGACGGAGGACTGTTTGGAGAGGTGGCGCAGGTGCTCGCTCATCTCGTCCGGGCCGGTGGCGCAGTTCAGGCCGATGGCGTCGACGCCGAGCGGTTCCAGCGCGGTGAGCGCGGCGCCGATTTCGGAGCCCATGAGCATGGTGCCCGTGGTCTCGACCGTCACCTCGACGAAGATGGGAAGCCGGATGCCTTTGGAGACGATGGCCTGCTTGCAGCCGTTGACCGCGGCCTTGGTCTGCAGGAGGTCCTGGCTGGTTTCGATGAGGAACGCGTCCGCGCCGCCGTCGATGAGGCCCTCGGCCTGGAGGGCGAAGGTCTGCTTGAGCCAGTCGTAGCTGGTGTGGCCCAGGCTGGGGAGCTTGGTGCCGGGGCCCATGGAGCCAAGGACCCAGCGCATGCGGCCGTCGGTTCCTTCTGCCGCTTCGGCGCGTTCGCGGGCGATTTTGGCGCCTTTTCTTGCCAGTTCTTCGATGCGGTCGTCGATGCCGTAGTCGGAGAGGTTGGACCAGTTGGCGCCGAAGGTGTTGGTCTCCACCGCGTCGATGCCGGTGGCGAAGTAGGCGTCATGGATGTCCGCGATGACGTCCGGGCGGGTGTCGTTGAGGATCTCGTTGCAGCCCTCAAGGTTCTGGAAGTCCGTCTCAAGCTGCAGGTCCCGGCCCTGCAGCATGGTGCCCATGGCGCCGTCGGCGATGACCACGCTGTGGTTCACGGCGTCCAGGAGTTCCTGCGAACGGGCAGGACGGGGGACGGACTCGATGTCCAGTGCGAAACGAGGCATTTAAACAGGTTACGGGCGGGGGCGCCTGCATTGCGCTGTATGTCCGGATGCTACGGCTGAGGCGGAAGGTGTTGACGGGCCCCATCAGAATTCTGTACTTTTAAGTACAGAGTTAATCGATCGGTACACTCTTTCATTGAAAGGACCCTTCCATGACACGACCGCCCCTTCCTCCGTTCGATGAAGCCTCCGCCATCCTCAAGGTGCGCAGTGCCGAAGATGGCTGGAACACGCGCGACCCTGAACGCATTTCCCTCGCCTACAGCGAGGACAGCTGGTGGCGCAACCGCGCAGTGTTCCTCTCGGGCCGCCCCGCGATCGTGGAATTTCTCAGCGGCAAATGGGAGCGGGAACTGGATTACCGCCTGATCAAGGAGCTCTGGGCCTACACGGGGGACGTGATCGCGGTGCGCTTCGCGTACGAGTACCACGATGCCGCCGGCCAGTGGTTCCGCGCATACGGGAATGAGAACTGGCGCTTCGACGATAATGGGCTCATGACCCACCGCCACGCGAGCATCAACGACGTCGCGATTGACGAGTCCGAGCGCAAGTTCTTCTGGGACGCCCCCGGCGCGCGCCCGTCGGACCACCCGGGCCTGACCGAACTCGGACTCTGATGCCCCGGACTGTTCTTGACCGCTCAGACGCAGTCCTTGCCCTCGCCGGCGTCTTCCGCCGGCGGGGCTTCGAAAGCGGCTCACTGTCCGTGATCCAGCAGGAGACCGGTATTGGGCGGGGCAGCCTCTACCACTTCTTCCCCGACGGGAAAGCGGACATGGCACGCGCGGTCCTGATGCAGGTGCGGGCGTGGTTCGACGGGCAGGTGTTCGAACCGCTTCGCACGGCCGCGGATGCCGCCCAGGCGGTGACTTCCATGTCACGCGTTGTGGAGGAGTACTTCGCTTCCCGGGAGCGGGTCTGCCTGTTCGCCGCGATGACCCTGGGGGAAGAACAGGAAACCTTCGCCGCGGAGGTCCACGCATACTTCGCCGACTGGGTGGGCGTCCTCGCGGAAACGCTGGAGCGGGGCGGGGTTGCCAAGCCCGATGCCGCAGGCCTTGCCGTGGACGCCGTGGCAGCGATCCAAGGCGGACTGATTATGACGCGAGCCCTCGACGACGATGCCATGTTCTCAGGGATTGTGGCCCGCCTGAATGAGCGGTTGCTCGCGGCGCTGGGGTAGCGGGGGCGGGCTTTTTGCTGAGGCGGCCTTCGGCATTCCGGGCCAGCGGCTGGAAGGCCTTCACACCTGCCGCCTCGGACGGTGGCGACCGACCGGCTCGTCGCGCCTGCAGCTTCCACCGGCGCCCACACATGAGGGTCGTGCTCACCCGGCCAGAAAATTCAAAGCCGATAACGGACCTTATGTCAAGCTGCTGGTCAGAAGGGGGCGGAAAGGCCCTCCCTCAAGCTTACGAAAGGTTGTGTATGGCCCCGGCCCAGCGTGGGCCGGACACGGCCCGGCGGACAGCCCTGGCACGCCCGTGGAAGTCGATCTTTGGAACCCGCTGGGAGTCGGTTGGAGCAGGCGCGTCATCGTAGGGGCGATGTTCGATATCGTGCAGAGTCCTACAGGAGTCGGTGATCAGGCCCATGCCGGCATACTCGCGGACGGCGGCAATCCCTGCGACGGCGTCGGTCTTGGTGGTAAAGGGTTTGGATACGGCCATGACGGTGCCGTCGGGCGCTGTCAGGCGGAACCTGAAGGCTGATTCTGCGTCGATGAACAGTTCGAACATTCCTGCCATTGCGATCCTTTCGTCTGCGGGATCACTGGGCCGGCGTCGTTGCCGCCCATGCGCGTGGCGTCGTTGCTTGCGCTTTTCGTGGTGTCCCGCTCCAAATTTTTCATCAATTCAGCATGCGTTCGACGAGTCTTCCTTAGGTACACCTGCTGGCGCAAGGGATTCCCCTGGCATCCGGCCGAAGTGATGCCCTGCTCTCGGTCAGCCCGGCGCACTTCGGGCGACGTCCCCGAGCCGCCCGAAGTGCGCCGTCGTCGTTATCAACCAGGACGTTCCTCCCTGCTTGAGCCCCTACTGTTGGAATTGCCGATGCGTTGCGCGCGGCGAGACCACGGCGCCAAGCCAACGTCTCTCAGACTCGAGCCCTCGAAGGATTTCCGTGTCAGACCTGGTCCCGGAGTACCTAACCTACGACTACCGCTGCACCTTCCGCGGGGTTCCCGGCGTCCATCACGACCCGGACGATTATCCGATGTTCTGGACCGTGAAGGTCAAGGGCCAGGTCTGGGACAACGAAGATGATAACGACGGCAAGGAAGTGACCGTCGGCGAGGCCGAGCTGTGCATCGTCCCGGACGCAGGCATTATTGACCTCTTCCTGACACTGGACGCGGTAAACCAAGAGGTCGCCAATATCGGCGAGATGCTCACTGTCAACCGACCAGACCTGATCCACGAGATGAGCCTCGGCGGGGATCTGATGATCCTGTCATGGCTGAAAGTCGCACCGAAATTCCGAGGAAACAAGCTTGGCCACTCGATCCTGAAAGCGGTCCTCAGCACGATTGGCAGGTCATCGACCAAAGTCATCATTGAGGCCACTCCCCCACTGACCGACAACGGCCCGATGGAAGGCAGCCCGGAATACCTTGCCGGGAAGGCCGCGCTGCGGCGGTACTGGGAAAGCTTCGGGTTCCAGCCGGCCCACGGCGACTACCTGGTCTTCGACGGCATGGCCGACGGCATCGACTGACCGCATCACCCCACTCCCCACCGCCCAGACCTTGACGTTCCCCCGCCACACCCTGACACTCGATTCCACAAGTCAAGGGTTGGAGGCGGCCGTAAACGGTCAGCGCATCGGCTATGTGCGGGTCAGCACGCTCGACCAGAATGAGCGGCGTCAGCTCGAGGGCCACGTCCTGGACAGGGTCTTCACGGATAGGGCCTCCGGCCGTGACACCGCAAGGCCACAGCTGACAGAGTTGCTGCGGTTCGTCCGCGACGGCGACACCGTGGTCGTTCACAGCATGGACCGGCTCGCCCGCAACCTCGATGATCTGCGAGCCCTGGTCCAGGAACTCACCCGGCGAGGGGTGCGGGTGGAGTTTCTCAAGGAACAGCTCGTCTTCACAGGCGAGGACTCCCCAATGGCCAACCTCATGCTCTCAGTCATGGGCGCCTTCGCCGAATTCGAACGGTCCCTGATCAGAGAACGCCAGCGCGAAGGCATCGCCCTGGCCAAGCAGCGCGGCGCCGACAAAGGGCGGAAGAAGACCCTGACACCGTAACTGGCGGCCGAGTTGGTCAAGCGCGCCGGCACCGGGATCCCGAAAGTCGTCCTCGCCCACGACTACGGGATCAGCAGGGAAATGGTCAACCAGTACCTCCGCCAGGCCGCACTGAAATAGAACCACCTCTTTCCCGGCGTTTCCCAGCCAACGCCAAGGTTTACGCCGCATGGTTATCCATGGAACTTCGGCCAACCGCTATTTGGCCGGAGTTTCGCCAATTCCTGCGGAGCATCGCAAAGTCCCCCGCGGGCTGCCCAGCACTTCGACCAACCGCCCCGCAGCCGTTCGCCTTCGGTATGCACGGCAAGCATCGCTTGGCCGAGCGTAGACAGTCATCACAGTCCAGCTTTAGAGAACCTATGTTATCGGCGTGCCTGGAGGCCATGGCCAGCTTCAACGCAAGGCGTCAGCTCCAAAAAGCAGCAGCCCCCTTCAGGGGCGTGAAGCAGTCCGGATTGAGATACAGCAGCCTCGAGTGCGGAAGTTGCAGCCCGCATCAAGTCCCGCCTTCCTCACTTGTCGGAACCGAGGATCTCGCACTACCTATTGACTGGTTCCCATAGATCGGGATATTTTTGGATAACCAAAATTTAGCACGTGCTAAGTACCCGTTTTGTAAAGAGAGCCTGTCCGCAAAGACTGTCCTCCGGTCGCATTGAGGAGGCTCCTAACCATTCAGCTTCCATGACGCGTTGTGCCGCTGACGCGCCATGAAAGGTGGTGTCACCTCGCGCCGCATCATCCCTAATCAACGCCCATCAGGATCAACTGGAGCACAATGATGTCAACCAGCAAACCAACCTCACCCCCCGTCGACGGGCCACGGGTCGTCACCCGGGTAAAGCGCTCTATCCTTCCCATCGCATTCCTGTTGTATGCAACCAGCTACATGGATCGGTCCTCAATTGGCTATGCACAACTGGGAATGAGCCAAAGCCTGGGCATCGACATCGCCACGTTTGGTGTTGCCGCCTCGATTTTCTTCATCGCCTACGTTCTGCTCGAAGCGCCTAGCAACATCATCCTTGCCAAGGTCGGGGCCCGCTTGTGGCTCTCCAGAATTGCTGTCACGTGGGGGCTTGTCACCATGCTTACTGGCTTCGTATGGGATGTTCCCTCGCTCTACGTGGCACGGGTCCTGCTGGGAATCGCCGAAGCTGGCCTGTTCCCTGGCCTCCTCCTTTTCTTGTCCCTGTGGTTCCTCCAGCAAGACCGCGGACGTGCCCTAGCTGCGATGGTCTTCGCTCAGCCCGTCGCACTCCTTGCCGGCAGCCTGAGCGGAGGATGGATCATTGACAACGCGCACTGGTTCGGTCTGCAGCCCTGGCAATGGGTCTTCATCCTGCAAGGACTTGTGCCGGTTCTCGTCGGCATCTACGTCTTTTTGGTCCTTCCTGATCGGCCAAGCAAAGCACGCTGGCTCAGCCCCTCGGAAAGCAGCTGGCTCGAAGCGAAAATCAACGCCGAGAACGCAGCAGTCGCAGCAACCGAAGGCGCGGTAAAGCATCGGTTCTCCATTGTCGCTTTCAAGAGTCCGCGCGTCATCGCTCTGACCCTGATGACTTTCTTCGGCAGCGTCGGCAACTATGCGCTGGCGTTCTTTCTCCCCCAGGTCCTCAAGCAGATTTACCCTGCGTACTCAGCGACAAACATCGGCTTTGTCGGGGCTCTTCCCTACATCCTGGCAGGTATCGCAATGCTCTTCTTCGGGCGGGCCTCCGATCGTGCAAAGAGCAGGCGGAGCGTGGTAATTCTCTGTCTGGTCATTGGCCTCATGGGGCTGTCGGGCACGATTGCGTTCCAAGGTAATCCGGTGATGCAGGTGGTTAGCCTATGCGTTGCAGCGATTGGGATTGTTTCCTACAGCCCCCCTATGTGGGCGTTCATCACCGAGCTTCTCACTCCCCGGCAGCGAGTTGTCGTCCTCGCGATCATGACCTCAATCGCGTCATTTGGCGGTTTCGTCGGCCCGCTGCTCATCGGGCAGATGGCTGCAGGTAGCGGCGTTATTGTCGCGTTCATCGTCCCGGCTATTTGTCTGGCGATCGCCATCGTCCTTCTGGCATTCGTCAGGCCTCAACATCAGCGCACATCGGCCGCGGCTGCGACGCCGGCCCAGACCGGAGACGCCAAGGTATGAACGGTACACCCCTCTTCTCCCAAGCCACTGGCCCCGGTCCCGCCTCAGGACGGGATCGGTTCCGCTCCGAACCGGTGCCAGCTGACAGGACAGTCCACCGACGTGTCACAGAAGAATTAGCCTCCTTCGTGGCCAGGACCAGCTACGAGGATCTTCCTCCACGGGTCATGCACGAGACTAAACGGATACTTCTTGACGTCATCGGATGTGCACTGGGCTCGAAAGACCTGGAGAAGGGCAAGCTCGCGGTGGAATTCGCTCTCTCCTCGGGAGGGCACCGTGAGGCCACCATTTTGGGGATTGGAGAAAAGGTGCCAACTGCTCTCGCGGCATTCGCCAACGCCGAACTGATCCATGCGACCGACCACTGCCCCATTTTGCCTCCCGCCCATGTGTCACCATTCGTTACGTCCCCCGCCTTGGCAATGGCCGAGAGCAGGAAGGCCTCAGGAAAGTCCTTGATCGTTGCCCTGGCACTTGCCCACGAGGTGGCGTCTCGGGTGGGGCTCTCGCTTGACTCCATGAGAGTAGCCACCGGGGGTATCGCCCCGAGTTGGGGATTATCCTTCGACGAGTTTGGAGCGGCCGCAGGAGCTGCCAAGATCCTGAATCTTTCCGAAGAGTCCATGATCGACGCGCTGGGCCTTGCCGGATACCTGGCGCCCGTACCTTCGCACAACAAGTTCCTTTCTACGCCCGGAGGAGGAGGCATGGCTAAATATGGTCCAGCCGGCTGGACGGCGCAGGGAGGGGTGACCGCAGCTGTGTTGGCCAGCATGGGTTACCAGGGAGACCGCAGCGTCCTCGACGGCCCGTCCGGGTTTCCGGCAATGGTGGGATCCCAGCAATTTAACTCGAACAAGATCGTGGATACTCTGGGGGCGGAGTGGAACATCCTTAGAGTCATGTACAAGCGTTGGCCGAGCGCCGGCAACTTCCAGGCCCCGCTGGGAGCACTCTCGAAACTCATCGAGGAGCATCGACTGCAACCTGAGGAAATCGAGGCGATACATGTAGAGAACGAAACCTTCGCGATGCTGCCCCGGTTCCAGTTCGATCAGCTGCGTCACAACGTCGACACTCAAACCAACCTGGCCTACCTGCTCGCGGTCGCAGCCCACAGAGTCCAGATCTCCTCGGCATGGCAAAGCCAGGAAACCAGGAACAACCCCAGCGTCCGCGAACTGATGCAGAAAGTCACCATTGAGGCCTACCCACGCGCCGAGGAGATGCGCCATCAGGAACTCGTAGTAGAGCGCCGAGAGTACATCGAACGCCGGCCGTGTCGAGTGCAAATTCGGGCCCGGGGAACACAATTCACGCAAAGCGCCGAATACGCATACTGGCTGGCATCAGAAAACGAGGAATACCGCGCGAGCGATGAAGACCTGGTAGAGAAGTTCAGAGCGAACGCCGAAGAAGCCCTGCCGCCGGCAAAGCTGGACACGGCCATAGACAAGATCATGCACATAGAAGAACTCCCCGATGTGGACGCACTCTTCCATGAACTGATCCCGGCCGGAGACTAAGTCTCTGGTGGACGACCTCGGATTCGGCTTTTCCCAGCCCCTCGAGCCTTGCGGGCCACTCCCCTAGCTTGATCCAATCCGCCTTCACCCTACCGACACCGGACACGAAAAGTATGCGTCCGATCGGGTTCCACGGAGATTCCGCTCCATGGTCCAGTCATAGGATCGGGCTGGGCTGGCGCACCAGCTGCGGCAGCGGCTGCTTTGCCAGGGCCGTCCGGCCGCATGCTAGGAAATATTGAGTCCAGTGCTGGTTAAGCGGGACGGCGCATTCCACTACTGACTGCATACTCCTCCGCTGAGGAACCTGCTGCGCCCCACGAAAGGCGCGGTGCACCGGGATGTATAGTCCCTCCAAGGACTTGCACAACGAGCACGGGCGAGGATTTGGAAACTTCAGAGAGTAGTCAGCGCGCCGGTCGTCTTCCAACAATGAAGGATGTCGCCGAGCATTTGGGGGTATCTCGGCAGCTAGTTTCCCTGGTCCTGAGGGGTGTTCCAGGGCCGAGCGCAGAGTCACGCGATCGGGTTCTCGAAGCGGCGAAGGAACTCGGTTACAGGCCGAATGCGTCGGCGCGCCTCCTCAGGCAAAGCCGTACACGAATGATCGGAATAGTGTTCAAGATGCGCAGCCCTTTGCACGTGCGCGTCGTGGAGAGGCTTTTTGTCCGCGCGGCGGAGCGCGGCATGGGCTTAGCGCTTGGGCCGATCACGGTCGAGCGACCAACCGACGTGGTCGTTTCCCAATTGATGGAAGAGCGAGTCGAGGGGCTTGTCGCCCTCAATCCAGACCCGCAATCTCGCGTGCTGAGAGAGGCTTCAAATCTTGTTCCGCTCGTTTGGCTTGGCGAGTGGGCTCACACGCCTGAGGTCGACAACGTATACCTTGACGAAGTAGAAGGACTTCGCCTCGCGGTCGAGCACCTTGTGAACCTCGGCCACCGTGACATTGTTTATGTCGGTGGTCTTGGCGGGCCAGCAGGGAAGAGTCGTGCGGACGCTTTTCGGAACGCTATGAGTATGTTCGGCCTAGCTGAGCGGACTGAAGTGCTCGCAAGCGACTTCTCGGAGGAAGACGCAGCGAACGTGGCAAGGAAGATTGTCCTAAGCAGCGAACGCCCCACCGCCGTCATCTGCTGCGCAGACCAATGCGCGGTCGCCGTCATGGAAGTTTTCGCCCAGTCAGGTATCCGCGTGCCCGAGGAAATTTCCGTCATCGGGTTCGATGACAGCTATCTGGCGTCCCTGTCATACCACAGTCTGACTTCGGTGCGGCAGGACGTCGAGGCGATCGTCGAGGCGACACTGGAGGCAGTGGTGGGGCGGATTGAGGGGAATGAGGAGTCCCATCGAGTGGTTTCGACGCCAGCGAGCCTCACCGTTCGTAACTCAACCGGGCCGCCCAGGCCGCCGTCCACAGGGTCAGCGACGGCTCCTACAAAGGAACGTGATGTCCAGAAATCCTGACGAACCCTAGTTTTCCGGTCACCCAGTCCGTGGATCTTTACTTAGCTCCTGATGGAGCTGAGATTTGCGTCTTGAAATTGGTCGAATCATGTTTTCAGGACGACTGGACGTAGATATCCTAAATCGTGAGAATATTTGGACAATGCCGTCCGAGGCTGCGCCGCAATCACCAGAAGGGCGGCCGGCCGGAAGATTTACGCTCTCGGGGCGCGGCTCCTTCGCCAGCACCCACTGCCGGTCAGCTTGGCTCTGATGCCTTATGTGACGAACCCGCTGAGTCGGCCCAGACTCCCAAGGCAGCCCATGAGCCTTCCCCGCACCCGGCAGGTCGGGCAACACCCCAGGCCGAATCATGGCCCATTTCGGATCCCTTTGGTCAGCCATGGTAGCGGCCCCAGGTTTCGGCCACTGCGCCAACGGCGAGGTGCCGTCCTCCGGTTACGCTCGTTTAGTGGCCCTGGTGGTGATGTGACACATGATCGATGGCAGCGGATGCAAGGCATGCGGAAGTTACAGCCCTGGGCCCTGCGTCGAAACGACAAGCGCCTGCCTTTCGGTCCTGGTTGAGGACCTCAATTCGATTCAACGACTTGTCGGGGAACGCGGGCTGGTCGCTCGACCACCTCGCCGTTCGCCGCGAGGGCACGATTTCTTTGGAAGAACCACAACATAAGGGCTATTAGTACAACAAATGCTGAGCAGCTCATGATTGCCGCCCACTGGCCGACGTGCCAGAGCACGGCGGCCATCGTGGAGCCGATTGCACCCCCGAAAAAGTTGCTGACGATGTGGGCCGTGTTGAGGCGGCTCCGCGCTGCCGGGTTAATGGACACCATCATCGTTTGAAGGAGTACGAGCACGGACTGGGCGCCCACGGACAGCAGGGCGATGGCCACGAAGACGGCGATCATGGACGAAGCGCCGAACCCGGCGATAGTGATTGCGGACAAGGATATGACCAGCCCGACTCCGATGGCAGGAATGGCCCATCCACGGTCATAGAGCCGGCCGGTGAACTGCGCACCGAGGATTCCAAAGACCCCGAGCAGGCTGACAAGACCAATCTGTGACGCGGGAAGGGAGAATGGGGGCGCGGCCAGCAGGAGGGTGAGCCCGGTCCAAAAGGCGGTAAAGACGCACATCAAGGAGGCTCCGAAGAACGGGATGACCTTTCCGCGGCGATGACGAAGGGTGACTTGAACAACAGAGCAGAGGAGCCTGCCGTAAGGTATCCGCTTTCTGGCCTTCTGGGCCGGGATCGCGCGCCACATGATGACTGCAAGAATCAGTATCGTTCCTGATGCCAGGAGGTAGATCATGCGCCACCCGAAGGCGTCAGCCACGATGCCGCTGATCACTCGGGCGAGGAGGATACCGCTCAAAAGCCCGGACGCGACCGTGCCCAGAACCCGTCCCCGTTGTTCGTCTGTGGCGAGGTCTCCCGCCAGCGGAAGCAGCATTTGACCGGCCACGTTGGTGAAACCGACCATGGCGAGGGTGGTTAGCAGGAGGGCGAAATCCGGGGCCAGGGCACACCCGGCAAGCGAAATCGAGCAGCACGCCATGATTGTTGGTATGAGCCGCTTTCTGTTGATGGTGTCGCCAAGAGGTACAACGAAAAACACGCCCAACGCATACCCGATCTGCGTCAACGTCACCAGCAACCCGGCGGTGCCGGGAACGACGTCCAGATCTGCAGCAATATCTCCCAAGAGTGGTTGGGCCCAGTACAGGTTGCCTACGCCGGCGCCGCCAACGAAAGCGAAAAGAAGAGTTAGGCCCAGACTGATGCCGGGGGTTTTGGCGGGAGTGCTTCCATGGGCGACCATCGAGAGGCCCCTTTCCAAGGCGAAATGATGTGCATGTCTCTCCTGGTGGTTGTCGATACCAACCACACCTTAAACTTATCCCGAAATATGGGATTTCGTAATAAAAGGTGAGGAGAAATACTCCTTTATGGGCGCCGGGCTCCTTTGGCCCTTTCGGCTAGTTCGCTGGCTCTTGGGCGGACGCCTAGATGCAGTCGCATACCCGGCGGCAGTCCCTCCACCCGTACCTTGGACCCTGAGATGTCAATCGTGATCCTGCCGTCGGCCATTGGCGCATTGGTTATGTGAAGGTCTCCATAGGATTCGGGGATGGCGGGGTCCATCCACAGCCCCCCGCGGGCAACGTCCGCGTAGTAGCCCATCAATGTCTTGATCAGCATGATCGGGGTGGTGGCGGCCCACGCTTGGGGGGAACATGCCGTCGGATAAGGAACGGGTTCGTCAAAATGCTCGCGATCAAAGCCGCAGAACAACTCCGGCAGGCGCCCACCGCTGTACTCAGCGGTCTCCAGCAGAGCTGTGGAGATTCGCTGTACGTGCTCTTTGAAGCCGTACCGCAGGAGCCCGGCAGCGATAATGGCATTGTCGTGTGGCCACACCGATCCGTTGTGGTAGCTGACGGGGTTGTAGGCGCCCATGTCGGTGGCCAAGGTTCTGACACCCCAGCCGCTGAACATCTCCTTTGACATCAGTCGTTTGGCGACCAGTGGTGCCTTGTCGTCATCCACGATGCCGAACAACAGACAGTGCCCCATGTTGGACGTGCATGCGTCAACAGGCCGCTTGTTTCCGTCCAGAGCCACGGCGTAATAGCCGCGTTCGGGCAACCAGAACTCAGCGTTGAACCGTTCCTTCAACTGGGCCGCAAGGTCGCGGTACTCCGCTGCCAGGGCCACGTCGCCGGCATCGTACGCCAGCCATGACCGCGACAAGTAAGCGCCATAGACGTATGCCTGTACCTCGCACAGGGCGATTGGCGGCTCCGCCAACGTTCCATCGGCAAAGTTGACACCGTCCCAGGAATCCTTCCAACCCTGATTGATCAAGCCTCGGTCATTGAGGCGGCTGTACTCAACAAAACCGTCACCATCCCTGTCGCCGTATCCACGAATCCAATCCAGCGCCCGGTCTACGTTCGGAAGCAGGGCAGTTACGGCATCGGAAGAAAATCCCCACCTGCTGACTTCCCCGAAGAGAGCCACGAACAATGGAGTGGCATCGACGCTGCCGTAGTACGCGGATTTGCCTCCGAGAGCCAACCCGCTGGAGACACCGAACCGCACCTCATGGAGTATCTTGCCCGGCTCCTCCTCGCTCATGGCGTCGACCACGCTGCCCTGGCGGTCGGCCAGCGTCTGTAGCGTGCCAAAGGCCAGAGACGGATCCACAGGCAGCGCCATCAGGGACGCCCAAAGGGCATCCCGGCCGAAGAGTGTCATAAACCACGGCGCCCCGGCAGCAACCACGATACGGTCCGGGTGAGCAGGGTCCTGAATCCGCAGGGCACCAAGATCGTCATAGCTGCGGCGCAGGGTCCGCTCGATGGAACTGCTGCCCAATTTCAGCACCGGTATCCGGGCTACCCACTCCAGTTTCCTCTGGTCCCGTGGGCTGAGGCTGTCTTCGTCGGGACGCACGAACTGCCCACCTGGACCAGCATCGTCCCCACTTGGCACGACACTCAAGCTGGTGCTCCAAACTCCGTGCGGCGGAATTACGAGATGGTAAGTGACGCCTTCCCGGGACGCTTCAGCGCCAGGCGCCGACACTGTAGTCCCCTTCCGGAGCTCATGCCATGCAGCCTGGATTGTTAGCCCGTTCTTGTGTGCCTCCCGGTGCTTCTTCCAGCGCCGGCGAAATCTGGCTTCCTTCACCTCGAAAAGGTCTGCGAAGTCTGCGCTAATCCCCAAGGCGACTACGCACGGGACAGAAAGAGGCGAGTAGTTGCGGATTGTGATCCTTTCCAGGATCCCGACTCCCACCTCACGCAGTCGTTCAACAATCAGCGGTGTGTCCGCATGCCCATCTGCGTTGGGTACGCGGCCAGCAAACAGCGCCCTGTACGGTTCCTTCAACTTCACCGTGAGCGGCTCCACGGGCTGACCGTTTACCGTCAGGGTCCACCCCGAGAGGATTCGTGTGTCCTCATCGAAAACACCATGGGGATTTCCCGGGCGGATGTCACCGTTCGCGGAAGAAATGCAGAAGGAAGAACCCTCGACTAAGGTAATTGAGCCAGCCTCAAGGGCTCCTGCTGAGTTATCGGCGTTCCAGCCAGACATTCCGGGCCCCTTCTAGAGGAACGACGTCAGCAGCCCGGACGAAGGTTCCGCGCCGCTGCTGCTCACCCTGTTTGGGCAAGCCAGTACGTCTCATCCGAACGCTACGCCTAGCTGGGACCCGGGACCAGAGCGGAGGGCGAGACGGCGTGATCGGCTGTAAGCGGTCTTGGCGCTGAAGGTTCTAGTTTAAGAGCGAAATTGGCTGAAGATTTTGAGGGGTGGTCCTTCGGGTAAGGCTCCACCTTGAGTGCTGGGCCAAGCAAAGGGGGAGGACGGAGCCCTCCCCCCAAAAACTGAACCTCCCGGTCAGGGGCGTACGAGGACCTTCAGTGCTTTGCGGGAGTCCATCAGCCGGTATCCTTCGGCAATGTCTTCAAGGGGAAGCTCACTGTCGAAAACGCGACCCGGATTGATCGTGCCGTCCAGGACTCGAGGCATCACGGATTCGAGGTAGGCACGCACAGTAGCGGGGCCACCGGTGAGGGTTGCGTTTTTCCCGAACAGCGATGTGACCCCTACCGGAGCGCTTTCATACTGCGGAACACCAACGCGCGAGATAACGCCCCCCGGCCGGAGTACGCTGTACGCCTGTTCGTACGCCTCCATGTAACCCACGGCTTCGAGCACAATGTGGGTGCCTTCACCGTTGGTGATATCCATGACCTTCTTGATGCCTTCTTCTCCGCGCTCAGCGACGACATGGGTGGCACCAAATTCCCTGCCAAGGTCGGTTCGGGACATGTGGCGACCCATGAGGATGATGGTCTCGGCACCCATCTGCTTCGAGGCGAGCACGGCCGAGAGGCCTACGGCTCCATCGCCGATTACGGTGACAGTCTTGCCTGCTTCCACTTTGCCTTGGACTGCGGCGTGGTATCCGGTGAGGTACACGTCTGAAAGGGTCAGAAGTGAGGGCATGAGGGATTCGTCAGTGCCGGCAGGGATAACAACGGCGGTCCCGTCAGCCTGGGGAATGCGCAGCTTTTCGGCCTGAGTCGCTGAAGGCGCGCCGTCGAAAAACCCTCCATGAACGCACGAAGTCGTGATGCCGTCACGGCAGAACGAACATGTGCCGTCCGACCAGGCAAACGGAACGATGACCGTGTCACCGGGGCTAAGCGTGGTGACATGATCACCGACCTGCTCGACCACCCCGATGGCTTCGTGGCCCATGCGGCGGCCTTCGGGCGTTTCCTTGAGGTCGTGGTAGGGATGAAGGTCTGATCCGCACACGCAAGCGTAGGTTACGCGGATAAGAGCATCGCTAGGTTCCTGAATGACTGGGTCAGGCACCTCCTCAACACGGACGTCACCGGACTTGTACATAAGAGTTGCTTTCATAGCATTGCCTTTCTTCAGGGAATTGCAGATCCGTGGTTCGAAACGGCGGCCGGCTGTCGGCCGAACTCACTGGGGCCTTGCCTCGGTTCCAACCGCTTCCCTATGGTGCTTCTGCTGCCCGATTCTGGTGTTCTTCCGATCCAGTATTGGCAGCAGAGTCAGCGGGACCACGAGGAGAAACGCGAAGGCTGAACCCACGAGAGGGATGGCGACGGTGCCGATGCTGGCAATAGCTCGCGCGGTGACCCAGCTACCGATTGCCGTTCCGATGTTAAAAAAGGAGGTCGCGAGTGATGTGGCAAGAAAAGGGGCACGGCCGGCATATCGAACAGCCAGCGCCATCAGTATCGGATTCGTACCCATGCCGAAAAGCCCGGCCACAGCAAGCAAAACGACGGTTGGAACGGCGAACTCGGACAAAAGGCACAGCGCACCGAGTGCTGCGAGAACAGCACAGCCACCGATAAACGCCGTGGCATAGGGTGCCCGGTCACCAAAACCCCCACTGGCGAGCGATCCTGCCAGTGAACCCAAGCCGAAAACCACGAGGCTAAAGGGGAGAAGTTCGACCGGGACGCCGGCTCGCTCAACGAGAAGCGGGCCTATGAAGGCATAGGTGGACAATACGGAGGCGTTGATCAAAACACACGCCAGAAGTACTCCCCAAAGCCGTCCACTCCTGAGAGACGAGAGTTGGGCGCGCATCCTTGTCTCCTGGCTTGCGGGCGGGCCCGCCGGTACGAAACGAGCAATGGCCATGGCTGTCAGCAGGGCGAAGACGGTGAGAGCCCAAAAAGGCCCTCGCCATCCCCCCGACTGGCCTGCGAAGGAGCCAAGGGGAACTCCGATAACCGTTGCGAAGGTGCCGCCACTGATTACGTATCCGATGGCGCGCGCAGCAGAAGCGTCTCCCGCGGCTCGGGCCGCAGCCCCTGCTGCAATGGACCAGAAAGCGCCGGTTGCAAGGGCCGTAAGGAATCGGGCCACCAGGATTGTAGGCAGGCTGACTGTCAGGGCGACCGTGAAATGTCCGGCTGCGAAGATGACCAAGGCAGCAACTAGCGCGGTTCGTTGCGGAACTTTTAAGGACCCAAAGGCGACTGCCGGCGTGGCGATCATACCGAGCGCAAAGGCCGTGACGAGGAGCCCGGCATCAGTAACCCCGATGGAAAGGTCCGATGCGATATCCGGGAGCAAACCGACGACCACGAATTCGGAGGTTCCCATTAGGAACGTACCAATGGCGAGGACAGTCACGAGGAAAGGCATACGTTTCCGCTTGCTCGGCAAGGAAGAGGTGGATACCAACGGCGGCCTTTCATCAGGCAATGCAAGCGGCGCCCAAGAGGCAAGGAACCAAACGGGAAAGAGGCGGCAGTTTTCTGTCGTCGCGGGTCGGAGCCGCTCTTAAGTTCTCCTTCGCCGGCCTGCCTTCCACACACCACGCAAGTTAGGACATAGGCCTGATGTCAGTCGACATCGTAGGTGTTGGCGATGTACACGTCGCACGGGGCGTTATGAGCAACGCTGTTAGCGACGCTTCCCAAGACACGGCCAATACCCTTCATCCTTCGGTTCCCCACCACGATAATCCGCGCATCTGTCCGCAGCGCTTCCTTGATGAGAGCGTCGGCTGGTCTGCCCCGCACTGCCGAGCTTGTCGTCTTCACGCCCTCCCCCAAGGAATCTGCAATCGTCTGAGCGAGGTCTTCGGCAGTATCAGCGCTCGACACAACCAGCTGGTCGCCGTTTGTCCCAAAGACTTCTGTGCGATCACTGTCAAATGCAGTCACCACATGCAACGAGGCGTTCAAGGCAGCTGCCAGGTCGCGGGCGGACTCAGCTGCTTTTCTCGCTGTTGCGCTGCCGTCGACGCCCACAACAATGGTTCCACTCACTGCACATACTCCTTCTTGGTCACAACTAAAAAGGTCCACGCGGGTATCGTTACTCGCGCTGTCCGTCGGCCCCGTTGGGCGATCGGACTGGGGGGTTAAGAGTTGAGCGGCAGGAATCGCCCCCGCAGCTGAACTAGATGTCGGTGTATGGAAGCTGGCGTTCGGTTGTTAGGTCCCAAACGACTGCCTTGCGGCGGGTGTACATGGCAACTGAGTCAAAGCCGTTTTCTTTTCCGAAACCGCTCTGCTTCATGCCACCAAATGGGACGGTGGGATGGAACGAGCGGTACGTGTTAATCCACACCGTTCCTGCGATCAGTTCCTTAGACAGGTGCTGGATAATCCGTGCGTCGTTACCCCAGATTTGCGCGCTGAGCCCGAACTCTGAAGCATTCGCGCGGGCGATGACTTCGTCGGTGTCGGTGTAGGACAGGACGCTCGCCATCGGCCCGAAGGCTTCATTAAGTGCGGCCGGGTTGTTGTCTGTTACGTCTGCCAACACGGTGGGCTGGTAGAAGGCACCCTCCGCCAAGTCACCGTCCTCTGCCGGGGCGCCGCCGGCCAAGGCGACCGCACCGGCGTCTATGGCGCTTTTGACCAGGGCATCGACCCGCGCGCGGTGCTGGCGGTTGATGAGGGTGCCCATCTGGGAGGATTCCTTAGTCGGCAGTCCGACGCGCACGGTTTTGGCTTTTTGCCCGAGCCGTTCGCTGACTTCTGCGTACATTGAGGCGGGGACAAAGATCCGGGACCCGGTGACGCAGGACTGGCCGCTCTTAGCGAAGTTGGAGTGCAGCAGCGAAGGGATGGCGATGTCGAGGTTGGCGTCCGGGAGCAGGATCGCCGGGCTCTTGCCGCCAAGCTCGAGGAACGTTGGCACGATATTGGTGGCGGACTGGTGGATGATGGCCCGTCCGGAGCCTGGGCCACCGGTGAAGGCGATCATTCCGATGTCGGGGTGTTCGGTGAGCAGCGGACCGACTCTGTCGCCGCGGCCGGTGACGACATTCACGACCCCGGCGGGCAGCCCGGCCTGCAGGGCGAGTTCGACCATGCGGTAGTTCAGCAATGGCGCGACCTCGGGGGCCTTGATCACAATGCAGTTTCCGGCGACCAGGGCCGGTCCTGCCTTCAGGGCAACGAAGTTCGCGTTGCCGTTGTACGGGCTGACGCCGGCAACGACGCCGAAAGGCTCGTCCAGTCCATAGGAGAGCCGGTCGGGCAGTTGCGCGAAGGTGCGGCCTTCGATCTTGTCGGCGATGCCGGCATAGTAACGAAGGACCCGAGCGCTGTTGTCGATGTCGGCCATCGCCTCGCGGCGCAGGTGCCCCACATCCGAAACCTCGAGATCGGCCAGTTCCTCCCGGTGCGCGGTGATTTCGTCAGCCCAGGCGGCAAGCATTCTGGCTCGGTCCTCCGGTGCAGTCCGGCGCCAGACCTTCTCATAGGCAGCCTTCGCACCGGCCACCACGGCATCGACGTCGGCAGCCCCGGCCTCAAACAGGGTCCCGATCACCTGACCCGTGGCGGGATTTAGAATGTCCATCACGTAACCGCCCCGAGGAACGGTCACACCCTCCGCAGAAATAAGCCCGACACGGTAGTCATCTTTTCCCGAGGCTACGGAAGGCCCTTCTGACATCTTCGTCTTCATCTTTCGCGATCTCCCTAAAGCGTCGTGAACACTGTTTGCACCCAAAAGCTGAGCGCGTGCTAGTCGTGTCCTTGGTTTGCGACATCATCACGCGTTTAGTCGGGTGCCCCACCCACTCGTCTGGTGATGATGGTTGTCCTTTACAAGGCTGCCGTTCTACAGCGTCGTATTCAGTCATTGAGGACACACTAAAGATATCCGGCATTGTGGGACATGGTCAATGGCTTATGCAATGATGATCATGCTTTGTCGATCAGGCAACGGTCGCCAAGCGAAGAGCGTCGGCTGTAATTTCATTCCAGGTCAGGATTAGTTGCCAGGCTGTTCCGCGACTCATTCGGCGGGTCGTCTACGAGCCCCCACCCGCCACTTTTTGGCATTTACCGAACCAGGCTCCCGGTTTCAGGTCCAATCCGGAGCCCCAGTGGGCCCCTTGCTGCGTCGGCGGGGCCCCGGGGAGCTTCTTTCTGTCGCCATTGCGGAGTCCGTGACAGATGATGACTCACGATAGGCGATCATGGCCCGGGCCAGGAGGCGAAGCGGCCAAGATGGACCAGGAGTTGTTGCATTTCATATATACTGTGAGCGTTTTATATTTGATGGTCCAGTGGAAGCGCCGCTACTGGCACAAGCTTGAGGGGTCGAGGAATGCAGGCTGACGCAAGCGAGAGCAAGTACAAGGCGCCCGCCCTGTCAAAGGGCTTGGACATTCTCGAACTTTTAGCGTCTGAAGACGAGGGTCTTGGCCAAGCGGAAATCGCGAAACGCCTGGGTAGAACCACATCCGAGATCTTCCGCGTGCTGATGGTGCTGCTCGAACGAGGCTATGTGGAGTTGGACAACGGGGAGCGCTACCATCTCGCCACCAAACTCTTCGAAGTAGCCCATCGCCATCCCATCATTCGGCGCTTGACAGCGATTGCCGGAGACGAGATGCAGAAGCTCGCCAACCGCATCAGCCAGAGCATTCACCTCTGCATCCTCAGTTCGGGAAAGCTGCTCGTTATCGCTCAAGTAGACTGCCCGGATACCAACGTCAATACCGTGCGACTAGGGTCGCAAATTCCCATCGACGATTCCGCTTCCGGACGGGTTCTCGCAGCGTTCATGGAGCATCAAGAACTGGATCATCTGCTGAAACTCGCGGGCAACGAGACGAGTGCCCGACGAGCAAGATTCCTTGCTGACCTGCAGGAAGTACGGAAGTCCGGCTTCTGCCAGGGGAAGTCTCTGACGATTGAAGGTGTGACGAATATTTCGGCTCCGGTGTTCGACTACACGGGCAAAGCTGTAGCAGCCGTGACTACGCCGTACATTCATCGCCTCACCGGGACAGATAACATGCCCGTCGATGAAGCCCGAGCACTCCTTGTAGAGACCTGCGCAGAACTTTCTCGCAGGATGGGCGCGGGCGCGGCCAGGAATAACTAGAGGAGCTTCAACCTCCCCCGACGGGCCTGATGCCCAGCGCTGGCCATGACCAGCACTCGCCCCCTTGGCCGGCAGTGACGATTAGTTGGCTTGGGCTAGCAGGTGAAGCCTTGCCTGCGTGTTGATCCCGTGGACGCCGCGGGTCTGTCCGTCCTCCTCAGGATCAGCTCTCGTAGGCCGCGCCGGATAGTCACTCACTCGGCACCGGACTACTCTGCAGCCACTATCACTGCACCCCTTCACCCTCTCCCCCGACCCAAAAGAGAGCTCCCGTAGCTTCGCCCTCAGCCGCGGCCGCGCTCCTAATCCCCCATCCCCGCGGCCAACGAAGCGCCGGCCTCGTCGCCCTATGCCATGCAGGCGAGTAATCCTATTGACGCTGCCCACCAAATATGGAACGCTATTTCAAATACAAAATTTGACGGCCGCCTTGCTGTGGTTTCCAATCAGCAGCTCGACGGCCTGCAAGAACCTAGAGGGAGTCTCGATGAAGCGATTCGAAGGGCAAAGTGTCGTAGTCACCGGCGCCGGGAGTGGCATCGGAGCAGCAAGTGTGAAGAGACTGCTCGACGAGGGAGCAACAGTCGTCGCGGTGGACGTTAACGAATCCGGCGTCAATGCTGCCAAAGCCGTCGACCCTGACTCAGACCGGATTCATGGCGCCGTGCTGGACGTTAGCGACCACACTGCGACTGTCTCCACTCTTGCCGAAATGCGCAAGAAACTGGGGAGCCTCAATGGCTTGATCAATTGCGCGGGAATTACCGGAGAAGGAACGATAATTGATTCGGATCCCGAAAAGCACCGAAAGATCATGGCAGTGAATCTGGACGGAACCATAAACATGTGCCAAGCCTTTGTGCGCGCGGTGAAGGATGACACTGGGCCGCGCGCAATTGTAAATATTTCATCCGGGGCCGGTTTGCTTGGCGTACCCAACAGGCTTTCTTACGTGGCATCGAAGTTCGGTATTTCCGGCATCACTAAGTCAATGGCACCTGAGCTTGGTCCTCTTGGGATCCGCGTCAACGCAGTCGCTCCTGGGATGACGAGGACGCCATTGATCGAATACATGATGCAAGACCCGGCAGCCGTCGAGCGGATCAACGCGAAACATCCCATAGGCCGGATCGGAAACCCCGAGGAGATAGCTGCCGTGATCGCGTTCCTGCTCACGGATGATGCAAGTTTTATGACGGGTGCCGTCGTCTCGGTGGACGGTGGCCAAACAGCCTGCCTCTGACTTTCGGGCTCACCTGCTCGAGCTTCCCAGTACGAAGGGAGACGTCCATGGTCGAGATCCGGCTTCTGGTCGACTGCAAGAATCACCTCGGTGAGGGCCCGTTGTGGGACGTCGGGGATCAACGGCTGTATTGGGTGGACAGCACGGCATGCGAAATCTGGAGCTGCCGTGAGGACGGGTCGGACAGGCTCACCTACTACCTTCCTACCTATATCGGCTCCATGGCGCTCCGCGAAAGCGGGGGCGCCGTTGTGGCCCTGGCGAACGGCTTCAACTTCTACGATTTCGATACTCAAGAAGTGACGCCCATCGCGAACCCACTGCAGGACAAGGAGAACTACCGCTTCAACGACGGCAAGGTCGACCGAGCCGGCAGATTTTTCGCAGGGACAATGGGCTATGACTTTGATCCTCTAAACGTGAACGTTTCCCGGGAACCTTCCGCGAACGGGTCCCTCTACCGGCTCGATCCCGACCTCTCCGTGACGGAGATCGACACCGGCATGATCTGCTCCAACGGCCCCTGCTGGAGTCCCGATAGCGAGACATTCTTTTTCGGTGATTCCGAGCACAAGGTCATTTGGGCGTATGACTACGATCTAGCCACGGGGGAAGCAACGAACAAGCGGGTCCATTGTTCGGACACGAACTTCGCCCGCACCGTCGATGGTGCGACCGTTGACTCCCAAGGCTTCCTCTGGAACGCGAAAGTCCTGGGCGGCCGCATCATTCGTTACGCACCCGACGGATCCATCGACCGTCAGATTGCCCTTCCTGTCCGAAACGTGACAAGCGTGATGTTTGGAGGGCCCAATCTGGACATCCTCTACTTCACCAGTATGGCCAAGCCAGTGCGTGGTGTGCCAAGCACACAGCCCGGAGCCGGCGGACTTTTCGCGATCTACGGACTCGGTGTCACCGGCCTCCCCGAAACACGCTTCGCCGGATGACCTTCGCCACCAATGTCCATCCCAAACGTCAATAACCACTAGGAAGATCACCACCTCATGGGAAACACACCTGACCTCTCCCACCCCCTTGCGGAGTTCGCCGCTGGGATACGCTTTGCCGACCTGCCCCACGATGCAGTTGACGCCGCTAAGAAGAGCCTTCTGGACACCTTGGGCGTAATGCTCGGAGCCAGCGGCATGGAACCGGCCGTTAGGCCAATCATCGAACTCGTCGCAGATGCCGGGGGCAAGGAAGAAGCACGAATCCTGGGATTCGGGGGTCGCGTACCGGCGGCTGCCGCAGCCTTTGCCAACGGAACACTCGCGCATGGCTTGGACTACGACAGCCAGACACCCTGGGGCGCGCACCCTGACAGCTCCCTCATTCCAGCCCTCCTAGCCCTGGCAGATCGCCAGGGAAATGTGACCGGCGAGGAACTGATCACGGCAATTGCCATCGGTCAGGAACTGTTTATTCGCCTGCGCTGCAACGTCGGCTGGAAGATGGACTGGAACCTGTCCAGTGTCGTCGGAATATACTCCGGCGTGGCAGCATGCGGCTCACTCCTGGGCCTGAGTGCCGAACAGATCGCACATGCTATGGGCATCGCCAGCCTCAATGCCGGCGGGACGATGCAACAGATCTTCGGGACCGGCAGCAACCTTCGGGGACTTTATGCCGGATTCATCGCACAAAACGCCGTCAACGCAACCCTTCTGGCTCAGAACGGGATGCTCGGCATGGAGGACCTCTTCGAAGGCGAAGCAGGCATTTTCAAGGTCTACTTCCACGGCGATTACAACCGCGAAAAAATTCTGGCGGACTTAGGCGGAACATTTCTTTCTGCAGGAATGACGTACAAATACTGGCCGGCGGTGGGCAACGCCCATACTTACATCCATGCTGCCATCGAACTTGCCCGGGAACACGGGTTAAAGCCTGAGGAAATAAAGGAGGTGCGTGTCTATGTGGGCGACTTTGCTGAGCGGATGGTGAAACCCATCGACGAACGAAAGAAACCCAACACGATAATGGACGCTAAATTCTCATTGCCATTTACTGTCGCCCTGGCACTCATCAAGGGCAGAATGAAGATCTCCGATTTCTCTACCGACAGCCTCAATGACCCCCGCGTCCTAGCCCTTGCCGACAAAGTGGAACCCGTTTTTGACCCAAATTTCAACTGGAACCTCAAGTTGCCGGCAGGGAAGGTCGAAGTCACCACCCATGACGGCCGCCGTCTAGAGCGTGACGGCTCAGCAGTCCCTGGTACACCAGAAAGGCCCATGACCTGGGAGGAGCTCAACGAAAAGTTCAGCGACTGCGCCCACGCATCAACCGCACATATGGCTACAGAAACGATCACCAGGGCGCAAAGTCTCATCAGAAGTTTGGAACACTGCGACGAGGTAACTCGGCTTCTTGAACTGACTAGTTAATGTCCTGAAGAAGGCCTTGAATGATGTACTCCAAGGTCATGTAATCTCCGAAGAAGCCCTACTCGGAGAATATAAACAGGAATACTGTCCCCTTCTTAAGCATCAGACCTAAGCATGGGCGGCTCGCCAATTGCAATACGGAAGCCCGCAGGCATCCGGCAACCAAACACCCACACATCAAGCTCTCTTGGGCGCACCCTACAAGGAGGTAGCGTGGCTACAAATTCATTACCCGCCAACGCGGCGGTAGGCCGATCAGCAGTGATTAGGAAAGTCAGGCGAACAATTCTTCCCGTCGCTTTCCTGCTCTACGCATTCAACTATATGGACCGGTCTTCCATCAGTTACGCGCAATTGACGATGGGAAAGGAGCTCGGTATAGACGTAGCGACATACGGCGCCATCGCTGCCATCTTCTTCATCGCCTATGTGGTTCTTGAGGTACCCAGCAATATGATCCTGGCCAAGGTCGGCGCCCGTCTCTGGCTGGCCCGTATCGCCATCACCTGGGGACTGGTCACGGTAGCCACCGGGTTTGTGTACAACGTGACCCAGCTCTACATCGCCCGGATCCTTCTGGGCATAGCCGAGGCCGGGCTCTTCCCGGGGCTCATCCTCTTCCTCACGTATTGGTTCCTCAATCACGACCGGGGGCGTGCCATTGGCGCCATGGCACTAGCAATGCCCGTCGCCCTCATTGTGGGTAGCCTCAGCGGCGGATTAATCCTCGACCACGCCGATTGGTTCGGTCTTAGCTCCTGGCGCTGGATCTTCATTCTCCAGGGCCTGCCCCCGGTCCTCCTCGGAATCTGGATCCTGCTTACCCTCGCTGATCGCCCCCACAAGGCCAAATGGCTCAAGACTGATGAAAAAGAATGGCTGGAAGGTGCAATCGCGGACGAATACGCCGCCATGCCCGCCGAAGAGCACGACCACGGCAGCGAGCTCCGCGCCCTGAAAAATCCAAAAATCCTCTACCTCGGCCTCATCAATGCCCTCGCCGGAGTTGCGACGTACGGCATGACCTTCTTCCTCCCCCAGGTTGTCTCCCAGCTGAACCCGTCCTACTCCCCCACCAATATCGGCATCTTCGGCGCCATCCCCTACGCCTGCGGCGCCGTCGTCATGCTGTTGCTCGTCCGCTACGCCGACATCAGCGGCCGCCGCAAATTCATCGTCCTGGCTTGTTTCGCCACCGCAATCATTGGACTAATCATGACCGCCGTCTTCCGCGGGTCCCCCGTGCTCGGCATGCTCGGACTCATCCTGCTCGCGTGCGGCGTTATCGGAAACATTCCCACCTACTGGGCCCTCATCAGCGAGGTGCTGACCAAGCGGCAGGCTGTTGTGGGAATCGCCGTAATCAACGCCCTTGCATCTGCCGGTGGCTTCTTCGGTCCGTTCCTGATCGGCAAACTCGCCACACCCGGGGACACAATCGTGGGAATGACCGTCCCCATGGTTGCACTGGCCCTTGCATTCGTCCTGCTGCTTTTCGTAAAGGTCCCCGCCCGTACCGCTGCCCAGACGCGGGATCGGGAACAACTGCACCACGGGGTAAGCCCGGCAGCTAAGGAGAGCATCGGCCAGTCCGTGGCCGAGCAGCCCTAGCTTCCGACCACGAATAGGCCCCACACCGCTGCCGCGCTGTGGGGCCTATTCAGTTATCTGCGGGTTTAGGCACGTGAAATGGCTATATTGACGAAGTCCCATAATGCAGGATATCGTGAACTTGTTCATAAGAACTGTGTGCGCCGTCACCGTCGTGGCAGAGTTTGACTTCAAACTTTCTGTCCTGACAGATACGGCAAATCCTTGTCCTTGAGGAGTCCGGCAGGGCCATGAGGATCAGTTCAATACACACACCGTCGTGTTCGCGCCGATGCGCAAAGAACACCAAGCCAAAGGTAGTTAGACGCATGCCTGAACAGTGTCGATCGAATTCATGCGAAGCCTGTGCCCTCAGCCCAGTCGACCACGCCCGTATCACGCGGGCTCTTCCGGAGCGCGCTCTGCTCCCTCTCACGTCCTCCCGTTCCTCAGCAACTCCCTGCCAGGTGCCGTCCCCGGCAGCACGTCCGAAAGGTGCTGTCCGATGACCACCACGCACGTCAACGCGGCCCACCGGCTCGACAGCCTCCCCATCAGCAAGTTCCACCGGCGCATGGCATGGCTGGTTGGCCTTGGGTTGTTCTTCGACTCGTTCGACAACACCCTCTCGTCCGCAGTTCTGGCCTCCATGCTGCCCGCCGGGTTCTCCACGCTCGAGTTGAATTCCCTGTTCCTGTCAGCCACATTCGCCGGCTTGGCAACTGGAGCGGCGTTGTCAGGCTGGCTCAGCGACCGGATCGGACGAGGCTTCGCGTTCCAGTTCAGCCTCGGCCTGTTCGGAATCCTGGCCTTGGCCGCGGCCTTTGCGCCCAACATCGAAGTGCTCATCGGCCTGCGGCTCCTGATGGCCATCGGAATGGGTGCCGAATACGTCATCTGCTACGGCATGATCACCGAATTCTTCCCGCGTTCCCACCGCGGCAAATACCTCGGGCTCCTCGGGGTTTTCGGCGGATTTGGCGTTTCACTGTCCTCGCTCATCGGCTTCCTGGTCATTCCTGCGTTTTCGTGGCGGGCAATGTTCATCATCGGCGGCGTTGGCGCCCTGATCGCCTGGTGGCTGCGCCGCAATATGCCGGAGTCTCCGCGGTGGCTCGAATCGCGCGGCCGCTACGAGGAAGCCGAAGCAGCTCTCCAGAAGATCGAAAAGGAATCGGGCGTTACCAGCCCGAAGGTCACCCCGGCGCCGGTTGTCGACCAGAAGGTCGGTATTGCCCATGACAAGGCCAACTACGTGCCCGTCACGGTGCTCTTCTCTCGCGGCGTCATCGGGCGGACCGTACTGGCACTGTGCCTGACCGTCATCTGCCTGTTTGGCTCCTACTCCGTGACCGGCTGGATGCCCACCTTCTTCGTGAAGCAGGGAATGAACGTTACGTCCTCCCTGGGATTCAACGCCGCGATCATGTCCGGCTACGTTGTAGGTCCCCTGCTCTGTGCGCTGCTTGCTGACAAGCTGGGCCGCCGGCGCAGCATCGTCGGTTCCGGTACCCTCGCCGCCATCTTCGCCGGTGTCTACCCCTTCATGACCGACCCCGCGCTCATCATTACGATCGGCTTCATCCTGGTCGCCATGGCTGCGGCCTTCCTGACCATGTGCCTGGGTACCGTGCCGGAGTTCTTCCCCACCGCCTTCCGCTTCCGCGGCGGCGGCCTCGCCCAGACCGTAGGCCGCGTCTGCCTGATCTTCTCCCCGTTCATCGTCCTGGGGCTGTTCACCAGCTTTGGAATCGTCGGAGTGATCCTGACCGTGTCCGGCCTATACGTTGCCGCTACGGTGATCTTCGCCGCATCCCGTGTGGACACTTCCACCGAGGCTCTGGCTCAGATCGCCCCTGCCGGTGACACGGCCGACGTGGATGCTGAGGAACCCAAGTCCCGCGCCTAGACGCGCTGTTGCGCTTGCTCCCCAAGGAGGCTCTGCGGCAACAACCCAGCACCCCTGAATGTGTACCACTGTGTACCACTAAGCCTGGCGTCCCCGGACCTGACTTAAAGGTCCGGGGACGCCAGATCCATCAGCCGACAGAATCTCCACGGTGACACCACCACTGGGGGCTTCTCCACAATTCATCGTTACAGCATGGCTCTCCTGCGGTCAGGGAGGGCTTGGCGCCACAACTCCGATGCAGAATGTATCCGAAGGCGCCGCCGGTGCCGTCCATCTCCTGACCATCAAGGAGCAGTAGTTATGAAAGCCGTTGTTTTCCAAGGCGAGGGTAGGCTTGAGATCCGCGACTATCCGGACCCCGTACCTGGGCCGGATGAAGTTGTGATCCGCATTAAGGCTTCCGGTATGTGTGGAAGCGACCTCCACCACCTTCATGGGCCCGTCCGTACCGGCTCGGAGCTCGTTATTGAGGGTCACGAACCGTGTGGAGTCGTGGAACTTGTCGGCGATGCCGTCAAGCCGAGCGAGGCCAAGGTAGGTGACCGCGTCATGGTCCACCACTACGACGGATGCCGGACCTGTCAGTACTGCCGCTCCGGCTGGACACAGTACTGTCCCAACGCCCGGATCGTCTATGGCGGCCTCAACGGCGACGGCGGGCACGCAGATTTTATGAAGATTCCCGCCCACACGCTGATCAAGTTGCCTGATTCGCTGTCCTTCAAGACTGGCGCCGCCATCTCCTGCGGAACCGGAACTGCCTACGCGGCCATCAAACGCGTAGAGCTTTCAGCCGACGATACCGTGGCAGTCTTTGGCCAGGGACCTGTGGGGCTGAGCGTGACCCTGCTGGCGAAGGCCTTTGGCGCGAGGGTCATCGCCGTTGACGTCGAACCGTCCCGGCTGGAGATGGCGAAACAATTCGGCGCCGACTATGTTGTCGACTCACGCGAACAGGACCCTGTGGAAGCCATCAGGGAGCTGACCCGCCGCGGTGAGGGCGCCGACAAATCAATTGAGTGCAGTGCCATCCCTGCTGTGCGCCGGCAGGCGATACAGGCTGTTCGGCCCTGGGGCACGGCATGCATGGTCGGAGTCTTCGGAAAAATTGACCTGGACAGCGAAGAGCTGATCCACCTGCACAAAACCGTCCTCGGCTCGCTCACGTTCAGCAAAAACCAGCAGGAAGACTGCGCCCAGTTCGTCGCCGAACGGGGCCTGGACGTGGAGTCGCTGTTCACCAACGAGTTCCGTCTCGCCGAGGCCGAGAAAGCCTACGAGCTGTTCGACCAGCGCAAAATCGGCAAAGGCGTCTTCATCTTCGACTGACAGCATGTCAACGGTCATCCTGGAAGGAATGTCATGACCACCACCAAGCAGAGTTTCGCCCCGTCAGAACAGGCCCAGAGCTTCCTGTCCCGTGAAGTGCACCAGCTTTTCATCGACGGCCAGATGGTCCCGGCGGAGTCCGGAAACACGCTCACCACCAATAATCCCTCCACCGGCGAAGTCTTGGCCCGGTTCGCCGCCGGCGGACCATCGGACGTCGACCGCGCGGTACTGGCCGCACGGAAGGCATTCAACGGACCGTGGAGCTCATGGAGCCCCTACGAGCGGCAGGCACTTTTGAACCGCGTCGCGCAGGTCCTTGACCAGCGGTTTGAGGAACTGATCCAGATTGAGGCCTTGGATATGGGCGCCCCGGTTTCGAGGCTGCGGAACTCCAAGGCCTCGCTGATGAAAATGCTTGCGTTCTTTGCCTCCCAGGCCACCAGCATTTCCGGTGAAACGCTGATGAACGGAATCCCGGGCAATGTAGCGACGATGACCCTGAAGGCCCCCGTAGGTGTCATCGGCGGGATCATTCCGTGGAACGGGCCCTTGAACGGCCAGTTCTGGATCATCGGTGCTGTCCTGGCCAGCGGCTGCACCGCCGTGCTCAAGCCGGCCTCGGAAGCGTCGCTGTCGGTGCTGCGTACAGCCGAGATCCTCCACGAAGCCGGCGTCCCCGCAGGTGTCATCAACGTCGTCACCGGATCCGGCAGCACCGCCGGGAACGCACTGGCAGCCCACCCGGATGTTGACCGGGTCGCATTCACCGGTTCGACGGAAACAGGCCGCCGCATCATCGAGGCATCAACGGTCAACATCAAAAAGCTGCAGTTGGAACTGGGCGGCAAATCTGCAGACATCATCTGCGCAGACGCGGACCTGGACAAAGCTGTGCCCGGAGCCGCCATGGGCGTCTTCGCGAACTCTGGCCAGATCTGCTTCGCGGGAACCCGGGTGTTGGTCCAGAGGTCCGTTGTCGACCAGTTCACCGAGCGACTGCTGTCATTCATGGATACGCTGCGGGTCGGACACAGCCTGGACAGCGCATCCACTTTGGGTCCGGTCGTCAATCAGAATCAACTGGATACAGTTCTTAACTACATCGACATTGGCCGGAACGAAGGCGCAGAGCTGCTCTACGGCGGGGCACGCCTCGGCGATGACCTCGGCAACGGCTATTTCGTCCAACCCAGCGTCTTCGGTGAGGTCAACAACACCATGCGCATCGCCCGCGAAGAGATCTTCGGGCCGGTCCTATCAATTCTGCCGTTCGATGACATTGACGAAGCCATCGCCATTGCCAACGATTCCGAGTACGGCCTCGGAGGAGCGGTCTGGTCGCAAAACCTCTCCACAGCCCTGCGGGCTGTCAACGGGGTCCATACAGGAACCATGTGGGTCAACTGCTACGGCTACATTGACCCGCTCGTTGGGTTCAGCGGCACCAAACTCAGCGGCTACGGCTTCAAGGGAACTGCAGCGCACATGGACACCTACCTCTATACCAAGAGCGTTTACATGCAGCTGTAGTCGCTCGCGGTCCTCTGGAAACGTTTTCGCCCAGCATCCAAAGAGCCTAGAACACCCTTCACATATCAAATCCGTGAATACAGCGGGCGCGGTCGCTGGCGACAAAAGCCAGTGGCCGCCCCCGGGCACTATAATCATCACCATTGCTGGTACCGTCGAAGAGACATTGGCGCTATTGCCCTGATCAGCACCCAGACGTGGATGATTCACTTAGGTGTGGAGGCACCCCTGCTGGGATGTGAAGAGAAGGATGGGATCCATCTTATGAGTGGACGCGGTTCGGCTGACGTTGGCGAGGTCGCAGAAACCGCTGATAGCGCCGGCAGCCTCTCGCGCATGCTTCAGATCCTGGAACTGTTCACAGAGCAGGATCCGGTTTGGTCTACCGCGGACCTCATTACTGCACTGGAGACATCCCGCTCTACGGGATACCGCTACATTAAGACCCTGCATGATGCAGGGCTTCTCACCACAGTACGCAACGGTTACTACAGTCTTGGCCCACGCATCATAGAGATGGACCTGCAAATCCGGCAGACGGATCCCCTCCTCCTGGCAAGCCAGGGAGTTCTTGAGGATCTGGTGGAACATGTCGGACACTCGGCACTTCTGCTGACCGCGTTCCGCGATTCAGTCTTGTGCATTGGCGAATGCCGGGCCCCCCAAAGCCCCGCCAACCGGTTCAGCCGGGGCCAGCGGCGTCCGATGTTTCAGGGAGCCGGTTCCAAAGTCATCCTGGCCCATCTGCCCCACCACCGACTGAAGGCCATCTATCCTCGTCATCTCGAAGAAATCGAGCGGGCCGGCCTGGGCGCCAGCTGGAGCGAATTCCGCAGGAACCTTGGCGAAATCAAGAAAAATGGGTACCTGTTGACCAAGGGCGAGTTCAATCCGGGCGTCTACGGGGTGGCAGCGCCTATCCTCACTGACCAGAAGACGGCTGTAGGAAGCGTCGGGGTCGCATGGGACGAAAACGTTCGTGACATCAACGTCGAGCAGGCAATCCAGGCTGTGAAGAAGGCGGCGAACACCATCTCCCTGCGCCTGGCAGCAGGCCAGAACCAGTCCTAATTACAGCCACAAAGGGCCCACGCAAGGGAAATTCCTGGCCCTTTTGCGCCACTTCTGACAGTACTGGCCCCCCAAGGGACCCCGCCCAGAAAGGCAAGGGCGGCCTGGCAAGGCGCCGAGCTGCATACAAGGCTCGCTCTGCGACCGATGTTGATTCCCCGTTACGTCTCGGGTTCTTGCCCCATACTCACTGCTCTCTGAAAACGACGCCGGGCGGGTAAAAAACTTCGCAAACTCATTGATCAGATCCCGCACTGTGGGATATGGTTAATCCTGTGCGGTCGGCCGGCACGTATTGCAGCGGCAGGCCGACCGCCATCCCCCGCCGCTCGTGCCGGGGTTGAATCGACTTTTGTGAAGGAGCAGGAGATGCGCGTAAGCAAAGCAGCGGATACCGACATCGAAGCGGTCGGATCGATGCGTGAGGGGAAATTGGACCAGAAGCACCTGCTGTTCGGTACGGACGGCTCCCCAAACAACTACGACCTGAACATGGGACACACCGGCGGCGGCGGGTGGCGGACCCCGCGGCACCGGCACAACTTCGACCAGGTCCGCTATGTCC
>NZ_JWTB01000036.1 GCF_000813845.1 Pseudarthrobacter phenanthrenivorans
CCACTTTAACCACCCACCACCAGGCACGGGCACCACCACCCCCGGCATCGCCCGAGCCGCTTCGCCCGGGCCCGGGGACCCTTGACTGCCCCATCAGATATCGCCACCACCCACACCGGAAAAAGCGGCAGGAACTGATCCCGCATCCTCTGGAAACCGGCAGGAGGTGATGGGGCGTGGTTGTGAAGATGGCCACGATCCCGCTGCCAGGGCTTTCACTGTCCGGGAGATTTTTGTGGCTCCACTAGAATTGATGAAGATGTACGGACTTCGAAGCGCTTGATTTCGGGTTGCGTAGGAAACGAAACGAGCGGCTGCAGTTGCGCCAGTGGTCGGCTCACAACAGGAGGATTCCATATGGCCGAGCACAACGGTGGCAATCGCGGCAACGACCGCGGCGCGTTCCGCGGCAACAACAACTCCGGCGGTGAGCCCCGCGGCTTCCGGTCCCGTAACGACCGCGACGGCAACAACTTCTCCCGTGGCGGCGGTCCCGCCGGCGGCGGTGAACGGAAGCCTTACGGCGACCGTGACCGTAAGCCGTTTGGGGATCGTCCCCGACGCGAGGGCGACAGCGACCGCCGTGGATACGGTGACGGTGAGCGCCGCCAGTTTGGTGATCGTGACCGTAAGCCGTTTGGTGATCGTCCGCGCCGTGAGGGTGAGGGTGATCGTCGCGGGTTTGGTGGCGGCGGCGACCGTGACCGTAAGCCGTTTGGTGATCGTCCGCGCCGTGAGGGTGAGGGTGATCGCCGCGGTTTTGGTGGCGGCGGCGACCGTGATCGCAAGCCGTTTGGTGATCGTGACCGCAAGCCTTTTGGTGACCGTCCGCGCCGTGAGGGTGAGGGTGACCGCCGCGGGTTTGGTGGCGGCGGAGATCGTGATCGCAAGCCGTTTGGTGATCGTCCGCGCCGTGAGGGTGAGGGTGACCGCCGCGGGTTTGGTGGCGGCGGCGAGAACCGCCGGCCATTCGGGGACCGTCAGGACCGGGCACCCCGAACCTTCGACCGCAGCGAGTCCCGCAGTGACGCCGGCCGTGGCGGATCCGGCCCCAGGAGCTTCGGCCGCGACCGCCAGGAGGAACGACCGGCCAGGGTGCCCAACGCCGCGGACCTCCGCAGCGCCAACCGGCCTGACCGCGAACGCTCGCCCGAAATCGATGAGGACGTCACCGGCAAGGAACTGGACCGCGCCACGCAGCACCAGATCAAGACCCTCGAGCCCAAGAGCTCGGAGTGGGTGGCCCGCCACCTGGTGATGGCCGGCCGCCTGATTGACGACGAGCCGGAGCTGGCATTCCAGCACGCACTGGCAGCCAGCCGCCGCGGCGGACGGCTCGCCGCCGTCCGCGAGGCCGTGGGCCTGACTGCCTACGCCGCCGGCCACTACGGTGAGGCCCTGCGCGAATTCCGTACTTTCCGGCGCATCAGCGGCTCCAACGTGCACCTTCCCGTGATGGCCGACTGCGAGCGTGGCCTTGGGCGTCCCGACCGTGCCCTTGATGTGGCGCGCTCGGAGGAAGCCCAGGACCTGGATGCCCCGGGCAAGGTTGAGCTGGCCATCGTTGCTGCCGGTGCCCGTACCGACCTCGGGCAACTGGACGCGGCCGTAGCCGAGCTGGAAATCCCGCAGCTGGACATCAACCGCGCGTTCTCCTACAGCCCGCGCCTCTTCCGCGCGTACGCCGATGCGCTGGCAGCGGTGGGACGCGAAGACGAGTCGCAGAAGTGGAGCCGGCAGGCCGTCGTGGCGGAAAATGCCCTGGGCCTGGGTGCCGACGAGGAACCCGACATCATCGACCTTGGCTGGGATGAAGAAGAGGAAGCCCGGGAAGAGGCAGAACGCCGCCGGATGCTGGAGCGGGCCTCCAAGGGCGCTGAGGCCGAAACGCCCGCAGCAGGTCCCTCGGAAGCGGCGGCCGGGAGCGCCCGCGCAGCCGGGGCGAAGTCGTCGCAGGACAGCAGCATCGACGACCAGGATGCCGACTACTTCGTTTCCGACGACGAAGAATCGGACCAGGACTCGGTGGAACATGACGAGCTCGATTCCGTGCCTGCCGACGACGCCGGTGCTGACGATGCCGGCGCTGACGACGCCGCTGCCCAGGACCATGCAGCCATCCAGCACGACGAAGACCGCCGGGAAGATTAAACGCCCATGACTGACGTCTCCCTGATTTCCCGCTTCGACGCGCTCCTGGCCGACCTGGACGGCGTGGTCTATGCAGGGCCCAACGCCATTCCCGGTGCCATCGACGCGTTGAAGCAGCTCTCAGGCCTTGGCATCGGCCTCGGCTACGTGACCAACAACGCGTCCCGTTCTCCGGGCGAGGTGGCTGCCCACCTCCGTGAACTTGGCGCGCCCGCCGACGACGACCAGGTAGTGAGTTCTTCCCAGGCCGCGGCCGACCTGCTGGCCTCCCTGCTGGCACCCGGATCCAAAATCCTGATCACCGGAAGCCCAGCACTCGCCCGTGAAATCGAGCTGGCAGGCCTGGTGCCCGTCGACAGCCAGGACGGGGAGCCGGTGGCCGTAGTGCAGGGATTCAACCCTGCCATCGGCTGGAAGGAGCTGGCCGAGGCCACGTACGTGGTCAACGGCGGTGCCCTCTGGGTGGCCACCAACACGGACATGACCATTCCCCAGGCACGCGGGATCGCCCCGGGCAACGGCACCTTGGTTGCGGCCGTCGCCGCTGCCACCGGCCAGCAGCCCAGGGTGGCCGGCAAACCCGAGGCGCCGCTGTTCCACTCGGCCGCCAAACGCCTCGGCGCCGAGCGGCCCCTGGTGGTCGGCGACCGGCTGGACACCGACATCCTGGGCGGCAACAACGCCGGCTTTGCCACCGTGGCTGTCCTGACCGGCGTCGACACCCGCGAAACCATCCTCGCCGCGCGCGCCGCAGAACGGCCCACCTACATCATCGAGAACCTCGGCGACCTGCACCGCCCCTACCCTGAGGTGACGCACGACGACGGCACCTACGCGTGCGGCAACGCAAGCGCCCGCGTGGCCAACGGCGCGGTGGGCGTCATTGGCAACCAGGCGGACATCAACGCCTGGCGCGCCGCTTGTGCTGCCTGGTGGGCCCAGACACCGGAGGCGGCGGCCCCGCAGGCGCCCAAGCTGGTGTGGCTGGATCACTAGACTGGTCCAATGACTGAGCTGACCGAACCGGACCATCCCGCAGCCCGGCCAGCCCCGGAGTGGCCGCACGGCGACACGCATGACCCCGGGCAGGGCATCAAGGATCCGCAGGTGGCCCAAGCCATCGCCGGGCTCCGGGACCTGCCCGGACTCCCGGCAGCGGATCACGAGGCCGTCTACAACAGGCTGCACGATGACCTGCTGGCCGCGCTCAACAGCGATCCTGCCAACAGCGATCCCACCAACGGCCCGCCAACCAACAGCGCAGGAGGGGCGTCCTGATGCCGGTGCGCCTCGACCAGGCACTGGTGGCCCGCGGGCTGGCGAGGTCCCGTACCCATGCCGCCTCGCTCATCGCCGAAGGCAAGGTCAGCTCGGGCGGCCAAGTCCTCGCCAAGGCGTCCCTGCAGGTTGACGACAGCCGGGACCTGGCCGTCGAACACGATGACCAGGACACCTACGCCAGCCGTGCAGGCCACAAATTGGCCGGTGCGCTGGACGCCTTCCCCGAGGTGTCGGTGAACGGCAAAAGGTGCCTTGACGCCGGCGCCTCCACCGGCGGCTTCACCGACGTCCTGCTTCGCCGCGGCGCCGCGCACGTAGTGGCGGTCGACGTCGGGCACGGCCAGCTGGTGCCGCACCTGCGCGACGATCCCCGCGTGGATGTCCACGAGGGCATGAACGTGCGCTACATGGCGCCCGAAGACATCGGCGGCCCGGCCGCACTGACCGTCGCCGACCTGTCCTTCATCTCCCTGACCCTCGTGGTGCAGCCGCTGGCGGACTGCACGGAGCCCGGCGGCGACCTGGTCCTCATGGTCAAGCCGCAGTTCGAGATCGGCAAGGACCGGCTGGGCCGCACGGGCGTGGTGACGTCGGAACGCGAGCGGCGGCTGGCGGTGGAGAAAGTCGCCAGGGCTGCGCTCGACGCCGGACTGGACCTGTGCGGCCTGGCCGCCAGTCCGCTGCCCGGACAGGACGGAAACGTCGAATACTTCCTGTGGATAAAACGCAGGATCAGCAAAGACTTGCCTAAGATCGAAGAGCGAGAGGCAGCAGCCGCTGCGTTGCTCGGACAAATCTGGCCGAACCACTAGAGAGCGGAACCTGATGAGCAGGCGTGTACTGGTCCTTGCCCACACCGGCCGCGAGGAGTCATTGAAAGCCGCCTGGGAAGCCTGCGCCCTCCTGCACGCTTCCGGGATGGTTCCGGTGATGCAGGAGTCCGAGCTGGGGGACATGGAACGGTTCTTCGGCCACCTTGCCCAACCGGTGGAAGTGCTCCACGACCACGTTCAGCTGCCCGACGTCGAACTCGTCATGGTCCTCGGCGGTGACGGCACCATCCTGCGGGCAGCGGAACTGGTCCGCGAAGTGGACGTGCCGCTGCTGGGGGTCAACCTGGGCCACGTAGGCTTCCTGGCCGAAAGTGAGCGGGCGGACCTGGCGCAGACGGTGGAATGGATTGCCAGCCGCGAATACACGGTTGAAGAGCGCATGACCATCGACGTCCAGGTGTGGGTCCGCGGGCAAAAGATTTGGCACACCTGGGCTTTAAACGAGGCTGCCATCGAAAAGGCCAACCGCGAACGGATGCTCGAGGTCGTCACCGAAGTGGACGAGCGGCCACTGACGTCGTTCGGTTCCGACGGCATCGTGCTGGCCACCCCCACCGGATCCACGGCCTACGCGTTCTCCGCCGGCGGTCCGGTGGTCTGGCCCGAGGTGGAGGCCCTGGTGATCGTGCCCATCAGCGCCCACGCGCTCTTCGCCAAACCCCTCGTGGTGTCACCGCGGTCACGGCTCGCGGTGGAGGTGCTCGGCCGGACCGACGCCCAGGGCGTGCTGTGGTGCGACGGCAGGCGTTCGGTGGACCTGCCGCCCGGTGCCCGGGTGGAAGTCACCAAGTCCGCCACACCGGTCCGCCTGGCCCGCACCCACCAGACGCCGTTCTCCGCCCGGCTGGTCCGCAAATTCGAACTGCCCATCCACGGCTGGCGCGGTCCGGTGCCAAAGTCGGATGCCGTGCACACCGGACCCATCCCGATAGTGCGGACGCCGCGGCCCATGCCGCCGCTGCCGGCACCGCATGCAGAAAATCCGGGCAGCGATCCCGATCCGTCGACTGCAAAGTGAATCCATGCTTGAAGAACTGAGAATCCGCGATCTCGGCGTCATCACTGACGCAACCCTTCCTCTCGGCCCGGGACTGAGCGTGGTGACCGGCGAAACCGGTGCCGGCAAAACCATGGTGGTGACCGCCGTCGGGCTCCTGCTGGGCGCCCGCTCCGACGCCGGAGCCGTCCGCAGCGGCGCCAAGAGCGCCACCGCCGAGGCCGTGCTGAAGCTTGACGCCGGACACCCCGCCGTGGCCCGTGCCCTCGAGGCCGGTGCCGAGGCGGAAGAGTTCGACGGCGGCAGCGAGCTGATCCTGGCGCGGCGCCTGGGTGCGGACGGACGCAGCCGGGCGTTCCTTGGCGGCCGCGCTGCACCTGTGGGCGTCCTGGCCGAAATCGGCGAATCCCTGGTGGTGGTCCACGGCCAGTCGGACCAGATCCGGCTCAAGGGCGCCACGGCCCAGCGCGAAGCGCTGGACAAGTTCGCCGGGGACAGCCTGGCCGGCACGCTCGCCGCATACCAGGAGCTGTACGGCCGGTGGAAGGCCAACCAGGCGGAACTGGAAGGACTGCGCAGCGCCGCACGGGACCGGCTCCGCGAAGCCGAGTCCCTGGAGGCAGCCCTCGCCGAGATCGACGACGTCGACCCGCAGCCGGGGGAGGACGAACTGCTGAAGGCTGAGGCCGTCAAGCTGGCCAACGTTGAGGAACTGCGGATCGCGGCGAGCACGGCGCACCAGGCTCTCATCGCCGAGGACTTCGGGGAAGCGGGCGACGCCACCACGCTGGTCGATTCGGCGAAGCGGACACTGGAGCACGTGGCCGAACACGATGCCGAACTGGGATCAGCTGCCGCGCGGCTGGCCGAGGTGGGTTTCCTGCTCAACGACATCGCCACGGAGCTGGCCAGCTACCAGGCCGGCCTGGACTCCGAAGGCCCGGAACGGCTCGCCGAAATTGAGGACCGGCGTGCCGCTTTGGCCAAACTGGTCCGCAAGTACGCGCCCACCATCGACGAGGTGCTCGAGTGGGCTGACAAAGCACGCATCCGGTTCGACGAGCTGCAGGACGATTCCTCCCGCATCGAGGCGCTGGACGCTGAGGTGGTCCACGCCGAGGCAGAGCTGAAGAAACAGTCGGCGGCCATCAGTAAGATCCGCGCCAAGGCCGCCAAGGACCTGTCCACCCGGGTCAGCGCTGAGCTCAAGGCGCTGGCCATGGCCGACGCCACGCTCCTGATCAACCTCGAAACAGCCGGGCAGCTGGGCCCGCATGGCGCGGACGAGATCAGTTTCCTGCTGCAGCCGCACTCGGGTGCCCCGGCCCGGCCGCTGGGCAAGGGTGCCTCCGGCGGTGAACTTTCCCGCGTCATGCTGGCCATCGAAGTGGTGCTGGCCGCCGTCGATCCCGTCCCCACGTTCGTCTTCGACGAGGTGGACGCCGGGGTCGGAGGCCGAGCCGCCGTCGAAATCGGCCGCCGGCTTGCCATGCTGGCACGCCATGTTCAGGTGCTGGTCGTTACCCACCTTCCGCAGGTGGCGGCGTTCGCGGACCAGCACATCACCGTCACCAAAACTTCCGTGAGGGGGGCCGACGGCGGCACCGCCACCGGGTTCACGTCCAGTGATGTCCGCCTCCTTGACGGGCCGGAGCGGGTGCGTGAACTCGCCCGCATGCTGGCCGGCCAGGAGGACTCCGAGTCCGCGCAGGCACACGCCCAGGAGCTGCTGGACGACGCCAAGCTGCTGCCGCAGCAGGCCTGACGATCGCCGCATGGGCCCGGCCCGGTCAGCCACGGGAACGCGCAATTGATGATAGGCTCGAATTCCGTGGTGCAGCGATCAAATTCCCGTGTAAATTCCCGGTTCCCGGGTTCCTCCAAGACGACCAAGCACATCTTTGTCACCGGCGGTGTGGCGTCCTCGCTCGGCAAGGGACTGACGGCGTCCAGCCTGGGTCACCTGTTGCGGGCACGCGGCCTGTCCGTCACGATGCAGAAGCTCGATCCCTACCTGAACGTGGATCCGGGCACAATGAACCCCTTCCAGCACGGCGAGGTCTTCGTGACCGATGACGGCGCCGAGACGGACCTGGACATCGGGCACTACGAGCGCTTCCTTGACGAAAACCTCGAAGGTTCCGCCAACGTGACCACCGGCCAGGTGTACTCCACCGTGATCGCCAAGGAACGCCGCGGCGAGTACCTCGGGGACACCGTGCAGGTCATCCCGCATATCACGGACGAAATCAAGCGCCGCATGCGCCTGCCGGCCGAGGGCAAGAACGCCCCGGACGTGATCATCACCGAGATCGGCGGCACCGTTGGCGACATCGAGTCCCAGCCGTTCCTCGAATCCGCCCGCCAGGTCCGCCAGGACATCGGCCGAACCAATGTCTTCTTCCTCCACGTTTCGCTGGTGCCCTACATCGGCCCGTCCCAGGAGCTGAAGACCAAGCCCACCCAGCACTCCGTGGCGGCGCTGCGCTCCATCGGCATCCAGCCCGAGGCGATCGTGATCCGCTCGGACCGCGAAGTGCCCGAAGCCATGCGGGAAAAGATCGGCCGCATGTGCGACGTCGACATCGACGCCGTCGTGAACGCCGCGGACGCCCCCAGCATCTACGACATCCCCAAGACCCTGCACGGGCAGGGCCTGGACTCCTACATCGTCCGTGCCCTGGACCTGCCGTTCAAGGACGTTGACTGGACCAGCTGGGACCGTCTCCTCGAAGCCGTCCACAACCCCAAGCACCACGTCGAAATTGCCCTGGTGGGCAAGTACATCGACCTCCCGGACGCCTACCTCTCCGTCACCGAGGCGCTGCGCGCCGGCGGCTTCGCCAATGACGCCAAGGTCAAGATCCGCTGGGTCCCGTCCGACGAGTGCGAGACCCGCGAAGGCGCCATCAAGGCGCTCGACGGCGTGGACGCCATCTGCGTCCCGGGCGGCTTCGGCATCCGCGGACTCGAAGGCAAGCTCGGCGCCCTGAAGTTCGCCCGCGAAACCAAGCTCCCCGTCCTGGGCCTGTGCCTCGGCCTGCAGTGCATGGTCATCGAGTACGCCCGCAACGTCGTGGGGCTGGAGGGTGCGTCCTCGAGCGAATTCGAACCCGACTCCAAGTACCCGGTCATCGCAACGATGGAGGAGCAGCTGGAGTTCGTCGAAGGCCGTGGGGACCTGGGAGGCACCATGCGCCTGGGCCTCTACGAAGCCAAGCTGGATGAAGGCTCGGTCATCGCCGGAACCTATGGCAAGACCACCGTCAGCGAACGCCACCGGCACCGCTACGAGGTCAACAACAAATACCGCCAGCAGATCGCGGACAAGGGCCTCGTCTTCTCCGGCACGTCCTCGGACGGCAAGCTGGTGGAATTCGTCGAGCTTCCCGCCGACGTCCACCCGTACTACGTGGCCACCCAGGCCCACCCGGAACTGAGCTCGCGGCCCACCCGCCCGCACCCGCTGTTCGCCGGGCTGGTCAAGGCCGCCCTGGACCACCAAAGCGGCAACCACCGCGGCGCTGCCGGCGAGGGCGCCGCCGACACGGCCGTTCCGGCGGCCGGTGAGGCTGCAGCATCCGGTAGCGTTACGGCTAAGTAGTCAAGAGAACACCAAAGGACGGCGCGATGCCTGGTACACCTGAAGCCACCCCTGCCAAACAGGTTTCGGATGCACCAAGCCCGCGCCGTCTTTTGTCCACCGAGAAGGTCTATGAGGGCCGGATCTGGGACGTGGTCAGCGATACCTTCCAGCTGTCCGAGTCCGGGGATGCCCTGACCCGGGCCTACATTGACCATCCCGGTGCCGTCGCCGTCCTGCCCATGAACGACCAAGGCCAGGTCCTGCTGCTGAAGCAGTACCGCCATCCCGTGGGCATGGACCTGTGGGAGGTGCCGGCAGGCCTGCTGGACGTCGAAGGCGAAGGCTTCCTGGCGGGGGCTGCGCGGGAATTGGCCGAGGAAGCCGACCTCGCTGCCGCCACCTGGAACGTCCTGGCCGATGTCTTCAATTCCCCGGGATCCTCCAGCGAGGCCATCCGCATCTACCTGGCCCGGGACCTTCGCGAATTGCCGCACCACGAACGCCACGAGCGGACGGATGAGGAAGCCGAGATCGAGTTCCACTGGATCGGCCTGGATGATGCTGTGGCATCGGTCCTGGCCGGGCACCTGCACAATCCGTCCGCCGTCGTGGGTATCCTTGCGGCCGCCGCGGCCCGTGCCTCCAACTATGAAGGGCTTCGTCCCGCCGACGCCCCCTGGCCCGCGCATCCCAGCCAGCGCTGATGGGTCCCGGTCCTTCGGTTGACGCGGCACCTGAAGCGGCGCCGCCCGCGCAGCCGGCTGTGAGCGCGAAACCCGCACCGGTGGATGTCCCGGCGGCCATCAACCGGGGAATCACCGACTACCTCCAGCACATGGGGGTGGAACGTGGCCTGGCCGCGAACACGCTGGCCGCCTACCGGCGCGACCTGGCACGCTACGCCCGCTACCTGGCCGGTGCCGGCTGCGAACGCCCGCAGGACATCACCCGCCGGCACGTCACCGGCTACGTCCGGGCACTGTCGGACGGGTCCGACGGCGGTTCCACCCTTGGCGTGCGCTCGGCCGCCAGGACTGTGGTGGCCGTCCGGGGACTGCACAAGTTCTGGGCCCTGGAAGGCTACACGCCCTCCGATCCTGCCAGCGACGTCCACCCGCCGATGGCCGGCAAACGGCTCCCCAAAGCAATCAGCGTGGATGAGGTGACCCGCATCCTCGAGGCCGCGGGAACCGATACTGCAGCGGGACTGCGGGACCGTGCCCTGCTGGAATTCCTTTACTCGACCGGTGCCCGGATCAGCGAGGCCGTGGGACTGGACGTTGACGATATCTCCCTCGCGGAGCCGGAGGCAGGGCCGGCCATCGTCCGGCTGTTCGGCAAGGGATCGAAGGAACGGCTGGTGCCGCTGGGATCCTATGGGGCCCGCGCGCTGGACGCCTACCTGGTCCGCGGCCGGCCGCTGCTCGCCGCCAAAGGCAAGGGCACGCCGGCGTTGTTCCTCAATGCCCGGGGCGGCAGGATCAGCCGGCAAAGCGCCTGGACCATCCTGAAGGCGGCCGCGGAGAAGGCCAACATTACCCGCGATGTATCGCCCCACACGCTCCGGCATTCGTTCGCCACGCACCTGCTCGAGGGCGGCGCGGACGTCCGCGTGGTGCAGGAACTGCTGGGCCACGCCTCCGTCACCACCACCCAGGTCTACACGCTGGTCACTGCCGACACCCTGCGGGAAATCTACGCCGCGGCGCACCCGCGGGCGCTCGGCTAAAACCCACGCCGGCCAGTGGTCATTCCAGCACGTTGAGCGTCAGCTCCAAGCCGCTGAGCAGCAGGGCCAGGAGGGTGGTTCCGAGGCCGGCCACCAGGAGCAGCCCCGGGTGGGCGAGGCCGACGACGAGTCGCCGAAGCTGCGGCGACCGGCGCAGGAACCCCGCCGGCACCCGGGAGGTCCCGGGCACCTGGCGCCAGCCGCGGAGACGGCGGAGGAACCAGGCACAGCGCACGATCAGTGCCATCCACAGCACGGCCACAACCACCGGTACGGCGGCCACGAGGAGATGGAGGCCCAGCGACGTGACCGCCCGCTCGGAATCCCCGGCCAGCGCCTGGACCGTTGTCGAAATCGAGGCGCTGGCCACCACGGAAATGCCCCACACCAGGAAAGCGGCCGTCAGCGCGAGGAACCGGACAACGAAGTGCGACAGCACGGACTCCTTTGCCGGCCGAAGGTACTCGCGTGGTGTGGCGTTGAGTAGTGCCACCGTGCAGGCCAAGGTGGGCAGTGCGGCCATCCCCACACAGGCGTACCAGGTCCAGCCGGCAAGGTCCAGGAGTTCGTCGGCGACAATCAGCAAAGCCCACGAGACCGTCCACAGCCAGCCGGCATACAAGGGATTCCGCACCAGCCAGCCACGCAACCGGACGGTGCCGCGCCGGGGCGGCCATACCTTCGGAGTGGGGGCCGGTTCTTCCCCGGCGGCCGTGTTCATGGGCCTCACTGTAGCAACGGGCCCGCCGCCGTGGGCTTCGGCCGCCCAGAGCGTATCAACGCGGCGCACCTCGGCATCGCATCAAAGCAAGGCGGTCCGGGCGGAGGAGGCGACGGTTAGGCTGGAGCCATGACCGCAGCTGCCGTGACCCTCTGCTTCCTGCTCCGTGACGCGGAGGATGGGGCCGAAGTCCTCCTGGGGCTGAAGCAAACGGGCTTCGGCAAGGGCAAGATCGTGGGGATCGGCGGGCACGTGGAGCCGGGGGAGACCGACGCCCAGGCCGTGATCCGGGAGGTCCTGGAGGAAACCGGAGTGGTGCTCCGTCCAGAGGACCTGGCAGATGCCGGAGCCGTGCACTTCGTATTCCCGGCACGGCCGGAATGGGACATGAAGACCAGCCTGTTCACCGCCCGCACCTGGGAGGGCGAGCCCGGGCCCAGCGACGAAATCCTGCCCGAGTGGTTCCGGGTGGACACGCTGCCGGTGGAGCGCATGTGGCAGGACGCCGACCACTGGCTGCCGGTGGTTCTGGAGGGCCGCAGGGTCAACGTGGTGGTCACCATGCACACCGACAACGAGACGGTCGCGTCGTCCCAAAGCCTCCTGGCCTGATCCTCCAAGGCACTTAACGGACGACGGCGGCCCGGGCACCGAGGTGCCGGACCGCCGTCGGACGTTCCCGCCAAAGGCTAGGGAAGGTGCCGTTCCTCGGGACCGATGTATTCGCTCAGCGGCCGGATCAGCGAGTTGGAGTCCAGCTGCTCCATGATGTGCGCGGTCCAGCCGGTGATCCGGCTGGCCACGAACAGGGGAGTGAAGGTGGGGGTGTCGAAGCCCATCAGGTGGTAGGTGGGCCCGGCGGGGTAATCAAGGTTTGGCTTGATCGCCTTTGCCTCGTCCATCGCCTGTTCCAGGCCGTTGTACAGGCCGAGCAGCTCGGGGCGGCCGTAGTGCGCGATCATCTTGTCCAGGGCGGCCTTCATGGTGGGGACACGAGAGTCACCGTGCTTGTAGACGCGGTGGCCAAAGCCCATGACTTTCTTCTTCTGCGCCAGGGCATTTTCCATCCAGGCCTTCGCCCGGGCCGCAGCCTCCTCGAGGGACTCCTCCTGCCGGATGCCGATCTCGTCGAAGGTATGCATCACGGCTTCGTTCGCACCGCCATGCAGCGGGCCCTTGAGCGCCCCGATGGCGCCGGTCACGGCGGAGTGCAGGTCCGACAGCGTGGACGTGATCACCCGCGCGGTGAAGGTTGAGGCATTGAACGAGTGCTCGGCGTACAGGATCATCGACACGTTGAAGGCGTCCACCACCTCCGGGACCTGTTCCTCCCCGAAGGTCATCCACAGGAAATTCGCGGAATAGCCCAGGTCGTCCCGGGGCTCCACGGCGTCCTGCCCGTGCCGCCGGCGCTGGTCGTAGGCCACCACGCCTGGCATCGCGGCGAACAGGTCCACGGCCTTGGCCATGTTGGCCTCGCGGGAGGAATCCCCGGCCAGCGGGTGCCGCGCGCCCATCACGGACGCTGCGGTCCGGCAGACATCCATGGGGTGCGAGGTTGTGGGCAAGGCATCGATCACCTGCTTGACGACAGGATCCAGGGCACGGCCGGCGCGTTCCCGGGCCGTGAATTCGGCCAGCTGGTCCTTGGTGGGAAGTTCGCCGTTCCAGAGCAGGTAGGCCACTTCCTCGAAACTGCACCGGGCCGCCAGTTCCTGCACGGGGTATCCGCGGTAGAGCAGGGAGTTCGTGTCCGGGTTGACCTTCGAGACCGCGGTGTAGTCCACCACGACGCCGGCGAGGCCCTTTTTGATCTCATTTTCAGCCATGCTGAAACTCCTTTGTTCCTGAAGCCTGTTCCGGCCGCGGCCGGCTTTCCGTGGGTTGGTGCCGGGTGTTATGTTCCGGGGATCCGGAAGTTGAAGACTCCGGTGTCGAAGTGGTTGTAGGCCTCGTAGTCAACGAGGTCGTAGAGCCGGGCACGGGTCAACATGCCGGCAACCTGCGCCTCCTGGGTACCGTCGGATTTGATCGATTCCAGAGTACGCTCAGCAGCGCCCATGGCACTACGGAGCAGCGTGACCGGGTAGATGACCATATTGACGCCAACGCCTGCCAGCTCATCCACGGTGAACAGGTCGCTCTTCCCGAATTCGGTCATGTTGGCCAGGATCGGCACGTCCACGGCGTCGCGGATGGCCTGGAATTCGCTGAGGTCACGCATGGCTTCGGGGAAGATCGCGTCCGCGCCGGCGTCCACCAGGGCTTTCGCCCGGTCCTTCGCCGCGTCCAGGCCGTCCACGGCACGGATATCGGTCCGGGCCATGATGAGGAAGTTCGGGTCGCGGCGGGCGTCGGCGGCGGCGCGGATCCGTTTGGTGGCGGTGTCCAGGTCCACCACGTTCTTGCCGTCCAGGTGGCCGCAGCGTTTGGGGTTGAACTGGTCCTCGATGTGCAGTCCGGCCAGGCCGGCGTTTTCGAGCTCCTGCACGGTGCGGGCAACATTCATCGGTTCGCCGAAGCCGGTGTCGGCGTCCACGATGGAGGGCAGGTCCGTCATGCGGGCGATCTGCCCTGCGCGGGTGGCCACTTCGGTGAGCGTGGTCAGGCCGATGTCCGGCAGGCCCAGGTCGTTGGCCAGGACGGCGCCGGAGATGTAGACCCCGGCGAAGCCCTTTTCCTCGATCAGCCGTGCGGAGAGCGGATTGAACGCGCCGGGGAACTGCTGGATGGTCCCGGAGGCCAGCAGTTCCCGGAACCGGATCCGCTTCTGTTCCGGCGTGGTTTTCGAGTACAGCATCTAGAACAGTCCCTTCGGTGCCGCGGCGGGGTCGATAACGCCGGGGGCAGCGGTGATGTTCAGCTGGTCCAGTTCGCCCGCGGCGAGGTGGGGGAGGCGTTCGACGGCGGCCAGGAACCGTTCGATCTCGGCCTCCTCCACGATCCCGGCGGCGAGGGTGCGGAACTTGTTGATGTACTGTTCCCGGGCGAACGGGCGGGCGCCGAGCGGGTGGGCGTCGGCGACGGCGATCTGGTCCGTAATAACGGTGCCGTCGGCGAGCGTGATCTCCACTGAGCCGCCGAAGGCTTTCTCGGCGATGTCCAGGGAGTGGTAACGGCGGGTCCACTCGGGGTCCTCCACGGTGGTGACCTTGTGCCACAGCTCTACCGTGTCCGGACGGGCAGCGCGTTCCGGGGCGTAGGAGTCCACGTGGTGCCAGGCGCCGTCCTGCAGGGCCACGGTGAAGATGTAGGGGATGGAGTGGTCCAGCGTTTCCCGGCTCGCGGTGGGGGAGTATTTCTGGGGGTCGTTGGCGCCGGAGCCGATCACGTAGTGGGTGTGGTGGCTGGTCTTGATCAGCACGGATTCGACGTTGGCCGGGTCGGTGACCTCGGGGTGTTCGCGGTGCAGCTTGCGGGCCAGGTCGATCCAGGCCTGGGCCTGGTACTCGGCCGAGTGTTCCTTGGTGTAGGTGTCCAGGATGGCGCGCTTGGCCTCGCCGGGCGTGGGTAGCGGGACCATGTAGGACGCGTCCGGGCCGTCCAGCATCCACGCGATCACCCCGTCTTCGCCCTCGTAGATCGGCACGGGGGAGGTTTGTCCGCGCATGGCCCGGTCGGCGGATTCGATGGCCATCTTGCCGGCGAAGGCCGGGGCGTGGGCCTTCCAGGTGGAAATCTCGCCCTTGCGGGACTGTCGGGTGGCGGTGGTGGTGTGCAGGGCCTGCCCGATGGACTGGAAGATGGTCTCGACGTCGAGGCCCAGCAGGGTGCCGATGCCGGCCGCGGCGGACGGGCCCAGGTGTGCCACGTGGTCGATCTTGTGCTTGTGCAGGCAGATGGCCTTGACCAGGTTGACCTGGATCTCGTAGCCGGTGGCGATGCCGCGGACCAGGTCGTGTCCGCTGGAGCCCACGTGCTGGGCGACGGCGAGGATCGGCGGGATGTTGTCTCCGGGGTGGGAGTAGTCCGCGGCGAGGAACGTGTCGTGGTAGTCCAGTTCCCGGACCGCCACCCCGTTGGCCCAGGCAGCCCATTCCGGAGCCACCCGGTCCTCAATGCCGAAGACCCTGGACCCCTTGCCGCCCGTGCTGGGACCGTGGGTCAGTGCCTGGGCGCGGGCGGCGACGATGGGGGCCCGGTTCAGCGAGGCGATGGCCACGGACGCGTTGTCGATGATCCGGTTGATCACCATCTCCGTGACCTCGTCGGTGACCTCCACCGGATCGGCAGCGACCTGGGCGATCTTGTAGGCGAGCTGGTCCTCCCGGGCCAGGTTCTCCTCGCTTTTGTAGACGCGGACGTGGTGTTCCTTAACCATGGTGCTCCTTCGGGTGGGATGAGTGGGTTGCTTTAACGTGGGAGAGGCTTCGGTGCAGGTGGATGACCGTGGCTGCCTCGGCGAGCTTCGGGTTCCCTGCCGCGATCGCTTCGGCGATTGCTGCATGCTCGGCGGCCGCAGCGGTGAGGCGGCCGGCATCGTCCGCCGCCAGCCGGCGGATGCGCACCAGGTGCACGCGAAGGCTCCGCATGGCCTGGGCCAGGTATGAGTTGGAGATGGCGGCGTCGATGGCCGCATCGAGGCGACCCACCAGTTCGTAGTAGTCATGCAGTGCCGGTGTGTCACCGCTGATCAATTCCGGAGCCCGGAGCAGTTCGCGCCGCAGCTGATCGAACAAAGCGGCGTCACCACGGCTGGCGGCCAGGGCCGCAGCCCTGGCCTCGAGGGTTTCACGCAGTTCGAACAGTTCGTCGATATCGTCGAGGGAGATGTCCGTGACCACCACGCCCCGGCCGCCCGCCGTCGTCAGCCCTTCAGCCGTGAGGCGGCCCAGAGCCTCCCTCAGCGGGGTCCGCGACACTCCAAGGCGTTCGGACTGCTCCACCTCAGCCAGGACCGTCCCGGGTGCCAGTCGCCATTCGATGATGTCGTCCCGCAGGGCGGCATAGGCTCTTTCGCTGGCGCGCATCGGTCTCCTTCCCTTGGCTGACTCCGACCAGTGTATACACAGACGAGGCTAGAGAACAGGATAGAAATAGAAAGGCGGGATTCGGGGGTTTTTTGTATACAAAGCTCTTGTGATCACCACTCGCCCGCAGCTACCATGAGCTGCATCACAACGTCGTGGACGGGAACACCTCATGGGCATCAGCGGCTACCGGGACAGCTACCAGCGCAGCATTGAACAGCCCGAAGACTTTTGGCTGGAGGCGGCGGAGAAGATCTCCTGGAGCTCTCCGCCTGCCCGGGCCCTTGATGCCTCCCGGGCACCGCTGTACGGCTGGTTTCCCGACGGCGTGCTCAATACCTGCTACAACGCCCTGGACCGCCATGTGGCCGAGGGCCGCGGCGGCCAGGACGCCCTCATCCACGACTCCGCCATGCTGGGAACCCGGCAGCGGTACACGTACGCCGAGCTCACCGACCTGGTAGCGCGTTTTGCCGGCGTACTGCGGACCCACGGCGTGGGCAAGGGGGACCGGGTGGTGATCTACATGCCCATGATTCCGGAGGGCGCCATCGCCATGCTGGCAGCTGCCCGGCTCGGAGCGGTCCACTCGGTAGTCTTCGGCGGTTTTGCCCCCAAAGAACTTGCTGCCAGGATCCGCGACGCCGCCCCGGCTGCAGTGGTCACTGCCTCAGGCGGAATCGAACCTTCGCGCCGCATCGAGTACCTTCCCGCCGTCGCAGCGGCGCTGGAACTGTCCGGTTCGCCCCGGCTGCCCGTCCTGGTCAAGGCACGTGAGGGCTTTGCGTCCACGGTCGCGGACCACCCCGGGTGGCTCGACTGGGACACGGCCATGGCGTCCGCCGCCCCCGCGGATCCTGTCGACGTGCGGGCCACGGACCCGCTCTACATCCTCTACACGTCGGGAACCACAGGAACGCCCAAGGGCGTGGTGCGGGACAACGGGGGCCACGCTGTCGCGCTCCGCTGGACGCTGGAGAACATCTACGGCGTCGGCCCCGGTGACGTCATGTGGACCGCGTCGGACGTCGGCTGGGTGGTGGGGCACTCGTATATCGTCTACGGCCCGCTGCTGGCCGGGGCCACCACGGTGATGTACGAAGGCAAGCCGGTGGGCACCCCGGATGCCGGCGCCTTCTGGCGCGTCGTGCAGGACCACAAGGTAAATGTCCTGTTCACCGCGCCGACCGCGCTGCGGGCCATCCGCAAGGCGGACCCGGAGGCGTTGCTGCTGCAGCGGTATGGTGTCTCCAGCCTCCGGACGCTGTTCACTGCCGGCGAGCGGCTGGATACCGACACGTTCCATTGGGCCTCCCGGATCCTGGGCGTGCCCGTGGTGGACCACTGGTGGCAGACCGAAACCGGCTGGGCCATCTGCGCCAATCCGCGCGGCCTGGAGCCGCTGCCCATCAAGGCCGGCTCACCCAGCGTTCCGATGCCCGGATTCCGGCTGGCAATCCTTGACGGCGCGGGCGGGGAGGTGGCATCGGGCACCGAGGGCAACATTGTGCTCGGACTGCCGCTGCCGCCGGGCACCCTGACCACGCTGTGGGGGAACGATGAGCGCTACGTATCCTCCTATCTGCAGGCCTTCGAGGGCTTCTACGCCACGGGTGACTCGGGGTACCGGGATGAGGACGGCTACCTGTTCGTCATGGGACGAACGGACGACATCATCAACGTCGCCGGCCACCGGCTCTCCACCGGTGCCATGGAACAGGTCATCGGCCAGCATCCCGCCGTCGCCGAGTGCGCTGTCGTCGGACTCGCAGACCCGCTGAAAGGCCAGCGGCCCAGTGGTTACGTGGTGCTGAAATCAGGGGTCGACATTCCCCGGGACATCCTGGCCAGGGACCTGGTGGCGCTGGTCCGGCGGGATATCGGTGCAGTGGCGGACTTCAAGGAGGTGACCGTTGTGGACGCCCTGCCCAAGACGCGGTCCGGCAAGATCCTCCGCAAGACGATGCGCCAAATAGCCGACGGCGGGGAATACACCGTTCCCTCCACAATCGAAGACCCGGCGGTCATCGACCAGTTGCTGGGAGTCCTCCGGGCAGGCGAAGCAGACGCCCGCTGAAGGCCGCCTCAGCGAGGGTTCCAGCGGTATTCGTTTTCCGGCCGCCCGGGCGTGCCGTAGCGGGCCGTCCTGGACACTGTTCCCGCGTCGGCAAGGTACTCAAGGTAGCGCCGCGCGGTGACGCGGGACATGCCCAGGGCGTCCATGACCTCCGTGGCGGACACGGCGTCGGCGCGGCCCCGGAGGAATTCCTGGACCGAACCCAGGGTGGAGGCGGAGAGGCCCTTGGGAAGCGGAAGTTCCGACGGCGTCCGGAGGCTGGCGAACGCGCGGTCAACCTCGCTCTGGGACGCGCCCGCCTTGCCGGACCCACCGCTGGCCCCGGCAAGCTGTTGCCGGAACTGCCGGTAGTTCTCCAACTTGTCGGAAAAGGTAGCGAACGTGAACGGCTTGATCAGGTACTGGACAACGCCAATGGCCACGGCGCTCCGGACGATGGCCAGCTCGCGGACTGCCGTAATGGCGATGATGTCGGCCAGGATCCCAGCCGAACGCATCCGGCGGGCAATATCCAGGCCGTGCAGATCGGGCAGGTTCATATCCAGCAGGACAAGCTCCACCGGTTCTCCCGCCGCAACGAACTCATTCAGCAGCCGCAGGGCGGACTGGCCATCGGGGGCGGTGCCCGCCAGTTCGAATCCCTCCAGGCGCCCTATGTAGGCGGCATGGGCCGCCGATGCTATGGCCTCGTCCTCAACAACGAGGACCCGGATGCTGCTCACTGTCTGTGCTCCTTTTCCGGCGGCAACGCTGCGGGCAGGAAAACTTCGAACTTGGCGCCGCGCCGGCCGTTGATGGCCAGCGTACCGCCCAGCCGCTGCACGGCCTGCCGGACCAGGGCCAGGCCTATGCCGCGGCCCCCGGTCCCGGCAGGCTTGGTGCTGAATCCATGCCGGAATATCTTCTCCGCATCGGCGGCCCCGATGGGTGTCCCGGAATCGTCGACGGCGATGTCCAGGCCTTCCTCGTCGGCCTCCAGTGTCAGGACTACACGCCGGGGCGGCGGTGCTTCCGCGGCTGCGTCGATGGCATTGTCCAGGAGGTTGCCCAGGATCGTCACCAGGTCCTGGACGGCAACGCCGGGGGCGGCGCCGGAGCCAAGGGTGGAGACATCCAGCTGTACACCGCGTTCGTGGGCCTCGGCCACCTTGCCCATGACCAGCGCACCCACCACGGGTTCATCGATCGAGCCCACCATGTCATCTGTCAGCTGCTGGCTCAGGGCCAGGTCCTTGGTCGCAAAGTCGAGGGCTTCCCCGGTCCGGCCCAGTTCCAGGAGCGACACCATCGTATGCAGCCGGTTGGCGTGTTCGTGGGTCTGGGCCCGAAGGGCGTCGGACAGGGTGCGCATGGTCTGCAGCTCGCTGCCGAGCGCTTCGATCTCTGTCCGGTCCCTGAGGGTGGCCACGGTTCCGTACACGGGCACCTTCCCGCGCATGCCGGGGGACTCGGGCGCCCTGGCCGGTCCTTGGTTGACCACCAGGACCCGGGAGCCCGTCAGGACAATCTCGTCCTTGGTGGTCCGTCCGGACTCAAACAGGCTGCGAAGGTCCTCGTCGAGGGGAAGCTCTGCCAGTGATGGAGGCCTTGTGGGGTCGGTGCTGCCGGTCTCAGCCAGGCCGAGCAGTTCCGCAGCCTGGTCGTTGTACATCACCACGCGCTTCCGGGAGTCGACGAGGATCAGCCCTTCACGGACCGAGTGCAGGACGGACTCGTAGTAGGCGAACAGCTGCGCGAGCTGCTCGGGACCCCAGCCGCGGGTGACGCGCCGCAGGTACCTGCCGAGCAGCCATGAGGCCAGGGAACCACCCACCAGCAGGGCGGCGCCGACGGCCAGCAGGACCGGCAGGCGCCCGGCGAACGCAATATCAACGCTGCGGACGGTGACTCCCACCGCCACCAGCGCCTTGACCGTGCCCGCCGGATCCTTGACGGGAACAATGGTGCGCACCGACGGTCCCAGCGTCCCTGCCGTGACTTCGGTGAAGGCATGTCCACGCAGTGCCTCGTCGATGGAGCCGATGTAGGGGCGGCCCAGCTCCTCGTCCCGCGGATGCGTCCAGCGGGTCCGGTCCGGGGCCATGATGGTGATGAAGTCCACGTGCGCGGCCGACGTAACATCCTTGGCATAAGGCTGCAGGACGGCGGACGGATCGGGCGTGGCGGCAGCCTGCAGCACCAGGGGATTGGCGGCGATGGAGGCCGCCACCCCCTCCATCCGGCGGCCGGCCTCGTCGTACGTCCGGTCCCGGGCGTCCACGTAGGCGGCGGTGCCGACGATGGCGATGAACGACACGACGATCAGCAGGTTTGCCAGGAAGAGCCGGCGGGCGATACTCCAGCGGTGGATCATGCCTGCCTTCCTTCGACCCTGCGGGTGCCGCGACCAATATGAACGCAACGGTGAGCTGGATCACGGGGTGCCCAATGATGGATATCACATCCCACGGACGTGGTGGGCCCAGAGATTGCGCCGCAGCGTCTATCAGAATATCCACAAGGAGACACATCATGGCTTCTCAACGAGGAGAGTCGCTCGAGACCGCCGCACCGCGGCGCAAGGGGCTGGACAAGTCCCACTACCTCTACATCGCCGTCATCGTCGCCGTGGTCCTTGGCGCGGTGGTTGGCCTGCTGTTCCCGGAAGTGGGCAAGTCCCTCAAGCCCCTGGGTGACGGCTTCATCAAGCTCATCAAGATGATGATCGCACCGGTCATCTTCTGCACCATCGTCCTGGGCATCGGCTCCATCGCCAAGGCAGCCACCGTGGGCAAGGTGGGCGGCCTGGCACTCGGCTACTTCGTCATCATGTCCACCTTCGCCCTGGCCATCGGCCTGGTGGTAGGCAACCTCATCCACCCGGGCGAGGGCCTGAAGCTGGCGCCCTACGACCCCAACAAGAAGGCGGCAACCGACAGCACGGTGGACTTCCTGCTGGGCATCATCCCGGGTGACATCCCCGTCCTGCCCACCCTCCTGGCCGCCATCCTGGTCGGCTTCGCGCTGCAGAAGATGGGCGCCCAGGGTGCCCCGATCCTCAAGGCCATCGGCCACGGCCAGGCGCTGGTGTTCCGCATCCTCATCATGATCATGTGGCTCGCCCCGGTGGGTGCCTTCGGTGCCATCGCCGCCGTCGTCGGTGCCACCGGCGTCCAGGCGATCGTCAGCATGTTTACCCTGATGATCGCCTTCTACATCACCTGCGCACTGTTCATCGTGGTTATCCTGGGCGGTCTCCTGCAGGTGGTTGCCGGCGTCAACATCTTCAAGCTGATGAAGTACCTGGCCCGCGAGTACCTCCTCATCTTCTCCACCTCTTCCTCCGAAGCCGCGCTGCCGAGGCTGATCGCCAAGATGGAACACCTGGGTGTCTCCAAGCCCGTCGTCGGCGTCACCGTTCCCACCGGCTACTCCTTCAACCTGGACGGAACGGCCATCTACCTGACGATGGCCTCGCTGTTCGTGGCCAACGCGATGGGAACCCCGCTGGACCTTGGCGCCCAGATCTCCCTGCTGGTCTTCATGATCATCGCTTCCAAGGGCGCCGCCGGTGTAACCGGCGCCGGCCTGGCAACCCTGGCGGCAGGCCTGCAGGCACACCGTCCCGAGCTGCTCGGCGGCGTGGGCATGATCGTCGGCATCGACCGCTTCATGTCGGAGGCCCGCGCCCTGACCAACTTCACCGGCAACGCCGTCGCCACCGTCCTGGTGGGCACCTGGGTCAAGGAGATCGACGGCGGCCAGGTCACCCGCGTCCTCTCCGGCGAACTGCCCTTCGATGAGCAGACCATGATGGCCGGACACGGTGAAATGGCGCCAAAGGAAGAAGGCGCACGCGAGGCTGCGAAGGCCTAGCCCCCGCCGCCGAAACCGCCGGAAACCGCCCCCGCAGCAACGCTGTGGGGGCGGTTTTGCGTCCATCGGCAGCGCAACCTTCGACCTCAGCTAGAGGGTAAAGGCTCAACATCCGCGGAAAGTCAAGTTCCGTCGAATACCGTGTCGGGCGCTGTAACCTAGGGAGCAGAACGAACGGCGCTGGCGAGCCAGCGGCAGGAAATCACCGTCATCGAAAGTGTGGACAGATACGTGAGCAGCGAACAGGGTTCAGCAACTCTGGAGGGCACGGAATTCGACCTGGAAAACGCGGTGATGGGCCCCACCGGGCGCCCATACCGGGAGTTCCCGGAACCCGCGCCGCTGTCCTCCCACGGTCCGGCGCGCGTCATCGCCATGGTCAACCAGAAAGGCGGGGTGGGAAAGACCACCTCCACCATTAACCTGGCCGCGGCACTCGCCGAATACGGCCGCCGGGTCCTGCTGGTGGACTTCGATCCCCAGGGTGCGCTGTCCGCCGGCCTGGGAGTCAACCCGCACGAGCTGGACCTCACCGTGTATAACGTGCTGATGGACCGGAAGGTGGACATCCGCGAAGCCATCCACCAGACGGGCGTCGAGAACGTCCACCTCCTGCCGGCAAACATCGACCTCTCGGCAGCGGAGGTGCAGCTCGTCAACGAGGTCGCACGTGAGCAGGTCCTGGACCGTGCGCTGAGGAAGGTCGAGGACGACTACGACGTCGTCCTCATCGACTGCCAGCCTTCCCTGGGCCTCCTGACGGTCAACGCCCTCACCGCGGCGCACGGCGTCATCATCCCGCTCATTTGCGAGTTCTTCGCCCTCCGCGCTGTGGCGCTCCTGGTCGAAACCATCGACAAGGTCCAGGACCGGTTGAATCCCCGGCTGCAGGTGGACGGCGTGCTGGCCACCATGTATGACGCCCGGACACTGCACAGCCGCGAGGTGATCACCCGGCTGGTGGAGGCCTTCGGGGACAAAGTCTTCGAAACCGTCATCAAGCGCTCCATCAAGTTCGCGGATGCCACGGTCGCTGCGGAACCCATCACCAGCTACGCCGGAAACCACGTGGGTGCCGACGCCTACCGCCGGCTGGCCAAGGAGCTGATCTCCCGCGGCGGCGCACCCTAGCCACGCCGTGGCCGACTCCAAACCCGGCTTCGAGGTTCGGCTGGCCAACTTCACGGGTCCGTTCGACCTCCTCCTGGGCCTGATTGCCAAGCACCAGCTGGACATCACCGAGGTCGCGCTTGCCACGGTCACGGATGAGTTCATCAAGTACATCCGCAAACTGCAGCAGCTCGGTGAGGAATGGGCCCTGGACGAGGCCAGTGAATTCCTGGTGGTTGCCGCCACCCTGCTGGACCTCAAGGCCGCCCGGCTCCTTCCGGCCGGGGAAGTCGAGGACGACGAGGATATCGCGCTGCTGGAGGCCCGGGACCTTCTCTTTGCCCGACTACTCCAGTACAAGGCCTTCAAACAGGTGGCAGGCATCCTCGGGGAAACCCTGCACCAGGAAGCGCGGCGGTTTCCACGCCAGGTCGCGCTTGAGGAGCACTTTGCGGCCATGCTTCCGGAACTGGTGTGGAGGCACACGCCCGAACAGTTCGCCGCCCTCGCCGAAGCAGCGCTCCGGCCGAAGATCCAGGCACAGCCGCCCCAGGTGGCCCTTGGCCATCTGCATGGCAGCAACGTCAGCGTCAAGGAACAGGCCGAGGTCCTTGGCCGCCGGCTCCAACAGGAGTCTCCGTTGACGTTCCGCACCCTGACAGCCGACGCAGGGTCAACCCTGGTGGTGGTGGCCCGGTTCCTGGCCCTGCTGGAGCTGTTCCGGGACAGGGCAGTCGCGTTCGACCAGCTGTCCCCGCTGGCAGAACTCGCCATCCACTGGACGGCCGACGGCCGCGACTGGTCGGCCGACAACCTGAGCGAAGAGTACGAGGAGCAAACGTGAACCCCCAGCAGGACACGCAGCCGCAGGAGGACCAGGACGGGGGCCAGGAATTCGCGGATCTTCCCGGCGGTGCCAAGGCCGCCCTGGAGGCAGTGCTCATGGTCCTGGACCAGCCCGCCACCGAGGAGGAGCTGGCCGCGGGAATCGGCCTCACGGTGGACACCGTCCGCTCCCTGCTCGCAGAACTGCAGCGCGAGTATAACGGCTATACTGTTAAAGCCCCGGAGATGGAAAGTGCCAGCCACGCTGGCCTCGGTTCCAGCCCCCGGGGTTTTGAATTGCGGAACATCGCCGGTGGCTGGCGGATTTACTCGCGGGCGGATTTTGCCGACATCGTTGGCAAATACGTGCTGGAGGGCCAGACGGCCAGGCTCACGCAGGCGGCTCTGGAGACACTGGCGGTCATCGCGTACCGCCAGCCCGTGTCCCGGGCCCGGGTGTCCGCAATTCGTGGGGTCAACGTCGATTCCGTCGTCCGGACACTGGCCCAGCGCGGCCTGATCGAGGACGCCGGAACGGATCCCGAATCCGGTGCACTCCTTTACCGGACCACCTCGTACTTCCTGGAACGGATGGGTATCACATCGGTGGGCGACCTGCCCCGGCTGTCGCCCCACCTTCCGGGGCTCGAGGGGATCGCGGAGTTCTACGACGCCGACACCATGTAGGCGCCAGCACCCTGCGGGCGCCGGTTTGTTTACAGGTTTATTCATCAGGGCAGACGAAGTCTGCACGGCTGGATAGGGTTGTCCTTGGACATCTCTGCCGGCCAACACATCTCGAAGGACGGGTCATGACACAGGCGGGACGCCAGGGTTCACCACGTAACGGATCAGGACGCGGCGGCAACGAACGCAGCGGCCAGCGGGGCAATGCCCAGCAGCGCAACGCGCAGGGCGGAAGCTTCGGCGGCGGCTCGCGCGGAGGAACCGGCAAGCGCGCCGCCGGATTCGGCGCCGACCGGCCGCACCGCGCGCCGAAGCCGCGCGAAGAACGCTTCATCGACCCCGACCTCGCGGGGGACCAGCAGAGCCGTGGGCCCGAAGGCACCAAGGGTGCCAAGCCGTCGTCGCGCAAGCCTGCCGCCCGCAAGCCCGGCGCCAAAAAGGCCCCGGGAACTCCCGGTGCGCCCAAGCCCAAGCCGCGCACCGGTGCTCCCGGGGCGGCAGCTTCGCGCGCCTTCGGCAGCGAACGCTTCGGCCAGAACCTGGGCCCGGTCCGCAAACCCGCGCGGAAGAAGGGGCCGCGCGGCAACGTTCCCCAGTCGGACCTCCACGATGCCGACGGCGTGCGCCTGCAAAAAGTGATGGCGTCCGCAGGAGTTGCCTCCCGCCGCGTCTGCGAGGAAATGATCGCGGAAGGCCGCGTCGAGGTGGACGGCAAGGTAGTCACCGAACTCGGCGTCCGTGTCGACCCCAAGACGGCCGTAATCCACGTGGACGGCCTGCGGATCCAGCTGGACGAGAACCTGGTCTACATGGTGTTCAACAAGCCCAAGGGCGTGGTGTCAACCATGGAGGACCCCGAAGGCCGGCCGTGCATCAGCGACTTCCTGAAGAGCAACAAGAACACCACCGAACGCCTCTTCCACGTCGGCCGGCTCGACGTCGCCACCGAAGGCCTGCTGCTGCTGACCAACGACGGCGAACTTGCCAACCGGTTGACCCACCCGTCCTACGAGGTCCCCAAGACCTACCTCGTGCAGGTGCGCGGGCCGTTCCCGCAGGGGGTCGGAGCGCAACTGAAGTCCGGCGTCGAACTGGAGGACGGCTTCGCGAACGTTGACTCCTTCCGGCTGGTGGACTCCACCCCGGGCCACGTCCTGATCGAAGTTGTGCTGCACTCCGGCAAGAACCGGATTGTCCGCCGCCTCTTTGACGCCGTCGGCTTCCCGGTCCAGCGCCTGGTCCGCGTCAAGGTGGGTCCCATTGGCTTGGGCGACCAGCGCCAGGGCAGCATCCGCAACCTGGGCAAGCAGGAAGTCGGCCACCTGCTGGCATCCGTAGGGCTCTAGGGCATGTCCGCGTTCAAAAGCCAGGGCCGCGGCCATCTGGACGGCCCGGTGGTGGTCATCGGCACCGGGCTGCTTGGCGCCAGCATCGGGCTCGGGCTGCGGGGGCGGGGCGTGCCGGTGTTCCTTTCCGACCCCTCGCCCACCAATCAGGCCGTGGCGGTGGACATCGGCGCCGGACGTCCTTTGGCGGACCTTGGTGGGGCCAGCCCGCAGCTCGTGGTGGTCGCCGCACCGCCGGACGTTACTGCGGATGTGGTGTCCAAGGCGCTCGCTGACTATCCCGACGCCGTCGTGGTGGACATTGCCAGCGTCAAGGCCGATATCCTGTCGCGGCTCCGCAGCCTCGGCGCCGACCTGTCACGCTACGTGGGAACCCACCCCATGGCGGGCCGGGAAAAGTCCGGCCCGGTAGCTGCGCGCGGCGAACTGTTCACCTCCATGCCGTGGGTGCTCTGCCCCTCGGAGGAGACGTCCGGTGCTGCCCTGCAGGTGGCCCGTTCGCTCGCTTCGGACCTCGGAGCGGTGGTGTCGCAGTTCAGCGCCGATGAGCATGATGAAGCCGTGGCCCTGGTGTCGCACCTGCCGCAGGTTATGTCGTCGCTGCTGGCCAGCCGCCTGCAGGGTACTCCGCTGCATGCGCTGTCCCTGGCCGGCAACGGCCTGCGCGATGTCACCAGGATCGCTGCCAGCGATCCCACCCTGTGGGTGCAGATCCTGGGCGGCAATGCAGCCAAGGTGGTGGAGATCCTGTACGGCGTCCGTGAGGACCTGAACCGCCTCATCGGGACGCTCGAACAGCCCACCGCCCCGGGTGCACGGCTGGACCTCGCCCAGCTCATCAGCGAAGGCAACGCCGGCCAGGCCCGGATTCCCGGGAAGCACGGCGGGCCGCCGCAGGCCTACTCCTGGCTCACCGTCCTGGTGGACGACAAACCCGGCCAGATCGCGCAGCTGCTCACCGAAATCGGTGAAATCGGCGTGAACGTCGAAGACCTGCGCCTGGACCATTCCTCCGGTCAGAACGTTGGCATGGTGGAATTGTCTGTGTTGCCGAACAAGCACGACCACCTGATCGAAGCTCTCAACGACCGCGGATGGCGGGTACTTCAGTAATGACACAGGAACTCCTCGAAACCATGCGCGCGCTGCGCATCGGCCGGCCGCTGGTGGTTGCCATCGACGGGCCGTCAGGCTCAGGTAAATCGAGCGTGAGCAAGGAAGTCGCCCGCAGGCTCCGGCTGGCCTACCTGGACACCGGGGCGATGTACCGTGCCTTGACCTGGTACTGCCTGGCCGAAGGCATCGACCTTGCCGATACTCCTGCCGTGGAGCAGGCATCCCGGGACTTTGCCCTGGAATTGAGCACCAGCCCGCTGGAGGAATACGTGCGGGTGGGCGGGGTGGACGTTACCGACGCCATCCGCGAGCCGGCCATCTCCTCCGCCGTCAGCGCAGTGGCCACTACCCTCGGTGCCCGGACCGAACTGATCCGGCGGCAGCGGGACCTGATTGAAAAGCACCACCGCCGCATGGTGGTGGAAGGCAGGGACATCACCACCGTCGTCGCTCCCGGCGCCGAGGTGCGCATGCTCCTCACTGCCAGTGAAGAAGCCAGGCTGCGGCGGCGCGGGATCCAGCTGGGCGGCACGCAGGACGCCGAGCAGCTGGCTGCCCAGGTGACGCACCGGGATGCCAAGGACTCCACCGTGGTCAACTTCACCCAGGCGGCAGACGGTGTGGTCACGCTGGACTCCTCGGACCTGGACTTCGAACAGACTGTGGACGCAGCCCTCGTGATCGTCACCAAGGTCCTCAACCGTGACTGACGCCGGGGCAAGCCTGCCTTCCACGCTCACCACGGCGTGGAGCAGGCCGGTTGGCTGGATCCTGGACCACCTGGTCTACCGGACCACCGTGACCGGCAGGAGCAACGTTCCCACGGGCGGGCCGGTGATTTTCGCCGCGAACCACATCAGTTTCCTGGACGGTCCGGTGATGTTCGGCGCTGCTCCGCGGCCAATGCACATCCTGGTGAAACAGGAAATGTTCAAGGGCTTCCTGGGCCGGGTGCTCACAGCATCCGGACAGCTGCCGGTGGACCGGCGGGGGGACCGGGCTGCGCTGCAGCGCTGCAAGGACGTGCTCGATGCCGGCCGCTGCGTTGGGATCCTTCCAGAAGGAACACGGGGGAGCGGGGCAGCCGCTGACATCAATGGCGGCGTGGCCTGGCTGGCGCTGAAGTCAGGGGCACCGGTGGTTCCGGTTGCCGTCCTGGGCACCCGGCAGGGCGATGAGCACCTGGACTTCGTGCCACGGCCCGGCCGGCGCTTCCACGTCAGCTTCGGATCGGCCCTCACGCTGGCCCACCGGGCCGGCGAAACCGGGCGTGCTTCAATGGACAGGGCGGCGCAGGACATCCGTGCCGCGCTGGCAGGGCACGTCCAGGACACCATAGAACTCAGCGGGCAGCCCTTGCCCCACGCTGACCACCAAGACTTTTCAGCAGTAGCCGGGGACGCCGGCAGATGACCACTAAGGACAGTGCAATGAGCGACACCACCCAGACTTCCGGGCCTTCCGGCGCCGAGGACGAATACACGCCCGCCGGCACCGACCAGGTTGCCGAACGGCTGGCAGCAATCGACGACGACGAAGCGGAGCTGCGTGCCGCGTCCCTTCGGGCCGGCCTTGAGGACTACGACCTTGACGAGGATGACGCCGCCCTCCTGAGCGGGGAATACGGCGACGATGAATTTGACGGTCCGGTCAAGCTCGATCCCGTCCTGGCGATCATCGGCCGGCCCAATGTGGGGAAGTCCACGCTGGTAAACCGCATCCTGGGCCGGCGTGAAGCAGTGGTGGAGGACACCCCGGGCGTCACCCGTGACCGGGTCATGTATTCAGCCAACTGGAATGGCCGCAACTTCACCCTGGTGGACACCGGCGGGTGGGAACACGACGCCCGCGGCATCCATGCCCGCGTTGCCGAACAGGCCGAGATGGCCGTTGAACTCGCCGACGCCGTGCTCTTCGTGGTGGACTCGGCCGTCGGCGCCACCGCCACGGATGAAGGCGTCATGAAGATGCTGCGCCGCAGCAAGAAGCCGGTCATCATGGTGGCCAACAAAGTGGACGACTTCGCCCAGGAAGCGGACAGCGCCGCACTGTGGGGCCTCGGTTTCGGTGAACCGTACCCGGTCTCGGCCCTGCACGGCCGCGGTGTGGCCGACCTCCTGGATCACGTCATGGACGTACTGCCGGAGTTCTCCACCATTGAGGGAACGGACCGCTCCGGCGGCCCGCGCCGCATTGCCCTCATCGGCCGGCCCAACGTGGGCAAGTCCTCGCTGCTGAACAAGCTGGCCGGCTCAGAACGCGTGGTGGTGGACAACACCGCCGGCACCACCCGTGACCCGGTGGATGAATTCATCGAACTCGGCGGCCGCACCTGGCGGTTCGTCGACACCGCGGGAATCCGGCGCCGCCAGCACATGGCCCAGGGCGCGGACTACTATGCCTCGCTCCGGACGCAGGCCGCGCTGGAGAAGGCGGAGGTCGCCGTCGTCCTCCTTGCGGTGGACGAGGTCCTCAGCGAGCAGGACGTGCGCATCCTGCAGCTGGCCATCGAATCGGGCCGCGCGCTGGTGCTGGCCTTCAACAAGTGGGACCTGCTCGACGACGAACGCCGCCGCTACCTGGAACGCGAAATCGAGCAGGACCTGGCCCACGTCGACTGGGCGCCGCGCGTCAACATCTCCGCCAAGACGGGATGGCACAAGGACCGCCTGGTCCCGGCCCTTGACCTGGCGCTCGAGAACTGGGACAAGCGCATCCCCACCGGGCGGCTCAACGCCTTCCTGGGCGAGCTCGTTGCCGCGCACCCGCACCCGGTCCGCGGCGGCAAGCAGCCCCGCATCCTCTTCGGCACCCAGGCCTCCAGCCGGCCGCCGAAGTTCGTGCTGTTCACCACCGGATTCCTGGACCCGGGATACCGCCGCTTCATCACCCGCCGCCTGCGCGAGACGTTTGGATTCCAGGGGACCCCCATCGAGGTCAGCATGCGCGTGCGCGAGAAGCGCGGCCGGAAGCGTTAATTGCGACACACCTTTGGGCTGAACACCGGAAAGTGTCACTGGCACCCCTTCGGATCGTGTAAGCTCTTCTAGGTGGTTCGGCCGGACTGCTGATGAGAATCCTTAGATTCGAATGCAGCGGAGAACGGCGGAACCAGCGGGCTGTAGCGCAGCTTGGTAGCGCACTTGACTGGGGGTCAAGGGGTCGCAGGTTCAAATCCTGTCAGCCCGACCAAAAAGCGGAAAGCGCCGGAGAATTTCTCCGGCGCTTTCCGCTTTTTTGGGTTCGTAGTGGTTCGGTGTCCCGGGCGGTACCGGGCACAGCGGCCAGTCAGCCGAGGGCGGCGTCGAGGGTAACGAAGCCGTAGCCTGCCGCACGGAGTTGGGATATCACCTGGGGGAGGGCCGCGGCGTCGAGCGTTGAGCCGTCGTCGGGGTTCGAGCCGAGGTGCATCAGGACGATCTCCCCGGGCTGTGCGGAGGCCATGACGCGTTGGACGACGAAGCCCGGTCCGCGGGTTCCGTTCATGGTGCCTTGCCAGCCCAGGGTGTCGACGGTCCACCGGACGGCCGCGTAGCCTGCGCCGTTGACGTCAGCGATCGTGCGCGAATCACGGGCGCCGAACGGGAAGCGGAAGAACGGGAGGGGGTCTCCTCCCGCCACCTCGATGGTCCTCTGTGCGCCGCTGATCTCGGCCGCGATCCGGGCGTCGGTCAGGGTGGTGAAGTCCGGATGGGTCATCGAGTGGTTGCCGATCCGATACCCCGCGTTGTAGATCAGCGCCGGGTCGGACGGGAACTGGTTCACCCAGTCTCCGGTAAGGAAGAACGTGCCCGGGACGCCGTTGGCTGTGAGGGTGCCGAGGATCGAACGGAGGGCGGCGTCGTTGGCGCCTGCGTCGAACGTCAGCGCTACGACCTTCTGCGTGGTCGGTATGCGTTCAAGGTCCACCCCCAGGAGCGACGACGGGACACTGGTGTAGATAACCTCCGTCCTGCCGCTGGCCGCGTGCCACAGGATCGAACCATGCTGGAAGTCGCTGCGGCGCCCACCGGTGATGCCGTATTCGCCGCTGATCGGGTAGCCGAGCCGGCTGCGCTCCCAGCCGAGGGCCACCCACTGGGCCCGGATGCCTCCATATACCTCGTGGGCTCCCGTGGCGGGCGACCAGTAGATCGAGGAGCCACCGTTGGTTCCGCTGAAGTGGTTGTACCGGCCGATACCGTCGGGGGTGCCGGTTTCGTCCGTCAAGGGGAAACCGAGTACCCCGGCCGGTCCGCCGAGTGTGAGATATTGTCCGCGGATGGCGCCGTGGAC
>NZ_JWTB01000037.1 GCF_000813845.1 Pseudarthrobacter phenanthrenivorans
AACGACACGTCAGGGCCCTGCGGCTTTTAACGCCGGTACACTTACGGGTGATGAACCCCCAAGCCCCAAACCCCCGGGACAGGCGCGCCACAATCCTGGATGTGGCGGCCGCCGCCGGCGTATCCCGCCAGACAGTGACCCGGGCCATGAACAATATGGCCGGCATCAGTGCCGGGACCAGGGAGCGGGTCCAGGGAATCGCGGCGGAGCTGGGCTACACGCCCAGCCGGTTTGCGAAGGGGTTGGTGCAGGGGGCCGGGATCTCGGTGGGCCTGGCCATCCCGGACCTGACCAACCCGTACTTCCCCGCCTTCGCCTCAAGCGTGGTGGAGGCTGCCACGGAACGCGGCTGGAATGTGGTGGTTGATGATTATGGCCATGGCACGGGAAGCGCCGCAGACGCCGCCTCGCGCCTGGCGCCACAGGTGGACGCCCTGATCGGATATCTCGAGCCGCACCCGGATGAAGCGCAGGCCTTGATGGGCCGGCGGCCGGTCGTGGCCCTGGATTCCCCGGGGGCGGACACTGCCGGCGGGATTTCTTTTGACTACCGCCACGCAGCGCGGCTGGCCCTCACCCACCTTGCAGCAACCGGACGCCGGAACATCGTCTTCCTGGACACAGACCAAGGGCACCCGGCCAACAACCGGAGCGCGGCTGCAGTCGACGTGGCGCAGCAGGCAGGGATCCAGCTTGCCCTCATCCGGGCGCACCCCTCCGCGGCCGCGGCGAGGGCAGCAGTGGCCCTGCTTGCAGCCGACGGTGAACGCCCCGACGGCATCCTCGCGTTCAACGACCTGATGGCAGCAGGCGCGTTGAAGGCACTCCGGGAGTCCGGGGTGGCAGTTCCCGGCGACTGTTCGGTGATCGGTATGGATGGCATACCGCTCGGGGAACTCCTGACGCCCGAATTGACCACGCTCTCACTGGACCTGCGTGCCGTGGGGCGGTCCGCCGTCGGCCTCTTGGATGGATTGCTGTCCGGATCAATCCAGGACCGGAGCCCTGGCGCCTACCTCACCCTGCAGCACCAGCTGATCGTCCGGCAGTCCGCCTGACCCCTACTCAAATAGGCCGTAGGAGGATATGATCTTGTCACGGTTCGTGAACGTTCACGCAGCAGGCCCAGTCTTCTTCCCCGAAGGAAATCCATGTCAGCGAATACCTCCGCCGCAACTGTCGGCGTCCCGCCCGTTTCGACCGCCGCGGGGACCCCCCGCCCCCTCGATGTCGGCGCTGAGGGCGTCCGCGAGCTGGCCCGGAGCGGCCCAGGCAAAGGGTCCCTCCCTCCGCGTGCGTATTTGCTGTCGGATGCGCCCAGGCTGTCGCTCAACGGGGAATGGCGGTTCCGGCTCAGCCCGGGAATCCGGACAGCCCCGAACGACGGGTGGCAGCACGGCACAGACCTTTCCGGCTTCACCACCCTCCCTGTGCCGTCCAGCTGGAACATGCACGGGCATGGAAGCCCGGCCTACACGAACGTCCAGTTCCCCTTCCCGGTGGAACCACCCCACGTCCCTGACGCCAACCCCATCGGTGACCACCTGGTGACCTTCCACGCAGGACCGGAATTCCTTCCCGATGCCCTCCTCCGGTTCGACGGCGTCGATTCCGCCGGCACCGTGTGGCTCAACGGAGTGGAGCTCGGAACCACCCGCGGAAGCCGGCTGGCCCATGAGTTCGACGTCTCGGGCATCCTCGTCGAAGGAACCAACACCCTGGCCGTAAGGGTGGCCCAGTTCTCCGCCGCCAGCTACGTGGAGGACCAGGACATGTGGTGGCTGCCGGGGATCTTCCGGGACGTGACCCTGCAGGCCCGCCCCTCGGACGGCATCGACGACGTCTTCGTCCACGCCGGTTATGACCCCGCCACGGGCCAAGGCACCCTCCGCATCGAGGCGACCCGGGCCGGCCAGGCGATTGACGCCGTCGTCCGTGTTCCCGAGCTCTCCCTGGAACTTCCGGCAGGGGTGGAACACCACATCCCTGAGGTGGCTCCGTGGTCCGCCGAAATACCCCGCCTCTACGATGCAACCGTCAGCACCCCGGGGGAGACCGTTTCCCTCCGGCTGGGTTTCCGGAGCATCACTATCGAAGACGCCCAGTTCAAGGTGAACGGCCGCCGCATCCTGCTGCGGGGCGTCAACCGCCACGAGCACCACCCACGGCTGGGACGTGTGGTGCCACGCGACGTCGTGGAGGCGGAACTGCGCCTGATGAAGCAGCACAACATCAACGCCATCCGGACCTCGCACTACCCGCCGCACCCCGAATTCCTGGCACTGGCAGACCAGCTGGGCTTCTATGTGGTCCTTGAGTGCGACCTGGAAACGCACGGCTTCCACAGCGCGGGCTGGGCGCAGAATCCAAGCGATGATCCGCAATGGGAGGATGCGCTGCTCGACCGGATGCGTCGAACCGTCGAACGCGACAAGAACCATCCGTCGGTGATCATGTGGTCCCTGGGTAACGAGGCAGGCACTGGCCGGAACCTTGCAGCCATGTCCCGATTGGCCAAGGACCGCGACCCATCCCGTCCCATCCACTACGAGGGCGACTGGTCGTCACCGGACGTGGACGTCTACTCCCGGATGTACGCCAGCCAGGCCGAAACCGCGCTCATCGGGCAGGGCATTGAACCGGCCCTCGAGGACCCCGAACTGGACGGGCGTCGACGTGCCATGCCGTTCGTGCTGTGCGAATACGTCCACGCCATGGGCAACGGCCCGGGAGGCATGAGCGAGTACCAGGAGCTGTTCGAGAAGTATCCGCGGCTGATGGGCGGGTTCGTCTGGGAATGGCTGGAGCACGGAATCACCGTTCCCACTCCGGGCGGAGGCGAGCACTTCGCCTACGGTGGTGACTTCGGTGAGGAAGTCCACGACGGAAACTTCGTCACGGACGGCCTGGTGGACGCCAACCGCAAGCCCCGCCCCGGCCTGCTTGATTTCAAGAAGGTGGTGGAGCCGCTGCACATCGCGGTCCCGGACTCGTGGGCCAGCTTCACAGTCCGGAACGGCCAGGACTTTGCGGATACCTCCGCCTTCCGCTTCCACTACACAGTGGAGGCCGACGGCGGCACGCGGCTTGAGGGAACAGTGGCCGTTGCGCCGTTGGCGGCCCAATCCGAGGCCGTGGTAGACCTGCCGGCTGAGGTTGCCGGCTACGCGGCCGGCCAGCATGAACGGCCGGATGGTTCGGAGGGCCCTGAGGGCGGGACCGCGGTCCTCACCGTGAGTGCTGTGCTCGCCATGGATGCCCCCTGGGCGGCTGCAGGACATGAGGTTGCCTGGGGCCAGTCGGTCCGTTCCGCCGCTGCACCCACCGGTGTCCGTGCCGAAGACACTGTGGAGGCCGGGGACCGCGAACTGCGCCTCGGTACCGCCGTCTTCAGCCGGGCCACAGGCATGCCCACAGCCATTGGCGGACTTCCCGTGGACAAGTTCGGCCTGGTCCTCTGGTGGCCTCCCACCGACAACGATCTTGGCCGCGAATGGGGGAGCGACGACCCGCGGCCCCTTGCTGCGCAGTGGAAGGACGCGGGGCTGGACCGGATGCACACCCGCCTCCTCGGGATCACTGCAGAGCCGGCAGCCGACGGAGGTGAGCAGCTGCGCGTCAGCACCCGCATGGCTGCAGCGGACAAGCAGTTCGGAGTATTGGTTGACTACCTGTGGACCAGCGGCGGCGGCTCCCTGGCTTTGCGGACGCAGGTCCGGCCGGTGGGGGACTGGGTCAACGCGGGCTTCGGGGTGGAGTGGGCACGCATTGGGGTGGAGCTCGTGCTGGGCGCCGAAACCAGCGCGGTCAGCTGGCTCGGCCAAGGGCCGCACCAGAGCTACCCGGACACCGGCCAAGGTGCCCGGGTGGGATGGTTTGAACTCCCACTCGGTGAGCTGGACGTCGATTATGTCCGGCCGCAGGAATCGGGAGCCCGGTCCGGTGTGGTGTCCGCGGTGCTCGAAACAGGTGGCCGTCAATTGAGCGTGGCCGGTGAGCCCTTTGCCCTGACCGTTCGGCCCTACAGCCTCCGTGCGCTCGAGGCGGCCACGCACCGTCCGGATCTTCCGGCGGACGGCCGCAGCTACATCTACGTGGACCACATCCTCAGGGGTGTGGGAACGGCCGCCTGCGGCCCGGGGGTGTTGGAACCGTACCGGCTGAAACCCCGGGAGGCTGACTTCGAAGTGGTCCTTCGCGTGCTTGGCTAGGGAACCTCGGGATGTGTGCCACTCCACATGGGCAATAGAAGTGCCCGATGAGGGCGGAAGGACCCCTTGCGCCGCCAAAGACCGCTGCAATCCGCGGTTTCTGACGGTGCGGGAGTCACTTTCGCCCCGGTTTGCGATGGGCCGGGT
>NZ_JWTB01000038.1 GCF_000813845.1 Pseudarthrobacter phenanthrenivorans
GGGTGAGGGTGCGGTGCTCGTTCGGGTTTTGGAGGCCGCGGGCGGTGGCGGTGGTGCGGTTCCAGATCGCCGATGCGGTGTCCCCGGGCAGGTAGAGGGAGAGCCAGGCCATGCCGTCGCGGTCGGGGGTGTAGTCCATCCGCCGGTCCGCGGTTCCTTTGGTGTGGCGTTTCTCGAGGGTTTCGGGGTGGTGGCGTTCGCGCCAGGACCGGACCTTGGCCCGGAACCTGGAGGGCACGAGCTCGCCGGGGGCGGCGCCGCGGGCCGGGGTGGGCGCGGCCGGGTCGAAGAAGTGCGCCACCAACCCCGCGGCCCCGGCCGGGGTGAGGCCCTCGGTCTCGTCCGCCACAATGCGGGCGTGCTGCCAGGACGAGGCGCCGACGGCCAGGGCGTTCAGGACCGGCGGCAGGGAGCAGACCCGGCGGGACTGCTCCACCAAACCACTTGCGGCCGGGGAGCTGATGGTCAGGACCCCGGCGATTTCTTCCACGGCCGACATCTCCGCATAGGTGCGCTCCTGCACCGGCGCGTCCGGGGCCAGCATCGCCTGCTGAAACTCAACAGCGTCGGCAACATCGCGGGCCTTCACCGCGGCGAGCCGGCCTTCCAGCCGCTTTACCACCTCCAGCCGTTTCAGCCGGAGCTCATACCGCCGCTGCAACACATCCACATCACTGCCAGCATCAGCGCCGGAAGCCAAAGCAGCGTCCTCCCGGTCCAGCGCGCGAAGGGCAGCAACAGAGGCAGAAACACCCTCCGTCACAACCCTGACACCGCTGCTGATTCCCATACCCACATCATCCAACGAGGGTCCGACAATCAGGTTCGCAGGGCAACCGGAACGGCAGTCCTATCCGCCGGCGAACGGCGGCAGCACGTCCACCACGTCGTCGGCGCCAAGAACCGTCGCCTGGTCCCGCACGGCCACTTCGTTAAGCAGGAAGCTGCTGCGCGAGAGCAGCCGCTGCAGCGGGGGCGTACCCGCCGGCGGTTCGGGCCGGTCCACGGCGGCAACAACCTGCAGCAGGTCCGCCACGGTGGACCCCGCCGGCAGGTCGAACTTCTCTTCCTCAAACCCGGCGGCAGCGCGCGCGGCAGCGAAGTAACGTACAAGCATCCCGGTCAGCCCCCGATTGCGCTCATGCTGCGGTCCGGCTGGACGAAGTCCGGAGCGTCGAGTCCCACGTGGTCCATGCCGTGGGCTTTCGGTTTGATCCACATGGCGTCCTGCCAGCGCTGCGCCAGGTCGTCGTCGGACGCGCCTGAACGCAGCAACCCGAGCAGGTCGAACTCTTCGCGTGAGAACAGGCAACTCATGATCTTGCCTTCGGCCGTGATCCGGGTGCGCCGGCAGTCCGAGCAGAACGGCTCGGTCACGGAAGCGATGATGCCCACGGTTCCCAGCACGGGACCATCCGCAGGCGCCGGACCATCCACCCGCCGTCGTACGTCAAAACGTTCCGCCGGGGCACCGTCACGGGCCCGTCGGTCCGGAGTGAGCACAAAGTCACGCGAAAGCAGGTCACGGATTTCGGCGGCGGTAATCATATTGCGCCGGGTCCAGCCGTGGTCGGCATCCAGCGGCATCTGCTCGATGAACCGCAGCTCATATCCGCGGCCCAAAGCCCAGTCCAGCAGTTGCGGCGCCTCGGCGTCATTGATGCCGCGCATCAGCACCGCGTTCAGTTTCACGGGCCCCAGACCGGCCGCCCACGCCGCATCCACACCGGCAAGCACCTGGTTTAGGAATGGCCTCCGGGTCAATTGGGCAAAGGTCTCCTCGTGCAGCGAATCCAGCGAGACATTGATGCGCGTCAGCCCCGCCGCCTTGAGCGGCGCCGCCTTCTTCGCCAAGCCAACACCGTTGGTGGTCATGGAGATCGGCAGGTCCGGATGGTTCCGGCGCAGGGCCGCGATGATGTCCACAAGGTCGTGCCTTACCAGGGGCTCCCCGCCCGTCAGGCGGAGTTCGCGGACCCCCAGCTGATCCACGCCAATCCGGACAATCCGGACGATCTCATCCGCGGACATCACTGCCTGTTTTGCCAGCCACTCCAGGCCTTCGGCGGGCATGCAGTAGGTGCACCTCAGGTTGCACTTGTCCGTCAGGGACAGCCTCATGTCGGTGGCACGCCGGCCGTACCGGTCCACGAGGCCTGCGGGCGCATCGGCGGGCCGGCGCCCGGGAACGGCGGGCAGCGCGGATGCTGCTTCCTCCCGCGGCTGGGGCATACCTAGCTGGACACTCATGAATTCAGGCTACGCCACGTTGAGCCGCGGATCACACACATGACTGCGCCCGACGCCAACCTGCGGGGAGTTGCAGCAGATCCGGCGCCCTTTGGCGCCGGGAAACCTATGCTGGAGGGGTGAAGAGTCCCCGGCCCGGAGGCCTGATGGACGACGGCGGCACCGGCCTTCCACGGCAGGCGTCCGACGGCGGCGCGCACCCAGGTGCGGGCCCTGTCCCGAGCGGGGGACAACAGGCGGCAAGCCCCGGCGGGGCGACCCGGAGGCCCGTGCAGGACACGCAGGAGGCGCCGCGGCAGGCCAAGTGGCAGAACAAGTGGCAGGACAAACGGCAGGACGACAGCCAGGAACTGGATGGACAGCACCGGTCCCTCGCGGCTGCAGCCGGTGTTGCGGCTGTTGCCGGTGGCCTGGTGGCCGGGGAACTGCTGGCAGGTTTCCTCATCCCGTCGCTGTCGCCCCTGACGGCGGTGGGGGGTGCTGTCATCGACGCAGTGCCGCCAGGCGTCAAGGACTGGGCCATCTCCCTCTTCGGCACGGCCGACAAGGCCGCGCTCCTGGCCGGCATGGCACTCGCCATTGCCATGCTGGCTGCCTTGGCAGGCGTCCTCGAAGACAGCCGGAAATTCGCCGGAATCGCCGTGGTGGGAATTTTTGGGGCAGCGGGAGCCGCAGCCGTGCTGACCCGCGCGCAGGTGACACCCGGCGCCCTGGCACTTCCCGTGCTGGCCGCCGTGCTTGCCGGCATCCTCCTGCGGTTCCTGATCCGGAAACTCCACGCCTGGCGCGGGGAGGCAGCCGCCGGCACCGGCCCATCCCGCCGCAGCTTCTTCCAGTCCCTTGCCGTCACCGCCGCGGTTTCAGCCGTGGGAGGCGTGCTCGCGGGAATCTGGCGCAGCGCCGCCATCGCGGCCAGCGAAGCCAGGGCCCGCATCTCCCTTCCCGCACCGGCCTCACCGGCCCCGCCCATCCCGGCCACCGCCGAATCAGGGGTAGCCGGTGCAACGCCGCTGGTTACACCCAACCGGGACTTCTACCGGATTGATACGGCCCTGTCCGTCCCGGCGGTCAACGCGGATACCTGGGTCCTCAAGGTCACCGGGATGGTCGAGCGCGAGGTACAGCTCTCCTTCGCCGACCTCCTGGCCAAGCCGCTGACCGAGCGGCACATCACCATCGCCTGCGTCTCCAATGGTGTGGGCGGGGACCTGATCGGCAACGCCCGCTGGCTGGGCTGGCCGGTCCGCGAACTGCTGGCCCAGGCCGGTCCGCAACCCGGCGCCGACATGGTGCTCTCCCGCAGCGCCGACGGATGGACGGCCGGCACGCCCCTGGACGTCCTCACCGACGCCAGGGACGCCCTGCTCGCCGTGGGCATGAACGGTGAGCCGCTGCCGCTGGAGCACGGGTTCCCCGTGAGGCTGGTGGTCCCAGGCCTTTACGGATATGTCTCGGCCACCAAGTGGCTCACCGAACTGAAGGTCACCCGGTTCGCCGACGACACCGGCTACTGGACGCCCCGGGGCTGGTCCGAGCGTGGCCCCATCAAAATGTCATCCCGCATCGACGTGCCCCGCAGCGGCCGGCCGGTCACCGCAGGAACAGTCGTCTTTGGGGGAGTTGCCTGGGCCCAGCACACCGGTATCCGGAAGGTGGAACTGAGGATCAACCGGGGACCGTGGCAGGAAGCGGACCTGGCCACCGGAATCTCGCCCGATACGTGGTACCAGTGGAAGCTGGGCGTGGACCTGACCCCGGGGCAGTACGAGGTCCAGGTCCGTGCCACCGACCTCGCGGGCCGGGCACAGGACGAAACGGCGCGGCCACCGGCGCCGGACGGGGCCACCGGATTCCACACGGTTAGAGTGGACGTGAAATCCTGACAGCCGCGACCAAAGGCGTACCCATGACCCGTTCCGTTCCGCATGGCCAGACCAGGCACCAGGTGCACCACGGGGCGCGGTCCGTTGCCGACCATGCCGCCGCCGTCCGGGACCTCCTCAGCGGCATGGCAGCGGCGGACCGCATCGAAACCCTTCCGCTCAGCGCGGCACTCGGCCGCGGCCTGGCGCTGTCCATCGACGCGCCGGTCAGCCTTCCCCCTTTCGCGAATTCCCAAATGGACGGCTATGCCGTCCGTTCCGGTGACCTTCCCGGCGACGGAGCGGACCTGCGCATCATGCCCCCGGTTCCTGCCGGGGCAACCCCCCACCCCCTGGAGCCCGGAACGGCGGCGCCCATCATGACCGGTGCCATGATCCCGGCGGGGGCCGACGCCGTCGTACCGATTGAAAAGGCGGTCCCGGACCACTTCCTGGCATCCGGCGACGGGCGGGCGGTGACCTTGCCGGCCACCGCCCACGGAACGTATGTGCGGGCCGCCGGAAGCGACATCGCGGCGGGGGAGCAGGCGCTGGCCGCCGGGACGTGCCTGGGCCCGGCGCAGCTGGGGCTGCTCGCCGCGCTGGGTATTCCGGAGGTGCCTGTGTACCGGGCCGTGACCGTCCTGCTCGTCACCACCGGGGACGAGGTGGTGGAACCCGGCCGGCCGCTTCCGGCGGGCAAGATCTACGACTCCAACGGAACCCTGCTCGAGGCTGCCATGAAGCAGGCGGGCCTCACCGTCCGGCGTTCCGGTATTTCCACCGACAATCCGGCTGAACTGACCGCGTTGCTGCGGGCCCAGTGCCAGGGCGCCGACCTCATCGTCACCACCGGCGGGGTCAGCAAGGGCGCTTACGAGGTGGTGCGCCAGGCAATGGCAGACCAGCCCGTCGAGTTCCTGCACGTGGCCATGCAGCCGGGCGGTCCACAGGGGATGGGAACGTTCGACGGCGTCCCGTTCCTTGGGTTTCCCGGCAATCCGGTCAGCTGCCTGGTGTCCTTTGAGATGTTCCTCCGCCCCGCCCTGTCAGCGCTGCTGGGGGCACCGGCAGCCAGGTTGCCGCTGCGTGCCCGCCTGGATCTGAGTGGGCTGGCCCAGCCCCTCACGTCCCCGGCGCCCAAGCACCAGGTCCGGCGCGGCAGCCTGCAGCCGGACGGGACGGTGCGGCTTGAGGGCGGCGAAAGCTCGCACCTCATGCACGCCCTGGCAGGTTCCAACGTCCTGGTCCACGTTCCGGCCGGCGTAACGGAGCTCGCCTCCGGGGATGAGGTGGAAGTATGGATGCTGTGAACGCAGAACAGACCCCCGCGCTGACGCACCTGCGCCAGGACGGCAGCGCCCAGATGGTGGACGTCTCCGCCAAGCCCGAGACCACCCGCGAAGCCACGGCCACCGCCACCGTGCAGACCACCGCAGAGGTGATGGAACTGCTGGGCAGCGGCGGCCTCCCCAAGGGCGACGCCCTGGCGGTTGCCCGCGTAGCCGGCATCATGGCCGCGAAGAAGACCCCGGACCTGGTGCCGCTGTGCCATCCGCTTCCGCTGTCCAAGGTCACAGTGGACTTCGAGCTGGGCACCGAAACAGTCACCATCACCTCCACCGTCAAGACCCGCGGGGTCACCGGCGTGGAGATGGAGGCCCTGACCTCTGCGTCCGTGGCCGCCCTCAGCGTCTACGACATGATCAAAGCGGTGGACAAGCACGCCGTCCTGACGGACATCAAGGTGCTGGCCAAGAGCGGCGGCAAGAGCGGGGACTGGGCACTGTGACCTCCATCTTTGGCGCAGCCGAGCCGCACCGGCACGGCGACGTTCAGGGACGCAGGGCCGGCGTCGTTATCGCCTCCACCCGTGCGGCCGCCGGCATCTACGACGACGAAACCGGCCCGGTCATCACCGGCTGGCTCACCGAGCACGGCTTCGACGTCTTCCCCGCCATGGTGGTCCCCGACGGCGAGCCCGTCGGGGCTGCCATCCGGGCGCTCCTGACCCAGCATCCCGCCGTCGTCATCACCAGCGGCGGCACCGGGCTCAGCCCGGACGACCGGACACCGGACGTCACCTTGCCCCTGCTGGACCGGGAAATCCCGGGCATCATGGAGGCAATCCGGCGGGCCGGCGCCGAAAAGACCCCGCTCGCTGCCCTCAGCCGTGGCCATGCCGGCGCCGCGGGGAAAACCTTTATTGTGAACCTGCCTGGATCACCGAAGGGCGTCATGGACGGCCTGGGCGTCCTGGATCCCGTGATCGGGCACCTCTGCGACCAGCTGGAAGGCGGACATGGGCACTGAAGCAGCATTCGAGATAGTAAGGGCCGTGCTGAGCCCGGACCCGATCTCCGTCGACCAGGCCATCGCTGCCGTGGAAAGCGACACGGCCGGCGCGGTGGTCAGCTTCAGCGGCGTGGTCCGGAACCACGACGGCGGCAAATCCGTGGAGCGCCTCAGCTACAGTGCGCACCCCACGGCACACCAGGTGATGGCCGACGTCGTCGCCCGCCTGGTTGCTGAACAGAACGCTGCGGGGGAACAGGCAGCCGCGGAGGCTTCCGGAGGCAGTGGCCAGCCGGTCCGCATCTGGGCCGCCCACCGCATCGGCATGCTGGAGATCGGAGACCCCGCGCTCGTGTGCGCCGTGTCTGCCGCGCACCGCGGGCAGGCGTTTGCCGTCTGCTCCGAGCTGGTGGACCGGATCAAGGAGCAGGTGCCCATCTGGAAGGAGCAGTTCTTCTCCGACGGCACCGTGGAATGGGTAGGTGCGGGCAGCTGACGCTGCACCGGACCCGCATGGGGGATCCTCCCCGGCTGACCAGTCCGCGGGTGCGGCCGCGGAATGCGAGGTAACGCACGCCGGCCGGTTCCTGCACCCACCGGTCCCGCCGGTAGGGTTAACACCATGACCGAACAACACTCCGTTCCCAAGCTGGTGGCCGTCCTCGGCGCCAATGGGCGCATGGGCGCCGAAGCCGTGAAGGCCATCGATGCCGCGCCCGACATGAAGCTCGCCGCAGCCCTGGGACGGGGTGACTCCCTGGAGCAGCTGACCACCTCAGGTGCCCAGTACCTGGTGGACCTGACCGTTCCCGAAAGCACCGAAGCGAACGTCCGCTTCGCCGTCGAACATGGAATCCACGCCGTCGTGGGCACCACCGGCTGGGACGCTGCCCGGCTTTCCGCCCTCGAATCCCTCCTGGCCGGGCACCCGGAAACGGGCGTCCTCATCGCGCCCAACTTTGCGCTGGGCTCGGTGCTGGCCTCGGCCTTCGCGGCGAAGGCTGCCAGGTACTTCGAGTCCGTGGAGATCATTGAGCTGCACCACCCGGACAAGGTGGATGCCCCTTCCGGCACCGCCGTGCGAACGGCACAGCTCATCGCGGCGGAACGGGCCGCAGCGGACCTGCCGCCGAGCCCCGATGCCACCACCAGTGAACGTGCCGGAGCGCGCGGGTGCGAAGTGGACGGCGTCCGGGTGCACAGCGTCCGTCTCCGCGGCCTGGTGGCCCACCAGGAAGTACTCCTCGGCGGCCCGGGCGAACAACTGACCCTCCGCCACGATTCCTTCGACCGGGCGTCCTTCATGCCAGGCGTGCTCCTGGGCGTCCGCAACGTCGCCGCGCACCCCGGCCTGACCGTGGGCCTGGACGGTTACCTGGACCTGGGGTTCTAGGCAGTGGACGGGTTCCTGGCCGGCTTCCGGAAGAACCGCACCAAGATCTGGGTGGGAGCAGTGACGCTGCTGCTGGTCTTCTACCTGGTGGTCTCCTTCCAGCGGTCCCTCCTGCTGCTGGCGGACAGCAGCCTCACCGCCAAGGCCATTGGCGCCGCCTACCTGGTGCTGCCCATCGTCGGCGCGTGGGCCCTGATCCGGGAACTCATGTTCGGTGCCCGCACCGAGCAGATGGCCAAGGTCCTGGAGGCAGAAGGCGGGCTGCCCGTGGATGAGCTGCCCCGCACGCCCGGCGGCCGGATCGTCCGCGCCGCCGCCGACGCCGAGTTCGAAAAATACCGTGCCGAGGCCGAGGCCGCGCCCGACGACTGGCGCTCCTGGTTCCGGCTCAGCTGCGCCTACGACGCCGCCGGGGACCGGAAACGGGCCCGCGCATCCATGCGCGACGCCGTCCGGCTTTTCACCGCCGCGTCCTAGCGCCGCTGCGTCCTAGCACCGGCTGCTCCACGCGGCCGCGGCACGCCACCAACCCACTGCGATGGGCATATCTGCCCATCGCAGTTCCGTTGTGCCCGCGGTATGTTCGGGGGGCAACACTTTCCGGCTTGGGGGGCGGACATGGGGTTGGCGGTCATGCCGCCACGATCGTCCCTTGAACCTTGCTTGCGCACCCGCACCCTGCATAAAGGACGATCATGAGCCACCCGAGTCATCCCCAACCGCCACAAGGCGGACCGTCAGCGCCTCCGGTTCCGCCGGCGCCGTCAAGTGTCGATGGGCAGCGCAGCTTTGCCGGGCAGTCCGGCTTTGCTGGGCACCCCGCTCCGGACGGACGGCCCGGCTTTGACCCGGGCGCCGCCAGCCACGGGCCCTACCCCGATGGGCCGCGCAGGTCATTCATGACCACCTGGATTCTGTCCCTCCTCCTGGGCACCTTCGGCGCGGACCGGTTTTATCTTGGCAAGATGGGCTCTGCCGTCGCCAAGCTGCTGACAGCCGGGGGCCTGGGCATTTGGGCGATCGTGGACCTGGTGATGACCCTGACGGGCAATACCCGGGACATCTTCGGCCGCCCGCTGGCGGGCTACCCGGAGAACAGGAAGAAGGCGTGGATCATCACTGCCGTGGTTTGGCTGATGAGCATTATTTCGGGGATCGTGCTGACCGTTGTCTCGATCGCCATGATCGCCGCTGCTGTGGACGGCCGCAATGTACCCGTTCCATCCGGAATTCCTTCGGTATCCCAGGGCGCCCCCGTTCCGTCGGGCGGAAGCGCACCCGACGCCGGCTCTGTTGTGGCCACGGTGTCTGAGGGCAACACGGTCAAGGTAGGCGTCCTGGATTCGATCTACACTGCCGAGATTCCCGGTATGTCCTACCTGCAACCCAAAAACGGCGGCTTCCTCGCCGTCGAGGTTTCATGGGAGACGCAGACCGGCACCAGCTTCTCCAGCCCCTCGAATTTTGCGGTCTACGACGCCGACGGAAAAGAGGGCGAACTGGTCTACCTGGACGAGGGGCTGGGGGCCTTGCCCACGGAAGAGGTTGGCGCCGGAGACGTCCGCCAGGGGGTCATTGCGTTCGACGTCAAGAAGGGCCCGGTCCAGGTGGTGATCATCAATGACTCCGGCGACAAGGCTGCTGCCTTCACCCTGACAGCACAGTAGGCGGTCGGTTCAAAACCGGTCACCTGCAACAGCCAGTCAGGAAAACCCAGGCCCGCGGCAGCATCCTGTGATGGTGCCGCGGGTTCCTTTGGCGCATTCCCCGTTTCAACGCTGTCTCGACCTGCAGCATCAAGGCGTCCCGTCACTGCAGCGCCTTGACGCCTCCGCGGCCAACGAGGGTGGCCGCATGGCCCGCCCATTCCAGGGGTCCGCGCCAGGAGAGCCGGGCAAACACTACGCCCACGGCAATCGCCGTGGCGGCATGGGCGAAATACATCCCGTCCTCGGTCCAGCCCGCGGGCAGCGGCTTGAGGTAGAAGCCGGACACGACCCAGACATGCACGGTGTAGAGGGTCAGGGTCATGGCGCCTGCTCCCCGCAGCGGCAGCAGCAGGTCCAGGTCCACCCATTCGGCCAGGCGGCCCAGCAGCAGGCAGGCGCCAATGACGGCTGCCGCGACCGCCGAGGTATGCAGCAGGTCGAGCGTGGTCCCCGAATGCGGCGCCGCCGACGCCAGCCACCACCACGAACCTTCCTGCGGAAGTCCGGCCAGGTTCACCTGCAGCACGCTGCCCAGCGGGTACCCCGGCGAGTTGATGGCCTCTTCCAGTGCTGCCAGTCCGCCCCAGTCCGCCATGGCCGCAGTGCCGACGGCCTTGGCCGCAACGGCAACAACGGTTCCTCCCGCCAGCAGCAGGACGGGGACCAGTGCTTTGGTGAGGACCAGGCGGCCGATAGCCAGCCCCACCAGCAGGTAGGACAGCCACTGCAGCACCGGGTAGTAGCCGGTGAAGAACACGTCCGCCAGCAGCCGGGAGGGCGTCCCCAGGTCTTCCCAGGCCGGGTTGTGGCCCAGTTTCAGGGGCGGTTCCGGGGCGAGGAGCCATGGCCGGAGCAGGTAGGCCAACACCGGCGATGCCAGGATCCAGCCGATTGCCCAGGCGCACAGCTGCTTCACCCCCAGTCCCAGGAAGGGCAGGACGCACAGGAACAGCACCGCGTAGTGGACCAGGATGATCGCCACGTTCACTTCCAGGCCGCCCAGGGTAAGGCCGACGGCGGCAATCACCAGGGCGCGCAGCGCAACACCCCGGCGGGCCGCGGAGAGGTCGCTGCCCTGCAGGGGCTTGTCCTTCCCCGTTGAAAGCGCGAGTCCCACGCCCGCGAGTACGGCGAAAAGTGCCGCAGCCCGGCCGGAGAACGTGAGGCCGATCCACGTGGGCGTGAGGCCGGCATCCGATTCGAAGGTCGGCAGCAGGTGCGTGGCCATCATGCCGAGCAGTGCCAGGCCGCGTGCCGCGTCGATACCCCGGAGGCGCCCGGGGTGCTGCCGTCCGGGAGCTTTCCGGGACCGGGTGGCCGGGGTACGCGAGGACATGACCAGATCGTCTCACATGCTGTTGAAGTGCTCCTGTCACAGGGATCCCGTCACAGGGATCTTGTATTCGAATATATGTTCGAATACTATCTGTGCCATGGAAATGTCATCAAGCGGAGGCACGCAGGAGCAGGGCCGCCTGCAGCCGGCTGAACCCGAGGCAGGCAGTGGGCTGCTGAAGGCAATGAGCCCGGGAGTGGTGGACTACCTGTTCCGGCAGCTTGTCTCGGGCAAACCGGCTGAGGACGTGCAGTGGGAGCAGGAAGGCATCAGCCTGGCCGCCCAGCCCGAAGGCGCGGAGCTTGCCCGCCGGCTCGCGGAAACGGACATCGAAGCGCTCACGCCTACGGAACTGTTCCACTACGTTCGCGCCGCCCAGCGGCTGGCGTCCTGGGCTGAGGACCTCCGGCAGGCCGCCGTCGGGCGCTACTGCCACACCGGAGCCGAGGCGGGGCCGCGCCCCGGGGTCCGGCCTATTTGACGTTCGTCACGGCCGTGGCATTGTCCTAACCAGCGGGGGACAGGGTAACGTTTTTTCCATGGCTGACTCTTCCGCGCACATCCCTGCCCTCGGTACCCTCCTGACCGCCATGGTCACGCCGTTCACCAAGGACGGCGCAGTGGATTACGACCAGGCGGCTGCGCTGGCCAGCAAGCTCGTCGACGACGGCTGCGACGGCCTGGTGGTCACCGGCACCACCGGTGAAACCTCCACCCTGACGGACGAGGAAAACCTGGGCATGTTCCGCGCCGTCAAGGAAGCGGTGGGCGGCCGGGCGGCCATCATTGCCGGCACCGGCACCAATGACACCGCGCACTCGGTGCACCTCTCCCAGCAGGCTGCTGCCCTCGGCGTCGACGGCCTCCTGTTGGTGACCCCCTACTACAACAAGCCCAGCCAGGCCGGGGTCCGCGCCCACTTCGAAACCATCGCCTCTGCGGTGGACGTGCCTGTCATGCTGTATGACATCCCCGGCCGGTCCTCCATCCCGATCGAACCGGACACCATGATCCGGCTTGCCCAGCACCCCAACATCGTCGCCGTCAAGGACGCCAAGGCCGACCTCACCGCCGCCACGCGGGTCATGGCCGAAACCGACCTCCTGTTCTACTCGGGCGACGACGGCCTGACCCTTCCGTGGATGGCGCTGGGCGCCGTAGGCCTCGTGGGTGTCACCACCCACGTTGCCACCCGTCGCTTCCGCGAACTCATCGACGCCGTCAACGCCAACGATCTCGGCACAGCTCGCAAGATCAACTTCGAACTGCAGCCCGTGGTCCGCGCAACGATGACCCGCGTCCAGGGAGCCGTGGCGGCCAAACAGATTCTTAAATGGCAGGGAGTCCTGCCCAACTCGATTGTCCGTTTGCCCCTCGTGGAGCCGGACGAAACCGAGATCGAAACCATCCGCGGGGATTTGGCGGAAGCGGGGCTGGTCTTCTCCTGAGGCTAAGACCGGCACCCTTCCGCCTGGAAAGTAGTGCACTATGACCCAAACTGCCCTTACCGGCCTTGTCACCCCTCCTCGCCTGCCCCAGGGCACGCTCAGGATCGTTCCGCTTGGCGGACTGGGGGAAATCGGCCGGAACATGGCCGTGTTCGAAATCGACGGCAAGCTGCTGATCGTGGACTGCGGCGTCCTCTTCCCCGAGGAAACCCAGCCCGGCGTTGACTTGATCCTGCCCGATTTCTCCTACATCGAGGACCGGCTGGACGACGTCGTGGCCGTGATCCTGACCCACGGCCACGAGGACCACATCGGCGCCGTGCCGTACCTGCTGCGCCTGCGCAACGACATCCCGCTGGTGGGATCGCAGCTGACCCTCGCCCTGATCGAAGCCAAGCTGCAGGAGCACCGCATCCGGCCCTACACCTTGACGGTCGAAGAGGGCCAGGTGGAGAAGTTCGGCCCGTTCGAATGCGAGTTCGTGGCCGTCAACCACTCCATCCCTGACGCCCTTGCGGTGTTCATCCGCACCGCGGGCGGCACCGTCCTGCATACCGGCGACTTCAAAATGGACCAGCTGCCGCTGGATGGGCGCATCACCGACCTGCGGCACTTCGCCAAGCTGGGCGAAGAGGGCGTGGACCTGTTCATGTCCGACTCGACCAACGCGGACGTCCCCGGATTCACCACGGCCGAGAAGGAGATCGGCCCCACGCTGGAGCGGCTTTTCGGCCAGGCCACCAAGCGCATCATCGTGGCATCCTTCTCCTCCCACGTGCACCGTGTGCAGCAGGTCCTTGACGCGGCAGCCAAGCACAACCGCAAGGTGGCCTTCGTGGGCCGCTCCATGGTCCGCAACATGGCCATCGCGGAAAAGCTCGGCTACCTGGATGTTCCCGCCGGGCTGATCGTCGACATCAAGAACATCGACAACCTCCCCGACAACCGCGTGGTGCTGATGTCCACGGGTTCCCAGGGCGAGCCCATGGCCGCCCTGTCCAGGATGGCCAACGGCGACCACCGCGTGGTGGTGGGCGACGGCGACACCGTCATCCTGGCCTCCAGCCTCATCCCGGGCAATGAAAATGCGGTGTTCCGGATCATCAACGGCCTCCTCAAGCTGGGTGCCGACGTGATCCACAAGGGCAACGCCAAGGTGCACGTGTCCGGCCACGCCGCCGCGGGTGAGCTGCTCTACTGCTACAACATCCTCGAGCCGCTCAACGCGATGCCGGTGCACGGCGAAACCCGGCACCTGATCGCCAACGGCAAGATCGCCATCGAGTCCGGAGTCCCCGAGGCAAGCGTCATCCTCGCGGACAACGGCACGGTCATCGACCTCCGCGACCACCAGGCGGACATCGTGGGCCAGGTGGAGGTGGGCTTCGTCTACGTCGACGGCTCCAGCGTGGGCGAAATCACCGACGCCGACCTCAAGGACCGCCGCATCCTGGGCGACGAAGGCTTCATCTCGATCATCACGGTCATCCACCGGGCCACGGGCAAGGTGGTGTCCGGGCCCGAGATCCACGCCCGCGGCGTTGCCGAGGATGACTCCGTCTTCGACGACATCATCCCCAAGATCAACGCGGCACTGGAAGAAGCAGTCCAGAACCACGCCGACCACACCAGTCACCAGCTCCAGCAGGTGGTGCGCCGCGTCGTGGGCACCTGGGTCAACCGCAAGCTGCGCCGCAAGCCCATGATCATCCCGGTGGTGCTCGAGGCCTGAGATTGCCTCCGCTGCCATTGGCAGATTCGGAAGGCCCCGGTTCACTGAGAACCGGGGCCTTCCGCGTGTCCGGACGGTGCGGTCCGCGCCGTCAACCGGTGCGCTCCCCGGGCCCCGATATCCCCGGAATTACGGCCTGCTTCCGGTAGCGTGGCTACTATGGCCACACGTACTACTTCCGCGCCCAAAGGTACCGGCAGGGGCAGCTCCGGCAGCAAATCCGGAGCCTCCACAGGCCGCGGAACCGGCTCCACCGCCAGCAAACCAGCGCGCGGCGGCTCATCCAGCACCGCACGCACCCGCCAGCTTCCCGCCGTCGAACACCACCAGCCGTGGCTGCTGCGCGTCGTGGGCGGAGCCTGGCTGGGAATCGGGCACCTGGTGGGCGGGGGAGTGCGCCGCATCGGCCACGACGTCAGCGACCTTCCACCGGAGGACCGCCGCGACGGCGCCGCACTCTTCAACCTGGCGCTGGGCATCTTCATTGCCACCTTCGCCTGGTGGGGCCTGACGGGCTGGCTGCCCGACGCCGTCTACGCCGTCGTGAACGGCACCTTCGGCTGGATCTCCCTGCTCCTGCCGCTGATGCTTTTCGTGTGCGCCTTCCGGCTGTTCCGGCAGCCCTCCGACGGCCGCGGCAACAACAGGGTTGGGATCGGCTTCCTGATCATGACCTTCGCCGGCTGCGGCCTCGCCCACATCCTCGGCGGCCAGCCCACCGTTGCCGACGGCTTCGAAGGCCTCCGGAAGGCCGGCGGCATGCTCGGCTTCCTGGCGGCCACGCCGCTGGCAGCCATCCACCCCGCAGTGCCCGTGGTGCTCTACGCCCTGCTCGCGTTCGTGTCAGTGCTCATCATCACCGCCACCCCGTTCACCGCCATCCCGCGCCGCCTCCGGGGAGCCTACGAACACCTCATGGGCATCGACCTGATGGAGCAGGACCAACCCGGTGACGCCCACGACCGCAGCTACCTTGAACGGACTCCGCCCGCTGCACCGAAGAAAAAGAAGCGCAGGCTCTTCGGCAAGGACGAGGAAACCGAGGCAGGCCTGGACGGGTACGTGGGGGATGAGGCCTTCGAACACGCAGTCATTGACGACGACGAGCAGGAGCCTGCCCGGCCCGCTCCCGGTGTGCGCCGGCCCACCCAGGCGGAGATCGCCGTCGAAAAGATCAAGGCGGCCCAGGGCCTGGGCGGAAGCTCCCCGGCCGCTCCGGCCGAGAACGCCACCGAGGCCATCCCGCTGGTGATCCCCGGTGCCGCTGCCCCCGGCAAGCCCGCCGCCGCACCTACTGTTCCCTCCAACCCCGTGGCCCCGGCGCCGCCGCCCGTGCCCATCCCGCAGCGGACGGAGCAGCTTTCCCTCGCCGGCGACGTCACGTACACACTGCCTGCCTCTGACTTCCTCACCCCGGGCTCCATCCCCAAGGAGCGCACTGAGGCCAACGACGCCGTCGTCGCCGCCCTGACCGACACCCTGCAGCAGTTCAACGTCGACGCCACCGTCACCGGCTTCAGCCGCGGCCCCACCGTCACCCGCTACGAGATCGAACTCTCGCCCGGCACCAAGGTGGAGCGCGTCACGGCGTTGTCCAAGAACATCTCCTACGCCGTGGCTTCCAGCGACGTCCGCATCCTGAGCCCCATTCCGGGGAAGTCCGCGATCGGCATCGAGATCCCCAACACGGACCGCGAAACCGTCTCCCTGGGCGACGTCCTCCGCAGCCAGAACGCCCGCCGCACCGACCACCCCATGGTCATGGGCGTGGGCAAGGACGTGGAGGGCGGCTACGTGGTGGCCAACCTGGCCAAGATGCCGCACCTGCTGGTGGCCGGTGCCACCGGTGCCGGTAAGTCGTCCTTCGTGAACTCGATGATCACCTCAATCCTGATGCGCGCCACGCCGGACGAGGTCCGGATGGTCATGGTGGACCCCAAGCGCGTGGAGCTCACCGCCTACGAGGGCGTTCCGCACCTGATCACCCCCATCATCACCAACCCCAAGAAGGCCGCCGAAGCGCTGCAGTGGGTGGTGCGGGAAATGGACGCCCGGTACGACGACCTCGCCAACTACGGCTTCAAGCACATCGACGACTTCAACAAGGCCGTCCGCGCCGGCAAGGTCCACCCGCCGGTGGATTCCAAGCGCGTCATCCGGCCGTACCCCTACCTGCTGGTGATCGTGGACGAGCTCGCGGACCTGATGATGGTGGCCCCGCGCGACGTCGAAGACTCGATCGTCCGCATCACCCAGCTTGCACGTGCAGCCGGCATCCACCTGGTGCTGGCCACCCAGCGCCCGTCCGTGGACGTGGTCACCGGCCTGATCAAAGCCAACGTTCCGTCCCGCATGGCCTTCGCCACGTCCTCCGTGACGGACTCCCGGGTGGTCCTGGACCAGCCCGGGGCGGAAAAGCTCATTGGCCAGGGTGACGCGCTCTTCCTGCCCATGGGTGCCTCCAAGGCCATGCGCGTCCAGGGTGCCTGGGTCACGGAATCCGAGATCCACAAGGTCGTCGAACACGTCAAGGGACAGTTGCAGGCCGTCTACCGTGACGACGTCGCGCCGGAAGCGGAAAAGAAGCAGATCGACGACGACATCGGGGACGACCTCGAAGTGCTGCTGCAGGCCACCGAACTGGTGGTCACCACGCAGTTCGGGTCCACCTCAATGCTCCAGCGCAAGCTCCGGGTCGGCTTCGCCAAGGCCGGCCGGCTCATGGACCTGCTGGAATCGCGCGGCGTGGTGGGCCCCTCCGAGGGCTCCAAGGCCCGCGACGTGCTGGTGAAGCCGGACGACCTCGCCGCCGTCCTCGCCGCCATGAAGGGGCAGGAGGCCCCCGCGGCGCCTGACTCACAGACCGCCGCGCTGAGCGACAACGCCAACGCCAACATCGCCCAGGGTGGCTACGCCGAGGACCTGGTTGCCGCCGACCTGGACAAGCGCAAGCAGAACGTCGAATACTACGACGGTTCGGATTCCGCTTCCGGCGGCTACGGCGATGACGACGACGGCTCCGAAGACGCGTGGTCCCTCACGGGACGCTAGGCCGGTAGCCTAGGAACGTGACTAGCACCGATGCCACCGCCGCCGGCCAAGGCCGAGCCGGGGTCTGGAACCTTCCCAATGTCCTGACCATGATCCGCATTGTGCTGGTCCCGTTCTTCGTGTGGTTCCTCGTCGCGGATGCGCCGGGGCTGCACAGTACCTCCGGACCGTGGCGCTGGGCGGCGGTGGCGGCGTTCGCCGTCGCCATCTACACCGACAAGCTCGACGGCGACATCGCCAGGAGCCGCAACCTCGTCACCGACTTCGGCAAGATCGCCGACCCCATCGCGGACAAGCTCCTCACCGGTTCTGCGCTGGTGATGCTGTCCCTGCTGGGTGAGCTCCCGTGGTGGGCCACCCTCGTGATCCTGGTCCGGGAGTGGGGCATCACGGCCCTGCGCTTCTTCGTGATCCGCTACGGCGTGATCCCCGCCTCCCGCGGCGGCAAGCTCAAAACCGTCGTCCAAACAGCGGCGATCTTCCTGTACCTGCTGCCGTTCGGGGCATTCGCGCCGTGGATGGCCTGGGTTGCGTTCGCCGTCATGATGGCTGCCGTTGCCATCACGCTGTGGACCGGCGTTGAATACGTGGTCGAGGCCATGCGCCTGCGCGCCAAGGGCAAGCGGCAGGCAGGGACCGTGGAAGGGCAGGAGCAGGCATGAGCAACCTCCACCAGTTGGCCGCGCAGGCCGTCAGGCAGGCGCTCGAGTCCGGGCGGACGGTTGCCACCGCGGAATCACTGACGGCGGGGATGGTCTCGGCCGTCCTGGCCGATACGCCCGGTGCCTCCGGCATGCTGCAGGGAGGGGTAGTGGCCTACCAGAATTCCGTCAAGGAAGCGGTGCTGCATGTCCCCGGTGACCTGCTGGCCCGTGCCGGCTCCGTCGATCCCGACGTTGCCCGCGCCATGGCCGACGGGGCGCGCAGGGTCCTGGGCGCCGACGTCGGGCTCTCCACGACGGGAGTGGCTGGCCCCGACGCGCACGACGGAAAGCCTGTGGGGCGGGTGTACATCGGCGTGGCCACAGCCGCGGGGAGCACTGGTTTTGAATATTCGTTCACCGGAAGCCGGCCCGACATCCGCGGCGCAGCCTGCGCCGCGGCCCTGGAAAGGCTGCTGGAGGCCTTGTCCGCCTGATCCTTGTGGGGCCAAGTTACCGCGCGTAAAGTTTCCGGGAACAAAAGCCGGTACCGATTAGTTATTACATTGTGTCGCTTCCGGAGAGCGGAGGCGCCTAGGATGAAATGACCACGACGGTCCGCCCCCGCGGCGGACCTGACCAATGAGGGAGCAAGGCGATACAGATGGTAAAGCAGCCCGTATCCGTAAACGGCGTTGTCCGCTGGAAGGATGTGGGCCTCGCCGAACAGGCTAAGAGCGAACAGAAGGAGCGCAAGATGGTAGTACTTCGTCACGAAATCGGTGATGTCCTGCGCGATGTCCGCCAGCGTCAGGGGCGTACGCTCCGCGAAGTTTCGCACAGCGCCCGTGTCTCCCTGGGATACCTCAGCGAAGTGGAGCGCGGCCAGAAGGAAGCATCGTCAGAGCTTCTGTCCTCGATCTGCTCGGCGCTGGATGTTCCGTTGTCAAGCATGCTCCGCGAGGTCAGTGACCGCGTCGCGGTCGCCGAGGGCGTCGCCGTTCCGGACACCGTGCCGCAGGAATTCTCCCAGCGTTACGGCCGCGACCTGGAACGCGACCTCAACAACGAACTGAACGACGAACTCACCACGGGCCTCCTCTCCGGCGCCCGGTAACGCCAGCCCCGCCGCAGGCGGGTCAGGCAACAGCAGGAAGCCCCCGGCCGTGCCGGGGGCTTCCTGCTGTCTTCCACTCCGCCCGCTGCGGCCTAGTCCTCCTGGTCGGGGGACCCGCCCGCGGCTTCCCTGGGAAATCCGTCCCGCTCATACGTTGAGTTCAGCATTGCCATGTAGCGGGCAAGCTCCTGCAGATCCTCCACCGGCCACTCCCGCAGTCGCTCTTGGAAGACCTGCCGCCGCGCGTCCTGGACCTGGTGCATCTTCTCCTCGCCCTTCGGCGTCAGCCGGATGGACTGGGCCCGCCGGTCCAGCGGATCCGCTTCCTTGGACACCAGTCCCAGGCTTTCCAGGAACGCAATCTGCCTGCTCACCGATGGCTTGCCCACCCCGATGTTCATGGCGAGGTCGGTCAGGCGGATGGGTCCTTCCCTGCGGATGACCGTCAAGAGTCCGTACGCTGCAGGCTCCATGTCGGGGTGGACTTCCCGGGAGAGCTGGTTCGAGATGGCCCTGGCCCGCCGCCAGAAGAGGCTGATTTGGTGTTCGACATTCCGCAGTGCGGTGTCGGCGGCATCATCGCCTGTATCGTGCTGCGGCGGGAGATCCGGGGGGTTGCTCATGGCAACAATTCTAGGGTCCGCAATCATGAGAGGATTTACCGATGCGAATCAGCGAGTACTGGCGTCTGATGGATGACGAGTTCGGCGCGGGCTATTCCCGTGTCCTGAGCAGCACCCTCGTCCTCGCCGGGGTGGGCGGCCGGACCGCAGACCAGGCCGTTGCAGCAGGCGTGGAACCGCGCAAGGTCTGGCTGGCCGTCTGCGACGTCCAGGACGTGCCGGCCGAGCGGCGGCTTGGCCGCGATATCGCTCCCCGCCGCGACTAGCAGCACCCCGCACCGTCCACACTGACACGCCGCAGGACCCCGACTCTTCGAATACCTGTTCGGATACAGCTATGCTTTTTCCATCGGGTTTATCCACATAACCGTCGTCCTCCCGCCGGAATGTCAGTGGGTCCCCTTAGCGTCAGAGATGACCAATAAAACGGCCGCGTAGGCCACCATCGAGAAAGCATTAGAGGTGTCAACCATGGCGGCAGCCCCGGATCGTGCAAAAGCGCTGGAAGCAGCGCTGGCCCAGATTGACAAGCAGTTCGGCAAGGGCTCGGTCATGCGCCTGGGCGACGAAGTCCGTGCCCCGATCGAAACCATCCCCACGGGATCCATCGCCCTGGACGTGGCCCTCGGTATTGGCGGCCTCCCGCGCGGCCGTGTTATTGAAATCTACGGTCCGGAATCTTCGGGTAAGACCACCGTTGCCCTGCACGCCGTGGCAAACGCCCAGCGCGCCGGCGGCATCGCAGCCTTCATCGACGCAGAACACGCCCTGGACCCCGACTACGCCGCCAAGCTGGGCGTGGACACCGACGCCCTCCTCGTGTCCCAGCCGGACACCGGAGAACAGGCACTGGAGATCATGGACATGCTGGTGGGCTCCGGTTCGCTGGACGTCATCGTCATTGACTCCGTGGCCGCCCTGGTGCCGCGCGCTGAAATCGAAGGCGACATGGGTGACAGCCACGTTGGCCTCCAGGCCCGGCTCATGAGCCAGGCCCTGCGTAAGATCACCGGCCGCCTGAGCCAGACCAAGACCACCGCCATCTTCATCAACCAGCTGCGTGAAAAGATCGGTGTCTTCTTCGGCTCTCCCGAAACCACCACCGGTGGTAAGGCCCTGAAGTTCTACGCGTCGGTTCGCATCGACGTCCGGCGGATCCAGACCCTCAAGGAAGGTGCCGATTCCGTCGGCAACCGGACCAAGGCCAAGATCGTCAAGAACAAGATGGCTCCGCCCTTCAAGGTCGCCGAGTTCGACATCATCTACGGCCAGGGAATCTCCCGCGAAGGCGGCATCATCGACATGGGCGTGGAGCACGGCATCATCAAGAAGTCCGGCTCCTGGTTCACTTATGACGGCGACCAGCTGGGACAGGGCATGGAGAACTCGCGCCGGTTCCTGCGCGACAACCCGGAGCTCGCCGCCGAGCTGGAGCGCCTCATCAAGGAGAAGCTCGGCGTAGGGGTCAAGCCTGCCGAGGATGAATCCAAGGATGCTCCCAAGCTGAAAGCCGTCGACGGGTTCTAGCCCTTGGCTGGATCGCGTACACGCCGCAGCCGGTCCGACAGCCCCTCCGGAGGGCTGTCGGACTCCGGCGCCCTACCGGACGATCCGCAGTCGGCAGACGCCGAACCGGATCCGTTCAGCGTTGCCCAGACCATCGTCTACCGCCAGCTGACGGCATCACCCAAGAGCCGGCTGCAGCTGGCCCGTAAGCTGGCCGAACGAAACATCCCGGAGCATGTTGCCGAAGCTGTCCTGGACAAGTTCCAGGAAGTCCGCCTGATCGACGACGCCGAGTTCGCGGACATGTGGGTCAGGAGCCGTTCACAATCCCGCAAGCTGGCAAAAGGCGCCCTCCGCCGCGAACTGGCGGACAAGGGCATCGACCAGCAGACAGCTGCGTCCGCCCTCGAGCAGCTTTCCGACGCCGATGAGGAGGCCGCCGCCAGGACCCTGGTGGAGCGGAAGCTGCGGCCCGGCACGGACCTGTCCGACCAGGCCGAGCGGGACAAAGCCGTGAGGCGGCTGGCGTCCATGCTGGCACGCAAGGGCTATCAGCCCTCCCAGGCGTTCCGGATCGTCAACGAGGTACTGGAATCCCGCCGGGATCACGACAGCGGGGAAGCCGGTACCCTTAACTGGTGAGTTTGACCATTCCTTCCCCCCAATCCGGCGCCACCGCTTCCGTTGATCCGGCGGCCGTGCCGCAAGCGGAAGCCGCCCAGCCCCGCACCTACCAGGTGCGCACCTTTGGCTGCCAGATGAACGTGCATGACTCGGAGCGGATGGCCGGCATGCTCGAGGACGCCGGATACGTCCCGGCGGAAGGCGACCACGCCGACGTCGTGGTGTTCAACACCTGCGCTGTCAGGGAAAACGCCGACAACAAGCTCTACGGCAACCTGGGCATCCTGGCCCCCGTCAAAGCCGCCAACCCCGGCATGCAGATTGCCGTAGGCGGCTGCCTGGCCCAGAAGGACCGCGAGACGATCCTCAAGAAGGCACCCTGGGTTGACGCCGTCTTCGGGACCCACAACGTCGGTGCCCTCCCGGCCCTCCTGGACCGGGCCCGCCACAACAACGAAGCGCAGCTTGAAATCCTGGAATCCCTGGACGTGTTCCCTTCCACGCTTCCCACGAAACGCGACTCCGTCTACTCCGGCTGGGTGTCCATCTCCGTCGGCTGCAACAACACCTGCACCTTCTGCATCGTGCCGGCACTGCGGGGCAAGGAAAAGGACCGGCGGCCCGGCGACATCCTCGCCGAAATCCAGGCGCTGGTGGATGACGGCGCCATCGAAGTGACCCTCCTGGGGCAGAACGTCAACTCCTACGGCGTCGAGTTCGGTGACCGGCAGGCCTTCTCCAAGCTGCTGCGCGCCTGCGGCGACATTGAGGGCCTCGAACGGGTGCGCTTCACCAGCCCCCACCCCGCCGCTTTCACCGACGACGTCATCGACGCCATGGCAGAGACCCCGAATGTGATGCCCCAGCTCCACATGCCGCTGCAGTCGGGGTCGGACCGCATCCTGCGGGAAATGAAGCGGTCCTACCGCTCCACCAAGTTCCTGGGCATCCTGGACAAGGTACGCGGGAAGATTCCCCACGCCGCGATCTCCACGGACATCATCGTCGGCTTCCCGGGGGAGACCGAGGAAGACTTCCAGGCAACACTGGACGTGGTGGAAAAGTCCCGCTTCGCCACCGCCTTCACGTTCCAGTACTCGAAGCGGCCGGGCACGCCCGCCGCCGACTTGCCCGGCCAGCTGCCCAAGGCTGTGGTCCAGGAACGGTTCGAGCGGCTCACCGCCCTGCAGGACAGGATCGCCGCCGAGGAGAACCGCAAGCAGCTCGGCCGCCGGCTTGAGGTCATGGTCACCGCCCAGTCCGGGCGGAAGTCCGGGGAGACCCAACGGTTGTCCGGGCGGTCACAGGACCAGCGGCTCGTCCACTTCTCCGTTCCCGACGGCGCTCCCTCGCCCCGGCCCGGGGACCTCGTCACTGTCACCATTACTGAGGCCGCGGCATTCCACCTCGTAGCTGATCCCACCCTGGAGGATTACAGCCTGCGCCGCTCCCGGGCAGGGGACGCCTGGGACAGGTCCCAGGCTGATTCCTGCGGCGCACCGGCGCCCGGCACCGGGGCGGGAGCGAAGGGTGTTTCCCTCGGCATGCCCACCCTGCCCCTGCGCACCCGCTGACAGGTGGCCGCCCCACCCGTGATCGCCGTCGTCGGTCCCACCGGCTCCGGCAAGTCAGACCTCGCCGTCAACCTCGCCCTCGAGCTCGGCGGTGAAGTCATCAACGCCGACGCCATGCAGTTCTACCGGGGCATGGACATCGGCACCGCCAAAATCACTATGGACGAGCGCCGCGGGGTGCCGCACCACCTCCTGGACATCCTGGACGTAACCCAGGAAGCCAGCGTTTCCGACTTCCAGCAGCGGGCCCGGGAGACCATTGACGCGATCCATGCCCGGGGCAGGCGCGCCATCCTGGCCGGCGGCTCCGGGCTCTACGTCCGCGCGGCCCTGGACGTCCTGGAGTTTCCGGGCACGGACCCGGCACTGAGGGCACGGCTGGAGGCCGAGCACACCGAACACGGCACCCAGGCGCTCCTGGCACGGCTTAAGGCCGTTGATCCGGTATCAGCGGACCGGGTCTCGGACGCCCGGCGCATCATCCGTGCCCTGGAAGTCCACGAACTCACCGGCCGGCCGTTCAGCTCCTACATGCCCCGGCGCGAGTATCACCGGCCTGCCGTCCAGGTAGGCCTTGGTGTGGACCGGGACGTGCTGCGGGAGCGACTGGCGGCCCGGGTGTACCGGATGGTGGAGGCAGGCCTGCTGGACGAGGTCAGGGAACTGGACGCCCGCGGTCTTCGCCGGGGCAAAACCGCGTCCCGCGCCCTCGGCTATGCCCAGTTCCTGCGCGTCATCGACGGCGGCTCAACCGTTGAGCAGGCCGCCGAAGAGACGATCGTGGCCACCCGCCAGTTCGCCCGCCGGCAGCTGACCTGGTTCCGGGCCGATCCGCGCATCACCTGGCTCGACTGGCAGGATCCCCACCTTGTGGGCAAAGCCGCGGAGCTGTGCCGGTAGGAGCCGTGCAGGGAGGACCAGTGGCGGTTGTGGCTACGCAGTTAAGAACTGCGCAGCCAGGAGCCGGAACTGTGCCCCGTCCGCTGCGGTTTCGGCAGCGGCCGCATCCGCCGTTACGCTTGGGAACATGAATGCTACCCCCGCAGAAACTCCCGGGTCCGCCATGCGCACACTGAGCGGGCTCCGCTTTTCGAAGGGGCACGGCACCGGCAACGACTTCGTCCTGGTCGCCGACCCGGAGGGGACCCGAATCCTGGGCGCCGACCAGGCCGCCGCCCTCTGCGACCGGCACCGCGGCATCGGAGCCGACGGCCTGATCAGGGCGGTCCCCTCCCGCTTCCTGCCCGAGGGCCGGGAGCTGCTCGCCGCCGCCCCGGACGCGGAATGGTTCATGGACTACCGCAATGCAGACGGCTCCCTGTCCGAAATGTGCGGCAACGGGGTCCGGGTCTTTGTCCACTTCCTGCGCACCGAGGGGCTCATCGACCTTCCCGACGGCGGGGCTCTCACCATCGGCACCCGTGGCGGCGTCAAGACCGTGGTCCGGACCGGGGACGGCTACGCGGTGGACATGGGGCCCTGGGAATTCATCTTTCCCGGGGAGGCTAGCGCCAAGGCCATGGACTCCCTGGTCACCGCCGACGGCCTGGAAGTTCCCCGGCCGGCGCTGTCCGTCAGCATGGGCAATCCGCACACGGTAGTGGCCCTCGCTGAACTGTCGGAGCTGGCGGGCACCCGGCTTTTCACAGCGCCCAAGGTCGACCCCGTCCCCGCCAACGGCACCAACGTGGAGTTCGTGGTGCCGTCCGACCCCCTGGTCAACGACGGCGTAGGAACCGTCACCATGCGGGTGCACGAGCGCGGCGTGGGGGAGACCCAGTCCTGCGGGACGGGAGCCTGTGCGGCCGCCGTCGCCATCCGCCACTGGGCCGGCGCCGAAGCGCCGGACGCATGGCGCGTCCATGTTCCCGGAGGCGTCGTGGGCGTGAAGTTCTTCGCTGGACCCGGCGGCCATGAACACGTGGAGCTCAGCGGCCCCGCCGTTATTGTGGCGAGCGGGACGCTTTCGTAACCTTCAGGATCCGGAAGGACTTTGCCGTTGACGCACGGGTCACGGTGAAGGAACTGTCCAGTTCGGCTGCCAGCCAGCGCTGAAGCGAGTCCGAGCCAAGGTTCTTCTGCACCACCAGCCACGCCGTGCCGCCGTCGGCCAGGCGCGGAAGCCACAGCTTCAGCAGCGCATGCAGCTCGTCCTTGCCGATGCGGATCGGCGGGTTGGACCAGATGGTGTCAAAGCGGATCTCCGGGTCGACGGCGTCCGGGGTGCCGGCCACGACGTTGGACAGTCCCAGCGTGGCGGCGTTTTCGTTGGTCAGGGCGATGCACCGTTCGTTCACGTCCACGGCATAGACCTTGGACTGCGGAGCGAGCAGCGCCATGTTGAGTGCGATCGGGCCCCAGCCGCACCCGATGTCCAGCAGGTTGCCCTGCGGATTCGGGGCCGGGACCTCCGCCAGGAGCACTGCAGTGCCCTTATCGATCCCGTCCGGGCTGAAGATGCCGGTGGAGGTATGGAGCCTGCGCGTCTCACCGGCCAACTCCACGGTAAGCGGCTTACGGGTGAAGGGGCCGGCTGGGGACGTGCTGAAATAGTGTGCGGACTCCATAACTGGCCAGAGTAGTTCCCCTTGCAGCGTAAAGGGAAACCGCGCGGAAGCCGCTCTGCTACTCTGGAGGGCATGTTCCTGATCTTCGAGTAGCCGGCACGGGCCTACTGCCCGTCCCGCACTGTCCTCCAGCGACAGCCCGTCCCGCAGCGACGCAGGCTCCCCTGCCTTCCGCTGCACACCGGCGCAGACCACTCCGTCCCGCCGGCCGCCGGACAAAACTCGAACGTCAGCCTCCGAGCTGTAATTCCTGCCATTTTCCGGCCCCCTTTTGCCCTGCCGCCTCCCTGATGCGGCATCCCCGGCCCCGGCACTGCAGCCGGCGGCGACACCACAGGAGAACATGCATGGCCGCAGGCCGTCAGCCCAGCGCGAATACGTTCCAACTTCCCGCCAATCAGCACTATTCTGGAATTGCCGAATCTTCAAAGGAGACCATGACCAGCCAGCCCAACACCGGTTCCGATCCAGCCGCCCAGGACATGAGTCCGCAGGAAATCCAGGCTGTTATCGACCGAATCCTCGCCAAGGACGTCCCGGCCAAGAATGTCAGCACGCCCGGCGGTGAAGGCGGCGATGGAAAAGCAGTGCTCGGCAAGGCGCAGGCGATTTCCCGCCTTGACGAGGAACACAGCACCTACGACGGGGACCAGCAGGACCTCGAGGAGCGCCGCGCCCTGCGCCGGCGTGCAGGCCTGTCCACCGAACTCGAAGACGTCACCGAAGTCGAATACCGGCAGCTGCGGCTCGAGCGCGTCGTCCTCGCCGGACTCTGGTCCGAGGGGACTCTCGCGGACGCGGAAAACTCGCTGCGGGAGCTGGCGGCCCTCGCCGAAACCGCAGGGTCAGAGGTTCTCGATGGGCTGGTGCAGCGCCGTGACAAGCCTGACCCCGGAACATTCCTCGGTTCCGGCAAGGCCCTGGAGCTCAAGGACATCGTCATGTCTACGGGCGCGGACACCGTGGTGGTCGACGCCGAACTGGCACCGTCCCAGCGCCGCGGCCTGGAAGACATCGTCAAGGTCAAGGTCATCGACAGGACCGCCCTGATCCTCGACATCTTCGCCCAGCATGCGAAGAGCCGCGAAGGCAAGGCGCAGGTGGAGCTGGCGCAGCTGGAATACCTGCTTCCCCGCCTGCGCGGCTGGGGCGAGTCCATGTCCCGCCAGGCCGGTGGCCAGGTCGGCGGCGCTGCCGCCGGCATGGGCTCCCGCGGACCCGGTGAAACCAAGATCGAGCTGGACCGGCGCCGCATCCGTACCCGCATGGCCAAATTGCGGCGGGAAATCGCCGCCATGAAGCCGGCGCGGGAGACCAAGCGGGCCAACCGCCGTCGTAATGAAGTGCCCTCGGTAGCCATTGCCGGGTACACCAACGCTGGAAAGTCCTCGCTGCTCAACCGGCTCACGGATGCCGGGGTCCTCGTGGAGAACGCACTGTTCGCCACCCTGGATCCCACCGTCCGGAAGGCCGAAACCGCGGACGGCCTGGGCTACACGCTGGCCGACACCGTAGGGTTTGTCCGGTCGCTGCCCACCCAGCTGGTGGAAGCCTTCCGGTCCACCCTCGAGGAAGTGGCGGATTCGGACCTGATCCTGCACGTGGTGGATGTTTCGCACCCTGACCCCGAAGGGCAGATCGCTGCCGTCCGGAAGGTCTTCAGCGAAGTGGACGCCCGGAAGGTGCCCGAAATCATCGTGCTGAACAAGGCCGACGCCGCCGACCCCTTCGTGGTGGAGCGGCTGAAGCAGCGAGAACCACGGCACGTGGTGGTCTCCGCCCGCACCGGCGAAGGCATCCCGGAACTCCTGAAGGCCATCAGTGACTCCATTCCCCGGCCCTCCGTCCGGATGGACCTGCTCATTCCGTACGACCGGGGAGACCTGGTCAGCAAGCTCCATGAGTCCGATGCCGAAATCCTCAGCGTGGACCACGTTGAGGCGGGGACGAAGGCCGTGGTGAAGGTCCGCGAAGGTCTCGCGTCCGAACTGGAACCATTCGCCAGCAATGACTGACTCCGCCGACGGCGAAGCAGCCGCGACGGCCGGCGAGGAGTTCGTCCTTGAACTGCTCGACCGCGCCGTCGCCGGCATGGGCGGACAAAGCCGGACCGGACAGCACGAAATGGCCCGGCAGGTGGCCCGCGCCATCGAATCAGGCAACCACCTGCTGGTCCAGGCCGGCACCGGCACCGGCAAATCGCTGGCCTACCTGGTGCCGCTCATTGCCCATGCCCTGGAAAGCAACAAGCCTGCGCTGGTGTCCACGGCCACGCTGGCACTGCAGACCCAGATCGTCGGCAGGGACCTGCCCCGGCTCCTGAAGAACATCACCCCTGCCCTGGAACGGCCGGTCAAGGTGGCGCTGGTCAAGGGAAGGTCCAATTACGTCTGCCGGCACAAGCTCGACGGCGGGTTCCCCTCCGAGGAGCCGTCGGAGGGCCAGCTCTTCTCCCTCGGCGAGGACACCAGCGTGCCGCATTTCGCCGCTTCCGTCGGCGGCCCTTCCTCCCAGCTGGGCAAGGAAGTGGTGCGCCTGCGCGAGTGGGCGGAAAAGACGGCCACCGGCGACCGGGACGAGCTCCTCCCCGGCGTGACGGACCGTGCCTGGCGGCAGGTCTCGGTGACCGCCATGGAGTGCCTGGGTGCCCAGAAGTGCCCCATGGCCGCCGAATGTTTCAGCGAGCTGGCGCGCCAGGACGCGGCCGAGGCTGACGTCGTGGTCACCAACCACGCCATGCTGGCCGTCAGTGCGTTCGAAGGACTCGCCGTCCTGCCCGAATACGACGTCGTCGTGGTGGATGAGGCACATGAACTGCAGGACCGCGTCACCGGGGCCGTGTCGGGGCAACTGTCTGTCGCCATGGTGCATGCTGCCGCCTCGGGCGCCCGGAAACACACCGCCATCACCGTCGATGCCCTGAACGCCGCAGCCGCCAACCTCGAGCTGGCGCTGGCCGGCGTACCCAACGGCCTGCTGCCCAACGGCCTGAACGATGAGCAGCTCGACTGCGTCGACCAGCTCCGCGAGGCCTGCCGTGCCGCGCTGTCCGACTCCAAGGGCGACAGCAACACCACGGCCGACGGCGGGCGGCAGCTTGCCCGGTCCCGGCTCATGCTCATCCTGGAACTGTGCGAGCGGTTGATCAATGCCCGGGAAAACCGGGAGGTGGTGTGGTTCTCGCGCGCCAGCACGTTCGACCCCGGCCAGGGATATTCCCAGCCTGATGAATCGGCACCGGTACTGGTCAACATTGCCCCGCTGTCAGTGGCAGGAAAATTGCGGGAAGGGCTTTTCAACGGGCACACCGTGGTCCTGACCTCCGCCACGTTGGCCATTGGTTCGGCATTTGAACCCGCGGCAGGGGGACTCGGCCTGATCGGCGACGGCGCGCCGAGCTGGACGGGCGTGGATGTTGGCTCGCCCTTCGACTATCCACGGCAAGGAATCCTTTACGTGGCCGGGCACCTGCCGAAGCCCGGCCGCGGGGTCTCGGCGGAGGCGCTCGAGGAACTGGAAGCACTCATCAAGGCATCCGGCGGGGGAGCGCTGTGCCTCTTTTCGTCCCGCCGTGCGGCGGAGGAAGCCGCCGACGCCCTGCGGCCCAAGCTCGATGTGACGGTCCTCTGCCAAGGCGAATCGACCATGACAGCCCTCGTCAAGCAGTTCGCGGACGAACCCGACACCTGCCTGTTCGGAACCATGTCGCTGTGGCAGGGCGTTGACGTCCCGGGAGGTTCCTGCCGGCTGGTGGTGATCGACCGCATCCCGTTCCCGCGGCCGGATGATCCGCTGATGACGGCGCGTTCCCGCGCTGTGGCACAAGCCGGGGGCAACGGCTTCATGTCGGTATCGGCCACGCATGCCGCCATCCGGCTCGCCCAGGGCGCCGGGCGGCTGATCCGATCCACCGGGGACAGGGGAGTGGTGGCCGTGCTTGATTCACGGCTGGCAACCGAGCGGTACGCCGGATTCCTGCGGGGTGCGCTGCCGCCGTTCTGGGCCACCACCGACCGCAGCAAGGCACTGGCCGCGCTGTCCAGGCTGGGGGCGGACGCCACGAAATAGGCGCCGCCCCCAAGCCGAAGGGCCGCGGCTTCGGATGCCCGCCTCCTCGGATGCCCGACGGGAAGGAACGCGGTCAGAGGGAGCGCAGGACCGAAACAACCTTGCCCATGATCGTGGCGTGGTCGCCCAGGATCGGTTCGTACTGCGTGTTCTGCGGGAGCAGCCACGTGTGTCCGTCCCGTTGGCGGAACGTCTTGACGGTTGCCTCGTCGTCGAGCAGGGCAGCGACAATATCGCCGTTGGCGGCGTCCGCCTGGCGCCGCACCACCACCCAGTCTCCATCGCAGATGGCAGCGTCCACCATGGAGTCCCCGGCGACCCTCAGCATGAAGAGTTCGCCCTGTCCCACGAGTTGGCGGGGGAGCGGCATGACATCCTCGACAAGTTGCTCGGCAAGGATTGGGCCGCCGGCCGCGATCCGTCCCACCAGCGGCACCATCGCGGTATCCAGGGCGCTGGGCAGTTCAGCTATGACGGCACCCGCGCCGGCCGCCGTCGGGGCGGGGGCCGGACCGGCAGTTATTCCAGCGCCGCCGTCCAGGGTGAGGGGCATCAGCACTTCCATGGCCCGGGGCCGCTTGGGGTCGCGGCGCAGGTAGCCCAGCTTTTCCAACTGGGATAGCTGGTGGGTGACGCTCGAAAGGCTGGCAAGCCCCACGGTGTCGCCGATCTCGCGCATCGAGGGCGGATAGCCGTTCTCATTGACCGAGCGCTGGATCGTTTCCAGGATCTTCTTCTGCCGCGGGGTCAGGCCCTTGGCGCTCCTCCTGGGTTGCGGGGCGGTCCTGCCCGCGGCGGCTGCTGCTGCCATATTCGCCAATGCCTTTCGCTTGCCGCCTTATCCACCGGGCGCTGTTTCCACACCGCCGCCGGAAGGACCCCATCTGTCATTGTCAGACCCTGCTGATCAACTACGGGAGTGGTTGTTCTGTGGTTCAAAACTAGGCCAGCCACAGTGCTTTTTCAAACATTTGTTCTAGCGAGTCTCGACATTGTTCGTTGATAAGTGCTAAAACTAAACAAGCAAAGTTCGAACATGTGTTCTAACCAGCGAATGCCTCCCTCGAAGACGGCCGAACGAAGTTTCGGTCCCGGATGCGAGTGGCGGGGGCAGCGGCGGGCGGACACCGGGCAGCACGGCAGGTCCAGGAGGGCTCAGTTCATGTCAGCATTATCTCTTCACCAGGTTTCCCACAGCAGTTTCGCCCGCAAGGCACCATCCGCGCCGAGGCCTCTGCGGCTTACCCGCCGCGGGCGCATTGTGCTGATCGGAGCCCCGCTCGTACTCCTCGCCGTGGTCCTGCTGTCGCTGAGCGGGTTCTTCAATTCGCCCGCCAAGGCCTCGGATTCCGCCGCCGGCCTGGCGGTGACGCCAACAGTCACCGTGACCGTGCAGCCGGGCCAGTCCCTGTGGGCCATCGCGGGAACTGTCGCCCCGGACCGTGACGCCCGGGACGTGGTGGCGGATATCGTCCAGCTCAACAACCTTGGAGCCGGCAGCGTCATTCCGGGCCAGCAACTCTTCGTACCCACACGCTGACCAACTGCATGCGGGACGATCCGGCCGAATCAGACCACCCAGTTGTCCTGGGAACGCCTGCCGACGGCGAACAGCACCCGTCACATTTTCCGGCCGTTGCCGCGGCAACTAAACTGTTCAGGTGAACGACCAGCTAGAACGTCTGAACCGGCTTCCCCTCCGCAGCAATCTCCGCGGGCTGACTCCTTACGGGGCGCCCCAACTGGACGTCCCCATCCTGCTGAACGTCAATGAAAACACCCATGGTGTACCCGCTGATGTGCGTGCCGCCATCGCAGCGGCTGTCACGGAAGCAGCTGCCGGACTCAACCGTTATCCGGACCGGGAGTTCACGGAGCTCCGCAAGGCCCTGGCTGAGTACCTTGGCCATGGCCTGGACGAAACCAATCTATGGGCAGCCAACGGCTCCAATGAAGTTCTGCAGCAGATCCTCCAGGCCTTCGGCGGCCCCGGCAGGACTGCCCTGGGTTTCCCGCCCACGTACTCCATGTACCCGCTCCTGGCCAGCGGAACGGACACCCAGTACATCACCGGTGAGCGCGCCGAAGGGTACGGCCTGAGCGCAGAGTCCGCGGCCCGTCAGGTCAAGGAACTGCAGCCGAACATCGTGTTCCTCTGCTCGCCCAACAACCCCACGGGCACGGGCCTCGGCCTGGACGTGGTGGAGGCGGTCTACGAGGCAGGCGAAGACAGCCAGGCCATCGTCATCGTTGACGAGGCCTACCACGAGTTCGCACATGACGGCACGCCCAGCGCCCTGACCCTGCTGCCCGGCAGGGAACGGCTGATCGTCTCCCGCACCATGAGCAAGGCCTTCGCCCTGGCTGGCGCCCGCCTTGGCTACATGGCAGCAGCTCCCGAGGTCACCGATGCCCTGCGCCTGGTGCGCCTGCCCTACCACCTCTCCGCCATCACCCAGGCGACCGCGCTTGCGGCCCTGGAGCACAGGGAGGCCCTGATGGCCGACGTCGAGGACATCAAGAAGCAACGGGACCGCATCGTGTCGGAACTGGCAAGGATGGGTCTCAAGCCCGCCGCGTCCGACTCAAACTACGTGTTCTTCGGAGGGCTGGAAAACCCCCACCAGGTGTGGCAGGAACTGCTGGAGGCCGGTGTGCTGATCCGCGACGTCGGCATCCCGGGCCACCTGCGGGTGACTGCGGGAACTGAGGCGGAAACCACAGCCTTCCTTGAGTCCCTGGAACGCATCCTTGCGGGCCACGCCGCCCTTCCCGCCTAGACTTGATACTGCGGCGCTGGGCGCCTTGAACCACTTCTTCTCCCACAAAGGATCCTTCACCATGAGTTCAACCGGATCGAATGCGGCTGCGGCCCGGACCGCCCGCATGGAGCGAGCCACCAGCGAGTCCTCCGTGCTCGTGGAGATCAACCTCGACGGAACCGGGACCTCGGACATCGACACCTCGGTGCCGTTCTACGACCACATGCTCACGGCCCTCTGCAAGCACTCCCTGATCGACATGACGGTCAAGGCCACGGGCGACACCCACATCGACGTGCACCACACGGTGGAGGACGTCGCCATCACGTTCGGTGAAGTGCTCCGGACCGCCTTGGGCAACAAGGCCGGGATCCGCCGGTTCGGCGAGGCCACGGTGCCGCTGGACGAGGCCCTCGCGCACGCCGTGGTCGATGTCTCCGGCCGGCCTTACCTGGTGCACGGCGGCGAACCCGCGGGCCAGGAGTACCACCTTATCGGCGGCCACTTCACCGGCTCCCTGACCCGGCACGTGTTCGAAGCGATTACCCTGCACGCGGGCATCTGCCTGCACATGAAGGTGCTGGCCGGCCGGGACCCGCACCACATCGTTGAGGCCCAGTTCAAAGCCTTTGCCCGCGCCCTGCGCGCCGCAGTGGAACCCGACCCGCGGGTCGAAGGTATCCCGTCCACGAAGGGGGCACTGTGAGCGGCCAGGTCCTGAAAGACGGGGCAATCATCGATCCCACGGCTTCCCAAAAGCTGCCGTCCCCTGAGGGCAAACCCACGGTCACGGTGCTTGACTACGGTTCCGGCAACGTCCGGTCCGCCGTCCGGGCACTGGAACGCGCCGGCGCCGAGGTTATCCTGAGCGCCAAACCCGAGGACGTGTTGAACGCCGACGGCCTCGTGGTGCCCGGCGTGGGCGCCTTCGAAACCGTGATGCGTGAACTCAAGGCCGTTGACGGCATCAGGCTCATCGGCCGGCGCGTAGCAGGCGGACGGCCGGTGCTGGGCATCTGCGTGGGCCTGCAGGTCCTGTTCGAGGCCGGCGTGGAACACGGCACCGAAGCCCAGGGCATCGGCGAGTGGCCCGGCAAAGTCGAGGCGCTGCCCGCGGAAGTGGTCCCGCACATGGGCTGGAATACCGTCAAGGTTCCGGAAGGGTCGAAGCTCTTTGCCGGCGTCGAGAACGAGCGGTTCTACTTCGTGCACTCCTACGGGGTCCAGGAATGGAACTTCGACGTCATCCAGCCACGGATGGCGCCGCCGCTGGTCACCTGGTCCGAGCACGGCGGCCCCTTTATCGCAGCGGTCGAAAACGGCCCGCTGTGCGCTACGCAGTTCCATCCGGAAAAGTCGGGTGACGCCGGCGCCAGGCTGCTCCGCAACTGGGTTGAAGGGCTGCGCAAGCCTGCCGCCGGCAGCGACGCCTAGATGTGGTCCGTCCTGCTGATGGGCCTCGCCGGCATCCTGATTGGCGGCGGCATCTCCTTCCGGCAGCAGCGCAAGCCGCTCTGGACGCAGGTGGCGTTCTACGTCCTGGCCGCCATGGCCCTGCTTGCGGCCTACCTGCTCACACTCCCGGCCAGCTGACCCCGTCCACGCGCCGCGGAGTGACCCGCCGGCTCCACGCCGCTTCAACCACGTGCCGCATCGACCACGCCCCGCACCACCTACCCCCTGCACATTGAAGAACCAACACCAAGGATGAGTATGACCACCGCACACGACCTGCCGGTCCTTGAACTCCTGCCAGCCGTCGACGTCGTCAACGGCCAGGCCGTCCGGCTGGTCCAGGGCGAAGCCGGCAGCGAAACCAGCTACGGAACGCCCCTTGAAGCGGCGCTGAACTGGCAGCAGCAGGGTGCCGAATGGGTGCACCTCGTGGACCTGGACGCCGCCTTCGGCCGCGGCTCGAACGCCGACCTGCTCCGCGAAGTGGTGGGCCGGCTGGACATCAAGGTGGAGCTGTCCGGCGGGCTCCGCGACGATGAGAGCCTGGAGGCAGCCCTCGACCTGGGCGTGGCCCGCGTCAACCTGGGAACCGCCGCACTGGAAAACCCGGAGTGGACCGCCCGGGCCATCGACCGCTTCGGTGACAAGATCGCCGTCGGCCTCGACGTCCGCGGAACCACCCTGGCCGGCCGCGGCTGGACAAAGGAAGGCGGCGACCTCTGGGAGGTGCTGGGACGCCTCGAAGAGGCCGGCTGCGCGCGCTACGTGGTGACGGACGTGACCAAGGACGGCACGCTGCAGGGTCCGAACGTCGAACTCCTGCGCCAGATGGTCGAAAAGACCGGCAAACCGGTGGTGGCCTCCGGCGGCATCTCCAGCCTGGACGACCTGAAGGTCCTCCGTTCACTGGTTCCGCTGGGCGTGGAAGGCGCCATCGTGGGCAAGGCGCTGTACGCCGGAGCGTTCACGCTCCCCGAAGCCCTCGACGTCGCCGGCCGCCGCTAAGTCAGGCCAAAGCCCACGACATGGCAAACATCGAGGAGCCACCAGCCGGCCGGCAGCTGCCGGGACACATTGCGGCGGCCTTGGCCGGGGCGGGCGGCGCCACGGATTCCGCGGGCCAGCCCTGGGCCGGCCGCAGCCTCGCCGGTGACGATGCGAAGATCCATAACTTCGAGGACGACGACGGCACGGCCGACGCCGGTTACCTCGCCGCGCTCGACGCCCTCCGGACGGGCTCGGGCGACGAAGCCGGCGTCGTCTCCGCGCTGGCAACGGCCCGGGTCTTCATCCCGATCGTTGCGCAACTGGCCGAAGAGGCCGAAACGGACCACGGGCTGCACGCCGACAAACAGGCGGACATGGCCCTCGTGACGCTCAAGGCAGCTGACGGCAGGACGGCCCTTCCCGCGTTCACCTCGGCCGCCGCCCTGGCCGCCTGGCACCCGGAGGCCCGCCCCGTGGCCGTATATGCGGCGCGCGCGGCGCTCTCGGCCGTCGCCGAGGGCGCCGAGCTCCTGGTCCTGGACCCGGGGGCGGATGTGACCTTCGTGGTCCGCCGGCCCGGCGTGTGGGCGCTGGCCCAGCAGCACGGCTGGACACCGTCCTACAGCGATCCGGAACTTGCCGCCGAAATGGCGCGGGCTGCCTCCGGCTTCGCCGCTGTCCGTAGCCTCGAACTTCGTCCCGGAAGGGGCGTAGCTGCCATCGCTGCCGACGGTTCGGTGCTTCCCGGCGGGGGCTCCGGCCCGGAACTGCAGGTGGTCCTCTACCTCGAGGACGGCCTGGACGCCGGCGGTGTCCAGGAACTGATAGCCGGCCTGCAGGGGGAGTGGTCGCGGAATGTATTGTTTGGGGAGCGCGTCGACTCCCTTGAAATCAAACTGAGGCGCGCTCCCGACTAGCCGGCAGCCGGATGGGCGATCCCCGCCAGCACTCCGGCATACCGTGAAGGACCGCTTCGTGAATTTCGCTCTCTACCGGGAGTTGCTTGCCATCCGGCCCATCCGCCGGCTGCTGTTGGTGGGCATGATTGCCCGCATCCCGCACTCGGCCGCCGGAGTGCTGCTGACCCTGCACATCGTGCTCACCCTGGGCCAGGGGTACGCGGCCGCCGGTGCCGCAGCCGCCGTCATGACCATCGGGATCGCCCTCGGCGCCCCGTGGCGGGGCAGGCGGGTGGACACCGTGGGCCTGCGGACCGCGCTTATTCCGTCCGTGATCTCGGAAACGGTGATCTGGTCCGTGGTTCCTCACGTGTCCTACAAGTGGCTGCTCCCACTCGTCTTCGTGGGCGGCCTGCTCACGCTGCCCATCTTCAGCGTGGTCCGGCAATCCCTCGGCGTCCTTGCCGACGGCGACCAGCGGCGGACGGCCTTCGCCCTCGACGCCATCACCACGGAAATGGTGTTCATGATCGGCCCCGCCGCGGGAGCCGTGGTGGCCACCAGCGGGTTCACCACCGCCGGGCTGACCGTCGTGGGGGTGGCAACCTCCCTCGCCGGCCTGTTCCTGATGTGGTTCAATCCACCGACCCGCAGCCAGGGCATGACAGCGGAATGCGCCGAGGACGAACAGCACGCTGCGGAAGCTGCCGTCGTCTCCACTGCGCCCGCCCACGTCCAGGAGGCAGCAGCCGAGCTGGCACCGGCCGGCGCGGCCGCAACGGCCGCGCAGCGCGGACTCCGCGGAAAGCTGGCCGGTGGCTTCGCCTGGTTCACGGCCACGGTCGCGGCACTGTTTGCGGTGGCTGCCGGAGCCGGCATGGTCCTGAGCGGTACCGACGTGGGCATCGTCGCCGCGCTGGAGATCGGCGGACACCAAAGCGAGATCGGCATCGTCTTCGTCTTCTGGTGCGCCGCGTCGGTGGTGGGCGGCCTGGTCTACGGCGCCATGCACCGGCCCGTTCCGCCCATCATCCTGCTGCTGGGCATGGCTGCCCTGACCCTGCCCATGGCGTTCGCCCATGACACGTGGACGCTGGCGTTCGTCTCGGTCCTGCCGGGCCTGCTGTGCGCTCCTGTCCTGTCCGCGGCCTCCGAGAAGGTGGCAGACCTGGTGTCAGAAGAGCGGCGCGGCGAGGCGATGGGCTGGTACGGATCGGCCCTGACCGCCGGCGTTGCGCTTGGCTCACCGCTGGCCGGGATCTTCATCGACGTCATGGGACCTTCCGGCGGCTTTGTGTCCGTGGGCGCCGCCGGGGTGGTGCTCTGCCTGGTGGGGCTCGTCCTGCAGCAGCGCCGCCGGAAGGCCGCCGTCTGACGCCAGGACATTCCAATCGGGACACTTGGCCGGGAAACGACGACGGCGGGACAGCCGTGAAAGGCCGTCCCGCCGTCGGACGCTGCTTGGGGGAGTTCTTCCTTAGTTGACTGCCCCAGTGTACTTTTCGCCCGGGCCCTTGCCCGGAGCATCCGGGATCAGGGATTCCTCGCGGAAAGCCAGCTGGAGCGACCGGAGACCGTCGCGCAACGGACCCGCGTGCTGGGAGCCGATTTCGGGGGCGGCGGCGGTGACCAGGCCGGCCAGCGCGGTGATGAGTTTCCGGGCCTCGTCAAGGTCCTTCAGCTCGGCGGCGTTGTCCTCGGCCGCCAGGCCTAGCTTGACCGCGGCGGCGCTCATCAGGTGCACGGCGGCGGTGGTGATGACCTCGATGGCCGGAACCTCCGAGATGTCCCGGATCTGCTGGGAAACGTCTGCGCCTGCCGCTGCGGGCTCGAAGACGTGTGAATTACTGTCTGGGGTGCTCATACTGGTAAGCTTGACACAGACCGACTGGATGTCGTTATTTCAGGGATTGTCCAAACAATCAGGTTCCCAACAGCGCTTTCCGGCGTTGGCGGGAATTTTTTCTGTAGAATGGCATTCAGTTTGCAAGCGGAGATCTCTCCCACCCGCGTCAGCCGCTGTCCCAGGCGTTCCGTTGGAACCCGCCCGGGGCGCAAGGTTGCCGGGTACCTGGTTGGGCATGGACCGGCATTGCCGGGACCGTGCGCGTGCAGCCCTTTTAGGGTTTGCGCCGGCCAACCTTTTTTGAGGCCTTCGATTGCTCCGGCAATTGGGGGCCTTCTCTGTTTGCCGGAACCCACAACAACCACAGGAGCTTTAACATTAGCGAGCCAAGAATCAATGAGCGTATCCGCGTCCCCGAGGTGCGGCTGGTCGGCCCTGCAGGTGAACAGGTAGGAATCGTCCGCATTGAGGATGCCCTGCGACTGGCTGCCGAGTCCGACCTTGATCTCGTTGAAGTCGCACCTCAGGCGAAGCCTCCGGTGTGCAAGCTGATGGACTTCGGCAAGTACAAGTACGAGGCCGCAGTCAAGGCGCGTGAAGCCCGGAAGAACCAGACGAACACCGTTCTGAAGGAAATCCGCTTCCGCCTGAAGATCGACACCCATGACTACGAGACCAAGCGCGGCCACGCCCTCCGCTTCCTCGGAGCCGGGGACAAGGTCAAGGCCATGATCCAGTTCCGTGGCCGTGAGCAGCAGCGTCCGGAGATGGGCATCCGCCTGCTCCAGCGCTTCGCGGACGACGTCGCCGAAGTTGGCGTGGTGGAGTCCAGCCCCCGCATCGACGGCCGCAACATGGTCATGGTGGTCGGCCCGCTGAAGAACAAGGCTGAGGCCAAGGCCGAAGCCCGGCGCGCCACCCAGCGTGCCGAAGCCAAGGCGCAGAACGAAGCCAAGGCCGCGGGACGGGTTGACACCTCCGGTGACGACCAGGCCCCGATGACGCAGTCGCTGGCGGATCTCCTGCCTGAAGGCTTCACCGTGTCCACCGAGCCGGCAGCGCCCGCCGCGGAATCTCCCGCCACGGAAGCTCCGGCGGCGGACACCGCCACGGTTGAGGCGCCTGAAGCCCCGAAGCAGGAAGCTCCGAAGCAGGAGGCTCCGAAGGCTGCGGTTGCTCCGAAGCAGGAAGCACCCAAGGCTGAAGCGCCGAAAGCTGCTGCACCGAAGGCGGCAGCACCGAAGGCCACCGCTCCGGCGCCCAAGCCTGCGGTAGCTGCCAAGCCCGAAGCTGCCGCGCCGGCAGCGCCGAAGCCGGCCGCCGTGCCTGCGCCGCCGAAGCCGGTGGCAAGGCCTGCTGCACCGAAGCCTGCTGCCCGCCCTGCTCCCAAGGCAGTGCCGAAGCCGGCCGGTAAGAAGACCAACTAGTTCACAGCTGCCGGGGTGCGCCCCCGGCAGTCAGCAACCAGCATGCCGCCCGCAGGGGTGGCTGCGCGATAGAACTGCCGGCCTCCGGGCCCGCAGACACGTTAGGAGATCGGTTCCCATGCCGAAGATGAAGACCCACAGTGGTGCCAAGAAGCGCTTCAAGCTGACCGGCAGCGGCAAGCTGCGCCGCCAGCAGGCCAACCGCCGCCACTACCTGGAGCACAAGTCCAGCCGTCTGACCCGCCGCCTCGCCGGTGACAGGATCGTCTTCAAGGGCGACGCCAAGGTCATCCGGAAGATGCTCGGCATCTAGTTCCAAGTTCATTGACGGACTGCCCCCTGGTGGTCCATCACCTGCCAAACAGCCTTCTCAGGCCGCCGGACTGCCGGCAACAGATGCTTGGGATCAGATTTTCGAAGGAGTACGCACGTGGCACGTGTGAAGAGGGCGGTTAACGCCCACAAGAAGCGCCGGGTTGTCCTGGAACGGGCAAAGGGTTACCGCGGACAGCGTTCGCGCCTGTACCGCAAGGCCAAAGAGCAGCTGCTGCACTCGTTTGTGTACAGCTACGGCGACCGCAAGAAGAAGAAGGGTGACTTCCGCCGCCTGTGGATCCAGCGCATCAACGCTGCCTCCCGCGCCAACGGCCTCACCTACAACCGCCTCATCCAGGGCCTGAAGGCCGCCGAGGTCGAGGTTGACCGCCGTATGCTGGCCGAGCTTGCCGTCTCCGACGCCAACGCCTTCGCCGCACTGGTCCAGGTGGCCAAGGACTCCCTGCCGGCAGACACCTCCGCCAAGAAGGTTGCCGCAGCCTAGCAGCCGCTGTGGCCCCTCGCCTGAGGGGCCGGTTCAGGAACAGGTGGCAGCAGCTACTACAGTTCTTGTATGAACAAATCCGGGCGCCCGCAAGATCTTCCACTGTCCAACCCCCGAGCCGATCGGGTCCGGGACGTGGCAAAACTTGCAGGGCGCCCGGGCCGTTTAAAGCGCGGCCATTTCCTGGCCGAGGGACCGCAGGCCGTCCGGGAAGCCCTCAAGCTCCACCAGCAGCGCATTGCGTCGGGCGCCCCCGGCGTGGTTACCGAGGTATTCGCCAGTGAAAGCTGCCTTGACCGGTTCCCGGAATTCGAGGAGCTGGCCGCAGGCACCAACGCGCGGCTGGCCACCGACGAGGTCCTTGCAGCCATGGCGGACACCGTGAACCCCCAGGGGATCGTGGCAGTCTGCCGTTTCCTCGACGTTCCACTGGCGGACGTGCTCGACGCGGGCCCACGCCTGATCGCCGTCCTCTGCCAGGTCCGTGATCCCGGGAATGCGGGAACCGTCCTGCGCGCAGCCGACTCAGCCGGCGCAGATGCCGTGGTGTTCACCACCTCCAGCGTGGACATCTACAATCCGAAGGCTGTCCGCTCCACCGCCGGTTCCTTGTTCCACCTGCCCGTTGCCTTGGCCGTGGATCCCGCGGAACTGGCGGCTGAGTGCAAGGCCCGTGGCATCGGCGTCCTCGCCGCGGACGGTTACGGCCAGCTGGACCTCGACGTTCTCCAGGATGAGAGCGCCCGGCGCAGGCTCACCGGATCGGGGCCGGACTCCGTGTATGACCTTGCCGGACCCACCGCATGGTTCTTCGGCAATGAAGCCCAGGGACTCTCCGATGAAGAGCTGGAACTGGCAGACCACCGTGTGGCAGTCCCCGTGTACGGCGCCGCCGAAAGCCTCAACCTGGGAACGGCGGCTACTGTCTGCCTCTACGCCAGTGCCCGCTCCCAGCGCAGGACAGACGCTGCCGGGGGAGCGCACGTGGCCGGGGCCCACGGCGAAGCAGGGGAACCCGTTGCAGCAGGGGAACCGGACCGGGCACGGTAGGGAAGGACAACGGGGTAGCTGCGCAGGAGATTCGTCAGGCCCACTGCGTGGTGGGCCATACTTCGCGGGTCGGGGATCTCCGGGCACAAGAAAAGGCCCCGGATTTCCGGGGCCCATCGGTTATTCGTTGACAGAGCGGTCAGGGTGCGCGGGTAGCTTTTCCGCGTCCGGTGACTGCTCCGTAGATGCCGGCAACAAGCAGGCCGCCGACGATAGCGAGAATCCAGGTGCCAAGGTCGAAGAAGGCAAGATCGCCCTTGTTGAACAGGAGGCTGCCAATCCAGCCGCCCACAATGGCTCCAACCACACCGAGGATGAGGCTGGTTACCCAGCCGCCGCCGACCCGTCCGGGCATGACGGCTTTAACGATGGCCCCGACAATCAGGCCCAAAATAATCCAAGCAAGAAAACCCATGTCTCCTCCTTATTGTGACCGGGATTAATAGTCCCGATGAGCCTCAAGCTAACATAAGGGCCCTGCAAAGTCAGTAGCACGGAGGGCTGCGTTGCCGCATCGTTAGCAGCGGTGCGGGCGGATCCGGCGCGGCCGGATCCGCCCCGGAATTCAGGCGGCCAGGGGCTTTTTCCGCTCGAGCAGCCCGCTGAGGAGGGCGACGCCGAAGCCCAGGACAGCGAGGACGGCACCTACCAGGGCGGGGGCCGTAAAGCCCCAACCGAGGGCAATGACGAGGCCGCCCAGGAATGCTCCGAGCGCGTTGGCCACGTTCAGGCCGGCATGGTTGAGGGATGACGCCAGCGAGGGTGCGTCAGGTGAGGCGTCCAGCAGGCGGGTCTGCAGGGCCGGTATCAGCATGGATCCCGAGGCGCCCACCACGAACACCATGACCATGGCGCTCCACGCCCAGTGCGCTGCCACCGCGTACACCACCAGGGCCACGGCAATGGCTGGCAGCACCCGGTACAGGGTGCCCATGACGGATTTGTCGGCAAGGCGGCCGCCGATGACGTTCCCTGCCACCATGCCCAGGCCGTACAGCGCCACGACCAGGGGGATCAGGGTGGACGGGATGCCGGCGACAGCGGTCATGGTGTGGGCAATGTAGGTATACGTGGCGAAGAAGCCCCCAAAACCCACGATTCCCACCAGGAGCGCGAGCCACACCTGGAGGCGTTTGAGGGCCCCCAGTTCACGCCGGATGCTCGCATCCGGGTGGGCATGCTGGAAGGGCACGTATTTCCAGACGAGGACCAGCGTGAGCAGGCCGATGGCGCCCACGAGGATGAACAGCAGCCGCCAGCCGAAGGTTTGGCCAACCCAGGTGGCGAAGGGAACTCCCACGACGTTGGAGACGCTGAGCCCCGCCATGACCATGGAGATGGCCCAGCCCCGCCGGGTGGCCGGGACCAGGGACGCGGCGATCACGGCGGCAACCCCGAAGAACGCCCCGTGCGGCAGGCCGGCGGCGAAGCGGGACAGCAGCATCGTCCCGTAATCGGGGGCAAGGTAGGAGGCCAGGTTCGCGATGGTGAAGAACAGCAGGAGGCCCAGTGCAAGTCTCTTGCGGGGGAGCTTTGCGCCGACGGCGGCCAGGAGTGGGGCTCCCACCACGACGCCCAGCGCATAGGCGGAGATCAGGTTCCCGGCCTCTGGGGTGCTGATGGCCAGCCCCTGCTCCACTTCCTTCAGCAGGCCCATCATGGTGAACTCGGTGACGCCGATCCCCACCCCGCCCATGGCCAGGGCAAAAATAGCCATTCCAACGCGCGGGGTTTTGGTGCCGGTTGCCGTGGTGGGGGTAAGGACGCTGCTCATGTGCCTGCTTTTCAAAGGGTGGGACTGGAACGAATGCATGCCACGGCAATGGGGCAGGACTTCCGGACACTGGGACTAACCCCGGGCCAGCGGGACGTATTCCCTGCGGCCTGCCCGCGGTGGGGCGCAGGCTGTGTTCCGGAACCCTTCCATTGTGGCCCATAGAATGGGCCGGTGACTGGACTGATTGAGGTAGTGGGCGCAGCCGTGGTGGACCGCCTGGCGGATCCGGCCGCTTTGCTGGTGGCACGGCGGAGTGCGCCGGAGCACCTGGCAGGGCTGTGGGAGTTCCCAGGCGGCAAGGTTGAACCCGGCGAGGAACCTGAAGCGGCGCTGGTGCGCGAGTTGGCCGAGGAACTGGGAATCAGCGCCCGGCTGGGGTCAGAGCTGCCCGCCGGGCAAGGGGCCGGCTGGCCGCTCAACGACCGTGCACGCATGCGGGTGTGGTTCGCCGAGGTTACAGGGGGTGAACCCCGGCCGCTGGAAGACCATGACGAGCTGCGCTGGGTTGAACTCGCTGACCGGGATGCGGTCCTCGGCCTGCCCTGGATCCCCGCAGATTATCCGATTGTGCGGGCGCTGCTGGACTCCGTGGCGGCGCTGGTGCCGGAGGGCCCGCACGAAGGCTAAGCCGGCGGGCAGGCTGGAACAGGGGACCGCGGGCTCCTTGATGCCTGGACCAGGGGCACCTGAACAGCGACCCCCCCCAAAACCGCGTCAGCTAGAACAACGAGTCCTGCACCGCCTGTCCCCGCAGTGACGGGGACGGCGGGGAAGAACCGGCAGGGGCGGCGCCACCACCCGCGGCAGGGATGATGCCCGCGGGGTATTCCGCTTCCTCGGCCCGGGGATCGTCGAGGTCGCGATGGCTGAAGCCGGAAGAATGGGAGAAGCCGTGGCGTGCTTTGAAGTACCGGACCCTCCCCGCCAGCCACGTCCGGTATTCCTTGCTCGCGTAGGAGCCGGTCCCGTACAGCCGCCGGTACTTGCCGGCAAGTTCTGGGTGGTGCGCCGCGATCCACTTCATGAACCACTCCCTGGTACCAGGCTTCAAGTACAGGGCGCCAGCGCTGACCCCGGTTGCTCCGGCTGCGGCCAGGGAGCCGAACAGGGCATCCAGGGCTTCGTCACTGTCGGACAACCACGGCAGGATGGGCATGGCCATCACGCCACAGGGGAGGCCGGCCTCGCGAAGCCGCGACACCAGCTTGAGCCGCGCCCTGGGTCCCGGCGTCCCGGGTTCGATCGCCTCTGACAGGGCCTCATTGGTCATGGCCAGGGATATCCCCAGGCCCACCGGAACCTGGGTGGCGGCGCTCTTGAGCAACGGAATGTCGCGCGCCAGCAGCGTTCCCTTGGTCAGGATCGACAGCGGCGTGCCGGATTCGGCCAGGGCGGCGATGATGCCCGGCATGAGCCGGTACCTTCCCTCTGCCCGCTGGTACGGATCGGTGTTGGTGCCCAGTGCCACCTGCTGCCGCGTCCAGGACGGCTTGGCCAGTTCCTTCCGGAGGACCTCCGCTGCGTTCACCTTCACCACCACCTGGCTGTCAAAGTCCATGCCGGCGTCGAAGTCCAGGTAGGTGTGGGACTTGCGTGCAAAGCAGTACACGCAGGCGTGGCTGCAGCCGCGGTACGGGTTGACCGTCCATTCGAAGGGCATCTTCGACCCGGTGGGAACCCTGTTGAGCACCGATTTGGCGGTGACCTCGTGGAAGGTGATGCCGGCGAATTCCGGGGTAGTGACGGACCGCACCAGCCCTGCCAGCGGAAGGAGCGCCGGCCGTGCTGCGGCCGGAGCATCCGGAGTGGGCACCAGGGCCTGTGCTTCCCATCTCATGCACCCATTCGAAAACATGTTCGAATCAAAGTCAAGGCGCACCGCGCCCGGCGGGCTAATACACGAGCTCCCAACGGACAGTCACGGCAGCCTCCACCCGGTTCACCCCCGGTTCGATGGCCGGCCCTTCGGCTGCGGACGCCCGCTGCAGCCCGGCAAGCGGAACCGGTCCCGGGGCGGGGCGTGACCCGTCCACGGACAGCACCCGTCCCAGGCGGCCCGAGGCCATCGCGGCATACTGGCCCGCGCTCCGGAGCGCGTCCTGCCACGCAGCCTCCCGGGCTTGTGCCCGAACGGCGGAGTCGTCGGAAAGGACCAGCTGCAGGTTGTTCAGCCGGACGGTGTCCCCGGCTGCCCCGACGGCGGCAGAGATGACGGCGGACGCGCCGGCAAGGTCCCGCAGCCTGACCGACAGGCTGCCGGACGCCACGTAGCCCACGAGTTTCTGGCCCTCGCCGTCCCGCCAGGCGAGGTCGGCGCGGACGGCCAGGCCAGCCGAGCGGATGTCGTCGGGCGCCACACCGCGGGCGCGGAGTGCAGCGCCAACGTCCCGCAGGCCCCCGGAGGCCGCCGCCCAGGCCTCGTCCACTGACGCGGCACGGCACTCCACGCCAACCGCAACAAGCACCAGGTCCGGGGCCGCCTCCGCCCACCCCGTTCCCGTGACCGTGATGGTTCCCCCCTGCCCGGTCGCCATGGAGTCGGGGACCATCACGCTTTCCTTCCTGCCGCCAGCGGGTAGCCGCCGGCCGCCAGCCCCGCCCTGCGTTCAAAGATGTTCGCCGTCCCGGGGTTTCCCGTCCGCAGCATCGACCACGCAGCGGCCAAAAGATAGAGCGGGATAAAAGGCAGGCCCAGGCAGCACGCATACTGGGTGCAATGCCTCTCCTCGTGCTCCAGGAGCGCGGGCCGGGACAGCAGGTCCCCGGCCGGACCGCGGCACAGCACCACATTGCCCAGGGTGTAGGCGTGCGCGAACGGCAGGCGCCAGCGGTACCCGGCGGCGATGATCATTCCGCGCGGGCCGCGGCTGATCCGCGTCCGGGCGGCAAGGGCGACGGCGAGCCCGGCCAGGGTGCTCCCGTTGAGGAGGTTTGCTGCCCGCCTGAGCCGCTGGGCCGTCGTCGGGCCGTGAAGGGAACCCGGCCGCTGCCGCAAAGTCATGAGGCCATGGTAACCGGAGGGTTCAACTAGACTGGAGGGCAGTGGCCGCCGGTCCTGCCGGCGAGCCCTGACCTGGTCATTGAATGACACTGACGTTCAGTGCGTTCATCCATGACCTGCCAGCGGCGGACGCGCCGGGCGGGAAACCGCCCGTGGCTGCCCCCGCCGCCGGCAGCCACGACTCGTAGCTAAGAACAGTAGATGACTGAAACTTTGCCGGGCGCCGCCATCCCGAACCCCACGGATGAGGCCGCCATCAACGCCGCTGTAGATCAGGCCATCACCGCCATCGCCGGTGCGGCCACCCTTGACGAGCTGAAGGCGGTGCGCCTTGCCCACAGCGGCGAGAAGTCCCCGCTCAGCCTGGCGAACCGCGAGATCGGCCGCCTGCCCAAGGACCAGAAGGCGCTCGCCGGAAAGCTGATGGGCGCCTCCCGCGGCCGGGTGAACAAGGCGCTCGCCGAGCGCACCGCGGTGCTGGAGGCTGAAAACGACGCCCGCATCCTGGTGGAGGAGACCGTGGACGTCACGGCCGCGCCGCGCCGCCGCCGTGCCGGTGCCCGCCACCCGCTGTCCACCCTGCAGGACCGCGTGGCCGACATCTTCGTGGGCATGGGCTGGGAGATCGCAGAGGGCCCGGAAGTGGAATCGGAGTGGTTCAACTTCGACGCACTGAACTTCAAGCCGGACCACCCGGCCCGGGAAATGCAGGACACCTTCTTCGTGGAGCCCCCCGAAGCCCACCTGCTGATGCGCACCCACACCTCCCCGGTTCAGGTCCGCTCCATGCTCGAGCGCGAGGTGCCCATCTACGTGCTGTGCCCGGGCAAGGTGTTCCGCACCGACGAGCTGGACGCCACCCACACGCCCGTGTTCCACCAGTTCGAAGGCCTGGCCATCGACAGGAACCTGTCCATGGCGGACCTGCGCGGCACCCTGGAGCACTTCGCCCGGCAGATGTTCGGCGAGGAAGCCCAGATCCGTCTGCGCCCCAACTACTTCCCCTTCACCGAGCCCTCCGCCGAGCTGGACATCTTCCACCCCGGCGCCAAGGGCGGGCCTGCCTGGATCGAGTGGGGCGGCTGCGGCATGGTCAACCCGAACGTCCTGCGCGCCGCCGGCATCGACCCGGACGTCTATTCAGGTTTCGCCTTCGGCATGGGCATCGAGCGCACCCTCATGTTCCGCAATGAAGTGGGGGACATGCGCGACATGATCGAAGGCGATGTACGGTTCAGCGAGCACTTCGGGATGGAGATCTAACAGTGCGTATCCCACTTTCCTGGCTGCGTGAATTCGCGGCAGTACCGGCCGATGCAACAGCCGAAGACGTCATGGCCGAGCTGGTCAAGGTCGGTTTCGAGGAGGAAGCCGTCCACCGTCCCACGGACACCCTGCAGGGCCCCATCGTGGTGGGCCAGGTCCTGAGTTTGGTCAAGGAACCGCAGACCAACGGCAAGACCATCAACTGGTGCCAGGTCCGGGTTGTCCCCGAGGGACAGGAGCAGACCCTGGCCGGCGAGGGCATCGACCCCTCCGGCGTGCAGGGCATCATCTGCGGCGCCCACAACTTCGTGGAAGGCGACAAGGTGGTGGTCACCCTGCCCGGCGCCGTCCTGCCCGGCAACTTCCACATCTCGGCCCGCAAGACCTACGGCCACCTCTCCGCCGGCATGATCGCCTCCGTCCGCGAACTGGGCATCGGCGAAGACCACGACGGCATCCTGGTGCTGTCCCGCATCGGGCTCGACCCCGAGGTGGGCACCGACGCCATGGAGCTGCTGGGCCTGTACGACCAGGCCGCGGAAATCAACGTCACCCCGGACCGCGGCTACGCCTTCTCCATCCGCGGCGTGGCCCGCGAGTACGCGCACGCCACCGGTACCGGCTTCACCGACCCCGCATCCAAGGTCCAGGCGCCTGCGGAACTGTCGGGCGGGTACGGCATCAAGCTCAACGACGACGCCCCCATCTACGGCAAGCCCGGCTGCGACCGCTTCGTGGCCCGGACTGTCCGCGGCGTGGACGCCACCAAGCCCACCCCGCCGTGGATGGTGTCCCGGCTCCGGCTCGCGGGCATCCGCTCCATCTCGCTGCCCGTGGACATTTCCAACTACGTCATGCTTGAGCTGGGACAGCCCACGCACTGCTACGACCTGGACAAACTCTCCGGTGACATCGTGGTGCGGCGTGCGGCGGCAGGGGAAAAGATCACCACCCTGGACGGCAAGGAACGCACCCTTGACGCCGAGGACCTGCTCATCACCGATGACTCCGGCGCCATCGGCATCGCCGGCGTCATGGGCGGCGCGGCAACCGAGGTGGGCGATTCGACGTCGAACATCCTGGTGGAATCCGCGCACTTCGACGAGGTGTCCATCGGCCGCTCACGGCGCCGGCACAAGCTGCCCTCCGAGGCGTCCAAGCGGTTCGAGCGGGGCGTGGACTGGCAGGTGGCCGGCATCGCCGCCCAGCGTGTGGTGGACCTCCTCGTGGAGCTTGCCGGCGGTACGGCCGACGACGCCGGAACCGACGTGGGCACCGCACCGGAAACCGTCAGCATCGAACTGCCCGCAGGCTTCGCCGCCGCACGGATCGGCATCGACTTCACCGGGGAACAGATCGTCACCTCGCTTGAGGACCTGGGCGCCGTTGTGGTGAAGCACGACGCCGGCTGGACGGTAACGCCGCCGAGCTGGCGCAGCGACCTGGAGACCAAGGAAGACCTGACCGAGGAAATTGCCCGGCTGGTGGGATACGACAAGATTCCCGCCACGCTTCCTGTCGCGCCGCCGGGCCGGGGCCTCACCCGCGTCCAGCAGCAGCGCCGCCGCCTCATCCAGGCCCTGGCGGACGCCGGGCTCACCGAGGTCCTGTCCTACCCGTTCGTTTCCAAGGCCGCCAACGACACCTTCGGAACGGCGGACGAGGGTGCAGGCCGCAGTGCCGTCAAGCTGGCCAATCCCATCAGCGAAGAGCAGGGCTACCTGCGCACCTCCATCCTGCCGGGGCTGATCGAGGTGGCCAAGCGGAACCATTCACGCGGCTTCCGGGACCTGGCACTGTTCGAGTCCGGCCTGGTGTTCCTGCCTGCTGAGAAGATGGGCACCGAATCCATTCCGCCGCTGGGCACCAAGCCGGCCGACGAGGTGCTGGATGCGCTGTACGACGGCGTCCCCGAGCAGCCGTTCCACGTTGCCGCGGTCCTCACCGGCCACGATTCACCGGCGGCTGCCGCGCACACGCCGCGGGTATGGGACTGGGCCGACGCCCTGGACTTCGCCCGCCTCGCCGGCGACGTCCTGGGCGTGGAGCTGGTGGTCAGCCAGGGCAGCCACCAGGCGTTCCATCCCGGCCGTGCTGCCCGGCTCTCCCTGCACACAGGCGAAACGGTTGGTTACGCCGGGGAGCTGCACCCCAAGCTGCTCGCCGCCTCGGACATGCCTGCCCGTTCCGTTGCGCTGGAGATCGACGCCGACGCATTGTTCGAGGCAGCACCTGATGTCATCGTGGCGCGGCACATCTCCACGTTCCCGGTGGCAACCCAGGACGTTGCGCTCGTGGTTCCGGCCGAGGTCCCCGCGGACGACGTCCTCGCCGCGCTGCGTGAAGGCGCCGGAGAACTGCTGGAGGACGTGGCCCTGTTCGATGTCTACGCAGGAAAGGGCATCGAGGACGGGAAGAAGTCACTGGCCTTCGGACTGCGGTTCCGCGCCGCCGACCGCACGCTCACCGCTGACGAAGCCTCCGCTGCGCGCGAAAGCGCAGTAGCCCTCGCTGCCGAACGCTTTGGGGCCGTCCAGCGCTAGCTGGCGCTTCCGGAAGCCAAAAGTCCCCGCAACCCTGGGTGGTTGCGGGGACTTTTCCTGTTCGCTGATGAATGCTTGTCAGGGGACCAGGAGGACCTTGCCCGTGGTCTTGCGGCCCTCAAGGTCCCGGTGTGCCCGGGCGGCCTGGCTCAGCGGGTAGCGCGCACCAATCCGGACCTTCAGGCTGCCGTCGGCCGCGGCGGCAAAAATCTCATCGGCGCGCCAGCGCCGCTCGGCGGCGTCCCGCAGGTAATGGCCCATCGTGGGGCGGGTCAGGAACAGCGAGCCGGCGGCATTGAGCCGTTGCGGATCGAACGGCGGCACCGGACCCGAAGCCGCGCCGAACAGGACCAGCATGCCGCGCACCCGCAGCGCAGCCAGCGAGCCGTCGAACGTATCCTTCCCCACGCCGTCGTACACCACATCAACGCCGGTCCCGCCGGTAAGTTCGCGTACATGGTGCGGGAAGCCCTCGTAGCGCAGCACATGGTCCGCCCCGGCCTCCAGGGCAAGGGCTTTCTTTTCATCGTTGGACACCGTGGTGATGACCCTTGCGCCCTTGGCCTTGAGCAGCTGGATCAGGAGGAGCCCAACACCGCCTGCGCCGGCATGCAGCAACACGGTGTGCCCCGGTTCCACCTTGAACGTGGAGTTGATCAGATAGTGGGCGGTGGCACCCTGCAGGGGGAGTGCCGCGGCGGTGAAGACGTCCAGGCCCTTCGGTACGGGCAGTGCCGCATCCTCATCCACGAGCGCGTAGTCGGCATAGCAGTTGATGCCCTCGGCCGTGGCAACGCGGTCACCCACGGCGAAGCCGGTCACACCGTCACCCACGGCCTCCACCGTGCCTGCCGCCTCCGTGCCGGGGACGAAAGGGTAGGGCACCTTGTAGGTGCCGCTGCGCTTGTAGGTGTCAATGAAGTTGACACCGGCCGCCCCCACCTTGAACAGCAACTGGCCCGGCCCGGGAACCGGGATTTCAACCTCGGCATACTCAAGGACTTCCGGTCCGCCTGCCTGCCGTGCGACGATTGCGTGCGTCATGGCTCTCCTTTCGCGGGACCCGGAATCTCCGGCCCCGGCTGCCGGAACCATCGTAGGGACACCAGCGCCCGTTGCGCCAAGAACCACACCCCCTCTCATGCATAAATATCGATAGGTATGCATAACTATTGCTGTATAGTCGAAGCATGACTATTTCTGTTGCGGTCTCGGGAGCCAGTGGCTACGCCGGGGGAGAAGTCCTCCGCCTCCTTGCCGGGCACCCCGGGGTGACCATCGGCGCCATCACCGCCCACAGCAATGCAGGATCCCGGCTCGGTGAACTCCAGCCGCACCTCCACGGACTTGCCAGCCGCATCCTGGAGGACACCACGGTGGAGAATCTCTCAGGCCATGATGTCGTGTTCCTCGCCCTGCCGCACGGAGCCTCCGGGGAAATTGCCGCCCAGCTGCCTGAGGGAACCCTGGTCATCGACGCCGGCGCCGACCACCGCCTGGAGGATCCGGCCGCCTGGGAGAAGTTCTACGGCTCCGCCCACGCCGGCACCTGGCCCTACGGGCTGCCGGAACTGCCCGGCCAGCGGGAGGCCCTCAAAGGTGCCAGGCGCATCGCCGTGCCCGGCTGCTACCCCACGTCTTCCCTCCTGGCCCTGGCGCCAGGGTTCGCCGCCCGCCTCCTGGAGCCCGACGACGTCGTCATCGTTTCCGCGTCCGGCACCTCGGGCGCCGGCAAGGCGGCCAAGGTCAACCTCATCGGCTCCGAAGTGATGGGCTCCATGAGCCCCTACGGTGTGGGCGGCGGACACCGGCACACGCCGGAAATCGAGCAGGGGCTCAGTAACGCCGCCGGCGAAAAGGTCTCCGTCTCCTTCACGCCCACACTGGCGCCGATGAGCCGCGGCATCCTGACCACGGCCACCGCGAAGGTCAAGGCCGGCACCGCGGCGGCCCAGCTGCGGCAGGCCTGGACGGAAGCGTACGACGACGAGCCCTTCGTCCATGTGCTGCCGGAAGGCCAGTGGCCCGCCACCAAGTCCGTCCAGGGATCAAACCATGCGGCCATGCAGCTGGTGTTCGACCCCCACGCAGGGCGTGTCGTCGTCACCTGCGTGATCGACAACCTCACCAAGGGCACCGCCGGCGGCGCCGTACAGTCAATGAACATCGCACTCGGCCTGCCGGAAACCGCCGGCCTCAACCTGCAGGGAGTAGCCCCGTGACCATCACCGCCCCCATGGGATTCCGGGCAGCCGGCGTCACCGCCGGCCTCAAGGCCTCCGGCAACCCGGACCTGGCCCTGGTCGTCAATGACGGCCCCGCCAAGGCCGCCGCCGCCGTCTTCACCAGCAACCGGGTGGCAGCCGCCCCCGTGCATTGGTCCCGCCAGGTGGTCTCCGACGGCCGCGTGGACGCCGTCATCCTCAACTCCGGCGGGGCCAACGCCTGCACCGGACCCACCGGCTTCCAGAACACCCACAGCACCGCGGAAAAAGTCGCCGAGGTCCTGGGCATTTCCGCCACCGACGTCTTCGTCTGCTCCACCGGCCTGATCGGCGAGCAGCTGCCCATGGACAAGATCCTGCCCGGCGTCGAGGCCGCTGCCGCGGCGCTCAGCACTGATGGCGGCCCTGCCGCCGGCACGGCCATCATGACCACCGACAGCGTCCCCAAGTCCGCGCTCTTTATCGGCAGCGACGCCGACGGCCAGGAATTCAGCATCGGCGGCATCGCCAAGGGCGCCGGCATGCTGGCTCCGGGGCTGGCCACCATGCTGGTGGTGCTCACCACCGACGCCGTCGTGGAGCCCGAGATGCTCGACGTCGTGCTCCGCGATGCCACCCGGGTGACCTTCGACCGTGCCGATTCAGACGGCTGCATGTCCACCAATGACACCGTGGTCCTGCTGGCCTCCGGTGCGTCAGGGGCGGTGCCCTCCGCGGAAGCCTTTGGCGCCGGCCTCACGCAGGTCTGTGCGGAGCTGGCACGGAAACTGATTGCGGACGCCGAAGGCGCCAGCCATGACATCGCCATCCGCACGTTCAATGCCGCCAGCGAAGCCGACGCCGAAACCGTCAGCCGCTCCGTGGCCCGCTCCAACCTGTTCAAGGCCGCCATCTTCGGCAAGGACCCCAATTGGGGCCGCGTCCTGTCGGCCGTAGGCACCACGGATGCGGCCTTCGAGCCCGACAAGCTCAACGTGGCCATGAACGGCGTCCAGATCTGCCGCAACGGCAGCATCGGCGACGACCGCGGCCTGGTGGACCTGGAGCCCCGCGAAGTGCTGGTGGAGATCGACCTGCAGGCAGGCGATGCGGAAGCCACCATCTGGACCAACGACCTCACCCACGACTACGTCCACGAAAACAGCGCCTACTCCAGCTAGGAGCGCGCGCCCAAGGCACAGCCCGCTGTGGAAAGTGAACTCATGAACACCCAGACACGCGAAAACACCAGCATGTCCGCCGCGCAGGACAAGGCGGCCACCCTGATCGAGGCGCTGCCCTGGATTCAGCGGTTCGCGGGCACCACGATGGTGATCAAGTACGGCGGCAACGCCATGGTCAACGACGAGCTGCGGCGTGCCTTCGCCGAGGACATCGTCTTCCTTCACCACGTGGGCATCCATCCCGTGGTGGTCCACGGCGGCGGTCCCCAGATCAACTCCATGCTGGGCCGGCTAGGCATCGAATCCGAGTTCAAGGGCGGCCTGCGCGTCACCACTCCCGAGGCCATGGAGGTGGTCCGCATGGTCCTCACCGGCCAGGTGGGACGCGAACTGGTGGGCCTCATCAACTCCCACGGCCCCTACGCGGTGGGCATGTCCGGCGAGGACGGCGGCCTCCTGCGCGCCGTCCGCACCGGGACCGTGGTGGACGGCGAGGAAGTGGACCTCGGGCTGGTGGGCGAGGTGGTCGGCGTCGACCCCGCAGGCATTGTGGACATCCTCGACGCCGGGCGCATCCCGGTGATCTCCACCGTGGCCCCGGAAATTGTGGACGGCGGCGACGGCGTGGCCGGGACCGCCCGGTTCCAGCCCACCGGGCAGGTCCTGAACGTCAACGCGGACACCGCAGCGGCCGCCGTCGCGTCCGCCCTCGGCGCCTCCAAGCTGGTCATCCTGACCGACGTCGAAGGCCTTTATGCCAACTGGCCCGACAAGTCATCCCTGATTTCCTCGCTCACGGCGTCGGAGCTGCGGGAGATGCTGCCCAGGCTCGAATCCGGGATGATCCCGAAGATGGCCGCCTGCCTCAAGGCCATCGACGAGGGCGTGGAACGCGCCCATATCGTGGATGGGCGCCTGGCCCACTCCATGCTTTTGGAAACTTTTACGACGGCGGGCATCGGCACCCAGGTGGTCCCCGACGAGGAGAGCAACTCATGAACAAGGACACCCCGGTGGTTGAGTCCATCGAAACCCCGGTCACGGAGCTCGTGGAGACCACCGGCCACGCCGGATCCGAGTGGCTGTCCCGCTACTCCAGCTCGCTCATGAACGTGTTCGGCGCGCCGCAGCGGGTACTGGTCCGCGGTGCCGGCTGCCTGGTGTGGGACGCCGACGGCAAGGAGTACCTCGACCTGCTGGGCGGCATCGCCGTCAACGCCCTGGGCCACGCCCACCCCTTCGTGACGTCTGTGATCGCAAGCCAGCTGGCCACCCTGGGCCATGTGTCCAACTTCTTCACCAGCCCCACCCAGGTGGCGCTGGCCGAGAAGCTCCTTTCGCTGGCCAACGCCCCGGCCGGGTCCAAGGTGTTCTTCAGCAACTCCGGCACCGAAGCGAATGAGGCCGCCTTCAAGCTTGCCCGCGTGAACACCGGCGGGGGCGGCACGAAGCGGACCAAAATCATTGCCCTCGAGGGCGCCTTCCACGGCCGGACCATGGGCGCCCTGGCGCTCACGGCCAAGGAGGCCTACCGGGCACCGTTCGAGCCGCTCCCCGGCGGCGTGGAGCACATCCCGTTCGGGGACATTGAGGCGCTCAAGGCCGCGGTGGACGAGACCGTGGCGGCGGTTTTCCTCGAGCCAATCCAGGGTGAAGCGGGTGTACGGCCGCTTTCGGCGGAGTACCTCCGGGCTGCCCGGGAGCTGACTGCCAGGACCGGCGCCCTGCTCATCCTGGACGAGGTCCAGACCGGCATTGGCCGGACCGGCAAGTGGCTGGCCAGCGAAGATGCCGGGATCGTCCCCGACGCCGTCACGCTCGCCAAGGGGCTGGGCGGCGGGTTCCCCATTGGTGCCCTGATCACCTTTGGCACGCAGGTGTCGTCGCTGCTGTCCCCAGGCCAGCACGGCACCACCTTCGGCGGAAACCCGGTGGCGACCGCCGCGGCCCTGGCAACCCTGCATGCGTTGGAGAGCCAGAACGTGCTCGCGAACGTGGTGGCGGTGGGGGAGCACCTACGCTCCGGGCTGGCCGCCATCCCTGGCGTCACCGAGGTCAGGGGCGAAGGACTCCTGATCGGCTTCGATCTGGACGCCGACGTCGCCCCCGCCGCGGTGCAGGCCGCCCTGGACGCGGGCTTCATTATCAACAGCCCCGGCCCGCGCACCATCCGCCTGGCACCGCCGCTGATCCTCACCAAGGCCCAAGCCGATACCTTCCTCGCCGCTTTCCCGGCAATCCTCCAGACCGCTAAGGACGCCCAGTGACTACCGCAACCCGGCACTTCCTCAAGGACACCGACCTCAGCCCCGCCGAACAGGCGGAAGTCCTGGAACTCGCAACCCGCATGAAGGCTGCCCCCTACAGCGTCCAGCCGTTCGCGGCGGAGGGCAACGGCCGCAAGACCGTGGCCGTGATCTTCGACAAGACGTCAACCCGGACCCGTGTCTCTTTTGCCACCGGGATCGCGGACATGGGCGGCAATGCGCTGGTCATCAACCCGGGTGAGGCGCAGATCGGCCACAAGGAATCCGTGGAAGACACCGCGAAGGTCCTGGAACGGATGGTCTCCACGATCGTGTGGCGCACCGGCGCGCACGCAGGCCTGGTGGCCATGGCGGCCAACTCAAAGGTGCCGGTCATCAACGCCCTGTGCGACGACTACCACCCGTGCCAGCTCCTGGCGGACCTGCTGACCGTCAAGGAGCACAAGGGCGCACTCAAGGGGCTCACCATGAGCTACCTCGGCGACGCCGCCAACAACATGGCCAACTCGTACCTGCTGGCCGGCGTCACCGCCGGCATGCATGTCCGGATCGCCGGCCCTGAAGGCTACCTCCCCTCGGCGGAGATCGTTGCGGCGGCGAAGGAGCGTGCTGCCGAAACCGGCGGCTCCGTACTCATCACCTCTGACGCCAAGGAAGCCCTGCAGGGGGCCGACGTCGTGGCCACCGATACCTGGGTGTCCATGGGGCAGGAAGCCGAGAAGGAAGCCCGGATGCAGCTTTTCCGGGAGTACTCCGTGGACTCCGGTGCCATGGCACTCGCTGCGGATGACGCCGTCGTACTCCACTGCCTGCCCGCCTACCGGGGCTACGAAATCTCAGCCGAGGTGATTGACGGCCCGCAGTCCATCGTCTGGGACGAGGCGGAAAACCGCCTGCACGCCCAGAAGGCGCTGATGGCCTGGCTGATGCACCGGTCCGGCCTTGCGTACGTCGAAGGCCTGTCGCCGGTGGAAGGCACCGGAGAGAGCACCTTCTAGTGTCCGCCCAGCCTTCCTCACCGGGCACCAGCCCGGCCACCAAGACCGCCCGGCAGGCCCGCATCACCGCGATCCTCACCGGGCAGTCCGTGCGTTCCCAGGCTGAACTGGCGGCGCTGCTTGCGGACGACGGCGTACAGGTCACCCAGGCCACGCTGTCCCGCGACCTGGTGGAACTGGGCGCCGTCCGCGTCCGCGGCAAGGAAGGCGTCCTAGTCTATGCGGTACCCGGTGAGGGCGGCGAACGGGCTGCCAAAAGCGGCGTCACCCAGGAAATCCTCGACGCCCGGCTGGCCCGGCTCTGCAGCGAACTGCTGGTCACAGCCGAAGCCTCGGCCAACATCGCGGTCCTGAGGACACCACCCGGCGCGGCGAATTTCCTGGCCCTGGCCATCGACCATTCCGTCATGCCGTCCATCCTGGGCACTATCGCCGGTGACGACACCGTCCTGCTGGTGTCACGCGATCCGCTCGGCGGCCCGGACCTCGCTGCCCGCTTCCTGCAAATGGCCGAGGAAGCCGGGCAATAAGCTTGAAGACAATCAACCACCAAACCCCAACAAGGAGCATCTAAAGTGACTGAACGCATTGTGCTGGCCTACTCCGGCGGCCTGGACACCTCCGTCGCCATCGGCTGGATCGGTGAAGCCACCGGTGCCGAGGTCATCGCCGTGGCGGTCGACGTCGGACAGGGCGGCGAATCGCTGGAAACCATCCGCCAGCGCGCCCTCGGCTGCGGCGCCGTGGAAGCCTACGTCGCCGACGCCTCGGACGAGTTCGCCAACGAGTACTGCGTCCCCACCCTGAAGGCCAACGCCCTCTACCAGGGCCACTACCCGCTGGTCTCCGCCATCTCACGCCCGGTCATCGTCAAGCACCTGGTGAAGGCTGCCCGCGAATTCGGCGCCACCACCGTGGCCCACGGTTGCACGGGCAAGGGCAACGACCAGGTCCGCTTCGAAGTGGGCATCCAGACCCTGGGCCCGGACCTGAAGTGCATCGCACCGGTCCGTGACCTCGCCCTGACCCGCGACAAGGCCATCGCCTTCGCCGAGGAAAAGGGACTGCCCATCGAGACCACCAAGAAGAACCCGTACTCGATCGACCAGAACGTCTGGGGCCGCGCCGTCGAAACCGGCTACCTCGAGGACATCTGGAACGCCCCCACCAAGGACATCTACGACTACACCGCCACGCCGGAATTCCCGCCGGCACCGGATGAGGTCATCATCTCCTTCGAAGCCGGCGTTCCGGTGGCGATCGACGGCGTCAAGGTCACTCCGCTGCAGGCCATCAAGGAACTCAACCGCCGCGCGGGCGCGCAGGGCGTGGGCCGCATCGACGTTGTTGAGGACCGCCTGGTGGGCATCAAGTCCCGTGAGATCTATGAAGCACCCGGCGCCATGGCGCTGATCACCGCCCACAAGCACCTCGAGGACATCACCATCGAGCGCGAGCAGGCCCGCTTCAAGGCCACCGTGGGCCAGCGCTGGGCCGAGCTGGTCTACGACGGCCAGTGGTTCTCCCCGCTGAAGCGCTCCCTGGACGCCTTCATCGAGGACACGCAGAAGTACGTCTCCGGCGACATCCGCATGACCCTGCACGGCGGCCAGGCCATCGTCAACGGCCGCCGCTCCGAGACCTCGCTGTACGACTTCTCGCTGGCCACCTACGACACCGGTGACACCTTTGACCAGTCCATGGCCAAGGGCTTCATCGAGCTGTGGGGCATGTCCGCCAAGGTTGCCTCCGGCCGCGACATCCGGGTCGCAGGGAAGTAGCCCCTGTGGCTGAGCAAAAGACCGAAGCCACGAATGCGGGAGCGTTGTGGGGCGGCCGGTTCGCCGGCGGCCCCGCCGACGCCCTGGCGGCACTGAGCAAGTCCACGCACTTCGACTGGCGGCTGGCGCGCTACGACATCGCCGGTTCCAAGGCGCATGCCCGCGTGCTGCACAAGGCCGGGCTGCTGGACGACGCCGAACTGGAAGGCATGCTCGCGGCCCTGACGCAGCTGGACGAGGACGTGGCATCCGGCGCCTACCTGCCGGCGGCGTCCGATGAGGACGTGCACGGTTCGCTGGAGCGTGGCCTGATCGAGCGTGCCGGCGCCCACCTGGGCGGCAAGCTCCGGGCCGGCCGGTCCCGCAACGACCAGGTGGCAACCCTGGGCCGTATGTTCCTGCGTGACCACGCCCGGATCATCGCCCGCGGTGTCCTGGCCACCGTGGACGCGCTCGTGGAGCAGGCCAAGGCCCACCATGGCGTGGCCATGCCGGGACGGACGCACCTGCAGCACGCGCAGCCGGTCCTGCTCAGCCACCACCTGCTGGCCCATGCCTGGGCCCTGCTGCGCGATGTGCAGCGGCTGCAGGACTGGGACAAGCGCGCCGGCGTCTCGCCGTATGGCTCCGGCGCCCTGGCCGGTTCCTCGCTGGGGCTGGACCCGGAAGCGGTGGCGGCCGACCTTGGGTTCTTCTCCGCCGTGCACAACTCGATCGACGGCACCGCCTCCCGCGACGTCTTCGCCGAGTTCGCCTGGGTCTGCTCGATGATCGGCGTGGACCTGTCCCGGATCTCAGAGGAAGTCATCTTCTGGGCCACCAAGGAGTTCTCCTTCGTCACGCTGCATGACTCCTACTCCACGGGGTCCTCGATCATGCCGCAGAAGAAGAACCCGGACGTCGCCGAGCTGGCCCGCGGCAAGGCAGGGCGTTTGATCGGCAACCTGACCGGGCTGCTGGCCACGCTCAAGGGCCTGCCGCTGGCGTACAACCGCGACCTGCAGGAGGACAAGGAACCGGTGTTCGACGCCGCCGACACCCTGGAGCTGCTGCTCCCGGCCGTGTCCGGGATGATCGCCACCCTGACCTTCAACACCGAGCGGATGGAGTCGCTGGCCCCGCAGGGCTTCGCGCTGGCCACGGACATCGCCGAATGGCTGGTCCGCCAGGGCGTGCCGTTCCGCGAGGCTCATGAACTGTCCGGTGCCGCCGTCAAGCAGGCGGAGTCCCGCGGCGTGGAGCTGTGGGACCTCACGGACGAAGAGTACGCCGCCATCTCGGCGCACCTGACCCCCGAGGTCCGGTCCGTGCTCTCCACCGAAGGATCGCTCAACAGCCGCAACTCTCAGGGCGGCACGGCACCGGCCGCCGTCGAACGCCAGCTCACCGCGCTGGAAGCCGAGCTTGCAGCCGTCCGGGAGTACGCCGGCTAGGACAGCCGCTCACTTCCTGCACGTTGTTGGGAAACGCCCGCTCACTTCCTTCACGGAAGTGGGCGGGCGTCGGCGTTTTGAGTGCAGAACGTGGGCAGGCGTTGAGGGTTGAGGACCGTTGACCCGCCGCTAGGCTGGGTCCATGAGCGAAACGTTCCGCAAGTTCCTTCGCACCCTGCCCGACTTCCCGTCCGACCTGCCCGGCTTCGAGCCGGAGAACGCGCCGCAGGATCCGGCGCTGCTTTTCAAGCAGTGGCTGGATGAGGCCCTGGACGCGGGGGAGCAGCAGCCGCACGCCTTCAGCCTGGCCACGGTGGGCACGGCTGGCGGCGCGGGCCCGCAGCCGTCCTCGCGGATGCTCATCCTGAAAAACATTGACGACGACGGCTGGCACTTCGCCACGTCCCGCACCTCCCGCAAGGGCCGGGAGCTTGCGGCCGCGCCCAGGGCCGCGATGAACTTCTACTGGCCCGCCCTGGGCCGGCAGGTCCGGCTGGCCGGCAGCGTGGCCGAATTGTCCGCGGAGGCCTCCAGCATGGACTGGCACGAACGGCCGCGCGCGGACGGCAGCGACAACCCGAACTGGCAGCTCTACGCGCTGCAGCCCGTCGAGATCGAGTTCTGGCAGGCCAGCAACGACGGCCGGCATGTCCGCCACCGCGTCGGGCCGGACGGAACGCCGCTTGAATAGGCCCCGGGCCAGCCGGCTGCTCCGCTAGGCTGGCCGGATGACCTCACCATCCCCCGACGTCCTCCTCGCTGAACTGCACAAGGCAGCCGATGCGCTGTCCGCCGCCATGGAGCGCATCCCCGATGGCGGCGACAAGGCGCCGTCAACCCTTCCCGGGTGGAGCCGCGGCCACCTGCTGGCCCACATCGCCGGCATCTGCGACGCCCTCGCCCGCCAGGTGGAGTACGGCCGCCAGGGCGAAAAGGTGGAGCTGTACGACGGCGGCGCGGAGGGGCGCAACCGCGCCATCGATCTCGCGGCAGGCCACAGCCTTGCCCAGCACAGGAACGACGTAACCACCGCGCTGCACCGGGTACTGGCCGCCTTCGACGCGCTGGACCGGAACGGGTGGCAGACTCCCATCGCGTTCCGCGACGGCGTGATTTTCGACGCCGGGCTGGCGCTCTGGCGGGAACTCGTCATCCACACCGCCGATTTGGACGCCGGCACCGGACCTGAGGTCTGGAACAGGGACTTCTGCTCCCACCTCTTCGACTTCCTGGCCGCCCGCGTTCCCGTGGAAACCCGGCTCGTCCTGCAGCCAGTGGCACTTCCCCCGCTGGCCCTCGGCTCGGGCGGCAGCACCGTCGTCGTCAGCGGCATGATTACCGACATCGCCGCGTGGCTCGCGGGGCGGCAGCCATCGCTGGACAGCCTCCGCGCCACCGCCGCCGGGGACGGCACCGACCTCCCGGCCCTGCTGCCGTGGCCGTCAGCGATGCCGGAACCCGGGAAGTAACCAGGCGGCCTCGCGGGCCAGCAGGCTCTCCTTGACCCGCAGGCCCCAACGGAAACCACCCAGCGAGCCGTCGGTCCGGATCACCCGGTGGCAGGGAACGAACAGGGCCGCCGCGTTGAAGGCGCAGGCACTGGCGGCAGCCCGGACCGCCTTCGGATTCCCTGCAAGCGCGGCATACTCGCTGTAGGTGACGGGGGCGCCGGGCTTGACCTGGCGGAGGACATCCCAGGCGTGCGCCCGGAACGGGCCGGACCGCTGGCGGACGGGCACCGCCATGGCCGGAGCAGGGTCGCCCGCATAGAAGGCTTCGACGGCGGCTGAGATTCCGCCAAGGTCCGCCACCTCTTCCACGGCATCGGGACGCAGCGCGGGATGGACCTGTCCGGCCAGTTCGGGGAGGCCGGCCGTCCAGCCCGAGGCGAGAACCACGCCCTCCGTGGCAAGGATGGTGAACGGGCCGTCCGGCGTGGACAGCTGCAGGAGTTGGGCTTTCATGGCATCCCTTTCACGGGAACGGCTGGTGTGGGGGCGGGCTTGGCGGCGGCCCGCCAGAGGTGCATGGTGGCGTAGGAACGCCACGGGCTGGTTTCCCGGAAGTCCGGGCTGAGGGCGTTGCCACCATTATCAAGGGCTCGGATCCCGTTCCGCACCGCGGCGTCATTGGCGAGGAAAATGTCCGGGGCGCCCAGGACCCGCATGGCCACGTAGCCAACGGTCCAGGGTCCTACGCCTGGCAGGGGGAGCAGCGCGGCGGTGAGGCCCGGAAGGTCGTCACCGTACCCGAACTCCAGGTGCCCCGACGCCATGGCCGAGGCCGCATGGAGCAGTGACTCCGTCCGCCGCTTCGGGCCGCTGAGCAGGTGTCCGGCGGCCGCCGTTTGGGCAGGAGTGGGAAACAGCCGCTCCAGGCCTTCGCCGGGTGTGCTGCTGGGGCTGCCGGCCGCGGACAGCCGGGTCAGTGCGGTGCGGGCCGCCGCCACCGTGACCTGCTGGCCCACCATGGCCCGGACCAGGAGTTCCTGCGGATCCACTGCTCCCGGCATCCGCATCCCCGGTGCCGCGGCAACGGAGGCAGCCAGCCGGGGGTCGGCGCCGAGCGTGCCGTCGATCGCGCCGGGGTCGGCGTCGAGGTCGAAGAGCCGCCGCACCCGGCTGAGCAGGGCGGGTAGGTCGCGGAGGTCCACCGCGCCGACGGTGAGGGTCAACGGCCGTTCCCGGGCGCCGGCGTCGTACTCCACCCGGAAGCGCGCGTCGCCGTGGGGCAGCCGCAGGGTGCGCGCGTAGGAGGTGGCCGTGCCTTCCTCGATCCCGGGGATGGCACGCACGGCAAGGAAGGTGAAGATGCCGGAATCGAAGGGTGGCCGGTAGGGCAGGCCCAGCACCAGTGCAGTCGTGCCTGCCGCCGCAGCGCCGCCGGCAGCGCCATGCCGGACCGTGTTGCGCAGTGCCGTGGGCGTCATGTCGAACACCTCGGCGATGGTGTCGTTGAATTGCCGCACGCTGCTGAAGCCGGCGGCGAAGGCGATGTCGGCCAGCTTCATGCCCGTGGACACCAGCAGCGTCCGGGCCGTCTGCGCCCGTGCAGCACGGGCCAGCGCCAAGGGACCTGCACCGAGCTCCTGCCCCAGGATCCGGTTGAGCTGGCGCGGCGAGTACCCCAGGCGGGCGGCGAGGCCCGCCACCCCGTCCCGGTTGATCACGCCGTCGTTGATCAGGCGCATGGCCCGGCCTGCAATGTCCTGCCGCACGTTCCAGGCCGGGGTGCCCGGAACCGCCTCCGGCAGGCAGCGCTTGCAGGCGCGGTAGCCGGCCTCATGGGCCGCGGCGGACGTCTCGTAGAACGTCACGTTGGACGGTTTGGGGGTCCGGGCCGGGCAGGAGGGGCGGCAGTAGATTCCCGTGGTGCGGACGGCGGTGAAGAACTGGCCGTCGAACCGGGGGTCGCGGGCATCGATTGCCCGGTAGCGCTGCCAGAAGTCCATTCCTCCATCCTGCCAGCCGACGCGCACTGCTTCTAGCGGAAATCGGACAGGGCCGTGAACGTCCGGAACCGGGCGCCGGGCGCCGATTCTGCAGGCGGATGAAAACCCCGGCATCCGGGTAAGGTCTACGAATGAACCAGAGCATGCCGGCCCGGGAGCAGCTTCGTGACCTGCTGTCCGGGGATGCCCGCGAGCTTGCCCCGCAATTGCTGGGCGCCGTGTTGACCCACGAGTCCCGCGACGGAGCCGTATCCGTCAGGCTGACCGAGGTGGAGGCCTACATGGGACCGGAGGACTCCCTGCACCCCGACCCCGGCTCGCACACCTACCGCGGCCCCACACCCCGCAATGCGCCGATGTTCGGCCCGGCCGGGCACCTTTACGTCTACTTCACCTACGGCATGCACCACTGCACCAACATCGTGTGCGGGCCGGCCGGCGTCGCGTCCGCCCTGCTGCTGCGGGCGGGGGAGATCGTGGACGGCATCGGGCTGGCACAACGGCGCCGCCCGACGTCGAAAAGCCCCGCCGACCTGGCCAGCGGGCCGGCCCGCCTGGCCAAGGCGCTGGGATTGACGACGGCGGACAGCGGCCGCGACGCCCTGGCGCCACCCTTCGCGCTGGAACTTCCCTCCGGCACCCCCGGGCCGGTCAGTTCCGGTCCGCGGGTGGGCGTGGCCGGCGCCGGCGGATCAGAGGAATACGCGTGGCGGTTCTGGCTCACCGGCGACCCGACCGTCTCCAAGTACAAGGCGGCCAAGCCCCGGATCCGGAAGCAGTCCGTCGGTCCGCTGCCTCCTGCAACGTTTCACCGGCGTTAAGGGAAATGGTTGTAGAATGGACGGTCTGTCTTTCGCGATAGGGGAACGTTGATGCACGACGCCGAATTGGCCCACGAACGGGAGTATGTAGCCGGCCTGTATGCCCGGCTGGAGGAACTCCGGGAGGAAAAGCGCCGCCAGCTGGCACAGGTGCGGCGCGCCGGAGCCGTGGGCACCATGCAGAACGTTTCGGAACGTGATGCGTTCGCTGCACTGTATGAAGACCGCCTGGCCCAGCTGGACGCCGTCGATGACCGGCTGGTGTTCGGCCGCCTGGACCTGGACTCCGGTGAAGCCCAGTACATCGGCCGTATCGGGCTGACCACCGAGGACCTGCAGCGGCTGATGGTGGACTGGCGTGCCCCCGAGGCCGGCCACTTCTACCAGGCCACGGCCTTCGACCGGCAGGGCGTCCGCCGCCGCCGGCACCTGATCCTGCAGGGGCGTGACGTCAAAGCCATCGAGGATGACGTCCTGGACGCGGACATGCTGACCGAGGATGAGTCGCTGCAGGGCGAGGGCGCCCTGCTGGCCGCACTGAACTCCAAGCGCACCGGCCGCATGTCGGACATCGTCAGCACCATCCAGTCCGAACAGGACCGCATCATCCGGTCCTCCATCTCCGGTGCCGTCGTGGTCCAGGGCGGCCCTGGCACGGGAAAAACGGCCGTGGCCCTGCACCGTGCCGCCTACCTGCTGTACACCCACCGTGACCGGCTCAAGAGTGCCGGCGTGCTGCTGGTGGGACCGTCGTCGTCGTTCATGAAATACATCGAGCGGGTGCTGCCCTCCCTGGGCGAGACGGGCGTGGTCATGGCCAGCCTGGGCCGCCTGATGCCCGGCATCAACGCAGTCCCCGAAGCCGACGCGGATGTTGCCGCCATCAAGGGGCGCCTGGACATGGCTGCCATCGTGGCCAACGCCGTCTCCAACCGGATGCGCGTCCCGGCGCAGAACCGGATCCTTGAGGTGGACGGGCGCAAGCTCACCCTGACGCCCCGGCAGGTACGGCGCGCCCGCGAACGGGCGCGCGCCACCGGCAAGCCGTACAACGAGGCCCGCGTGACGTTCGTGAAGATCCTGCTGCGCGAACTGACCGAACAGATGACCGAACTCGTCGAAGCCGGCAACCTCGGCAACAACGCAGACCGTTCCTACCTGGCCGAGGACGTCCGCACTGCACGCGATGTGCGGATCGCGCTGAATTTGTGCTGGATGCCCATGACCCCGGAGAAGCTGATCACTGATCTGTTCAGCAAGCCGGAAATCCTCGAGTTCTGCACCCCCAACCTGACGCCCGCCGAACGGGCACTGCTGCAGCGTCCCGCCGATGCCCCGTGGACCGAGTCCGACGTCCCGCTGCTGGACGAAGCAGCCGAACTGCTCGGTGAACTGGACCCCGCTGCAGGGCGGGGGCTGGCGCAGCAGGAACACGACCGTGCCCGGGACCTGGCCAATGCCAAGCAAACCCTGGTGAACATGCAGGCGGCCGGCGTGGACCCGCTGATGTCTGCAGAGGAGCTTGCCGAGCAGAACCAGGAGCAGGAAGCACGCCTGACCGCGGCCGAGCGCGCCACCAGCGACCGCACGTGGGCCTTTGGGCACATCGTGGTGGACGAGGCGCAGGAGCTTTCGCCCATGCAGTGGCGGCTGCTGGTCCGCCGCTGCCCGCTGAAGTCCTTCACCATCGTGGGGGATATTGCGCAGACCAGTTCCGTGGCCGGCGCCAACTCCTGGCAGGGGGCGCTGGGGCCCATGTTCGGGGACCGCTGGCAGCTGGAGGAGCTCACCGTCAACTACCGCACGCCCTCGCAGATCGCCGAAGCTGCCGTCCGGATGGCCAACGCAGCGGGCCTGGTGGTCTCCGCGCCCAAGGCAGTCCGGGAAGGGCGCTGGGCACCGATCATCGACGAAGTGGCGGACGGCGGGATCGTGGACCGGCTGGTGGAGGTGCTGCCGGAGGAACTTGAAGCGCTCGACGGCGGCCTGCTCGCCGTGATTGCCGACGGTGACCTCCTGCCTGCGGCCACTGCCGCGCTGCGTGGGGTGTACGGGTGCAGGATCGGGACGGGCGCCGGCAGTTACGAGCAGGACATCGTGGTCATCAGCCCCCGGGAGGCGAAGGGCCTGGAGTTCGACGGCGTCGTGGTCCTGGAGCCGTCCGTGATGCTCAACCATGAACACGGCAAGGTGGGGGACCTGTATGTGGCGATGACCCGCGCCACGCAGCGCTTGCGGCTGATTGCCTCTCAGCCGGTGCCCGCCGGGATCGCCGGCTGACGGGGCCTCGGGCCTTACTGCTAACTTAGGAAGCGTGCCAGAACTGAACAACCTCGAACCGCAGCGCAACGATCCCACATTCGCCAACATTTGGCAGGAACTGAAGTGGCGTGGGCTGGTCCATGTCTCCACCGACGAAGCGGAGCTTGAAAAGCTCCTCGCCGACGGGCCGGTCACGTACTATTGCGGCTTCGACCCCACCGCGCCCAGCTTGCACCTGGGGAACCTGGTGCAGCTGCTGGTGATGCGGCGGCTCCAGCTGGCCGGACACAAGCCGCTGGGGCTGGTGGGCGGCTCCACCGGCATGATCGGCGACCCCCGGCCGACGGCGGAACGTACCTTGAACACCAAGGGCACGGTGGCGGAGTGGGTTGGCTACCTGCAGGCCCAGGTCAGCCGCTTCCTTAGCTTCGAGGGCGACAACGCCGCCAGGATCGTCAACAACCTGGACTGGACCGCGCCGCTGAGCGCCATCGATTTCCTGCGTGAAGTGGGCAAGCACTTCCGGGTGGGGACCATGCTGCGCAAGGATGCGGTGGCATCACGCCTGAACTCCGAGGAAGGTATCAGCTACACGGAGTTCAGCTACCAGATCCTGCAGGGCATGGACTACCTGCAGCTGTACCGTGACTACGGCTGCGTGCTGCAGACCGGCGGCTCGGACCAGTGGGGCAACCTGACCAGCGGTACGGAACTGATCCGCAAGGTGGAGGGCAAGAGCGTCCACGCCCTTGGCACGCCGCTGATCACCAACTCGGACGGGACCAAGTTCGGCAAGAGCGAGGGCAACGCCATCTGGCTGGACGCAGGCATGTGCAGCCCCTACGCCTTCTACCAGTTCTGGCTTAACACGGCCGACGCTGACGTGGTGGACCGGCTCAAGGTGTTCACCTTCCTGACACGCGCCGAGATCGACGAGCTCGCGGTGTCGGTGGCCGAGCGTCCGTTCGCCCGTGAAGGGCAGCGGAAGCTGGCGTTCGAAGTGACCTCCCTGGTGCACGGTGTGGAAGCGACCGAAAAGGTCATCGCCGCTTCGGCTGCGCTGTTCGGGAACGGTGACCTGTCCACCCTGGACAAGGCAACGCTGCAGGCGGCCACTTCCGAACTTCCTTCCACCACTGTGCAGGTGGATGAGATGGGGATCGTGGACCTGCTGGTTGCCTCCGGCCTTTCCGAAAGCAAGTCCGCCGCCCGCCGCACGGTGGGTGAGGGCGGGGCCTACGTGAACAACGAGAAAGTCTCGGATCCTGACGCTGTGATCTCCGAGTCGGAGCTCCTGCATGGCCAGTACCTCCTCCTGCGCAGGGGGAAGAAGAACCTTGCCACCGTGGAAGTGCTGGTTCCCTAGCACCTTCAATAGCTTCATGCACGCCTTTCGGCAGCCGATTTGCACGGCTGTCGGAGGGCGTGTATTGTTTTCTGAGTCGCCGCCGCTGAGTGGTGACAAACCCCCAACTGATATTGAGAAGCAATTCTCGGCCATGCGGTGCATGGAACGAAGAATGCTTCTCATTCTGCTGGGCGGATTCATTCCACTGGGTGAATTCCGGGAAAACAACCGGATTTGCAAAAGTGAATATGAATGAAATAAGATAAAAACATCGCAGCGAAGAAATACGGAATAGAAATTCTTCTAAGAATTGATTCCGGTGAGTATTCGAATTGTGTCTGTTGTTTGAGAACT
>NZ_JWTB01000039.1 GCF_000813845.1 Pseudarthrobacter phenanthrenivorans
GAACACGGGAACCGTGACCAGCACCTGCGCCCTTATTGATGTCGGCGGGACATCTGTTTCTTCAACACTTCCGGCTGCGCTCTCCCGAGCTTGCATGCCGGCGGAAGTCGTCCTGGCCTCCCTGCTGGCGGACGTCCCGTGGACGTCCGGGCTGGCAGGAGTCGTGCTGCCCAGAACCGCGGACGTGAACAGGTCCGCGCGGAGCTGGGTCAGGGTCCGGCGTTCGTCTGGGCCCTGCAGGGACCGGGCGACGGCGGTGAGCCGGTTCCACCCGGCAAGCGCCTGGTCCGCGGGCAGGTACGCGGACAGCCAGGCCATCCCGTCCCGGTCCGGCCGGAACTCCACCCGCCGCTCCGCCACCCCCTGGGCGTGCCGCTTCTCGATGCTCTCGGCGTGGTGGCATTCCCTCCATGTCCGGGCCTTGACCCGGAACCGGTGCGCCGGCAACTCCCCGGCCGGGCACCCCCGCGCCGGGTCTGGGGCGTCCGGGTCCAGGAAATGGGCTTCCAACGCCGCCGCCCCGGCAGCATCCAGGCCGGCGGTTTCATCGGCCATCACCACCGCGTGCTGCCATGAAATCGTCCCGGCCTGCAAAGCCGCCAAGGTCAGCGGCAACGTCGCCGTGACGGCGTGCGAGGTGGCCAGGAACGACCCCGCGGCCCGCGGCCCCAGCGCCAACACACACCCGATCTCGGCCGTGACCGCCATCTCCTGCGCCACCACCGGCACATCCGGACCCGCCACAGCACAAGCAGCCTCCGAATACTTCACCGCAGCCCTTGCCTTCAACCCCGCGAACCCGGCCTCCACCTCCCGGGCACCGGCCAAAATATCCAGGCACCCATCCGCCAACCCCGCCAACGGATCAGCCGCAGAAAACGGCACCGCACCGGCCCCATCCACCTCAGCATTCAGCACGGCAAGGGCAGCCCGGATCTCCCCGAACGCCTTCACCACCGCCGCTGACCCCATAAACCCATCATGACAAGGGGGTACGACATTCTGGCGATGAAGCGTTCAGCTCAAACCTGCGTCCCACTTTCCAGCAACTGTTCCAGCCCCCGTTTGAACCCGGACCTGCCCCCATGGGCGGGATGCCGGATCTTCGGTACGTCAAGGCCGCTGCGTTGCAGACTGTGCTGGGCCACATTGCCCACCGCCAGGATGGTACTGATGCCGAACAGTTCCGAAAGCTCCTGCCAGAAAGGGGTTCCGAGTTTCGTCTCGGAGGGCCTGGGCGTGCGGTTGGACAGGGGCCTGCCGGGCTGGTGCGGATGCCAGGGAAAGGCGCTCCACAGGAGTGGGAGGACATCCACCTCTTCGAGGACCTGCCAGAGCACCGTGGCCGTGGGCTCCGCGGCAACCCCCGCGGCTTCGGGCGGCAGCACGTAGCCCTTTCCGGGGCCGAAGAGCCCGAAGCTGTTGGCGGGGCCTCCGAGGATGACTCTATTGGTGAAGGGCACTCCGGTGATACGCATGCCCCTAAAGCCTGGTGCCTCGCCCACCAGCAGTACCTTGGGCCGGCGGTCCAGCATCTCCTGCAGGTAGATCTCCAGGTTACGGCGGCGGAGCGCATTCTCCGGAACTGCGTGGTTGAAGAAATTATTGGCCGCAGCACCCGTGTCAACGACTGCAAGCTGCTCAACGAATGCCGCGATGGCAGGAGCACTCATTCGCCCGGTTCTTCCAAGCGTGCGGCCAGGCGTTCACACGCAGCCTGGTCAGCTCTCGCGAGGCGCGCCTTCTTAAGGTTCTCGCGCAGGATCCAGCGCACGTCCTTGTCGGGGCTCACGGCCCATTTCTCCAGGTACCCGAATCCCTTGTCCGGGGCGGCGGCGACTGCGACGCTCCAGCAGTATCCGAGGCCCTGCCGCAGCACGCGGAATTCCTCAGTTCGCCGCAAGCCGGGATCGGCTCCTGCAATGGCGGCGGTGATCTTGTCCAGGACGTCCACCGCCCTTCCTGCATCCTCGGGGGTGCGCAGCAGCCGGGGTTCACAGATACCGGCAGCCACGGCCCGCTGGACCAAGGGACCATCGCCGAGCCATTCCGCCGCCAGGGTCCACAATGCCGGCATGTCCGCATCACCGAGCCTCTGCAGTGCCATGGCAACACCTTCGCGGACCCGCCAGCGATTGTCCGCAGCAAGGCCCCGTAATGTCTCGGCGGCACCCTGCCGGCCCTCAACAAGCAATCGGCCAAGGCCCACGGCACCGCACATGGCCTGGTATTCGTCCGGACTCTCCACACAGGCCTCTATCAGCCCGGGGTCCGCCACATCGGCAAAAGCCTCCGCCAACTCAATGTTGCCGCGCGGGCCGGGCAGGCCGGACTCAGCGTCAAGGTAGGCCAACCACTGTCCGGGCGGAAGCGATTCCAGGGCTGCCCTGTAATCCGACCTCTTGGTCACCGATCAACTCCTTGCCCCGCAGGCGCCCGCAGGGCTGCCCTAAAGCTTGCTACCAGCGAGGGTGGACGGCCTCGCGGAAGTAGTGGTCATAGATCCAACGGACGCCGTCGTCGAACTCTTTACCAGTGTTGACGGCAGCCGCGGCTGCGTTGGAACGGGCCTGCTCCACGTTGCGGGCGCCGGGAATCACGGTGCTGACGCCGTCCTGGGCCGCGATCCAGGCGATGGCAGCCTGGGCGGTGGTTGCCCCTTCCGGCACCAGCTGCTCAAACTCGGCCACGGCCTTCAGGCCAAGCTCGTAATCCACGCCGGAGAAGGTTTCGCCGACGTCGAAGGCTTCGCCCTTGCGGTTGTAGTTCCGGTGGTCGTTCTCAGCGAAGGTGGTGTCCTTGGAGTACTTGCCGGACAGCAGGCCGGAGGCCAGCGGCACACGCGCAATGATGCCCACGCCCGCAGCCTTGGCAGCCGGAAGGACCTCATCCAGGGGCTTGAGCCGGAAGGCGTTCAGGATGATCTGGACCGAGGCAGTTCCGTCGTGGCGGATGGCTTCGAGGGCCTCGTCCGTCCGTTCGACGCTGACCCCGTAGTTCTTGATGGCCCCTTCGGACACCAGGGTGTCCAGGGCGTCGTACACCTCGTTGTTGCTGTAGACGGGAGTGGGCGGGCAGTGCAGCTGGACCAGGTCCAGGGTGTCGGTGCCCAGGTTCTTCCGGGACCGGTCAACCCACTGGCGGAAGTTGGCCAGGTTGTAGTTCTCCGGCCGCTGCTCCATCCGGCGGCCCATCTTCGTGGCCACGGTGATGCCGAGGCCCGGGTTGTCCGCAAGGAACTTGCCGATGGCCTGCTCACTGCGTCCGTCACCGTAGACGTCGGCGGTGTCAAAGAAGGTGACCCCCGCTTCCGCGGAAGCCGCCAGGATTGCCTGCGCCTGCGCCGGGTCCACGTTGCCCCAGTCCGCGCCGAGCTGCCACGTACCCAGCCCCACGATGGACACATTCCGTCCGGTCTTGCCTAAAATCCGCTGTTCCATCCCCCGACTATATGCAACGATGCAGCCCGGGGTCAGATCCGGCCCCGGGCTGGGCCCGCACAAGCGGAGGTATGGCCATCGGTTTCCCTAGGAACGGACCCGCTCCAGCCTGGGCACCAGCCCGGCCTCCTTGAGCCCCAGGTAGATCCTGTCCCTCGCGATGGGCAGGGACGCGAACCGGATTCCGGTGGCGTTCCGGATGGCGTTGGCGAGCGCCGGCGCCACCGGGTTGAATGGGCTTTCGCTCATGGACTTGGCTCCCAGCGGCCCCATCTTGTCGTTGGTGTCCGCGAAGTACACCTCGCTGCGCGGGACGTCCGCGAAGGTGGGGATGTGGTACTGGCGGAGGATGTCCGTGGTGACCTTCCCGGCGTCGTTGACCACCACTTCCTCGTACAGCGTGGCACCAAGGGCCTGGGCAATCCCGCCTTCGATCTGGCCGCGGCACTGCCGGGGGTTGACCACCACGCCGGCGTCGGCCGCCTGGACGCTTTGCAGGATCTTCAGCTCGCCGGTGCCGCGGTTCACGGCCACCCGGAACCCGTGCACGTTGAATGCGACCGAGCGCGGCGTGCCGCCCCAGCGCCCCTCGGCAGCAAGTTCGACGCCGGCATCCGCGGCGGCCTGCGCCAGTTCCGCCAGTGCCACGGGGGTTCCGTCGACCACCACCGCGTCCGCGTCAAGGATGCAGGCAGAGGCCTGGGTCTGCCGAATGCCCGCGGCGAATGCCCGGATCCGGACGGCCAGCTCTTCCGCGGCGGCCAGGGTCGCCTTGCCTGCCACCACCGTGCCGGCGGACCCGAACGCACCGGTATCGTGCTCCACCAGGTCCGTGTCGGACTGCCGGACCACCACTTTGGACGCCTCGGTGGACAGTGCCGTAGCAGCGAGCTGGGCGTGCACCGTGGTGGTGCCGTTGCCGAACTCGGCGGTCCCGACGTCGGCCTGGTACGTCCCGTCCGGCAGGAGCCGGACGTGGGAGTGGGCAAAGTGGCCGCGCGGCGGCACGGTATCGATCATGGACAGGGCGGCGCCTTCACCCACCATCCAGTCCGGCCCCAGGCCCCCAAGCCCTGCCTGCCGGTACCGCTCCTTGCCGCGGTCCAGTGCGTCCCGGACCAGGTCCAGGCACTGGTCCAGGCCATAGCTGCCGTAGTGGACGTCCTCCTCCGGGTCCGGCTGGGTGGACAGCATGTGGTCCCCCTCCCGGACCATGTTCCGGCGGCGGAACTCCAGCGGGTCCATCCCGATCCCGGCGGCCAGCTCATCCATGGCGGACTCGATGGCGAAGATCATCTGGCTCAGCCCGTAGCCGCGGAACGCCCCGGACGGCACGGTGTTGGTGTAGACAGACCGGGCGTCCACCTTCTTGTTGGCGCAGTTGTAGACCGCCAGCGATTCGCCGCAGCCGTGGAACATGACGCCTGGTCCGTGGTTGCCGTAGGCGCCGGTGTTGGTGACCACGTCCAGTTCGAGGGCGGTCAGCCGGCCGTCCTTGCCGGCGCCGGCCTTCAGCTTGATGGTGAACGGGTGCCGGGTGGTGGTGGCGGTGAACTGCTCGGTGCGGGTCAGTTCCAGCTGCACCGGCCGCTGCAGTTTCAGGGCTGCGAGCGCCACGAGGTCCTCGGTGAGGACTTCCTGCTTGCCGCCGAAGCCGCCGCCCACGCGTCCGGCCACCACGTGGACCTTGTCCTCGTCCAGCCCGAAAACCCGGCAGAGGGTGCGGCGGACCAGGAAGGGCACCTGGCTGGAGGTGCGGACCTGGAGCCGGCCCTGGTCATCCACCGAGGCGATGGCGGCGTGCGTTTCCAGGGCCACGTGCTGCACCCGCTGGGTCTGGTAGGTCTGCTCGTGGATGAAGTCCGCGGCCGCGAACCCGTCGGCCACGCTCCCCAGCTCGGAGTGGAGCTCCGCCACCACATTCCGCTCCGGCGCGGCGATCCGGGACGTTACGGCCTCCTTGTCGCCATGCACCAGCGGCGCGTTGGGCAGCAGCGCCTCCTGGGGCGAAAAGACGGCGGGCAGTTCCTGGTACTCCACCCGCAGGGCGCGCACGCCCGCTTCGGCGGCGCCCACGGTCTCGGCCACGACGGCGGCCACCCGCTGCCCGATGAAGCGCACCACGTCATCGAGCACCCGCGTGTCATCCGGATCATCCGTGAACAGTTCGTGCTGGGCGGTGGAAAACAGCTGGGCGGGGGCATCTTCGGAGGTCATGACGGCCACTACGCCGGGAACTTGCAGCGCCGCCTCCTTGTCGATGGCGACAACCCGGGCGTGGGCATGGGGCGAGCGCACGATCTTCAGGTGCAGCAGTCCCTGTGCCTGGTCCGCGGGGATGTCCAGGGTGTAGCGCGCGGCACCGGTGACCACGGCACGGCTGGCCGGGGCCGGGACGTCATCGCCCAGCTGGCCGGGCGCGGGGTCCGGCTGCCCGGGCCCGGCGATGCCCGAACCCTGGCCGGCAGGATCGGGGTGGCCCGCATCCCCGCAGATGGCGTCGGCGATGGCGCGGTACCCCGTGCAGCGGCAGAGGTTGCCCTTGAGGTTCCGGGGCAGGTTCTCCTTCTGTCCGTCGTCGAACGTGGCGGCGGTCATCACCATGCCGGCGGTGCAGAACCCGCACTGGAAGCCCTGGCGTTCCAGGAACTGCTGCTGCACCGGATGCAGGCCGGTGCCGCCGCCGGTGGCGGCCAACCCCTCAATGGTGGTGACGGAGTGCCCTTCGGCGCGGACCGCGGGGTAGATGCAGCTGTGCACCGGGACGCCGTCGACGTGGACGGTGCAGGCGCCGCAGTCGCCGCCGTCGCAGCCCTTCTTCACGCCCAGGTTCCCCTGTTCCCGCAGGAAGGTCCGCAGGCATTGCCCGGGGCGGGGCTGGCTTTCGGTGGTGGTGCCGTTGATGTCGATGGGCATTGCTCAAGCCCCTTTCGAAAGGTGTGTGGAACCGGAAGCCGGGCCTGTCCGCGGTGGCCAGAAGTCGCCCGAGACAGCCAGTCCCGGCATCCCTTCGGGCGCTGGGAGTTCGGCGCGGATCTCCTCGGCCAGCCGGTAGGTCATGTCGCGGCGCCAGGCCGGCAGCCCGTGGATGTCGTCGTGGTAAAGGTTCGCGGGGATCGCCTCATCGAGGGCCGCGGCCAGCCGGTCGGCATCCGGCAATGCGTCAAAGCGCAGCTGGACCGGCCGTTTGGTCGCGGCCGTGACGGTCAGGACCAGGGACGTGCCGCCGTCGAGCCTTCCAATCAGCAGCGCACCGGACCGGCCCAGGTTGCTCAGCGACAGGCGCCGGAACGCCACTCGGGCGGAAAGGGCCGACGCCGGGAGGTGGACACTGCGGAGCAGCTCGCCCGGTGCCAGGCAGTTCGTGGCGTCGCCGGTGACGAAGTCCGCCACCGGGACGCTGCGGCTGGTGCCGCCCGTGGAAAGGATGGTGGCGGTGCCGTCCAGTCCGGCGCAGAGCGAGGTCATGGGCCCGGCGGGCAGTGAAGTGCAGATGTTGCCGCCCACCGTGGACATGTTCCACACCTTGAAGGAGGCCACGAACGAATCGCAGCAAGCCCTCACCAGGTCCAGGCCGGGCCAGCCGCGGCCGGATACTTCCGGCAGGTCGGGCAGGTTGTAGAGCCCGGCAACGGTGCAGGTGGCGGCGATGTCAATGCCGTCGCCGGTGACGGTGATGGGTGTCCAGCCGGCTGAGCCGAGGTCCAGGAGCCGGGTGAGGGGCTGCGGACCGAACGCGTAGCTGCCGTAGGAGAAAAGGACGGTGCCGCCGGCCAGCCAGGCATCGCCGTCGCGCCATTCCGCGGGGTCGGTGGTGCGGACCACCGCCTCGATGGTGTTCATGTCCATGCGATCTCCTGGTGGTTGAAGTCTGTGGGCGCCGGTGCGGGCGCAGCGTACTGGTGGATGGAGCCTGAGGTGTCGCGCAGCGGCATGCAGCTGGCGGCGCGGGTTCGGGCCGCCAGGATCTCTGCGGTGATGGACACGGCCACCTCCGCGGGGGTGACGGCCCCAAGGTCCAGGCCGATGGGCGAGTGCAGCCGGGAGATCCGCTCCGGCGGGACGCCCGCTCCGAGCAGGTCCCCCACCCGCTGGAGGTGGCTGCGGCGGGAGCCCATGGCCCCCACGTAGGCGAGGTCCAGGACCAGCGCGGCCTCCAGCAGCGGAAGATCGAACTTTGGGTCATGGGTCAGGACGGCGGCGACGGTGCGGCTGTCCAGGCGGCCCGCCGCTGCTTCCGCGGCCAGGTACCGGTGCGGCCAGTCAGTGACCACCTGATGGGCGGCGGCGAAGCGGGGCTGGCCGGCAAAAGCCGGGCGGGCATCGACCAGGGTCACGTGGTACCCAAGCAGCCTCGCAGCGGGCACCAGTGCGGCGCCAAAATCATTGGCGCCGAACACCAGCATCCGGGGCGGGGCAAGCCTGGACTCCACCAGGACTGCACGCTCCTCCAGGCGCCCGTTGCGGCCGTCGCGGTCGGGCGGGCAGCCACCCGGCCCGGACAGCCGGACCACACCGGCACCACCGCTGCGCACCAGGGATTCCACCTGCATCAGCGCCTCTCCGTGAAGCACAGCTGACAGCTCCGGCGAGCCTGCCGCCCGGAACGTACCCGGAGCGGGCACCACCACTGCCCCTCCTCCCCGGGCGCTTCCTCCCCCGGTGCCGAGGGTCCGTACCAGTGCCACGGGTTGGTCCGGGTCAAGTCCGGCGAGCTGCAGCAGGGCCGTCCGCAGCGGGTATGCGGTGTCGCCGGGCACCGGCTGGATATGGATGTCCAGCTCTCCCCCGCAGGTGAGCCCGGCGGCGAAGGCGTCAGCTGCACTGAAGCCGAAGGCCTTCCGGCGTGCGCCGCCGTCGTCCATTGCTTCCTGGGCGAGCGCCACCACGGCGCCTTCCACGCAGCCGCCGGAGAGGCTGCCCAGCACGGAACCGGAGGTGGTGATGATCATGGAGGTTCCCACCGGGCGCGGCACGGAACCACTGGCCGCCGCAATGGTGGCGACGGCGAACTGCCGGCCCTTGAGTGTGGGCAGCCAGGCGCCAAGCGAAGGGATCAGGTCAAGCATGGCGGCACTCCTTCTTCCGCGCGGCGGTGGTGTCCATTGTCGGTCCTGTCAAGTCGATGTAAAAGCATCCCGGCGGGGACATCCGCACCACTCGTGCCGGTGCGGATGTCCCCGGGGCTTCCCGGTTGGTGGTTCTCAGCCGCCGAGCAGGGCGTTGATGGGCCCGCGGGCGAAGTACACCAGGAACCCGGCGCTCACCACCCACATCAGTGGATGGATCTTCTTCGCCTTGCCGGACGCAGCTCCAATGACGGCCCAGCTCACGAAGCCGACGCCGATGCCGTTGGCGATCGAGTAGCTCAGCGGCATGGTGACGATGGTGAGGAACGCGGGCAGCGCCACCGTGAACTTGGTGAACTTGATCTCGCGGATCTGCGCCATCATCATGGCGCCCACCACCACCAGGGCGGCGGCGGCGACCTCGAGCGGCACCACGCTGGTGAGCGGGGTGAGGAACATCGAGCCGAGGAACAGCAGGCCCGTCACCACCGAGGCCAGGCCGGTCCTGGCGCCCTCGCCGATTCCTGCCGCGGAGTCGATGTACACGGTGTTGGAGGAGCCGGAGGTGGCCCCGCCCGCCACGGCGCCGAAGCCTTCGACGATGAAGGCCGCCTTCAGCCGCGGGAACGTGCCGTCTTTGTGGGCGACGCCGGCGCTTTTGGCCAGTCCGGTCATGGTGCCCATGGCGTCGAAGAAGTTGGTGAACACGAGCGTGAAGACCAGCATGGTGGCCGCGAGTCCGCCGATCCTGGCGAACGAGCCGAAGAGGTCGAAGTGGCCCACGAGGCCCAGGTCCGGTGCCGAAACCAGCTGGCCGGACAGGACGGGGGTGTTCAGGTGCCAGCCGCCGGGGTTGGTGGCGCTGGCAGGGCCGAGTTTCATGATGGCTTCCACGACGGCAGCCAGCACGGTGGTGCCGACGATGCCGATGAGGAGTCCGCCCTGGACCTTGCGGGCCACCAGGATGCCCATGGCCAGGAGCCCGACGACGAACACGAGCGTGGGCACGGAGGTGATGGAGCCGCCGTCGCCCAGCTGGACGGGAGGCCCGCCCGCGGTGGGCCGGACAAATCCGGAGTCCACGAAGCCGATGAAGGCGATGAACAGGCCGATGCCGACGGTGATGGCTGCCTTCAGTTCCTTGGGCACGGCCCGGAAGATGGCGGTCCGGGCCCCCGTGACGCCGAACAGGACGATCAGGATGCCGTTGATCACCACCAGGCCCATCGCCTCGGCCCAGGTAACTTCCTGGATCACCGAGACGGCCAGGAAGGAGTTGATGCCCAGCCCGGCGGCCAGGCCGAACGGCAGGTTGGCGATCAGGCCGAAGAGGATGGTCATGACGCCGGCGGTGAGGCCGGTGACGGCACCCACCTGGGCTGCGGAGAGCCAGCCGCCGGCGACGTCGGTGGGGGCGTTGTCAGCGCTGAACCCGCCAAGGATGAGGGGGTTCAGGATGACGATGTACGCCATGGTGAAGAAGGTGACCAGTCCGCCGCGGAATTCGCGCCCGGGGGTTGAACCCCGCCGGCTGATCTGGAAGAAGCGGTCAAGGAAGGAGTTCGACGCCGGCAGTTTCGAAGCGCGCGGGGCCTGCCGGGTGGAGGGGGTACTTGGAGCCGCATGCTCCTCGTGGGAATGGTCCAGGATGGTCATCTGAGCCGCCGGGCCTAGTAGTCGATCCTGGATTCGAGGGTGTTCCAGGTATTGAACGGCTCCAGCGGGGCCGGTGCCTGGGGATCGCCCAGTTCCAGCTTGGAGACCGGCATCAGGGAATCCCTGTCCTGGTTGTCGAAGTACTCGTAGAAGACGGCGTCGTCAAAGCCGACCGAGGCTGCGTCATGCCGGTCCGCCGCGAACACCACCCGGTCGATCCGGGCCCAGAGCGCGGACGCCAGGCACATGGGGCAGGGCTCGCAGCTGGTGTAGAGGGTGGCGCCGCTGAGGTCGAAGGTGCCCAGCTCGCGGCAGGCGGTGCGGATGGCGGTGACTTCTGCGTGGGCGGTGGGGTCGTTGTCCGCGGTGACGCGGTTGACGCCGTCGAAGGTGGAGCCGTCCGCGGTGACGATCATGGCGCCGAAGGGCCCGCCGCTGTTGAGGACGTTGGCCGTTGCCAGCCGGATTGATCTGGCCAAATACTGTTCGGCCGTGACGGTGGTACTCATGATGCGACTTCCTTTTGCCGGGAAGCCTGTTGCCGTGCAGGACCAGTAGAACCAGGTGCGACGGTTACCAGGCTTCAGCATGTGCTGTGAAGGTTAAGTTGCGCCTGGTAGATAGCTTCCCGGAGTTCGGGTGCCCGCCTTTGGCAGAATCGAGATTAGCACCGGTTTGTGGGCCACGCCATAGTTTTCTGGAAATTTAATTTCGCGATGTGAAATCCATGTTTCTTCCGCTTCACTGCCGCCGGATGGCGGCGCCGGTCACAATAGGCGGCATTGACGCACCCCGCGCCCGTTACCTAGCCTGATCCCACCCGCACTCCCCCGGGACGGCGGGCCCTGGATCAGCAGACAGGGCTTCACTGAGCTGGCTTCACCGCAACTTCGCTCAGACAAGGACCGCCCGTGAACCATTTCGCAGCACCGCACAACCGGCTCTGGATCAGGAACCCCCTGGCCGCCTTCAGCGCCAACAGCCTCGACGCCTCGGGCGGGGTGGTGGTCAACGGCGGCGTGATCGAAGAAGTCCTGGCAGCCGGCCAGCAGCCGTCGGCGCCCGTCAGCGAAACCTTCGATGCAGGCCGGCATGTCCTGCTGCCTGGCCTGATCAACACGCACCACCACTTCTACCAGACCCTCACGCGCGCCTGGGGGCCGGTGGCCAATGCCCCACTGTTCCCCTGGCTGCAGAACCTGTATCCCGTCTGGGCCCGGCTGACCCCCCGGGACCTTGAGTTGGCTGCCACGGTGGCCCTCGCGGAGTTACTGCTCTCCGGCTGCACCACCGCCGCCGACCACCACTACCTCTTCCCCGCGGGGCTTGAGGATGCGATCGACATCGAGGTGGCGGCGGTCCGCCGGTTCGGCATGCGCGCCACCCTCACCCGCGGCTCCATGACCCTGGGAACGGACGACGGCGGCCTGCCGCCGCAGTCCACGGTCCAGCGTCCCGAGGTGGTACTGGCGGACAGCGAGCGCCTGGTGGGCCGGTACCACGAGCGCGGGGACGATGCGGTGATCCAGATTGCGCTGGCCCCCTGCTCGCCGTTCTCGGTGACCAAGGAGATCATGGCCGAGAGCGCGGCGCTCGCGGACCGGCTGGACGTCCGGCTGCACACCCACCTCGCGGAAACGCTGGACGAGGAGGACTTCTGCCGGGAAATGTTCGGCCTGCGGACGGTGGACTACCTGGACAGCGTGGGCTGGCTGACGGACCGCACCTGGCTGGGGCACGGCATCCACTTCAGCGACGCCGAGATCACCCGCCTCGGCGCCGCGGGGACCGCCGTCGCGCACTGCCCCACCTCCAACATGCGGCTGGCCTCGGGCACGGCCCGCGTCCTGGAACTCGAGGAAGCCGGAGTCCCGGTGGGGCTGGGCGTGGACGGGTCGGCGTCAAATGATGCCTCGAACATGATCCTGGAAGCGCGGCAGGCGCTGTACCTCCAGCGGCTGCGGTACGGCGCCGATGTTCCCGTGGAGCGGGCACTCGGCTGGGCCACCCGCGGCTCGGCCGCAGTCCTGGGCCGGACCGGACTGGGCCAGCTGGCCCCGGGCATGCAGGCGGACCTGGCCCTGTTCACGCTCGATGACCTGCGGTTCTCCGGCAGCCATGATCCCCTAGCAGCCCTGCTGCTGTGCGCGGCGGACCGGGCGGACCGGGTGATGGTGGGCGGCCAGTGGCGGGTGGTGGGCGGGCAGATCCCGGGACTGGACATCGCCGGGCTCATCGCGGAGCACTCCGCTGCGGCGAAGCGCCTGGTAAACGGCTGACACATGCCGCGCCCGCTGCTAGCGTGACCGCATGACACCGTCCAAGACGCCGCCCGAAGTCCTTGATGTCAATGGTGCAGAGGTCAGCATCTCAAGCCCGGACAAGATGGTGTTCCCGGAGCCGGGGCTGACCAAGCTCGACCTGGTGCGGTACTACCTTGCGGTGGCGGACGGGGCCCTGCGGGGTGCCGGCGGCCGGCCGATGGTGCTGAAGCGCTTCCCCAAGGGCATCGACGCGGAGCCGTTCTTCCAGAAACGGGTTCCGGAGAACCACCCACCGTATATCGACACGACCACGCTGCACTATGCGTCGGGGACCTCCGCGGAGGAGGCAGTGATCAGGGATGCCGCGGGCCTCGCCTGGGTCATCAACCTGGGCTGCCTGGACCTGAACCCGCATCCGGTCCGCGCCGAGGACCTCGAACACCCGGACGAGCTGCGGGTGGACCTTGATCCCATGCCCGGCGTGGACTGGTCGCAGATTGTTGATGTGGCCTACGTGGCGCAGGAGGTCCTGGCCGATACCGGGCTGGTGGGATGGCCGAAGACCAGCGGTTCGCGGGGGCTGCACATCCTGGTGCGGATCGCCCCGGACTGGTCCTACAAGGATGTCCGGCTCGCCGCGGAAACCCTCGCCCGGGAGGTGGAGAACCGGGCGCCCGGTCTTGCCACGGCACGGTGGTGGAAGGAAGAGCGCGGCGAAAGCGTGTTCGTGGACTTCAACCAGAACGCCAAGGACCGGACGGTGGCGTCAGCCTACTCGGTGCGGGCCCTGCCCGACGCCCGCGTCTCGGCACCCCTGACATGGGATGAAGTCCGGACCGCCCGGCCGGAGCGGTTCACGGTTCCCACCGTGCTGGAGCGTTTCGCGGAGATCGGCGACCCGCATCGGGGAATTGACGACGCCGTGGGCTCCCTTGATGGCCTGCTGGCCCTTGCGAAGGAGTTGGGTCCGGCCGAAAAGGCACCTCGGGGAGCCAACGGGTCGGGCCGCCGCCAGTCGCTGATGCCGCTGATCGAAGTAGCCCGGACCAGGACCAAGCCAGAAGCGCTGGCGGCCCTTGAGGAGTGGAAGTCCCGCCATGCCAACATCGTGCCGTCCCTCAGCCCTGCCGACGTCCTTATTGACGGGATGCGTGGATCGAGTTCGCTGTGGTACCGGGTGCGGGTGAACCTGCAGCACGTGGCCGAGGCAGAGCGTCCGGCCCAGGAGGAGCTTGTTGCGGACTACGACCCCTGGGCCGGCAAGGAGTGGCCGGGCCGGGCCTAGCCCCGGCCAGGCAGGAAGCGTCAGGGGCGCTGGCGGCCAAAGACGGGAAGTGCGCGCAGCCAGCGGGAGAACCCGGTGTTGCGCCGCTCGTGCTCGGCGGGGATGTAGAAGTCCGGATCCGTGCCTCCGAGGGGCAGGTACAACTCCTGGCCCGGTGCCGGGAATTCCGCGACATTGTTCTGCTCCTGGGGGTTCATCTGCTCCTCCTTCTAGCGCAACCTTTTCCGTATTTCGGAAACACTTTATTGCTATGTGAAAAGAATAGGGCCGAGTCACCCGGGCGTCAATGACCTTCCGCGCCCCGGGCGGGAGGCCGCCAGTCACAAAATGAATTTTCGGCTTGTGATGTACACCACCGGCAAGCAGGGGTACGCTGGTAGGCAACTCGTGGCGCAGGTCACGTAACCTGGGAGCAGCAGGCAGGGTCGTAATGAGCTGGCATCAATGGATGCCGGCTCTTTTTTGTTGGGTCGGCTCCACCGGAAACGCGCTCGAAACGCGCGCTTAATTTCAGTGATGGAACCTTGGTTCCACTTACCGGAGATTGGGAACAGACCATGAGCAGCAAGATCATCCTCGGCGAAAACCAGTACGGCAAGGCAGAAGTCCGCGTCGTCAAGATCACCAGGGACACCAACCGCCACGAGATCGAGGACCTGAACGTCACCTCGCAGCTGCGGGGCGACTTTGCCGCGGCCCACCTGGAGGGCGACAACGCCCACGTGGTGGCCACCGACACCCAGAAGAACACCATTTACGCCTTTGCCCGCGACGGCATCGGTTCGCCGGAAGCCTTCCTGCTGCGCCTCGGCGAGCACTTCACCTCGAGCTTCGACTGGGTTACCGGCGGCCGCTGGGAAGCCGAGTCCTACGCATGGAACCGGATCCAGGCGCACGGCAGCGAGCACGACCACTCGTTCGTCCGCAACGGGCAGGAAGTCCGGACCGCCGTCCTGGTCCGTGACGGTGCCACCAGCCACCTGATCTCGGGGCTGAAGGACCTGACCGTCCTGAAGTCCACCCAGTCCGGCTTCGTCGGCTACCCCCGGGACCGCTACACCACGCTGCCCGAGACTACCGACCGGATCCTGGCCACGGACGTTTCGGCCCGCTGGCGCTACAAGACCGGAACCGACTTCAGCAGCCTGGACTTCAACAAGAGCTACGACGACGTCAAGGGCCTCCTGCTCGAAGGCTTCACGGAGAAGTACTCCCACGCCCTGCAGCAGACCCTGTTCGACATGGGCGCCAAGGTCCTCGAGGCCCACAGCGAGATCGACGAGATCAAGTTCTCCATGCCCAACAAGCACCACTTCCTCGTTGACCTCTCCCCGTTCGGCCTGGACAACCCGAATGAGGTCTTCTACGCGGCTGACCGCCCGTACGGCCTGATTGAGGCCACCGTGCAGCGCGACGACGCCGCAGCGGCGCCCGCCGCCTGGTCCGGCATCGCCGGCTTCTGCTAAAGAACCACCACGGAGTCCCGGCGGGCCGGACCACCACGCGGTGGCGGCCCGTCGGGACAACCCGGCACCACCCACAGCCTTACCTGTTAGCCAGACACCAGTTAGCCAGACGATGACGTCTGCCATGAACCAAGAAAGTCTGCCATGAACACCAAGAAGAAACTGGCCGCCGCGGCCGCCGGTAAAGGGGCCAAGGGCCGCCCGGAGGACCAACGGCTCCCGATCGGAAGCACCTTCGCCTACGGCTTCCAGCACGTCCTCACCATGTACGGCGGCATCATCGCCCCGCCCCTGATCATCGGCGCCGCCGCCGGGATGAACTCCCAGGACATCGGCCTGCTCATCGCCGCCTGCCTTTTCGTCGGCGGCCTCGCCACGATCCTGCAGACCGTCGGCATTCCCTTCTTCGGCTCGCAGCTGCCGCTGGTCCAGGGCGTCTCGTTCGCCGGGGTTTCCACCATGGTGGCCATCGTGCACGGCGGCGGCGGAATCCAGGCGGTGTTCGGATCAGTCATTGCGGCCTCCCTGATCGGCCTGCTCATAACCCCGCTGTTCTCCAAGATCATCCGGTTCTTCCCGCCGGTAGTCACGGGAACGGTGATCACCACGATCGGCCTGACCCTGATGCCGGTGGCGGCCAACTGGGCCATGGGCGGCAACAACAAGGCACCCAACTACGGGAGCGTGGCCAACATCGGGCTGGCCGCGGCCACCATGGGCATCGTCCTGCTCCTGAGCAAGGTGGGCAGCGCAGCCATTTCGAGGCTTTCGATCCTCCTGGCGATGGTGCTGGGCACGCTGATTGCCGTGGCCTTCGGCATGGCCGACTTCTCCAAGGTGGGCCAGGGCGAGATCGTCGCATTCCCCACCCCCTTCGCCTTTGGCCCGCCGACGTTCGAGGCCGCAGCCATCATCTCCATGCTGATCGTCATCCTGGTCACCCTGACCGAGACGTCGGCGGACATCATCGCGGTGGGCGAGATCGTCGGCACCAAGGTGGACTCCAAGCGCATCGGCAACGGCCTGCGGGCGGACATGCTCTCCAGCGCCATCTCGCCGCTGTTCAACTCGTTCACACAGAGCGCCTTCGCCCAGAACGTGGGCCTGGTGGCGATCACCGGAGTAAAGAGCCGGTTCGTGGTCAGCGCCGGCGGCGTGATCCTGGTGGTCCTCGGCCTGCTGCCCGTCCTGGGCCGCGTCGTCGCAGCGGTGCCCACGCCCGTCCTGGGCGGCGCCGGCGTGGTCCTCTTCGGCACGGTGGCAGCCAGCGGCATCCGCACCCTGTCAAAGGTGGACTACAAGAACAACATGAACCTGATCGTGGTTGCCGCCTCCATCGGCTTCGGGATGATCCCCATCGCCGCACCGGCCTTCTACGACCAGTTCCCGTCCTGGTTCGGCACCATCTTCCACTCGGGCATCAGCTCCGCCGCGGTGATGGCCATCCTGCTGAACCTGCTGTTCAACCACCTGCGGGCGGGCAATTCGGACAACCAGTCAGTGTTCGTGGCCGGTACCGAGCGGCTGGTCCGCGCGGAGGACCTCCGCTGCCTGGCCGAAGGCGACCGCTTCGAAAACGGCAAGCTGATCGACTGCGACGGCAAGGAAGTGCCCATCCAGTCAGCCGAGAAGGCATCAGAACATTAGCAAGGACACCGCGAACGACGGCGGCCCCTCCCGAAAGGGAAGGGGCCGCCGAAGTGCGTGGTTTGAGTGTGTAGATCAGGTGCGGTTCAGTTCTCGGGAGATGGCCTCGGCCGCTTCGCGCAGGACCGGGACGGCCTTGTCGGCGAAGTCTTCGTCCACCCGGGACACCGGGCCGGACACGGAGATGGCCGTGGGCGTGGGGGCGTTGGGCACCGCCATCGCAAAGCAGCGCACGCCCAGTTCCTGCTCCTCCTCGTCAATGGAGTAGCCCCGCTCGCGGATGAGCTTGAGGTCCGCCAGGAGCTCTTCGACGTCGCCGATGCTCTTGGGCGTCGGCGTGGGCATCCCGGCGCGCGCCACGATGCCGCGGACAGTGTCGTCATCAAGCTGGGCGAGGATTGCTTTTCCGACGCCGGTGGCATGGGTGTGGGCGCGCCGGCCCACCTCGGTGAACATGCGCATGGAGTGCAGCGAGGGCACCTGCGCCACGTAGATGACCATGTCCGAGTCCAGGACGGCCATGTTGGAAGTCTCCCCCAGCCGGTCCACGAGGGTCTTGAGCTGCGGCCGCGCCAGGGCGCCGAGCTGCTTGTTCGCCCCTTCCCCCAGGCGGATGAGCCGCGGACCCAGGGCATAGCGCCGGTTGGGCAGCTGCCGGATGTAGCCGAGCGACACCAGCGTGCGGAGCAGGCGGTGGATGGTGGGCAGCGGGAGGTCCGTGGACGAGGAGAGCTCGCTGAGCGTGACGTCGCCGCCGGCATCAGTAATGAGCTCCAGCAGTTCGAAGACGCGCTCCACCGACTGCACCCCGCCCGAGGCTTTTTCTGCCATTCCGTTGTCTCCTATGGCTCGGAATCCGACAACTCTTATCCGCATCGTGAAAAGAGTGCTTAGAACACCCAACATACAGCACCGTGACCCCGGCGGCGATGGCAGCTGGCCGGTCACATTGCAAGGGCTTGTGTTTCCATAAAGTAGATAATAATATCCATAATACGAAAACATTCGAATCAGAGCAGCAGCCGGACAAGGCCCAACAGGAGGACATTCAATGGCGAACCCCAGCCCCGGAAATTCGATCACCCTGCGCGTGGAAGCACCGTCGAGCTTCAGCGCCACCAGCGAACTTGCCGCAGCCGTCGGAGCAGCCGGCGCAGCGATCACCGCACTGGACGTCACCGAGTCCCACCATGAGACCCTGGTTGTCGACGTCACCTGCAACACCACCGACGACGCCCACGCGGCCCGCGTCAAGGACGCCCTGAACGCCCTCGACGGCGTCACCGTCCAGCACGTCTCGGACCGCACCTTCCTGATGCACCTCGGCGGCAAGCTCGAAGTGGTCCCCAAGGTCCCGCTGCGCAACCGCGACGACCTCTCGCGGGCCTACACCCCCGGCGTCGCCCGCGTCTGCCTGGCCATCGCCGAAGACCCCGCCGCCGCCCGCAACCTGACCGTCAAGCGCAATACCGTTGCCGTGGTCACCGATGGTTCCGCCGTCCTGGGCCTGGGCAACATCGGCCCCGCCGCCGCCCTGCCGGTCATGGAGGGCAAGGCCGCCCTCTTCAAGCAGTTCGCCAATGTGGACGCGTGGCCCGTTTGCCTGGATACCCAGGACACCGAGGAAATCATCCGCACCGTCAAGCTCCTGGCCCCCGTCTTCGGCGGCGTGAACCTGGAGGACATCGCCGCTCCCCGCTGCTTCGAGATCGAGGCGCGCCTGCGTGAGGAACTCGACATCCCGGTCTTCCACGATGACCAGCACGGCACGGCCATCGTGACCCTCGCGGCCCTGGTCAACGCCCTGCGCGTGGTGGACAAGAAGATCGAGGACGTCAGGATCGTGGTCTCCGGTGTCGGCGCCGCCGGCTCCGCCATCATCCAGCTGCTCAAGGCCCAGGGTGCCCGGCACATCGTGGCCGCCGGCCGGTCCGGCGCCATCCACAAGGGCGAGACCTACAACGATCCACACCGCACCTGGATCGCGGAAAACACCAACCAGGAAGGCTTCTCCGGCGACCTGCACCAGGCCCTGGTGGGCGCCGATGTCTTCATCGGCGTCTCCGCCCCCAACATCCTCGCCGAGGAGCACGTCGCCTCCATGGCAGCGGACGCCATCGTGTTCGCCATGGCCAACCCGACGCCCGAGGTGGACCCTGCCATTGCCTCCCGGCACGCCGCCGTCGTGGCCACGGGCCGCAGCGACTTCCCCAACCAGATCAACAACGTGCTGGCTTTCCCGGGCCTCTTCCGCGGGCTCCTGGACGCCGGCGCCAGCGACATCACGCCGGACATGCTGGTGGCCGCCGCAGAGGCAATCGCCAACCGGGTGAATGATAATGAGCTCAATGCGAGCTACATCATCCCCAGCATCTTCGATCCGCACGTGACGGCCGACGTCGCTGCAGCCGTCGCTGCCGCAGCACACGCCGCAAACGTGGCAACAGCTGCCGAACCGGCCGACTCTGCCAAGGAACCAGCGCCGGCACTCGCCTCCGCCTGACCGCCAGACTTCCAGCCAAAGGAAAGGACCAGAAATGGCCATCACCGTCACAGATCCCCGGCCGATCGCGCGTGCGGAGGAGATCCTCACGCCCAAGGCACTGGCCTTCGTGGAAGAGCTCCACAACCGGTTCGCCGGCACCCGCAACGAACTCCTGGCGGCCCGCGCCGTCAAGCGGCAGCGGGTTGCAGAAACCGGCAAGCTGGACTTCCTGCCGGAGACCAAGGACGTGCGCGACGGCGACTGGAAGGTTGCGCCCGCACCGGCAGCCCTGCAGGACCGCCGGGTGGAAATGACCGGGCCCGCTTCGCCGGCAAAGATGGCCATCAATGCCCTGAACTCCGGCGCCAAGGTGTGGCTGGCGGACCTTGAGGACGCCAGCACACCCACCTGGGCCAACGTCATCGACGCCATCCTGAACCTCCGTGACGCCGCCCAGGGAACCCTCAGCTACACCTCGGAGGAAGGCAAGGAGTACCGGCTCCGCACCGACGCCCCGCTCGCCGTCGTCGTGGCCCGCCCCCGCGGCTGGCACATGGAGGAGAAGCACCTGCTGCTCAACGGCGAACCCGCGGTGGGGGCACTGGTGGATTTCGGGCTCCACTTCTTCCACATCGCCAAGCAGCTGGTCCTGAACGGGCAGGGCCCTTACTATTACCTGCCCAAGATGGAAAGCCACCTTGAGGCACGGCTGTGGAACGACGTGTTCGTGTTCGCGCAGGACTTCCTGGGGCTGAACCAGGGCACCATCCGCGCGACCGTGCTGATCGAGACCATTCCGGCCGCGTTCGAGATGGATGAGATCCTGTACGAACTGCGGGACCACGCCTCCGGCTTGAACGCCGGCCGCTGGGACTACCTGTTCAGCATCATCAAGTACTTCCGTGATGCCGGCGAGGAGTTCGTCCTCCCGGACCGCGCCTCCGTGGTGATGACCGCACCCTTCATGCGGGCCTACACCGAGCTCCTGGTCAAGACCTGCCACCGGCGCGGCGCCTTCGCCATGGGCGGCATGGCAGCCGTCATCCCGAACCGCCGCCACCCCGAAGTCACGGCAGCCGCCTTCGAGAAGGTGCGGGCCGACAAGACCCGTGAGGCAAACGACGGCTTCGACGGTTCCTGGGTGGCGCACCCGGACCTGGTGCCCACCTGCCGTGAAGTCTTCGACTCCGTACTCGGCGACAAGCCCAACCAGGTGGACAAGCAGCGTCCGGAGGTTTCGGTCACCGCTGAGCAGCTGCTGGACGTCCAGTCCGCCGGCGGCCAGGTCACCGAGGCCGGCCTGCGGCTGAACCTCTACGTCGCCGTCGCCTACACCGCCGTGTGGCTGTCCGGGAACGGCGCGGTGGCCATCCACAACCTGATGGAGGACGCCGCCACGGCCGAGATCTCCCGCTCCCAGGTGTGGCAGCAGATCCGCAACAAGTCCGTCCTGGCGGACACCGGCAACACCGTGACCCGGGAACTGGTGGAGCGGATCCTCGGCGAGGAAACCGAACGGCTGCGCACCGAATTCGGTGACGAGGCCTTCCGCCGCTACTACCAGCCGGCCAGCGAACTGATCGCGGACATCTGCCTCTCGGACGACTACACCGACTTCCTCACCACGCCCGCCTACGAGCTGGTGGGCTGAGATGGCGGCACCCAAGTCCTCGCTTTCCGCGGGGGACCTTGCGCACATTGACGGGCAGCTTGCTGCCACGGACCGGCTGCTGGAGCAGAACTACCCCGGTGACGACGGCTCCCGCCAGCCCGTACACACGGTGTACGTTCCCGCGGACCGTTTCACGCCGTCGTTCGCTGCCGACTGGGGCGCCCAGGCAACCGCGACGGCGGAAGCCCACGGCGGCTTCGGGAAGCTGGGCCGGCTGCTGGGCCAGGACGCCGGGCTCGCCGAAGCCGTGGCGGGCCGCGTCCAGGCCAAGCTCCAGACCGAGCCCATCGAGGACCTCCGCCTGGACTTCGAGGACGGCTTCGGGGACAGGGGCGACGACGCCGAGGACGCTGCCGCCGTCACGGCGGCTTCCGCGGTGGCCGCCGCAGTCGCGGCCGGGTCCGCTCCCCCGTTCATCGGCATCCGGTTCAAGTGCTTCGAGGCGGCAACCCGTGCCCGCGGCCTGCGGACGCTCGACCTGTTCGTCTCTGGGCTGGCGGCCGCAGGCGAGCTGCCGGACGGGCTGGTCCTGACCCTGCCCAAGGTCACCGCTGTGGCCCAGGTCCAGGCCATGGACTACGCCGTGTCCCGGCTCGAGGACGTGCACGGCCTGCCCACCGGCCGGCTGGGCTTTGAGGTGCAGGTGGAAACACCGCAGCTCATCCTCGGCCCGGAGGGCACCTCGTCGGTGGCACAGCTGCCGCACGCCGTCCCGGGCCGGATCAGCGGCCTGCACTACGGCACCTATGACTACTCCGCGTCGCTGCAGATCTCCGCCGAGTACCAGTCCATGGAGCACCCGGTAGCGGACTTCGCCAAGGAAGTCATGCAGCTGGCCGTGGCCGGCACGGGCATCCGGCTCTCCGACGGGTCCACCAACATCCTCCCGGTGGGCGACAACGTGGAAAACGCCTGGCAACTGCACGGACGCCTGGTCCGGCGGTCGCTGGAGCGCGGCTACTACCAGGGCTGGGACCTGCACCCGGCCCAGCTGCCCAGCCGGTTCGCCGCCACCTACGCCTTTTACCGTGAGGGGCTCCCGGCCGCCGCGGCCCGGCTGCGCAACTACGTGGAGCGGACCGAAGGCGGCGTGATGGATGAGCCCGCCACCGCCCGCGCGCTGGCCGCGTTCGTCCTCCGGGGCGTCCAGTGCGGCGCCGTCGGTACCGGGGAAGTCCAGGCGCTTGCCGGCGTCGGACTTCCGCAGCTCACCGCACTGGCGCACCCCCGGCTGGCCACCACTTCCAACTCCTAAGCAAAGGATCCCGCGATGGGCAACTACTACTACCCGCAAGGCGGCCTGCCGCCGCAGACCCACCTCACCACCGAGCGCGCCATCGTCACCGAGGCCTACACGGTGATCCCGAAGGGCGTGCTGACCGACATCGTCACGTCCAACCTGCCGGGGTTCAGCAACACCCGCTCGTGGATCATCGCCCGGCCCATCTCCGGCTTCGCCACCACCTTCTCCCAGCTGATCGTGGAGATCGGTCCGGGCGGGGGCGCCCCGAAGGCCGAATTCGAGGCCGGCGTCGAAGGCGTCGTTTTTGTCACCAAGGGCAAGCTCAACCTGACCCTCGACGGCGAACTGCACCAGCTTGAGGAAGGCGGCTACGCCTACCTGGCGGCCGGTTCGGAGTGGGGCGTGGAGAACGTCTCCGACGACATCGTGTCCTACCACTGGATCCGCAAGGCCTACGAGCGGCTGGAAGGGTACGAAGCCAAGTCCTTCGTCACCAACGAAAAGGACGTTCAGCCCACGTCCATGCCCGATACCAACGACGTCTGGAAGACCACCCGCTTCACGGACTCCAGCGACCTGGCGCATGACATGCAGGTCAACATCGTCACGTTCCAGCCCGGCGGAGTGATCCCGTTCCCCGAAACCCACGTCATGGAGCACGGCCTGTACGTCCTGGAGGGCAAGGCCATGTACCTGCTGAACAACGACTGGGTGGAGGTGGAGGCCGGCGACTTCATGTGGCTGCGCGCCTTCTGCCCCCAGGCCTGCTACGCCGGCGGACCCGGCGAGTTCCGCTACCTGCTCTACAAGGACATGAACCGCCAGGTGAAGCTCACCTAGCCCGTTCCGCCGCGAGGCAGCGCCAGAGGCCGTTATGGAATTCCATAACGGCCTCTGTTCTGATGCGGCTGGGAAGGCTCAGGCGCCCGGGTTAAGGACCACCTTGATGCAGCCGTCCTCCTTCTTCTGGAACTTCTCGTACAGCGCCGGCGCCCCGTCCAGGCCGGAGCGGTGGGTCACCAGGTCCATCACACCCAGCGGGTCGGCGTCGTCCTCCACCAGCGGAAGGATGGCGTCCGTCCAGCGGCGTACGTTGCACTGGCCCATGCGCACCTGGAGCTGCTTGTCGAACATGGTGAGCATGGGCATCGGGCTGGCCGTGCCACCGTAGACGCCGCTGAGCGAGAGCGTTCCACCGCGGCGGACGGCATCGATGGAGGCATGCAGCGCAGCGAGCCGGTCCACGCCGCCGTGCTCCATGGCCTTCTGTGCCAGTTTGTCCGGCAGGAGGCCCAGCGCCTGGTGGGCGAAGCCCGCCACCGGGGAGCCGTGGGCTTCCATGCCGACGGCGTCCACGACGGCGTCCGGCCCGCGGCCATCGGTCATCTCCCGGAGTTCGTCCCCGACGGCCTTGCCGTAATCGAGCGTTTCCACGCCGTGCCGCGCTGCCATTTCCCGGCGTTCCGGAACGGGATCGATACCGATCACGCGGAAGCCGCGGTGCACGCCGATGCGGCCGGCGAACTGGCCCACGGGGCCAAGGCCGAACACGGCGAGGGTGCCGCCGGCGGGGACGTCAGCGTATTCCACGGCCTGCCAGGCGGTGGGCAGGATGTCGGAGAGGAACAGGTATCTTTCGTCCGGAAGGTCGTTGCCCACCTTCACGGGACCGTAGTCGGCGTGCGGCACGCGCAGGTATTCGGCCTGGCCGCCGGGAACGGACCCGTACAGTTCCGAGTAGCCGAAGAGGGCGGCGCCGGATCCCTTTTCCTTGACCTGGGTGGTTTCGCATTGGGACTGCAGGCCCTGCCTGCACATGTAGCAGGAGCCGCACGCGATGTTGAACGGGACCACCACGCGGTCGCCCTTGCGGAGGTTGGTAACGCCGCTGCCCACTTCTTCCACGATGCCCATCGGCTCGTGGCCAATGACGTCCCCCTTGTGCATGTAGGGCCCCAGGACCTCGTAGAGGTGGAGGTCGGAGCCGCAAATGGCGGTGGAGGTGATCCGGATGATCGCATCCGTGGATTCCTGGATGACGGGATCCGGCACTTCTTCCACGCTTACCGAACGCTTTCCTTGCCACGTCAGTGCTTTCACAGTCTTCCTTTCGCTTTTGCCTTGCCCCGGGGCCTCCGCGGGCCGGACCAGGACACCCGAGGGCGTCCTTTCCCCGACGCTATCGGTTTTGGCGGAAAAAAGTAAGCATGCTGATGAAAAGCTTGTGGCCGCCGTCGACTGCTTCTAGCGTAGGAAGGGCACAGCAGAAGCCGACGCGAAAGAGGATCGCCATGTCGCTGTACCAGCCGGAACCCGTCGAGATCTCCACCCGCGTGCGTCCGGGCGAATGGACGGAGGAGAGCCTTGCGGAACTGGTCGGCACCTACCAGGCACGGGTGGCGGAGATGGGCGCCCCAGAGGCCGAAGTGGCCACGGACATCCAGCGCAACGACGACGGCTCAGTGAAGGTCGTTGTGTCCTGGACCAAGCCCGCCATCGCCGGGGACGAGGACTCAGTGCCCGGCGGCCAGCCACTCTGACCGGGAAGCTTACTGCAGGGCTAGGATTTGGTTTCCAGGGCAAGCAGCCGGCCAATGGCGCTGGCCCCCAGGTTCTCCAGCAGGTGGCGGGGGCCCTCATAGACCTCCACGGCACCAGCGTCCCGCAGCTGGGCCGCGTGGATCCCGCCGCAGGTAACCCCGATGGCCGGGATGCCCAGCGCCGCCGCCGCCTTCATGTCCCACACGGCATCCCCGACGTAGACGGCATCCGCGGCCTCGATGCCAAGCGCTTCCAGTGCAGCCTCAAGGATGTCCGGGGCAGGCTTGCTCTCCTCGGCGTCGTTGGCGCTGGTGGCGGCGTCGATGAAGGCATCGGCATCCAGGACCGACCGCATGACCTGCAGGTCCCGCTCCCGCGCCGATGAGGCAAGGGCCACGGCAAGGCCGGCTTCGCGGCATTGGCCCAGCAGGTCCTTGGCACCGTCGAGGGCGCGGAGGGATGGCCAGTGCGAGGCGTAGAGTGCACCGTGGCTGGCCATGATGTCCTGGTCCTCGCTGCGGTCCCGGTCCTGCGGAAGGAGGTTGTCCACCAGCCGCGCCCCGCCCATGCCCACGAGCTGGTGGATGGCAGCCATGGACACGTCGTGGCCGTACTGGCGGAACGCACCCCACCAGGCGATGGTGTGGATGTAGGACGAGTCGATCAGGGTTCCGTCAACGTCAAAGAGGACCCCCCGGCGGGCGCCGCCAGAGGGTGCTGGGAAGTCCGGCATCAGCCCACCGCTGCCCGTCGGACTTCCGGTGCCTTCTTGTGCCGGGCAGCTTCTTCCTTGGCGGAGCTGACGGGACGCACACGGTCGCGGATGATCGTCCCCGCGCCGTCCAGGCTCTTGTCCCGGATCAGGCCCGTGCCGGCAATCTCGCGGGCCATCGCGACGCCTGCCACGGCAGCCCTCTTGGTGGGGAAGGTTACGGAGATGGCCATCAGGTTTCCGCTCCCGTCCATCATCCTGATGCGGTAACCACCGTCAGGGGCGTCCACGAGCTCAAAAAATCCGGCCATAACTATCACTCCTCCATCAATCACGGCATTGTGCTTGGGAGCACTCCATGAGGTGTTAGTAAGTATACTTATCTATCCTGCGAAGGAGAAGTTACGGTCCCGGTCCGCGCCGCCTCAGCGCGAATCCGCCCCTGGCGGCGGAATGGGAGTGTCACTGCGCCGAACCGTATCCTGATGAAGCTCCAAGGCGCTAGTCACAAGGGCGAAATGGCTGAAGGCCTGCGGCGTGTTCCCAAGCTGGCGCCCGGCTTTCACGGCCCATTCCTCACTCAACAGCCCCACGTCGTTGCGCAGTTCCAGCAGCCGCTCGAAGAGCTCACGCGATTCCTCGGGGCGGCCCGCACCCAGGAGCGCTTCCACCAGCCAGAACGAACAGGCCAGGAAGACGCCCTCGTCGCCCGGCAGGCCGTCGTCGCTCTTTTCGGGCCGGTACCGCAGGACGAACCCGTCCTCGGTCAGCTCCCGCTGGATCGCCTCGATGGTCCCCACCACCTTGGGGTCGTCAGGGGGCAGGAATCCCACCCGGGGGATCAGCAGAAGGCTGGCATCCAGCTCCGTGCCGCCGTAGGACTGGACGAAGGTGTTGCGGGCGGCGTCGAAGCCGTTGGCCATGATGTCAGCGCGGATCCGGTCCCGCAGCGCCTCCCAGCGCTCCACCGGCCCGGGCATGCCGGATTCCCGAACACCCTTCACCATCCGGTCCGCGGCCACCCACGCCATGACTTTCGAGTGCGTGAAGTGCCGGCGTGGACCGCGCATCTCCCACAGCCCGTTGTCCGGCTGGTCCCAGATGGTTTCGAGGTGCTCCATCAGGGCGATCTGGACGTCCCAGGCCTCGTCCGTGTGCTTCAGCAGGGAATTGCGGGTCAGGGCAAGGCAGTCAAGCACTTCGCCCCACACATCCAGCTGGAACTGTTCTGCGGCCGCATTCCCGATCCGTACCGGCACCGAATTCTCGTACCCCTTCAGCCACGGCAACTCCAGCTCCGGCAGCCGCCGCTCGCCATGGATGCCGTACATGATCTGCAGGTCGGCGGGATCCCCGGCCACCGCCCGCAGCAGCCAGTCCCGCCATGCCGCGGCTTCCGCGGTGTAGCCCGCGGCCAGCAGGGCCTGCAGCGTCATGGCGGCATCGCGCAGCCAGCAGTAGCGGTAGTCCCAATTGCGCTGGCCTCCGGGCTGCTCCGGAAGGGATGTTGTGACGGCAGCGACGATGCCGCCGGTTGGCGCGTAAGTCAGCGCCTTGAGCGTAATGAGCGAGCGGACCACGGCGTCCTGGTATTTGCCCTTGACCGTGCACTGGGAGGACCAGCCGCGCCAGAACGCACACGTGCTTTCAAGGACTTCTTCCGCGTCCACGCTGACCGGGCGGCCCACATGGCTGGGCGCCCATGTCAGCACGAACGGCACCTTCTCACCGGCATGGACGGTGAAGTCGCTGACCGTGTGCATGTTTTCGCCATGCAGGGGTGCCGGCGTCACCAGGTAGACGGCGTCCGGGCCGGCGATGGCGTGGAGCCCGCGCTTGTCCTTGCGCACCCAGGGAACGATGTGCCCGTAGTCAAACCTCAGGATCAGCTCCCCGTGCATGCGGACGCTGCCGCTGATGCCCTCCACGATCCGCACAATGTCCGCGACAGAGTCACGGGGCGGCATGAAATCCGTCACCCGCACCGTTCCATCCGGCGTTTCCCATTCGGTATCGAGGACCAGGGTGCCGTCACGGTAGCCGCGGCGCGTGCAGGCGCCTGCCCCCTCGGGCGCCAGCAGCCAGCGTCCCGCATCCGGGGTGTCCAGCAGCGCGTTGAAGCACGCCGGGGAATCGAACCGGGGAAGGCACAGCCAATCGATCGAGCCTTCCTTGCTGACCAGGGCTCCGGTCTGGAGGTCCCCGACTACCGCATAATCCTCGATTCGCGCCATGACATTACCCTGCCACACCGCGGGCCCCAGGGGGTGGGAATCGTGCAGGTGTAGCCTGAGGCCGATGGCAATCCACATCGGCACCTCCGGCTGGAGCTACGACCACTGGGAAAACGTCCTGTACCCGCCAGGGCTGCCTGCCCGTGACCGGCTCCAGTGCTATGTGGCCGAGTTCGGCACTGTCGAGTTGAACGCGAGTTTCTACCGGTGGCCGCGTGACACCACCTTCGCCGGCTGGAACCGGCGCCTGCCGCCCGGCTTCAGCATGTCCGTCAAGGCTCCGCGGGGACTGACGCACGCCCGGAAGCTGTATTCTCCCGAGGTGTGGGTGGAGCGCATCGTGCGGTGCTGGCACGAATTGGGGGACAAACGGGCCGTGCTCCTGGTCCAGCTTCCGCCGCAGCTGGAGCGCGACGACGCGAGGCTGGATTATTTCCTTGCCGCGCTGCCGCCCTGGATCAGGGTTGCCGTGGAGTTCAGGCACCCCAGTTGGGACAGTCCCGAGGTGTTCGGGCTGCTGGAGCGGCACAATGCGGCGTACTGCATCATGAGCGGCGCCAACCTGCCCTGCATCCTGCGCACTACGGCGCCCTTCACCTACATCAGGCTGCACGGGCCGGACCAGCAGCACCTGTACGGGGGCTCCTACCAGGACGCCGACCTCCACTGGTGGGCCGACCGGATCCGCGAGTGGGAGGGTGCGGGCGTGGACGTCTACGCCTACTTCAACAACGACGGCGGCGGGAACGCGGTGCGTAACGCCCGGACACTGCGCGCGATCCTCGGCCGCGGCTGATGCCGCGGGCCGCCCTGTGGCAGAGTGGTGGCATGGACACGGCTCCGCAGAACCCCGCCCAGGACACGGCCCGGCACAACAGCAAGGGCCACGACGCATTGTCCGGAGGCCAGTTCTTCCGGCTGGCACACAGGCTGTCCGACGCGGTCAACGACGTCCGGATCCAGCTGGCCAGGCGCTGGAAATTCGTGCCCCAGACCATTGCGTACCAGGGCTACGGATCAACCACCCGGGTGCGCGTACTGGGCCGCGTGTTGCTGACGCAGAAGCCCCTGCCCGGGAGCAAGGCCGAACACGAAGCGAAGAACGGCAACCAGAACATCCGCGGCTGGCGGGCGTTCACGGGGGTGCCGCTGCAGTTCACCGACGTCGAAATCGCCATCGGCGACGTCGTCACCCACGTCACGGCGGACCGGGGCGGGCTGATCGACACCGAGGTGGACGTGCAGCTCTCCCCCGGCTGGCACACCGCAGTCCTGCGTGCCGAGGGAACCGAACCGGCGGAGGCACTGATCCAGGTAACCGCCCCCGGCGTGCAGTTCGGCATCGTGTCCGACATCGACGACACCGTCATGGTGACCGCCCTGCCCAGGCCCTTCCTGGCGTTGTGGAACACCTTCGTGCTCAGCGAGCGGGCGCGCATGGCCACACCGGGCATGGCGGTACTGCTGGACCGGCTGACCATCGAGCATCCTGAGGCCCCTGTCATCTACCTCTCCACCGGTCCGTGGAACGCCGCCCCTACGCTGGGCCGCTTCCTGAACCGCAACATGTACCCCAAGGGCGCGCTGCTGTTGACCGACTGGGGCCTGACCCAGGACCGCTGGTTCCGGAGCGGGCAGGACCACAAGCGCCGCAACCTGGAGCGGCTGGCCCAGGAATTCCCGGACATGCGCTGGCTTCTGATCGGCGACAACGGCCAGCATGACGAGGCCATCTACTCCGCCTTCGCCGCAGACCACCCGGACAAGGTGGCCGCGATCGCCATCCGGCAGCTGTCCGTCAGCGAGTCGGTCTTTGCCGGCGGCCACTCCGAGGACGGCGACCACACAACGTCCCGGGTACCGTGGATCTACTCCCCCGACGGCGCCGGCATCGCAAAGCAACTGGCCATGCTGGACCTGCTCCGGGGCTGACCCAGCCCTTCCGTTACTGGGCCCCGGCACCCAGGGGCGCACCGTCGTCGGGCGCTTCACTGCCCACCAGGCCCTTGCCGCCCGGCAGGTCGTCGCTGCCGGCTTCCTGGTCAGTGTCCACCAGGTCCGGAACCAGCGCCTGGGCGATGGCTGCCCCTGCCGCCGCGGCCAGGTCGCGTTCCTCGATGAGCTCCTGGAACCAGAAATACGACGCCTTGGGCGTCCGCTCGAGCGTCTCGAAGTCCACGTGCAGGAGGCCGAAAGGCTGGTTGTAGCCGGCGGACCACTCAAAGTTGTCCAGGAACGACCACACGTAATAGCCGCGCAGGTCAATGGACTCGGCGACACCACCCGGAGCGGTGGCGCGAAGGGCGGTTTCGAGGTGGTCGGAGATGTACTTGAGCCGGCGCTCGTCCGGGATGAACCGGGTGTTGGTGGACTTGTCCCGGACGATGATGTCCTCGAAGCTCGCTCCGCCCTCGGTAATGATCACGGGCGGCAGGTTGGGGTACCGGTCTGCCATCTCCTTCAGTGCCACCGCCATGTACTCCGGCTTAACGGGCCAGCCGTAGGCCGTGATGTCCGCTTCCGGCCAGGTTTCGACGTGGAACGGCGTTGCGCCGCTGCCCGTTGCGCTGAGGTCGCTGCCCATGGCCTCCGCCATACTTGACGGCACGGTACCGCCGCCGGGGCCCGCCGCCACTTTGGTGGGCATATAGTAGTTGAGCCCATAGAAATCCAGCGGCTGGGAAATGATCTCCAGGTCCTCTTCGGGGTGGTCGAAGGAGCTGAAGAACTTGGCTGCCCGGATCAGGTCCGGGTACTTGCCCGTGAGGACCGGGTCTGCGTATAGACGGTTCTGGCCCAGGTCCATCAGCCCGGCGCTGATCCTGTCCAGCGGGTTGATCGAGTTCGGCACCATGGGCGAGTACACGTTGGTCATGCCGATTTCCCCCGGCACCCTGGCGGCGCGCAGGGCCTGGACGGCGAGCCCATGCCCGAGCAACTGGTGGTGGACCGTGGGGAAGGCACCGAGGGCCAGCTCCTTGCCGGGCGAGTGCAGCCCGAATGCGTAGCCGTTGGCGCTGACGGTGGCCGGTTCATTGATGGTCACCCAGCGGGCCACCCTGTCCCCGAAGGCCTCCGCCACGAGGGCGGCGTACTCGCCCAGGCGGTAGGCGGTGTCGCGGTTCATCCAGCCGCCCGCCTCGTCCAGCTCCAGCGGAGTGTCCCAGTGGTAGATGGTGGCCATGGGTGATATCCCGTTGGCCAGGAGCTCATCCAGGAGCCGGTCGTAGAACGCCAGGCCGGTACGGTTTGCCGGCCCGGTGCCGCCGGGCTGGATCCGCGGCCAGGAGAAGGAGAACCGGTAGGAGTCGACGCCGAGCTGCTTCAGGAGTGCCACGTCCTGCGGCATCCGGTGGTAGTGGTCCGTGGCCACCACCGGGCTGTGGTCTTCCACGATCGCACCGGGCCGGGCGGCGAACCTGTCCCAGCCGGCGGGTCCGCGGCCGTCCTCGTCCAGCGCCCCTTCGATCTGGAATGCTGCGGTTGCGACGCCAAGCGTGAACCCCGGGGGGATGAGCGCTGCGAGGTCCTTGGCGGAGATGTGCATGTGGTCCAGCCTTTTGGTCACGGTGGTCAGGGGTACGTCCCAGAATGTCACAGCGGGGGGCGGCTGACGAGCAGCACCCTGCATCCGGCTCCGGCTGCTACTGCGAGCCGAACAGGAACTCCTTGGCGTGCGCCACTGCCTTGCGGAAGGCGTCGTTGCGGAGGGTCACCAGGTGCTCCGTGTCGCCGTCGGACGGCTCAAGGTACCCGGTATAGCCCGGCCGCAGCACCCAGATATCCCCCGCCGGCGGGAGGTAGAACACACCGAAGGAACGCTGCTGCCGCTCGTCCGCCGTCCACACCGGGACCACCGCCAGCGCTGCGCCGGTGGCAGGATTGATCCACTGCGCCCGCGGCAGCGGCTGTTCATGCGCTTCCGGATCCAGGAAAGGCGCGGTGCCCGCACCCCACCGCTGCTCGAAGCGCTCATGGAATGCAGGGATCAGGTGTGAGTCATAACGCCGCCACTCGCTCATGCAGTCTTCCGCCTCCTTGGCTGGTTGGCCCCGCGGCCCTGTCAGGACCAGGGTCCGCTTTCCCATCGCACCGGGGTGACACGGATGGTGTGTCCTGAAGGTCCGCCGGTGCCGCGGACTTTCCGGACCGGAATCATGGTGGGCTCCGCTGCGGCCAGTTTCCGGTCGTACTCGGCGCGGCGCCCTGGATCGCGCAGGACTGAGAATGCCTGCATGATCCGGAGAAGCACATCCTCCTGCGCGGGGGGTCCCACCGCCTCCTTGCCCCTGGTTGCCTGCCCGCTGCCCATATCGGGATGGTGGCTGCGCATGAGGGCACGGTACGCATGGGAGATTTCCTGCCGGGTGGCATCCCGGCCCACGCCGAGGATGGCGTAGTAATCAGGGACCTCACTCATCCCAGCCTCCTGTTTCCGCCGGCGCCCCCGCGGGTGGGCGGGGGTACCGGCGGGAAAACCGTGCCCTAGGTGCCGATCTCCTGCTTCCCGTGCTGGTGGGTCTCAATTTCGATCTTCCGCGGCTTGGCCTGCTCCGCCACCGGAATCCGCAGGGTGAGGACACCTTGGTCGTAACTGGCCTTGATCTTCTCGGTGTCCAGGGTGTCACCCAGGATGAGCTGCCGGCTGAAGACGCCGCGGGGGCGTTCCGAAGCCACCAGTTCCACGTTGGGCTGCGTGGGATCCTTGCGCTCGGCCCGCACCGTCAGGACGTTCTTTTCGACGTTCAGGTCCAGGGACTCCACCTTCACGCCGGGAAGGTCGAACGCGACCACGAATTCGCCGTCTTCCTGCCAGGCGTCCATAGGCATGGCCGCCGGGCGTGCAGCGGTTCCAAAGACCTGCTGCGTGAGCCGGTCCAGCTCACGGAACGGGTCGGTACGCATCAACATCATTTCCCACTCCTTCGGCTTCCAAGTGTTGATCTGCGTCTATCCAGCACCGCCTAATCTATGGTGGTGGATATAGATTTTTTATAGCACTCGTGGGAAACTGAAGCAAGGCAGCCGACAGGCGTTTTTGGGAGGGAAATATGGCAGATCCGGACGGAGGAAAAGCCGCCCGTTCGCCAGGGTCACGGGCGCTGTATGCCATCTCGGTGGCGGCCGAGCTGACCGGGACCGGCCAGCAGAACATCAGGCTGTATGAGACCAAAGGCCTGCTGACGCCATCACGGACGGCCGGCGGAACACGCCAGTACAGCGACGATGACATCGCCGTACTGATGCGCATCGGCCAACTCCTCGAACAGGGACTGAACCTGGCAGGCGTTGCCAAGGTCCTGGAACTGGAGGCGGCGAACATGAAACTGCACCGTGCCCTCAAGCGCGCCAGGTCGCGGCAGCAGTAAGCCGGCCGCTTCAGCGGTGCCCCTCGCAGCTATCCCCAACTGCCGGTTACTCGCGGGGCAGTTCGGCCTTCGACAGTTCTCCGGTGACCGGCTCGCCCGGAATCCTCGCTGTCCGCCAGGTATCGAGCGCGATGACCCCGCCGAGGATAAGCAGCGACAGCGAGAAGGACGCGAGCGCATCCGTGGTCCAGTGATATCCCAGGTACAGCCGGCTGACGATGGCCAGGAAGATTCCGATGCCGGCGCCGACGAATCCAAGCACCGCCGCCCGCCGGTTCCGGCGACGGGAAAAGATCAGGTAGGCCCCCACCAGCAGGAAGTCGCAGGCACCCAGGACATGCCCGGACGGGAATGAGAAGGTCTGGTCCGCCCCGAAGAGCATCTGGTCCACTGGCGGCCGGGAGCGCTGGACGATATGCAGGATGATCTGCGAAACGATGACCCCGGTCAGCATGGCGGACGCGAGCAGGATGGGCCGCCACGCGTGCTTGGCCGCGAATCCCCAGACCAGGATCACCACCAGGACGATGATCGGCAGTGCGATGGGGCCAAACAGCACCGCCAGGAAGATCATGACGGCTGTGAGGGCGCCTGAACGCGTTGTCAGCAGCGCTTCGCGCACCGGGGCATCGACAACAGAAATGCCGTCAGCCTGCACCACGCTGACCAGGATGGCGATGAAGAGGGCCAGCCCCACCACGGCCAGGATGACGGATGCGCGGTAGAGGCGCCGCCGGTCTGCAGGGTCCACATACCGTTCCTCAACCACGAACTTCTCGTGGAAGGCATGCCACCTGCCGGTATTCTGTTCCGTGACTGCGGACCCTGCTGATTTCTGTGCCACTGTGCTGCCCGTCCCTATGCCGCGGTGAACGCGTGCCGTGATGATTGCCTAGGCTGAAGATTATCCCGGGAACGGACCAATCACTCCATCACGCGGTCAGAACGATCCGGTGGTGAACTGCCAGCTGCGGCTTGCGAGGGGGTTGCCCGCGAGGTCGCGGATGCCGGCTGCTCCCCCGGCCAGCGTCAGCGTATAGCGGGTCTTGGCGGCCAGGGGTTCCTGCGGGTCCAGGATCCACTGGTTGGTGGTTCCGTTGCGGTAGACGGTTGCTGCCACGATGCTTCCGGTGGCGGCGTTCTTCAGGGTGAAGGTGCTGGTGCCCACGCCCTGGACTGCCTCGCTGAAGGTGGCGCTGGCGTTGCTGCTTCGGCGGACCAGGAGGGCATTGCTGCCGGGTGAGTAGCTGGTGACAGTGGGTGCCGGGCCTGTTGTGAACGACCAGCTGGTTGTAACCAGCGGCGTGCCTGCCGCATCCCGGATTGCCGAGCTTCCGCCCACCAGGGTGGCGGTATAGGTTGCGTCGGCGGCCAGGGTGGCAGCCGGATCAAGCGTGGCCGTCCTGGTGGTGGAGTTGTACGTGACGGCAGCCGCGATGGTGCTGCCTGCCGCGTTCCTGAGGACGAAGGTTCCTCCGGAGACGCCCTGGACATCGGTGCCGAACGTAGCTGCCACGTTGCTTCCCGTGGCCACTGCCGTGGCGTTCGCAGCGGGCGATACAGCGCTGGCCGTCGGGGCAGGGACCGGGGCAGGGCCGGGAGCGGTTGCGCCCGTTCCGGTATACAGCAGGCGGTTCGGGGTGCCCGTGGTGGCGCCGCTGATCACGCCGGACGTGGCGTTGGAGACCAGAGCCGCGGCAACGTCGGCCGGGGCCAGGGCCGGGTTTTGCGACAGCAGCACGGCGGCGGCGCCGGTGGTGTGGGGGGCGGCCATGGAGGTTCCGGACATGGATGCCGTGGCAGTGGTGGAGGTGTAGTAGTCGGAGGTGATGCCGACGCCGGGCGCGTAGAGGTCTACGCAGGATCCGAAATTGGAGAACGATGCCTGTTTGTCGCCCGAGTCGCTGGCCGCGACCGTGACGGCGCCGGGGACGCGGGCGGGCGAACCGGTGCAGGCGTCCACGGCGGAGTTGCCGGCCGCGACAACCGTGGTCACGCCGTCGTTCAGGACCGCCTGGATGGCGCTGTCCACGGTGCTGCTGGCGGCTCCGCCGAGGCTGAGGTTGGCGACAGCGGGCGTTCCGGCGGCGTGGTTGGCCGCGATCCAGTCCAGGCCGGCGACGACGTCGGAGTTGTAGCCGGATCCGCTGCAGTCGAGAACCCTCACCGGCACCAGGGTGGCGCTCTTGGCGATCCCGTAGGTGGCCCCGGCGACAGTGCCGGCTACGTGGGTTCCGTGGCCGTTGCAGTCCGTGGTGCCATTGCCGTCCGCCACCGCTGTCCAGCCGGCAGCCACCCGGCCGCCGAAGTCGGTGTGCGCGGCCAGGATGCCCGTGTCCACCACATATGCGGTGACTCCCGCGCCGGCGGCGGTCCAGGAGTAGGAGCCGGAGAGGGGAAGGGCCCGCTGGTCTGACCGGTCCAGTCCCCAGGGGGCTGGCTGCTCGGTGGCCGAGATCTTGACGGGGGCGTCGGGCTCCACGGACAGCACCTTCCCGGATTTGGCAAGGGCTGCTGCCTGGGCAGGGTTTGCGGTGACGACGGCGCCGCGGATCGCATGCTCGAAGGTACGGCCGACGGCGAGGCCCTGGCCGCGCAGTCCGGACACCTCTGCGGCCACGTCGGCAGTGGCGGCGTACTGGATGATGTAGCGGCCGGTTGGGCTGCCGGAATCGCCGGGCACCGCTGGGGCAGCGGCTGCGGGCAGGGACACCGCGGAAAGGGCGGTTGCGGAGAGCAGGGCCGTGAGGACGGGCGGCACGAAGGATCGGGTACGAATTTTGGGGGTCCTTGAGGTAGCGGGGCGGGCCGGCCGGGACGGGCAAATCCACCCCGGTTACCGGCAACCTGTTGGCTGTACCAAAAGGATAGGAGCCGGAAGCGCACTGCTTCCGGCTCCTTGGATGATCCTGTGCCAACCCTTGGCGATTCCTGCGGGCCGGCGTTTTTGACCGCTTATTCCTGGCTTTCGGCACCGCCGCCGGTGGTGCCCGTTCCTTCCGGCACGTGGTTCCGCCAGCTGTGCTCGGGCTCGAAGCCGAGGAGGCGCCGCGCCTTGTCGATGGACAGCATGGTCTCGTGCTCGCCCAGTTCCTTGGTGACCTTCACCGCGGGGAAGACCTCGGCGGCAAGGCTGGCGCTGGACCGGCTCATCACCGTATCCGCGTTGGCAATGATGAAGGCCTCGAATCCCGGCTTGGCGTTCTCCAGGGCCCGCACCACGGCCTGGGCGCCGTCGCGGCCGTCGATGTAACCCCACAGGTTCCACTTCCGCAGGGTCGCGTCCGCATCGAACGAGGGGAACCGGGCATAATCGGCCTCGTCCATGACGTTGGAGAAACGCAGGCCGGTGATGCTGAGTTCGGGGTCCCACCGCGTCATCTCCACGGCCATCTGCTCCTCCAGCCGCTTCACCAGTGAGTAGGTGCTCTCCGGCCGCGGCGGGTATTCCTCATCCACCGGAATGTAGGGCGGATCGATGTCGAACGGCAGCCCCAGGACTGTCTCGCTGGACGCGTAGACGACCTTCTTGATGCCGGCGCGCCGCGCCGCCTGGAAGACGTTGTAGGTGGACAGCATGTTGTTCTCGAACGTGGCTGCGTCCGGCAGGATACCCGGGGCGGGGATGGCTCCCAGGTGGACGACGGCGTCGAACCCCTCATGCCGGTCATCCACGCCCAGGAGTGCATCCACAACCTGGCCGTAGTTGCGCAGGTCGACCACCAGCAGGCCCGGATTCCGGTCCCCTGCCCGGTCCAGGTTGAGGACCTGGTGCCCGTCCCCGGTGAGCCGGCGCACTACATGGCGTCCAAGTTTTCCGCTTCCGCCAGTAACGGCAATTCTCATCAGTGGTTCCTTCTGTTGGGTCAGCGTTTCACGTGCGGTGCTTGGGTCAGGCCGGCGGCCGGGGAGAGGCCAGGAACTTTTCGACGGCGGCGATCGCCCAACCCGTGATCTCCCCCGGGTCGCCGCTGCCGTTGACGGACACCAGGATGCCCCGGCGCGCGTACACCGAGACTACTTCATGGGTTTCCCGGTGGTAGAGGTCAAGGCGGCGACGGAAGACGTCCACGGTGTCGTCAGTCCGTCCCTGCTCGAGCGCCCGCCGGCGCATGCGCTGTTCCAGTTCCGCGTCGGGCGCCTGCAACTCAATGACAACATCCAGGCTGCAGCCCTGCGAGGCGAGCATGGTGTCCAGTTCTGCCGCCTGTGGCGCGGTGCGGGGGTATCCGTCCAGCAGGAACCCCTGGCGGACATCATGGTCCAGGAGTCGGTCCTTGACCAGGGCGTTGGTGAGGTGGTCCGGGACGAACTGTCCGCCGTCGAGATAGCCTGCAGCCTTGTTGCCAAGCTCCGTCTCCCGGGCGACGTTGCTCCGGAAGATATCCCCGGTGGAAACGGCAGGAACTCCGAAGTGGCGGGCCAGGCGTTCGGCCTGCGTCCCCTTGCCGGAGCCCGGCGGACCGATGATGAGAAGCCTGGTCATGTTCATGTCCTTCCCCCACGGCGGGTCCCGCTTCATTCTGCCCGCTGCCGCGCTTCGGCACCAGCCTCCGGCAGGGACGGGCCGGCCGGTGTGACGCCTTCCTGCCTGTGCGGTTGTATATACTCTGGTTATCGGTTTAGCAGCAGGCCGTTGGAAAGTTCGTCGATCCAGCGACCATCACCGGCCCCTGCCCAGCAGCGGGGTGTTGGTGCGTTGCGGGCTCGTTTTGACCTGAGCGAATGGCACCAGAAAACCGTGGCCAGCGAGTCAACAGCAAAAACCGATACATCCGTTAGTGAACACCTGCATGAACTGGTCCTCAACAGCTCCGATGTTGAGGACTTCCTCAATGAGCTGGCGCGGGTGTCCGCGCGCAATCTCTCCGAGCCGGGCGATGAGATGCTCTGCGCCATCACCCTGCTCCGGCAGCGGAAAGCTGCCACCATCGCCAGCAGCAGCGAGGAAGCGACGTCCCTAGGGCGGCTGGAACACCGGTTCTCCGAGACCCCCGGCATGACGGCATCCACTTCCCAGGAAACTGTCCACGCTCCCGACCTTGCCCAGGACGACCGGTGGCCGGATTATGCCGCCGCCGTGGCCGGCCACGGGGTCCGTTCCGTCGCAGCGGTTCCGTTCCGGCTGGAGGGGGAAACCAAGGCGGCGCTGCTGCTGTATTCCCGCCGTCCCCATCGTTTTGAAGGCCGTGTGCTGGAGTTTGCCGAGGATTTCGTGCGGCAGACATCGCTGGCACTCAGGCTTGCAGTGCGGTTTGCGCACTACAGTGAGACGGCCGCGAACCTCCGCGCCACGTTGGAGTCCCGGACCGTTATCGACATGGCAGTGGGCATCATCATGGCGCAGAACCGGTGCAGCCAGCAGGACGCGTTCGAGATCCTGCGGACGGCCTCCAGCACCCGGAACACCAAGCTGCACGAGGTGGCGGCCGCAGTGGTCAACGCCTTGGGGCAGGGCCCGGCGCGGACACACTACGACGGCTAGGCGGAAAATCCCCGCCGCTTCCCCGGCGCCGGTAGACTGGTGCCAACTTTTCGCCGGGGGGCTTGATGGAACAGCAGCGTGTTTGCCTTGTCGTGGAAGACAACGACGATATCCGTGGACTGATTGCCGTGGTCCTCTCGCGCGCCGGCTTCGAGGTGCGGGCAGTGGGCACGGGCGCGGAGGGCATTGCCGCCGCTGCTGATCCCGCCATTTCCCTGGTCACCCTGGACCTTGGCCTGCCGGACATGGACGGGCATGTGGTGGCCCGGGCCATCCGTGCCCTCAGCGAGGCTCCCCTGCTGTTCCTGTCGGCCCGGTCCGAGGAAGATGACATCCTGGCCGGCATGGCATCGGGTGCGGCCGCCTACCTCACCAAACCGTTCCGGCCAACCGAACTCAAGGAGCTCGCGCTGCAGCTGTGCCCTGCGGTTGTTGAGGCGTCCCCTGCCTCGCCACCGCCTGTTTCCGCGGCGCCGGTATCTCCGCTTCCTGTCTCACAGGAGTAGCATCGCGGGCACATCCCGCTACAGCGCGTTGGCCGGGCGGCGGACCGCGCTGGTAATCATGCAAAGACAAACGGCGACGGCGGGATCCCGCCGTCGCCGTTCACGTTCCGGTTTACTGCTTTGAGAGGAAGCCGAGCAGTGCCTCGTTGACTTCCGCGGCGTGCGTCCACAGCAGCCCATGCGGGGCGCCTTCAATCTCCACATACTCAGCGCCTGGCAGCGCCTTGGCAAAGAGGCGGCCGGTGGAGTCGATGGGCAGGATGTTGTCCGCGGTGCCGTGCACGATCAGCGCCGGGACATCGATCTTGGGGATGTCCTGGCGGAAGTCGGTGAGCCAGGTGGGCTGGGCGGCCACGGAGGCAGTGGCCCCCGCGCCGGTGGCCAGGTTCCAGCCGGCGTTCATCACTTCCTGGCTCAGGCGCGGGGTGCCCAGGAACGTGTCGGAGTTGTAGAAGTTCTTGAAGAATTCGGTGAAGAAGGCGTAGCGGTCCGCCGTGACTGCTTCCAGAAGGCCGTCGAACACGTCCTGCGGGACGCCGTCGGGGTTGTCATCGGTCTTGAGCAGGTAGGGCTCCAGGGAACCAAGGAACGCTGCCCGGGCCACGCGGGCGGAGCCGTAGGTGCCCAGGTAGCGGCCCACCTCGCCGGTGCCCATGGAGAAGCCCACCAGCACCACGTCATTCAGGTCCAGGGTGGTCAGCAGGCTGTTGAGGTCCGCCGCGAAAGTGTCGTAGTCATAGCCCTCGGCGGGCTTGCTGGACTTGCCGAAGCCGCGGCGGTCATAAGTGATGACCCGGTAGCCGGCTGCCAGCAGCGCCGCAGTCTGCTTTTCCCAGGATGATCCATCCAAGGGATAGCCGTGGATCAGCACGACGGGCTGGCCCGAGCCGTGGTCCTCGTAGTAGAGCTCGATATCAGTGCTGTTCTCAGTACCTACGGTGATGAAAGCCATCGGGGGTGATTCCTTTCGAGACTGACCAAGCGGGAGGCAGGGCGCCCTGCCCGTGCACTTCCTACTCTAGGGGCGCCCGGGGCATGCGACGACGCCGGGAACCATGGCGGCCGCAGGGCAGGATGCGCCGCCCGGTGCAGCTGTGACACTATATGCGCATGAATGCAGATACGAACGGTTGCTCCCTCGGGGTCGACAGCCAATACGTGGAACTGGCCGTGGAGGTATTTGCCATGTTGGCCGACGCCACCAGGGTGCGGATCATCCTGGCCCTCCGGGACGGCGAGATGGCGGTGGGCGCGCTGGCGGATGTGGTGGGCAAGTCCCCCGCGGCAGTGTCGCAGCACCTAGCCAAGATGCGCCTGGCAAGGATGGTCTCCACCCGCCAGGACGGAACCCGGGTGCTCTACCGGCTCGAGAACGAGCATGCCCGCCAGTTGGTGGCCGACGCCATCTTCCAGGCCGAGCACGCCCTTGGCGGAGAGCCGGCCCACCACCGCGCACAGCACCACCAGTTGCAGGGGAACGCCTCATGACCGGGCCGCACCGGGAGTCCACGCACCCGCACAGCCATCCCCATGACGACGACGGCCACGGGCACGACCACAGCCACGACCACCAGCACGGTCATGACCACGACCACAGCCACGACCACCCTCACGGGCACGGCCACCAGCATCATTCCGGCTTCAAGGGGTGGCTGTTCGAGCTGTTCGTGCCGCATACGCATGACGCCGCTGATTCGATCGACGACGCCATGGAGGCCAGTGCCGAGGGCATCCGGGCCTTGAAGATCAGCATGTTTGTCCTGCTGGCCACCACTGTGCTGCAGTTCCTCGTGGTCCTGTTCAGCAGTTCGGTTGCCCTGCTCGCGGACACCATCCACAATTTCTCGGATGCCCTGACCGCGGTGCCGCTGTGGATCGCCTTCATTATGGGCCGCAGGGCCGCCACCCGCCGGTATACGTACGGCTACGGCAGGGCCGAGGACCTGGCCGGCCTGTTCATCGTGGCGGTGGTGGCACTTTCCGCCGTCGTGGCCGGCTGGCAGTCGGTGGACCGGCTGGTCCATCCGCAGCCGCTGCAGAACCTGGGCTGGGTCATGGCTGCGGGGCTGATCGGCTTCGCCGGCAATGAAGCCGTGGCCATCTACCGCATCCGGGTGGGCCGCAGGATCGGTTCCGCGGCGCTGGTGGCTGACGGCGTGCACGCCCGCACTGACGGCTTCACCTCGCTGGCCGTGGTGATCGGCGCCGTCGGAGTCATGCTCGGTTTTCCGCTCGCGGACCCGATCGTGGGCCTGCTCATCTCGGCCGCCATCGTCGTGCTGCTCTGGGGCACCGTCCGCAGCATCGGCCGGCGCCTCATGGACGGCATCGAACCGGACCTGGTGGAACGCGCCGAGGCCGCACTGGCCGGAACGCCCGGCGTCCTTGCGGTGCAGAACCTGCAACTGCGCTGGTCCGGGCACCGGCTGCAGGGCTCGGCCCTGCTCCACGTCGCCGATACCGGGTTGTCGCAGGCGGAGGAGGTCGTCCACCACGCCGACCACCGGCTCAGGCACGCACTGCCCAAGCTGGACCACATGTTGCTGGCCCCCGCCACCACAACGCGGCGCTGACAGGCCTTAAACGCAGGAGTGACCCTGCCGGACAGCGCCGGCGGGGTCACTCCTGCGTTGCAGTGCCTGGGGTCAGGCGCGGGCGGCCTTTCCAGGCAGCGCAAGCTTGAAGACCTTTGCCCAGGAGGAGCCGACCTGCTTCAGCAGCGGCCCGGTGGTGTACTTCAGGCCGTACCGCTGGCAGATCTCGCGGACCCGGGGCGCCACCTCGGCGTACCGGTTCGAGGGCAGGTCCGGGAAGAGGTGGTGCTCGATCTGGTGTGACAGGTTGCCCGTCATGAGGTGCATGAACTTCGAGCCCGAGATGTTTGCTGAGCCGATCATCTGGCGGACGTACCAGTCACCGCGGGTTTCGCCGTCCACCATTTCCTCGGTGAAGGTGTCGGTTCCTTCCGGGAAGTGGCCGCAGAAGATCACCGCGTGGGCCCAGACGTTGCGGATGGCGTTGGCTGCGATCGTGCCGAAGAGGGCCTGCTTCGCGGACCCGGTGAGCATGGCGACCGCCGGGGTTGCTGCATAGTCCTTGGTGAACTGGGTGACAACCTTCTTGCCGAGCGCCTTGAGGTCCTTGTGGAGGGCCTCCTTGGACTTGGTGCCTTCCTTGTACTCGGTCAGCTCAAGGTCGTAGATGGCAATGCCCCATTCGAAGATGGGGGCCAGGACAGCGTTGAACAAGGGGTTGGCCAGGTTGATGGGCTTCCACGGCTGGTTCTCGTCCATGCGGAGCAGGTTGTATCCGACGTCGTTGTCCTTGCCGACGACGTTGGTCCAGCGGTGGTGCAGGTCGTTGTGCGTGTGCTGCCAGGACCGCGACGGCGTGACAAAGTCCCATTCCCAGGTGGTGGAGTGGATATCGGGATCGCGCATCCAGTCCCACTGGCCGTGCAGGATGTTGTGGCCCAGTTCCATGTTCTCCAGGATCTTGGCCAGGCTCAGCAAGGTGGTGCCGGTGACCCAGGCAGCCTTGTTCTTGCTGACCAGGAGGGCGGCCCGGCCGGAGATCTCGAGCCCGCGCTGGATCTTGATCATCCGGCGGATGTAGGCGGCATCCTCGGCGCCCCGCTTGGCCAGGACCTCGTCCCGGATGGCGTCGAGCTCGCGGCCCAGCTCCGCTACCTGCTCGTCGCTGAGGTGCGCGGCGGCCGGCGGCCGGACGGTGGGGCTGCCCGATTCGGCGAGCTTCCCGGGGCGCGTTCTCGAGCTTCCCGCGGGGGTGACCTTGGTAGGTGTGATTACAGACATTCCGTGGTGCTCCTCAGATTTCGAGGTTTACGGGTCCGGCGGCTGCCGAGACACACGTTTGGATCAGTTGGCCGGGTTCGCCATGGATTTCCCCGGTACGCAGGTCCCGGACCTGCCCGGCAAGCAGCGGTGTAAGGCAGCTGTGGCAGATGCCCATCCGGCAGCCGCTGGGCATCAGCACCCCGGCGTCCTCGCCGACGTCCAGGATGGGGGTGTCGCCGTCGGCCTGCACCTCGCGGTCGGAGGCTTCGAAGGTGACCAGGCCGCCGTCGTGCCCTACGCCCGCGTTGAAGGTGGTGTTGAAGCGCTCGATCATCAGGTTGCCGGGGTCGCCGGCCACGGCGACGTCGGAGCCGGGAGCCTTGGCGGTCAGTGCCCGCTTCCAGAGCGCCTCTGCGTCGTCCAGGAAACTGTCCGGACCGCAGGCGTAGGCCGCCCGTTCCTTCCAGTCGGGGCAGATCGCGTCCAGCTCCCTGGTGCTGGAAAAGTCCATGCGGCCCTGCTCGCCGGTGTACCAGTGCGCCAGCCGGAAGTTGGGGAACTGGTCCGCGAGCTCGGCCAGCTCCTCGCGGAACAGGCTGTCATCCGGGGTGCGGGCCGAGTGGACCAGGACGACGTCGGCATCCGGGCGGCGGGGAACGAGCGTACGGATCATGGACATCACCGGGGTGATGCCGCTGCCCGCGGTGACCATGAGCAGGGGGCGCGGGTGCTCAGGAAGCACGAAGTCGCCCTGGGGCGGGGCCAGGAACAGCACGTCCCCGGGCTTCGTGGTGCGCACCAGCGTGCCGGACACGGCGCCGACATCGGTGACGGTGATGGCCGGGTCCTTGCCGGCGGGAGCGCTGAGGGAGTAGGAGCGCCAGTGGCGGACACCGTCGAGTTCGACGCCGATGCGGGCCCACTGGCCTGCCAGGTGCGCCTTCCAGCCGCGGCCGGGGCGGAAGAAGATGGTGGCCGACTGGGCGGTCTCCTGGACCACCCGGGTGACCACGCCGCGCAATTGCCGGGCCGAGTAGACAGGGTTGAACAGCGCCAGGATATCTTCGGGCGCCAAAGGGGTAGTGAGCACTGAGGCCGCCTGGGCCAGCTGTCGTAGCCGGATCATACGGGTAAGCCTAGAGCGGTGCGAGCCATATTTCTCTCTCTCCGTCATATGACCGTTCCGCAGTCACACGCTAGTTGGTGGGCGCGAAGCCCCCACGCCGCACTCTTAAGAGTAACGGTTCGGTCTCACAAAAGGTTCCCGGCGTCCTTTCGGCTCCATCCCAGGGCAGGGGCCACGTACTTTGCGATGTTGCCCAGGAGCTTGGCGTTGAACTCCACGCCCAATTGGTTGGGAACGGTCAGGAGGAGCGTGTCCGCGGCCTGCACCGCGGAGTCGGCAGCGAGCTGTTCTGCCAGGACGTCCGGCGGCCCCACGTAGCTCTTGCCGAACCTGGCCGTCAGCCCGTCAATGACACCCACCTGGTCACGGCCATCGCGGAGCGCGCTGCCGGCAAAGTAGTAGTTGTCCTCTTCGTCCACGATGGGCAGAACGCTGCGGCTGACCGAGACTCGGGGCATGGGGGTGTGGCCTGCCGCGGCCCATGCCTCCCGGAACAGCTGGATCTGCTCCGCCTGGAGTTCGTGGAATGGAACCCCGGTGTCCTCGGTGAGCAGGGTGGAACTCATCAGGTTCATGCCGAGTTCGGCGGCCCACACGGCAGTCTTCCTGCTCCCGGCGCCCCACCAGATCCGTTCCGACAGGCCCGGGGACTGTGGCTGGACGGGAAGCAGCCCGGTGGCCCCGCCGGCATACCTGGGATCGGCCTCGGCCATGCCCGCCCCTGTGATGGCCTTGCGGAAGACAGCGGTGTGCCGGCGGGCCATGTCGGCATCGCTCTCCCCCGGCTGCGGCCGGTAGCCAAACGTCGCCGCACCTTCCCGTGCAGGCTCGGGTGAGCCGCGGCTGATGCCCAGCTGGAGCCTGCCGCCGCTGATCAGGTCCGCGGCCGCGGCTTCCTCCGCCATGTACAGAGGATTCTCGTAGCGCATGTCGATCACGCCGGTACCGATTTCGATGCGGCTGGTGCGGGCGGCGATGGCTGAAAGAAGCGGGAACGGCGACGCCTGCTGCCGGGCGAAATGGTGGACCCGGAAGAAGGCGCCGTCCAGGCCCAGTTCTTCAGCGGCAACGGCAAGGTCGATCCCCTGGAGCAGGGCGTCCGCCGCCGTCCTGGTGCGGGAACCCTGGCCGGGGCCCCAGTGGCCGAATGAAAGGAATCCGATGCGCTCCATACTTCCCCCAACCGTGGGGGCGGCGGCTGAATTCCCGGCTGGCATGATGGCTGCGTGGGTATTCCAGGGGAAACCGTCAGCGTCCTCAAGACGGTCGTGTTGTTCGTGCTGGCCGCTGCAGCGGAAATCGGCGGGGCCTGGCTGGTGTGGCAGGCCGTCCGGGAAGGAAAGGACTGGTGGTGGGCCGGGCTGGGCGTGGTCGCGCTGGGTGCGTATGGCTTTGTGGCCACCCTCCAGCCGGACGCGCACTTCGGCCGGATCCTCGCCGCGTACGGCGGGGTGTTCGTGGCCGGTTCCCTGGCGTGGGGCATGGCCTTTGATGGCTTCCGGCCGGACCGGTGGGACATCGCCGGGTCCCTGGTCTGCCTGCTCGGCGTAGCGGTGATCATGTTTGCCCCGCGGAGTGGCAGTTAGCAGCCACGGCTAAACTGGCCCGGTGGACAACAGCGAGCAGCCGCCCAGGCCCGTCACGCCGTCGCGCGGAAGGCTCGCCGAACGGCTGCTGCCCGGCGGCGAGGAACCGGATCCGCGCTTTACCCTCGCCAACGAACGCACCTTCCTGGCCTGGATCCGCACGTCACTTGCGCTGCTGGCAGGCGGGATTGCCATCGAGGCGTTCACCTCTGGGCTTTTCATTGAGCCCGTCCGCAAGGGGCTGGCGGTCCTCCTGCTCCTGCTGGGCATGATGCTCAGCGGCGGCGCCGCCGTCCGGTGGCTGCGGGTGGAACGAAGCATGCGCACCAAGGCCCCGCTGCCGCTGCCGTTCTTTGTTCCCCTGCTGGCCGGGGCAGGGGCGCTCGCGGCCGCCGTCGTCCTTGTCTTCATCCTTTGGCGCTGACCCTGTGCCGCCCCACGCACCCAATCCGCACGGCGATCCGGGCCTGCAGCCTGAACGGACGGCGCTTGCGTGGGGCCGGACCATGCTGGCACTGGTGACCGCGAGCGCTTTCTTCCTGCGCTGGCTTCCCACCTACGGGGCGCCCATCCTGGTGCTGCCGGTGGTTTCCGGCGGCACCGCGCTCGCCATCTACCTCACCCAACGCCGCCGCTACCGGGCACGGTCCCACGGCCTGGCCGGCGAGAGCATCGAAGCGGACCTGTCCGCGGTGCTGTGGACTGCGCTGGCCGGGGTGGTGCTCGGCGGGCTGGGTATTGTTGTGGTCCTGGCCGGCTGACCGCACCGGGGTACCTGCCTTAGAACATCGGCAGGACAAAGCCGCCCAAAAGTGCCACCGCGCCGATTGCCGTCAGGCAGCGGCCAAGGACGGAGGCTGTGCGCCCCGCCTCCTCCGGCGCGGTGGTCTGCCACTGCGTGGGGCGGTTGGGATGGTAGTAGATCGGGAGGGTGTCCCCCACCGCCATGTCCCTGATGTCGTAGGGGGACATGGGGGCGTTGTGCACGTTGTGCTTCCGGTCGAACCAGCGGAAGCCCACACCGGTGGAATCGGAATACACCACGGCCTCGGCCACGTCCCAGGGGTGGACAAAACGGCGGAGGAACCCGGTGTAGAAGAGCAGGCCCAGCCCCGCGGGCAGGCACAACCAGGTGAGCACTTCCAGGATGGGACCTGCCATATCGAGCGCAGTGGGCATGAAACTGATGGTACAGCGCGGGGACTGGTGGCTTCAGCACCTGATACGTACGCTGAAGGGGACCGGACCGGAGGAAGGGGAAGCCATGAACGATCAGGACATTTTGACGCACATCCAGGCCCTCGTGGAGGAGGAGCACTCCCTGCGCGAGGGCTCGGGCAACGGGCAGGCGCCGGACCAGGCCCGCCTGAAGTATGTGGAAGAAAGCCTGGACCAGTGCTGGGACCTGCTTCGCCAGCGGCGCGCCAAGAAGGACTCGGGGGAAAACCCGAACGACGCCGAGGCCCGGCCCATCAGCGAGGTTGAAGGCTACCGGCAGTAGCCGCAGCCTGGACCGTCCTGGGTGCCCGGGTCACCAGCCCGGCACCCTTTTTCCGTTACCCACAGATTGAGTCTTTTCCATGCGTATCGCCGTAGCCCAGATCATCAGCAGTGCCGACACCGCAGCCAACCTTGAGCTGGTGTGGGAGTATGCCGCCCAGGCCAGCAATGCCGGCGCCCGGCTGGTGGTCTTCCCCGAAGCGACAATGCGGGCCTTCGGCCACTCCCTCAAGGACATTGCAGAACCGCTGGACGGTCCGTGGGCCGGCGAGGTCCGCCGGATCGCCAGGGAGCTGGAGATCACGATCGTGGCGGGGATGTTCACCCCGGGAAAGGACGGACGCGTCCGCAACACACTGCTGGTCACCGGCCCCGGAGTTGAGGCTTCCTATGACAAGGTCCACCTTTTCGACGCCTTCGGTTTCGCCGAGTCCCGGACCGTCGACGCCGGGGAGGCACCGGTAACCTTCGAGCTGGAAGGCACCGTGTTCGGCCTGGCCACGTGCTACGACATCCGCTTCCCGGCCCTGTTCACGGCCAACGCCACTGCAGGTGCACAGGTGAATATCGTTTGCGCGTCCTGGGGAGCCGGCGAAGGCAAGGCCGAGCAGTGGGACCTCCTGGTCCGTGCCCGGGCACTGGACAGCACCACGTTCGTTATTGCCTGCGGCCAGGGTGACCCCGAATCCACCGGCGCGGGGCCCGCAGGAACGGCGCCGACCGGAATCGGCCACAGTGCCGTTGTCACGCCCCTGGGCAAAGCGGTGGTGGCCCTCGGCGGAAAGCCGGAACTCGCCGTCGTCGATATCGACCCCTCCACCGTTGCTGACGTGAGGGAAAAGTTGCCGGTGCTGGCCAACGCCCGCCACTTCAGCACGGTGAGCCGCCGTTCATAGCCAGGAAACAGAAGGCTAAAAGGCATCCGACGCCGGACCTCACCCAGGGCGGGCCGTGTGGCCCCGCCATTCCGGGGAAGTTGAGGGGACGATCTGCCCCGTTTACCGGTCTCAGGAAGAAGCCGTTTACATTCCTGAAACATGGGTGACACGTGAACTTCACGCAGGAGCTCTTTGTGTAACGTGGGCGCAACTTTAAGCGGCATTGGCTGAAACACACCGCACCAAAAATGGAACCCGGGGGAAATGCTTCGGGGCCAAACGGGCCCTGCACCACGATCACGTTGCGAAGGGACCCGCCGGTGGAAATCACTGCCCAACACGTCTGGCTGATGGTTTCGGCCGCCATGGTACTGTTCATGACCCCCGGGCTGGGCCTCTTCTACGGCGGCATGACCCGCGCCAAAGCCGCACTGAACATGATCATGATGAGCTTCATCTCCGCTGGGATCGTGGGTGTCGTCTGGGTCCTCTGGGGCTATTCGATGACCACCGGAGACGGAGTCCTGGGGCTGTTCGGCAACCCCTTCACCAGCTTCGGCCTGCAGAACCTCATGGGTTCGCCGGACCTGATCAAGGCCGGCTACAGCGCCACCTTCGCCATCATCACCGTGGCACTGATCAGCGGTGCCATCGCCGACCGCGCGAAGTTCAGCGCCTGGGCCTTGTTCGTTCCGGTCTGGATCACCCTTATTTACTGCCCGCTCGCCTACATGATCTGGGGCGGCGGCCTGATGAGCGCAGGCGGAGCAGTCACCGCCGTGTTCGGCCAGGTCATCGACTTCGCCGGCGGCGCGGTGGTGGAAATCAGCTCGGGAACCGCGGCCCTGGTGCTCGCCGTCATCGTGGGCCAGCGCCATGGCTTCGCGAAGGACCCCAACCACCGGCCGCACAACATCCCCTTCATCATGCTGGGCGCGGCCATCCTGTGGTTCGGCTGGTTCGGGTTCAACGGCGGTGCCGCAAGCAGCGCCGAACAGGCCGGCCTGATCTGGATCAACACCCTGGTGGCGCCCGCCGCGGCCATGCTGAGTTGGCTGGTCACCGAGAAGATCCGCCACGGACACCCTACTTCCCTCGGCGCAGCGTCCGGCGTGGTCGCCGGGCTGGTGGCCATCACCCCTTCCTGCGCCAACGTCAGCCCGGTGGCCGCCATCGGCCTTGGCCTGGTGGCAGGGGCCGCCTGCTGCGTCTTCGTGGACCTCAAGTACCGCTTCGGCCTTGACGACTCGCTGGATGTGGTGGGCGTCCACCTCGGCGCCGGCCTCATCGGCACCCTGTCCCTGGGGCTCATTGCCCTCCCCGTCGACGGCCAGGGCGGCGGCCTCTTCTACGGCGGCGGCGTCCAGCAGCTCATCGCCCAGACGGCCGCCGTCGTCATCACTCTCCTGTTGTCCGGACTTGGCACCGCCGTCATCGCCCGGGTCATCAACAAGGCAGTGGGCTTCCGGGTCAGCCACGAGGCTGAGACGGCCGGCGTGGACCTTTCCGAACACGCCGAAACCGCCTACGCGTTCGGTGAGATGGGGTCCGGTTTCAGCACCCTGGGCCAGATGCTGGCCCACCACGCGGCGGCTCCAGCCCCGGCTGCTGCACCTGCCGCACCTGCCGCTGCTGCTCCTGCCGCCCGGCAGCACGCCAAGGAAGACTCTTTCGCCTAGTTCCGGGCCCCCGCAGGCCTCCTGACCCCGGCAACCGATTCCATCTGGTTGCCGGGGTCTGCTAGTCCGCCAGGATTTTGTAGAGGGCGCGGCGGGTTTCGTCCATCTTGGCGATAGCGGCCGCCCGCTGCTCTTCACTGACGCCTGAGCGGAACTGGTGAATGGCGCCCACGAGCTTGGCGATGCTCTGGTGGAAGTCCCTGTCCGCGCTGTCCGGTTCAGCGTTCCACGCGTTCTCCATCTCCTCGGCGTGCTCCGCCACGTAGGCCCTGCCCGCGTCCGTCAGGGCAAACTCGGTCCCGCGGCCTTCGCTGAGGGCCTCGATCAGGCCCTCGTCCACCAGTTGCTGGAGGGTGGGGTAGATGGATCCGGGGCTGGGGCGCCACATGCCGCCGGTCTTGGTGGCGATGGTCTTGATCAGCCCGTAACCATTGGATGGCGCCTCCGCCAGGAGCGAGAGGATGGCCGCGCGGACGTCGCCGCGGCTGGCCCGGCGGCCGCCCCTTCCGAAACCTGGGCCGAACCCTGGACCGAATCCGGGCCCGAACCCCGGGCCAAAACCGGGCCCGAAACCAGGCCCGAAGCCTGGACCGCGGTGTCCGTGCGGCCCCCGGCGGCCCCTGCCGCGCTCGAACCTTCCCTTTTCAAATTCCGGGCCGGGATGTTTGTCATCGAATATGCCTTTCATGGTGGCATCGTCCTTTCCTGCTTCTTGTTGTCGCTGCCTATTCAGCGATAGTTAACGATATGTCGTTAACTATCGCGTGGTCAATGGTTTGACGTGACCAAATCCTGACCTTCGCGCATCTGGTTCACCCTGCAGGGCGGGCGTATCCTGATCCCACCTTCGAGGACGAGGGCTGGATGATGGCAAGGAAGCGGAAGCGCAGGCGCGGCTTTGGCGCGGCCCTGGGACGGATCCTGGGGTTCCTGGCAGCAAGTGCGATGTGCGGCGTGCTGGCTGCCAGCCTGGTGGTCCCGGCCGTGGCAGCTGCGGGGATGGGAGTCAGCACCTCCATCGATTTCTTCAACAGCCTGCCCGCCGAGATGACGGTGGAGCCGCCGTCGCAGGGCACGAGGGTACTGACGTCCGATGGGCAACAGATCGCCGCTTTTTATGCCGAAAACCGCGTGAAGGTGCCTTTGGACCAGATGTCGCCGTTCATCAAGGACGCCATCGTCGCCATCGAGGACAGCAGGTTCTACGATCACGCGGGCGTGGATCCCCAGGGGATCCTGCGGGCCCTGGTGTCCAACCTGACCAAGGGCGGTGAACAGGGTGCATCCACGATCACCCAGCAATACGTGACGAACGTCCTGAACGAAGCCCAGCTCTCACAGGACAGGCCCGATGCCGTGGTCCTGAACGGACAGAAGAGCATCGGCGACAAGATCCGGGAAATGAAGCTGGCCATCAGCCTGGAGAAGAAGTACTCCAAAGACCAGATCCTTGAGGGCTACCTCAACATCGTGTTCTTCAGCAACAACGCCTATGGCATCGAAGCTGCGGCACGCTATTTCTTCAGCACCACCGCCAAAGACCTCACCCTTCCACAGGCGGCCCTGCTGGCAGGCGTGGTCAACAGCCCCACCCTGTACAACCCGGCCACCAACCCGGACAAGTCGATCGGCCGCCGGAACCAGGTCCTGGCTGAGATGCTCCGCCTCCGCAGGATCACCCAGGCCCAGCACGATGAGGCGGTGGCCACCCCCATCCAGTTGAAGATCACGCCCCAGCAGCAAGGTTGCGCCAACGCGGCCATGGCCCCATACTTCTGCGATTACATCTCCCACCTGATCCTGAACAATCCGGCCTACGGGCCGACGGAGACCGAACGTGAGCGGCGGCTGTACCGGGGCGGTCTCACGATTGTCACCACCTTGGACAGCAGGCTGCAGTCGGCGGCCCAGGCACAGGTGGACGGGACCGCCGGAGCCAACCCGGACAAGTGGGGAGCGTCGCTGGTCAGCATCCAGCCCGGCACCGGCAAGATTTTGGCGATGGCCCAGAACACGGTGTTCCTGCCACAGCCCGGGAAGTTCGATACCAACCTGAACTTCAATGTCGATGCCAAGGACGCACAGGGCAATGACCTGAATGGAGCCGGCGGCTTCCAGCCCGGGTCAACCATGAAGCCCCTCACGTTCGCGGAGTGGCTGAACGAGGGCAAGTCGATCACGGCCGAGGTTGACGCCTCGCGCCGGGTCTACCCGTTGGGATTCCCCTGGAAGGACAGCTGCGGGAAGGTGCTCGGTGCCTACAGCACCGCCCAGGCGAACCCTGCCCTTGGCGTCACGGATGACCTGCAGAATGCAGAAGACGGCTTCTACCGGCCCATGCCGGTCAACTACGGCCTGTACAACTCCATCAACACCGCCACGTTCGCCTCAGCATCACAGCTCGATTTCTGCGGCATCCAGAAGATGGTGGATGCGGTCGGCCTGCACAGCGGGCTCGACGGCAGTCCGGTCAACATGCACCAACTGGGCAACCTGCTGGGCGGCACCGGCGTTGCCCCGCTCACCCTGGCGAACGCCTTTGCCACGTTCGCCACGGACGGCCGCTACTGCGCACCCATCGCCGTCGTCGACATTACCGACGCCACGGGAGCAAAACTGCCGGCCCAGGCCCCGGACTGCCACGACGCCGTCAAACCGGACGTTGCCCGCGGCGTGAACTCGGTGCTGCAGGATGTCCTGAAGAAGGGCTCCGGCGTCTACATCAAGCCAAAGGTGCAAGACGTGGCTCCCACCGCGGCCAAGACCGGTACCTCAAACACGAATGGTTCCACCTGGGTGGTTGGCTTCACCAGCGGCCTGGTGACCGCGTCCTTCTTTGGCGACGCACTCGAAGGCCAAAAACGGGCAGGACAAAATGTCACCATCAACGGCACGTTCTATCCCCGCCTGGACGGGTACATGATTGCCGGTCCGCAGTGGGCCAACTACATGCTCAAGGTGGTGCCGCTCTATCCGGCCGGACCCTTCGCGCCGCCTCCCGCCTCAATGATCGGGCCGAACCCCAACTACAGGCCGTAGCCACGACTGGACCCGCGGTCACAGCTGGAGCCGTGATCGCCGAAGCCTCGGCCGCTGAAGCGCGAACCGATGCCTTGGCAGCCGGGTGCGCATCCTCTACCGAATTTCCGGGTTCACCCGCGCCTTGGACGGCGTGCCGGGAAGGTCGCCCAGGCGACATGCGCACCGCCGTTGCCGGCAGTGGTGGTGCGGTGGAGTGGTAGGTGTGGCCGGTTGGTGTGGTGGTCGCAACCGTGTGGGCCGGGCCGGGGATGGGTGTGGCGTTCCAGCCGGGTGCTTCTTTGGCGTGGTTGCAGGCTTCGCAGAGACCCTGCCCGTTGGCGGCGGTGGTGGGTCCGCCGTTGTGCCAAGCGGTGATGTGGTCGTGGTGCCGGACCCGAGCGTCGCAGTACGGGGTCCGGCAGGTATCGTCCCGGACCTGGAGGAAGCGTTTCAGGTTGGGCGGGAAGAGCCGGGCTGTGGAATCCATCGCCACCAGCTCCCCGGCGCCGGGGGCGGTGTAGAGGCCCCGGACCCACAGGCTCAGGTCGTGGCTCGCTGCATGACTGAGGGCCAGGTTCCGGGCGGTGGCTGCCGGGATGGTGCCGTAGCCGGGGAGCCTGGCGGGTTCGCCGTCGGCCTGCAGGAGGGCGCGGTCGGTCATGACGAGCTGGATCTCCACCCCGGTCACGCCGCCGGGGATGCCCGTGGCCCGTTCGACGAGGGTGTCGGCCGGGGATGACCTGCCCCCGCGACCTGTCATCCCCGGCCGACCGGGCCGTGTCGGCCTCCCGGGACAACGCGGCGTAGGCGGCGACACCCTGCGCAACGGGGAGCAGCGCGGTCAGGTAAGTCATGGTGTCCGGGGCCGGACGCAGGCTCACGGTCCGCTCCGTAACGGCCCGTGCGGCCCGTTTCGCGACCGAGGCAGGATCCCGCCGGTACGCGGCGGCACGGACCGCGGCGATGATGGCCTTGTCTCCCAAGCCGTCCAGCGCCCCGGTGTCGGCGGCGAGTTCCTCATCCACCCCGGCCCGGTCCCCGGGCGACAGGCAGATGGTGTCCTTCACGATCAGCGTCACCCGCCACTCGTTCAATGCCCCGGCCCGGAACGCGGCGAAGGTGCGCGGCATCCCCGTCAAAGCCCTGGCCAGTCCCAGCAGCCGGGAGCCACGGTTCGGAGACTCCCGCCGCGCCAACGCGATCTGCGCTGCGACGCCGGCTCCCTGCTCCTCCACAGGCACCCCGGCCTCGGCCTGCTCCCGCCGCTGCGACAGATCAAAAGCCACGCTCGCCTCAGCCTGCCGGGCACCGGCCACGCACTTCAGGTCCTCCAACCCCCGGATCTGATCGATCTTCCCGGCATCATCGCCGGCCACAGGAACACGAGCCAAAAGCTCAACGACATCACCAACGGAAGGTACAGCGGCCGGCGGGAATGGAGCGCCATCAACCGCGGAGGGCCCGGCACACCGCACCGCCCCCAGCCCTGCAATCCTCCCCAAAACCGCTTCCATCACCAAAGTCTTCCACCAGGCACCGACAACCCCAGCCACCCAAAACCCCTATGTGGAAAACGTGAAACGCCAACCACCGTCATCCCTTCCCTGTCCTGCCGCTGCAGCCCTCCGGCGAAACAGAAATTGGCTGGCACTTCCACCCCGCCAACTGGGGAAACGGCTACGCCACCGAGGCAGCCCAAACCGTCCTCACTACGCATTTGAACGTCGCCTGCCCAGGGTAGTGGCGGTGACCACCCCGGCCAACACGGCCTCGCAGCGGGTCTGCAGCAGGATCGGACTGGCGCTCTTCGATGCGGCGGATCCTTCCGCCTAGCCCGTCCCCTTCCACAACCGCTTCCACCAGGACCGCTCCGGCTCCGGTTCGGGTGGAGCCTCGTCAACCCGGGCGGCGCGTCGCATGCGCCAGCGTTCCACCTCGTCCTCCACATCGCGGGTCTTGGTGATCACCGGCGGCCCACCCTGGAGTTGGCGGCGGGCGTCGACCACCCGCCGGTTGAAATCCTGCAGGATGTCCCGCACCTGCTGCTCGGTGTACTGGGCATCCAGCCTGGCGTCGAGTTCCGCGTCCTCAGTGCGGAGCAGGATGGCCGCCGGGCCCAGGCCGCTGATGTTCTCCCGCTGGATCAGCCCCTTCACCCACCAGTCGGGATCGTACGATTCGCCCAGGCCCGGGATTGGCTTGCCCGCGTACTTGAGGTTGTCGAACTTTCCCTGCGCCATGGCGTCGCGGACCAGGTATTCCGCGCGGGCGGCATCGCTGACTTTCTTGCGCTTCTCCCGCTCCTGCGCGTCGAGGGCGTCGAGCGCCGCTTCCTCCTCGGCGCTGATGCCGGCACCGCGGTATGAACGGACCTCCGCTGCCCGCTCCAGGCGCTTCCGGAAGTCCCCTGCCCCGCCGCTCACGACTGCCACCGCCTTCCCTTGGCATCATCCACCTACCAGTATTCAGCGGCGGCTCCGGAGGTTCAACGCCTCGAAAGCCGACGACGGCGGGACGTCCCGCCGTCGTCAGCCCACCCTGGCGAGGGAAAAGGTCGGTGGCGGCAGCGTGCAGTCAGGCGTTGGCGTGCTCGGCGAGGATGCCGTCGATCTGCCCGACTGCCTGCTTCAGGCCCTCCTCCATGCCCATGGCCATCACCTGCTCCATCTGCTCTTCCGAATCGAAAGCGGAAAGGATGGTCATGCGTGTCCGCTCCCCCGCGGGTTCCAGGGTGACGGTGGCGTGCGCCGTGCCCAGGTCACCCGTGGGGTGGCCGTCGCTGTCGGCAAACCCATCATCGAACTGCAGCCGGTGCGGGGGCTCGATTGCCGTGAACTCCCACCAGCCGTGGGCCTTCTCCCCGCCAGGGCCGGTCATGTAGTAACTCGCCCGTCCGCCCGGAACAAAGTCGACCTTGTGGAACGTTGCGGGCCAGCCGGGAGGGCCCCACCAGCGCTCCAGCTGCCGCGGGTCCTCCCACAGCTGCCAGACACGTTCGACGCCGGCGTTGAACTCGGCGACCAGGGTAAGGGTCAGTGCCTCCGGATTCTTGTCCGTACTGATGACTGCCATGGCGGTGCCTTCCTAACCTTCATCGAGGATTTCTGCCATCCTGGCGGCCCGCTGCCGCCAGATGTGCTCATAGTCGTCGAGCAGCCGCCGGGCCTTTTGCAGTCCATCGTGATTGCCCCGCACGATCTGCTCCCTTCCGCGCCTTTCCTTGGTGACCAATGACGCGCGCTCCAACACCGCCACATGCTTTTGGACGGCGGCGAAGCTCATGGCGTAGAGGGCGGCCAGGCCTGAAACGGAGTACTCACCAACGGTTACCCGGCGGACGATGTCCCGCCTGGTGGTATCGGCGAACGCCTGGAAGAGGCGGTCCAATTCGGCCTCGCTCAGTTTTTCTACAACCATTTGGTTGTACGTTAGTCCTGCCGTGGGCAGGGGTCAAGGTATTTTTTGTCGTTCGCCCATACCCGGCTACGGGCCGGTATCTTGAAGCGCATGAGCATGTTCCTTGCCGGGTCAGGCCCGGATCCTGCAGCCTTCCCGCACGTCTTTGACCGGTTCGCCGAGGACGTCCGCAAGCATTCTGGAGCGGACCGGATGGCCCGCATCGCCGTTGCCGTCCACCAGCGCGACGGCGACCCGCGGGACCTCGTTCCCGCGTACGCGGAACCGCTGCATGCCAGGATCAAGTGCGGCATTGTGGTTGTCCCGTTGCTCGACGGCAGGCCCGCGGACCCCGCCGCGTTCGACGGCGTGGATGCCGTGGTGGTGGGCGGCGGCCTTACGCCTGCCTACTGGGAAGGGCTCCGGCCGGCAGCGTCCGCGATTTCCGGACTGGTTGGCGGTGGAGCGCCCTATCTGGGGTTCTCCGCGGGAGCCATGCTGGCCCCGCACAGCGCGCTGGTCGGCGGATACCGGATTGACGGTGTGGATGTGTGCGGCGAGGAGTGTTCCGAAGGCCTGGACAGCGTGGATGTCCGCGACGGGTTGGGATTGGTGCCGTTCGCGGTGGATGTGCACGCCGCCCAGGCAGGAACGCTCAGCCGGGCCGTGGGCGCCGTAACGGCAGGTTTGGTGGAGTGGGCCGTAGCCATCGACGAAGACACCGCGGTGGTGTTCGGTCGGCCCGGCGATAAGGACTACGGGGTGATCGGCACCGGCAACTGCTGGGACATCCGCCGTACCAGAGGCGGCGCCGTGGTGTCCGTGCGGCCGCCGGACTGAAACAGCCCCCGCTGCCTAAGAGTCGAAATGGGTGCTGACCGGGCTGCCTGACAACTGCTCGATCAGTTCCCTGGCGACGTCCCGGAGTTTGCGGTTGCGGTTGCTGGAAACCCGGGTCAGGATCTCCATCGCTTCCTCCTGGGAGCACCGGTTCTGGGCCATGATCACGCCGCAGGCGAGGTTGATGGCTGTCCGGCTTTCAAGGGCGGCTTCGAGGTCTTCGGCACGATTCTGGGCTGTGTCGATCCGCACGGACAGGTGCAGGGTGTTATGCGCGGCGGCAGCGAAACCCACCGCCTTGTCATAGACATCCGGGGTGAAGGCGCGGGGCTTGGTGGCAAAGAAGTTCAGGGCGGCGCTTGCCTCTGGGGCGATTTCCAGCGGCACGCCCAGGGTGCTGTGCACGTTGAGCTCGGCGAGCTTCTGGTTGTACGTCTTCCACCGCGGATCCGTTGAGACGTCGTCGATCACCATCGGGGTCATCTCGCGGAGGGCACGGATGCAGGGACCGTCACCCAGGGCCTGCTCCACCTGGTCGAGCGTGACCGCGCGGGCACTGCTGCCGGCCGCCGTGGCGGGACGCCGGCGCAGCTTCAGGGTGACGGCGCATTCGATGTCGTCACCGGCCGCCTCTGATACCGAGGCGGCTGCGAGGCCGGAAAGGCCGGACAGGAATTCCACCACGTTTTCGGCCCCTACGAGGATCTCCTGCAGGTGCTGAACGGACTCGTTATCGGCAGAGCTGGGCATGGGTTTATCTTACTGACGGGGTGCAGCTCCTGGCGTGCCGTTGCCTTTGGCGCCTCCGCCCGCTGGCTCCCGGCGCAGTCATTGCCTCTATCTCGGGCGAAACAACCATCTCCACGTACTTCGACGAATAGGCCCGCCGGCAGGACGTGATGAGTCTCACGCGCAAATCACTGCTATCCGGTTGAGCCTCCATCGCCGGTATGGGCACCATGGAAAGGATGAATGCGGAGCGCCGCGTGCGGTTGCTCACATTCCGCTCCAAAAGGTTGCCATTGATCCGGCAGCCATGCACGATTGAAATACGGGAACGCGCTTTCCCACCCTTTTGCCCTCAGAGCCGAGGGCGCGGTCCGGCCGGGTCCGGACCGTTCAACGCAAGAAATGGAAGTTGAATAATGACGTTCGATGCCACCAATTCCGTCAGCTTGAAGATCTGGGACCGGGCCTCCCTCCACGAGACCCTTGATTCCGCCATCACCGATCTTTCCGCCCGCCACAACACCACCACCTGCCGTGTTGCCGTCACCTGCAGCGGACCCAACACCTTCACCCTGAGCGTGCGCGGGGAAGAGCCGGCACTGGCCCTCTAAGGAACCAGGCACCAAGGGCGCGTACGACGGCGGGTCCCACCCGCCGTCGTACGCGCCTTTTTGCTGTCCGGATACAGGAGTGACGGCAATCACATTAATTCCTGCGTGAGGTTCTCCCCCGTATTTGCGTCTTTATCTGTGAGGGCGCACGAAGCGCCCCCCCCAACCCTAAGCCCACAGAAAGAGGAGCGACGGAATGACGACGCAGACGCAAACCCCCGCAACGGTTCAGCAGAAGAAGGCCGCTGCCGCCCCCGCCCACGAACTCTCCGGCAGGGACGGCCAGGACGGCCGCGGGCGCACCACTGTCGCCGACGGCGTCGTGGCCAAGATCGCCGGCATCGCCATCCAGGAGATCGAAGGGGTCCACGCCCTGGGCGGCGGCGCAGCCCGTGCCCTGGGCACCCTCCGCGAAAAAGTAGGCCAGAAGGACCTCACCCAGGGGGGGAGCGTTGAGGTGGGGCAGACCCAGGTGGCCGTGGACGTAACCCTGGTAGTGGAGTACCCGCACCCGCTCCAGCAGGTGGCGGACAACGCCCGCGACGCCGTTTACACGGCCGTGGAGGACCTGGTGGGCATGGAGGTCACCGAGGTGAACATCACCATCACGGACATCCATGTCCCCTCCGACGGCGAGGACGCTGATGATGCCGCCCACGAACCGAGAGTTGCATGAGCCCCGTGACAGCGGGCACCGCCGCCGGGGCCGTCCTGGCGCTCGCAGCCCTGTGGTTCGGCTTTTGGGGCTTCCTGCTGACGGCGCTGTTCATGGGAACCGGCGCCGTCCTCGGCAGGGCAGCCGAAGGCCGCCTGGATCTGGCCGCGGTCCTGGACGCCCTGCGCGGCCGCCGCTCGTCAGCATGACCCGGTTAGGGCCGGCCAGGCAGGGCCACACCCGGATGGCACCCGCCGCCCTGCGGCACGCCGTGGAAGCGGTGGCCGCAGACGCGTTCGGCGTCCGCCGCAACGACGTGTCCGCCGCCCTCCAGGACGACGCGGGAAAGCTGGGGGTCAACCTCCTGGTGCGGCTGCCCGCTCCCCGCTCCTGGTGCGGGCCGCAGTGCCCACGGACTCACGGGACATGGGCGTACCGGACGGGGCCGCACAAGACAGGGCCGCACCGGAGAGGGCCGCACAGGACATGGAACGGCCCGCGCTGTTCGAGCCGGTGTTCGAGCGGGCACGCACAGCCCGCCGGCAGATCGCATTGCTGGGTGGCCGCATCACCGGAATGGAATGCGGCCGTATCAGCATCCGCCTCGCCGGGGCAGGGCATTCCCCCAGTGAACCCCGCGTCGACGGCGAACAGGACAGGAGGAAGGCGTGAACCAGGCAAGGATCAACAACCGGATCATCCGCCGGGAAACGCACTCATCCCGTGCGGGCCTGTCGGTTGTGACCGCGGTGACAGTGCTGGCCGCCTGCCTGTGGCTGGGCACCGAAAGTGTCCTGCGGCTGCTGGGGGACGACGCCCTGCTGGCATCCCCCGGAACGCTGGCGGCACGCGCAGCAGGGGCGCCGGAGACAGTCATGCCGGCAGCCATGGCGGCCGGCGGGGCTGCCCTTGCCCTCGCAGGCGCCGGGCTGCTGCTCGCGGCGGTCACCGGCGGCCGGCGTAACCGCCGGCCCATGGTCAGCGACCGCAGCGCCCTGGTGGTCGACGACGAGGCCATAGCGGCCGCCGTTTCACGCCAGGTTCGCCTGGCCGCCGGGCTGGCCCCGGAGCAGGTGAGCACCACCATCACCCGGAGCCGCGCGCTGGTCCGCGTCCGGCCGGCGTCGGGCATCACCCTGGACCGCGACGTCCTCAGCGGGGCGGCTGCGGGAGAAGTTGCCTCCCTCCGCCTCCGCAAAAACGTGGCAGTCCAGGTCCTGGTTGACGCGGAAGGGGCAGTGGGCCGATGAACAACACCAACAGGGCGATGAACCGCATCCTGCTGGCCCTCTCCGGGCTGGCACTGCTGGCCACCGGAACCCTTGCTGCGGCGGCCGGACTGGTGCCGGACATCCGCGCGGTATGGAGCAGCGCCGCCAATGCACTGCTGGAGAAGTGGCGGTCCCTGGCCGCAACGGCACCGGCCCCCGAACCCGTGGGCACCTGGTGGGCGCTGGCCGTGCCGGTGCTGATGCTTTTGGGGGCGGCAGCAAGCATCTTTTGGCTGGCACGCCAGGGCGGCGGCCGCACCGGCGTGGCCGCACAGGAGGACGACGGCGGGCAAGGCACCACGGCCGTGGACGTCTCGTTCCTGGCCGCGGCAGTCCAGGAAGCGGTGAAAGGCAACCGGGCCGTCGCCGGAAGTTCCCTGACCGCCTGGCGCCGAACGAAAAGCTCCATCACCGGGGCGCTTCGGCTCACGCTGCAGGCCCGAAAAGGCGCCTCCCCGCGCGAGCTCGCAGACCTGGCAGAGGAACTGGTGGCCGGCATTGATGCGTTGCTGGGCCATCGCACCACCGTCCTGGTCCGAATAGCGGATGGAACCAGGACCAGGCTGGCCGGCGCACGCCGCGCCGGTTAGGCACGAAACACCAACCGATGGAAAGGAAACATCATGGGACTCGAAGACAAGCTCAACAACGCAGCCACCAACCACCTCGGTGCCGCTAAGGAGGGCGCCGGCAAGCTTACCGGCAACCGGGAACTGGAGCGCGAGGGCCAGCTGGACCAGGCCCAGGCAAAGCTGCAGGAAGCCGGCGGGAATGTCCTGGACGCGGCCAAGGGCGTCGGCAGCAACCTCAAGGACGCGGCCGCAAAGGTCACAGGGGGATTCCGCAAAGAGTAGGCAGTTTCCCCAGCGGCAGGCCCGCACCGCCTCCCCGGCGGTCCGCGGGCCCGCCCGCCGTCCGCCAGGCGCTCGCGCCGATAGTGAAAGCAGAATCCGGTGACAGGTTCACCCTTGGTGAGGGACCAGTTGGACCTGGTCCCTGATGCCATCCTGGTTGGCAGGGCGTCCGACGGCGACACGGCCGCGTTCGAGGCCCTCGCCCGACGCTACGGCCCGCACATGCGGGCAGCCGCCCGGCGCTTGACCGGCTCCTACGCGGACGCCGACGACGTGGTCCAGGAAGTGTTGGTCCAGGCATGGCAACAGCTGGACACCGTGCGCGAACCCGCGGCCATCAAGGGCTGGCTGCTCAGGCTGACCGGCAGCCGCAGCATCGACCTGCTGTGCCGGCGCCGCAAGCACACCAGCCTGGCCGGTCCGGACGATGGGGCGGCCGACCGGGTGTCGCCGGGCGCGGGACCGGAAACGGCAGTGGTGGCAGGCGCGGGCATTGAATCCCTGAAGAATGCACTGGCCGCGCTGCCCGAAGAGCAGCGGCGGTGCTGGATCCTGAAGGAGATCAATGGCCAAAGCTATGACGACATTGCCCAGACCCTCAACATCAGCCCGGCAAGTGTCCGGGGCCGGCTGGCCCGGGCCCGGATTACACTGGTCCGCGAAATGGAAGATTGGCGATGAGCATGCCCCACGACACGTTTGAGTGCGGCCACACGCTCGAGGAGCTGAGCCTCTACCTGGACACCGGCGAATTCGCCGATCCACCCCACCTTGAGTCCTGCCCGGAGTGCCGTGCCGGCCTCGATTCGCTCCGGCGGCTCACGGCTGCCGGCAACGAGCTGTATGCCAGTGACGTGGCAGAGGCCGGCAGCGGCCCGGACGACTGGATGAAGGACATCCTGGCGAGCCTGGCGCTGGAGCTGCGGCCCGGACGGACCATCCCGCTGCATTCGGACCATCCAGCAGACACGCTCACCGAAACAGAAGGCTCGGTCATCGCCCTGGTCCGCTCCGTAACGGACAGCCTGCCCGGCACCGTGGCCGGCAAAGTGCGGCTGGAGGGAGATGTCACCGTCCCGGCTGCCCCGGTGGCTGTCCGTCTGGACCTGGCGGTCCTGTTCGGCCATCCCCTGATGGCCGGCGCGGCTGCCCTGCGGCAGGAGCTGGCCGAGGCGCTGGCCCGCCATACCGAGTTGAACATCACCACGATCGACATCACCATCACCGATGTCATCGACGCTCCCCGGGAGGACCAGTGACCGAAGACCTGAAGAACGCCATCCTGGCAGTCGACGGCGTCACGGACGTCTTTCCTGCCCGGCACCTGCTGCAGCGCCTGCCCGGGAAGGCAGCGGCCCTGCTGCACGGCAACAGTGCCGGAACGGTGGACGAACCGGGGGTCGACCTCCGGACCGACGGCGGCCGCCTCGAAGCCGTGGTCCGCATCGGCGTCAGCTCCGATGCCCGGACCCCGGACGTTGTGCGGGCGGTGGCAGCCGCGGTGCGAAACCACCTGGGCACGGCGGATACGGCGGTCAAGGTCACCGCAGTCCGCATCGCCCCCGCGTCCTGACCTGCTCCCGGTCCTGACCTGGTCGCGCGCCCGCATGCCTCCGCGGCCAGCCCGCCGCCGACCGGCGTAGCATTCGTCAGGTAGGTGCAGGTGCGGACCACCGGGAAGGGCACATGGGAACCGAACGTCAAACAACCCGTTTTCACTTGGACGACCTGAAAATACCGGTCATCCAGGCCCCGATGGCCGGCGGGCCCTCCACCCCGGAGCTCGCGGCCGCGGTCTGCGCCGCCGGGGGCCTGGGGTTCCTGGCCGCCGGCTACAAGACGGCCACGGCGATGCGGACCGACATGCAGAAGCTCACGTCGCTCACGGACCGGCCCTTCGGCGTCAACCTCTTCGTTCCCCAGCCCTCTGTTCTCAAGCCCGACGCCCTGCAGCGGTATGCCGGGTCGCTGGCCGCCGACGCGGAGCGGTTCGGCGTCAGCCTGGGCGAGCCGCGGCATGACGATGACGACTGGGATACCAAGCTCGAGGTTCTGCTGGACCTGGCGCCGGCGGTGGTGTCGTTCACTTTCGACTTTCCCCCGTCGAGTGTGGTGGAGGCCCTGAAGCACCGCGGTGTGTACGTCATTGCCACGGTGACGTCGCGTGACGAAGCACTGCGGGCCCTTGCCGCAGGTGCCGACGCCCTGTGCGTCCAGGGCCCGGAAGCCGGGGGCCACCGGGGAACGTTCGCCGCTGCTGCGCCGCCGCCCGAGGTCCCCCTGCATGGGCTCCTTGAAAGCCTCTCAGACCTGGAGGTTCCGCTCATCGCAGCGGGCGGAATTGCCACAGCAGAGCACACCCGGGCGGCGCTGGCCGTCGGTGCCACGGCCGTGCAGGCCGGAACGGCCTTCCTCCTCGCGGACGAGGCAGGGACCAAGCCTGCGCACCGGGCCGCCTTATCGTCGCCGGAACGTTTTCCCACCACCGGCGTGACCCGCGCCTTCTCGGGCCGCAATGCCCGCGGCCTCTACAACGGATTCATGCGCCGCCACGACGGGGAGGCCCCTTACGGCTACCCGGAAATCCACCACCTCACCACTCCCCTGCGTGCCGCGGCAGCGGCGGCAGGGGACCCGGACTGGCTGAACCTGTGGGCCGGCATCAACTACCGAAACGCGGCGGAAGGCCCGGCCGCGGCAATTGTGGCAAGCCTCCGGCCGTAAGGCCCGGCCCGTCGGCGTCCGCTTCTGATAGGTCACCCTGCGTCTTAAAGCCCGACGGCGGCCCGGCCCCCTTGAGGGAGCCGGGCCGCCGTCGCGTGCGTGGTGCTTTAGAGGGTGGCGGTGTCGATCACGAAGCGGTACCGGACATCCGATGCGAGGACGCGCTCGTAGGCCTCGTTGATCTTCTCTGCCGGGATGACCTCGATCTCGGCGCCCAGGTGGTGCTCGGCGCAGAAGTCCAGCATCTCCTGGGTTTCACGGATGCCGCCGATCATGGAACCGGCGAAGGAACGGCGTCCGCCGATCAGTGCGAAGGCGTTGACGGGAAGCGGCTCCGCCGGGGCACCAACGTTCACCAGGGCGCCGTCGAGCTTCAGCAGGCCAAGGTAGGAGCTGATGTCGATGGACGCGCTGACCGTGTTGATGATCAGGTCGAAGGTGCCTGCCAGTTCGGCGAAGGTGTTCTCGTCGCTCGTGGCGAAGTAGTGGTCGGCGCCCAGCTTCAGCCCGTCTTCCTGCTTCTTCAGCGACTGCGACAGGACCGTGACCTCGGCGCCCATGGCGTGCGCCAGCTTGACGGCCATGTGGCCCAGTCCGCCCAGGCCCACCACGGCAACCTTCTTGCCGGGGCCCGCGCCCCAGTGGCGCAGCGGGGAGTAGGTGGTGATGCCGGCGCACAGCAGCGGCGCGGCGACATCGAGCTCGATGCCTTCGGGAATGGTCACCACGAAGTCTTCGGTGACCACCACATGGGTGGAGTAGCCGCCCTGGGTGATGGTGCCATCGCGGTCAACGGCGCCGTAGGTTCCCACATTGCCCTTGAGGCAGTACTGCTCCTCGCCCTTCCGGCAGTTGTCGCACTCCTTGCAGGAGTTGACCATGCAGCCAACGCCGACGCGGTCGCCTACTTTGTGCTTGGTCACCCCGGCGCCAACCTCGGTGACGATGCCGGCGATTTCGTGGCCGGGGACCAGCGGGTACTGCTGGGGGCCCCAGTCGCCGCGGACCGTGTGGATGTCCGAGTGGCAGATGCCGGCGAACTTGATCTCGATCATGACATCGTGCGGACCCACCTCGCGGCGCTCAATGGTGGTTGACACCAGGTCCTCCGTGGCGGACGGGGATGCATAAGCCTTGACGGTAGTCATGGTTCTCCTCTGATCTGTTGGGGGATAACAAAAATGCTACCGGGGTTGTTCGGAGCAAACCCCGGAAAAGGCTGGTCCAGCGTGGCCCTGTTGTACCTGGTCTTGGCAGTCCTACCCTTGCCGGGCTGCGGTGGCCACGCCGGCGGCGGGCATTACGGGCGGAGCAGCACCTTGATGGCGCGCCGCTCATCCATGGCCTTGTATGCCTCAGGGGCCTGCTCCAGGGGAAGCTCGAGGTCGAAGACCTTTCCGGGATTGATCTCTCCGCGCAGGATCAGGCCAATCAACTCGGGGAGGTACTGGCGGACCGGAGCAGGACCGCCATGCAGGTGGACGTGCGAGTAGAACAGGTCGCGGCCGGGCAGCGCCACATCGTGGGACACCCCCACGAATCCGACGTGGCCTCCGGCTCGGGTGGCATGGATGGCCTGCAGCATGGATTCCTGCGTGCCGACGGCTTCGATGACGGAGTGTGCGCCGAGGCCGCCCGTGAGCTCCTTGATTTTCTTCACACCCGCGTCGCCGCGCTCTTCAACAATGTCGGTGGCACCGAATTCACGGGCCAGGGCCTGCCGGTCGGCGTGCCGGGACATGGCAATGATCCGATCGGCGCCCATCTGCTGTGCTGCCAGGACCCCCAACAGCCCCACGGCGCCGTCGCCCACCACCGCCACGGTCTTGCCCGGTCCCACCTCGGACGCCTTGGCGGCGAACCATCCGGTGCCCAGGACGTCGGAGGCTGCCAGCAGCGACGGAACCATACCGTCGTCGGGCATCTCCGGGGTGGCAACCAGGGTGCCGTCGGCCAGCGGGACGCGCATGTACTCGGCCTGGGCGCCGCCCACGCCCTGCCGGTGCACGCAGCCACTCTGGTAGCCCGAGCGGCAGATCTCACAGGTGTTGTCCGAGGCGAAGAAGGACCCCACCACGAACTGGCCCGGCTGGACCGTCTTGACGTCGGCGCCCACTTCTTCCACGATCCCCACGTACTCGTGGCCCATCGGCGAAGGCCTGGAGACTTTGTCCGCGCCGCGGTAGGGCCACAGGTCCGAACCGCAAACGCAGGCGGCAACGAGCTTGATGACCGCATCCGTGGACTGCCGGATGGCCGGCTTGTCACGGTCCTCGACGCGGACGTCTCCGGGGGCGTGCAGGATGGTGGCGCGCATGATGGGTCCTCCCTGGGGTGAAATGCGGAAAGCGGACATCCCTATCAAACCCGTCCCTGCCGTCCTTAGCGAGGGCCCTGGCGTAACTGGTTCCGGCAGAACCTCCTTAGGGCAAGGCCAATGGCCGTAACGTGTTCCGTATGGATAACCGAGCCGAGGTCCGGCAATTCCTGTCCTCACGCCGTGGGCGCATCACCCCGGAACAGGCAGGCATCGAACCGTACGGCGGACGGCGCCGCGTGCCCGGCCTCCGGCGCGAGGAAGTTGCCCGCCTGGCCGGCGTCAGCGTGGACTACTACACCCGGCTGGAACGGGGAAACCTCAGTGGCGTCTCGGACAGTGTCCTGGACGCGATCGCGGGGGCGCTGGACCTGGACCGCGCCGAGCACGACCACCTCTACGACCTGGCCCGTGCCGCCAACACCTCGGGCCGCAAGCGGGCTGCCCCCGCGGCCGCCCCCGCCGGAGTGCGGCCGGAGCTGCAGTACCTCCTGGACGCCATCACCGAGGCACCGGCATTCATCGGCAACAACCGGATGGACATCGTGGCCGCCAATACCCTGGGCTACGCCCTGTACTCGGACCTGTACCGCAACCCGTCGCGGCCGGCCAACCACTCCCGGTTCATCTTCCTTGACCCGCGTGCCCACAACTTCTACACCGACTGGGAACGGGCCGCCAACACCAACGTCGCCATCCTCCGCCGCGAAGCGGGCCGGAACCCGCACGACAAGGGCATCGCCGAACTCATCGGTGAACTGTCAATGCGCAGCGACGAATTCCGCACCCTGTGGGCCGCACACAACGTCCGCCGCCACTACGCCGGGACCAAGTTCTTCCAGCACCCCGTGGTGGGCCTGCTCGAACTGAACTACCAGGTCCTGGGCCTGGAGGAGGACCCCGGGCACACCCTCACCGTCTACCCCGCCACGCCCGGGAGCCCCTCGGAGGAGGGCCTTAAGCTGCTGGCCTCCTGGGCGGCCACCGAAAAGATCGCGGACATGGCGCAGGGCCAGGTCCGCGCCTAGGATCCCGCCGGCAGGACGGGCGTCCCGTCACATTAACGCCCGTTGCGGTCCCCTTAACCCAGGTTGCGGTTCATGGCGCCGGGTTGCCTGTTTTGACCCGTCCGTGGCGCCGGATGTAGCGCCGTTTCCCCGCGTTGAGCGTGCATTGCGCGGTGCTGGCCAACGCCCCTGAAGGCGTGTTTAGGTGTTTCCACGGCACCGGCCAGGCCGTACGCACCAGCCGAAACAGCTCCGCATCCCGCCGCCCATGGCGGATCCAACCATCTTCCCCAACGCCACCCGGCGCACTCCCCCGGGTGCCGTCGTCGTCCCCGGATTTTTCCTGAAAGGAACACCATGTCCTTCCCGGCACCACCGCCCACCCCCAGCCGCGGGCTCCCCGCGTTCACCCGCCGCCGCGCCCTGGCCGCCCTCCTCGCACTCCCGGCCGCCGGTTTACTCTCGGCCTGCGGCGGCACCGCCACGGCAGGCGGCGGACGCATCAGCCAGGCCTCCCTTGAACCCCTCGCCACCGCCGTCCCCGCCGGAACCACCATCACCGTGGGGGATCCGAGCATCAAGGTGGCCCTGGAACTGTCCGGCCTCGCCAGGGAACTGGAGGGCTTCACCGTGGAGTTCGCCAATATCTCCGGCGGCCCGCAAACCACCGAGGCCTTCCGCGCCAACGCCCTTGACGTCGGGTCCGTGGCAGACATTCCACCCATCCACGCCACCTGGACCGGACTCGACGTCCGCATCATTGCCGCCGGCTACCGGCAGGACGCGGTGAACCACCCCATCTACGAGCTTGGCATCGCCCCCGGAACGGGCATCAACACGCTCGGTGGCCTGCGCGGCCGGAAGGTGGCCTACAGCCCGGGCCAGGCGCAGGGCGCACTGGTCCTGCGGATCCTGGAAAAGGCCGGGCTCACGCAGGACGACGTTAAGCTCGTGGAACTGCCCAGCACCGGGGACGCCTACGCCACGGCACTGGCCGGCAAGCAGGTGGACGCGGCTCCGCTGGGTGGCGTCCAGATCAAGCGCTACCTGGCCAAGTACAAAGCCGACGGCGCCACCACCCTCCGCCACGGGCTGCGCGATGACCCCAGCCTCCTCTACTCGCCCGCCAAAGTCCTGGCCGATCCCGCGAAGGCCTCCGCACTGGCCGCCTACGCCAAAATCTGGGGCAAGGCGCAGCGCTGGATAGAGGACCACCCCGCCGAATGGCTGGAGGGCTACTACGTCAAGGACCAGGGCCTGTCCCGCGAGGACGGCCAATACCTGATCGACGCCACCGGGAAACGCGACCTCCCCATCTCCTGGACAGAGGCCATCGCCCGGCACCAGGAAACGATCGACCTGCTGGCCCGTGAACAAAAGAAGCCGCAGCTGAAGGCCGCGGACCTGTACGACACCAGGTTCGAGGCCATCGCCGGCACCGCGTTCGCTTCCGCAGGACAGGCAGGTGCAGCATGAGCGCCGTACTGGACCGGACGGCACCGGCCCCGCACCAGGACCAGGCAGCCCCTCCGCGGCGGGACGTGCGGCAGGACGTGCGCCCCACGGCGAAAAGGCTGGGGCCCGGACGACGGCGGCGGCTCGCCTGGGTGGGCCCGTCGGCCCTGCTGCTGCTCTGGTCAGCCTCTTCCGCAACAGGGCTCCTGGACCCGCGGATCCTGTCCGAGCCGTGGACCGTAGTGGCCACCGCCGGTGAGCTGATCGCGGACGGCCGGCTCCAGGAGAACCTGGCCATCTCCGCCCAGCGGGCCGGCCTGGGCCTGTTCTTCGGAACGCTGGTGGGCGCCGTGCTGGCCCTCCTGTCCGGGCTGAGCCGGGTGGGCGAGGCACTGATCGACGGACCCGTGCAGATCAAGCGGGCCATCCCCGGACTAGCCCTGATCCCGCTGCTGATCCTCTGGTTTGGCATCGACGAAACCATGAAGGTCCTCACCATCACCCTGGGCGTCTTTGTCCCCGTCTACCTGCAAACCCACGCGGGCCTGCGCGGCATCGATCTGCGCTTCGTGGAGCTGGCCCAGACCGTGGGACTGGGCCGGGCGGCCTTTATCCGCAAGGTGGTGCTCCCCGGAGCGCTGCCCGGGTTCTTCCTGGGCCTGCGCTTCGCGGTTACCGGCGCCTGGGTATCTCTGGTGGTGGTGGAGCAGATCAACGCCACCAGCGGCATCGGCTACATGATGGAGCTCGCCCGCACCTACGGCCAGACCAACATCATCGTCCTGGGTCTCGCCGTCTACGGCATCCTCGGCCTGCTCTCCGACGCAATCGTCCGCTTCATCGAACGAAAGGCCCTCTCATGGCAGCGCACCCTGGCGGGCTGACCGCCACAGCACCGGCACCAACCACCCCTTCCGCCGTGTCCGTCCGGCAGCTTGTGCGCAGCTTCGGCACCAAGACCGTCCTAAGCGGCGTGGACCTGGACATTGCTGCCGGCGAGTTCGTGGCGCTGCTGGGCCCCAGCGGCTGCGGCAAAAGCACCCTGCTGCGCGCCCTCGCCGGGCTGGACCACGAGGTCAGCGGCAGCGGGGTGGTCGGCGTCCCGGAGCGCGTATCCGTGGTGTTCCAGGACTCGCGGCTGCTGCCGTGGGACACCGTGCTGGGCAACGTCAGCCTGGGCCTGAGGGAGCACGACGCCGGGACCCGGGCACGCAGGGCGCTCGCCGAAGTGGGCCTCGCCGGGCGTGAAAAAGCGTGGCCGCACCAGCTCTCCGGCGGCGAACAGCAGCGCGTGGCCCTGGCCCGTTCCCTGGTCCGCGAACCACAGCTGCTGCTGGCCGACGAGCCCTTCGGAGCCCTGGACGCGCTGACCCGGATCAGGATGCACGGGCTGCTCCAGGACCTGGTGGCCGCCCACCGGCCAGCCGTCCTGCTGGTCACGCACGACGTGGACGAGGCCATCGCCCTGGCGGACCGGATCGTGGTCCTGGACCGCGGCCGTATCGCCACCATCCGCCGGGTGGCACCGGAGATTCGCACGTCCACCGATGCCGCCGGCCACGAATCCCTGCGCCGCGACCTCCTCGCCGCGCTGGGCGTCGAGGCCGCCCACACTACCGAACCGGCCGCCGTCGGCCTTTAACCCAACCTGCAAGGAGCACGTCATGACATCGAAGCACCCGTCCCGCCGCCAACTCCACCTCAACGCCTTCCTCATGAGCACAGGCCACCATGAAGCGTCCTGGCGGCTGCCGGAAAGCGACCCGCACGCCGGCAGCAAGGTGGAGCACTACCAGCAGCTGGCCCGCACCGCCGAACGCGGCAAGCTGGACTCGATCTTCTTCGCCGACTCACCCGTCCTGTTCGGCGAAGTGGGCCGCCGGCCCGCCGGCAAGCTGGAGCCCACCGTGCTGCTCACAGCCATCGCAGGTGCCACCGAACGCATCGGCCTGATCGCCACCGCCTCCACCACCTACAACGAACCCTTCAACCTGGCCCGCCGCTTCGCGTCCGTGGACTGGGCCAGCGGCGGGCGAGCGGGCTGGAACGTGGTGACCACGGCCGGCCCGGATGCTGCCCGCAACTTCGGGGTGGACGACCAGCCCGCCCACGCCGTCCGGTACGAGCGTGCCGCCGAGTTCATCGAGGTGGCGCAGAAGCTGTGGGACAGCTGGCAGGACGACGCCGTACTGGCGCACAAGGCAGCGGGCGTGTGGGGCGATGAGGACAGGATCCGCACCATCGACCACGAGGGCAGGCACTTCAAGGTACGCGGGCCGCTCAATGTGCCCCGGTCCCCGCAGGGCCACCCGCTGATCGTCCAGGCGGGTTCATCCGAGGACGGCAAGGAGCTGGCGGCGCGCTACGCCGACGCCGTCTTCACCGCCCACCAGACCCTGGCCGATGCGCAGGACTTCTACCGCGACCTCAAGGCGCGCACCGCTGCGGCCGGACGGGACCCCGAGGCCATCAGGATCCTGCCGGGCATCGTTCCGGTCATCGGCTCCACGGAGGATGAGGCGCTGGAGCTGGAGCGCGAACTGGACCGGCTCATCAAGCCCGAGTACGCGCGGATCCAGCTGGCCAAAACCCTTCGGGTGGACCCCGATGACCTGCCGCTGGACCGGCAGCTGCCGGAGAACCTGCCGAGCGAGGACGAGATTGAGGGCGCCAAGAGCCGTTACACGCTGATCGTGCAACTGGCCCGCCGGGAGCAGCTGACAGTGCGGCAGCTCATCGGGCGGCTGGGCGGCGGGCGCGGGCACCGGACCTTCACCGGCACACCGGTGCAGGTGGCGGACGCCATCCAGGAATGGTTCGACGGCGGCGCCGCGGACGGCTTCAACATCATGCCGCCGGTGCTCCCGGCAGGCCTCGATGCCTTCGTGGACCAGGTAGTGCCCATCCTGCAGTCGCGCGGCCTGTTCCGCACCGAGTACACGGGCCGGACGCTGCGGGAGCACTACGGGCTGGCGCGGCCGGCCAACCGGTACGCGGCGCAGGCAGGACGGGTTCCGGCGGCAGCTGTGTGATACCGGGGCTCCGGGCGGGTACTCCCTAGACTGGCAGATGGACATTGTTGCCAGGACGACATGAAGGAGCGACAGGATGAGTGGAGTAGTAGTTGTAGGCGTGGACGCCAGCCCGTCGGCACGGAAGGCCGCGGAAGTTGCCTTGGGCCTGGCGGAGTCGCTGGGAGCCTCGCTCCATGTGGTGACCGCTTTCGAAACCGAAACGGCTGAAACCTTCGGCGTGGGTTCGGACAAGGTCAGGATCTCCAACGCGGACAGCTCCGAGATCGTGGCGAAGGACCTGGCCAGGTCCCGGCCGGGCGTGCAGGTCACGCATTTCGCTGCCCGCGGGAAGCCCGCCGACTCCCTGATCAAGGAAGCCATCCGCCTGGATGCCCGGCTGATCGTGGTGGGCAACCGCAGGATGCGCGGGATCGGCCGGCTGTTGGGAAGCGTCGCCAACAGCGTGGCGCACAACGCGCCGTGCGATGTCTACATCGCGAACACCTACGACGACTGACCTGGCTGCCCGCAAAAGCAAGGAGCGGACGGCGGCGGGACTCCCGCCGTCGTCCGCTCTTCCTGTTTCGGCCAGGTCAGGCCCGGTACTCTTCGTCGGTGACGTGATCCAGCCAGGTGACCACCTGGCCGTCCGCGTCGGCCTCCTGCATGGCCACGTGCGCCATGAAGCGGTCCGGGGTGGCACCGTGCCAGTGCTCCTCACCGGGCTCAATGTAGACAACGTCGCCGGGGCGGATCTCCTGGACCGCCCCGCCGCGCCGGGCCACCAGCCCGATTCCGTCGGTGACGTAGAGGGTCTGGCCCTTGGGATGGTGGTGCCAGGCGGTGCGGGCGCCGGGGGCGAACCGGACGTGCGCGCAGCCGATGGCTGACTGCCCGTCCGGGTTGCGGATGCCGTCAATCTGCACCGCTCCGGTGAACCATTCCTGCGGTCCGGCTGCTGTCTGGCCGCCGCTCTCGGTGTACTTCATCATGTCCTCCTGGTGTGGGTTGGTGTAGGGGTCTGGGTGGTGCGGATCCAAGTGGCGGGGCTAAGGGGCCGGGCTCTAGGTGCCGGCGCGGGGCGTGGCCCGGGAGGTCAGGACTGACAGGACAGCGGCGATGCAGAGGATGCCTGCGGCGGCCAGGAACGTGGCCTGGTAGCCCGAAGAGTCGAACAGAACCCCACCGAGCGTTGACCCGAGGGCGATGGACGTCTGGACCACCGCCACCATCAGCCCGCCGCCGGCTTCGGCGTCGTGGGGCATTGCCTCCGCCAGCCAGCTCCACCAGCCAACGGGTGCGGCCGTGGACATCAGGCCCCACAGGCCGAGCAAAACCACGACGCCGGCAAGCCAGCCGCCGGCGGGAACGAGGGCCGCGGCGATGACGGCCATCAGCACCGGAATCGCGGCCAGCGTCCGGTAAAGGCCCTTTCCGAGGAACCGGCCAATCAGCAGCGTTCCCATAAATCCCGCCGCGCCGATCACCAGCAGGACAAGGGAGACCGTTGCGACGTCCACGCGGGTCACGGTCTCTAGGAACGGGCGGATGTAGGTGAACAGGACGAACTGGCCCATGAAGAAGGAGCCGCAGGCGGCCATGCCCAACGCGACCGGCCGGCTCCTCAGCCCGGCGAAAATCCCGAGGACGTTGCCGGACGTGCGCTTCTCCACCGTCATCGACGGGAGGCTGATCCACTGCCAGGCCAAGGCAAGCACCGCGATGGGCACCAGGCAAAAGAATGCGCCCCGCCAGCCGATGACGGAGCCAAGGTAGCTTCCCAGCGGTGCAGCCAGGACTGTGGCGAGGGCATTGCCGCCGTTGAAGACCGCCAGGGCGCGCGGCACCTGGTGCGCGGGCACCAGCCGCATGGCGGTGGCTGCCGACATGGACCAGAACCCGCCGATGACCACGCCGATAAGGGCACGGCCCACCATGAACAGCAGGTATCCGGGGGCGGTTGCCACCAATGCCCCCGAGACCGCCATCAGTGCCGTCAGGCCCAACAGGAGTGTCCTGCGGTTCATGCTGCCGGCCAGGGTGGAGACGGACAGGCTGGTCAGCACGGCGAAGACACCGGAGACCGCGATGCCCTGCCCGATCATTCCCTCGGAGACCTGGAGTTCGGTGGCCATCGGCGTGAGCAGGCTGACCGGCATGAACTCCGAGGCAATCAGCGCGAAGACACACAGGGACATCGCGAACACGCCGCCCCAGTGGGCCGGATGCCGTTCGGGGGAGGCTGTATGTTGCCGGCTGGTTTTGATGACGGAGGTTTCGGGGGCCATGGCTTCCATTCAACCGGCCGCCTCCAGCCCTAGCGAGGGCCCTGATGTAACGGGTTTTGCCAGACCCCCCTTTATGCCGTCCCTTGCTTCAGCGCTGCAGGCGGCTGGTCCTGGCGGAGGTGCGGGACCTCCGTCCCGCCTGTTTCCGGCGGCTGTGGCTTGTAGACCCACGCCACCAGCACCACGGAAATGATCATGAGCAAGAACCACGCCACCAGTTTCTCCAGGCCCACCGGGTGCCAGCCGGCCATCTGGCTGGGGTAGAGCCAGGCACCGGACCAGGTGGCAATGTTCTCGGCGAGCCAGATGAACAGCGCCACCAGCAGGAAAGAAGCCACCAGCGGCATCCGGAAGCGGCGGCGGAACACGCGGAAGTGCATCACACAGCGGCCGTAGAGAATCACGACGGCGGCCAGCAGCACCCAGCGCAGGTCCCAGATGTAGTGGTGGGTGAAGAAGTTGGCGTAGATCGCCGCGGCAAGGACAGCGGTGATCCAGCGGCGCGGGTACGCGGCGAACTTCAGGTCGAACAGCCGGTACACGCGCACCATGTACGAGCCCACTGCGGCGTACATGAACCCGCTGAAGAGCGGCACGGCACCGATCCGCAGCACGCCTTCCGCTTCGTAGGACCAGGAGCCCATGTCCGTCTTGAACAGCTCCATCACGGTTCCCACCGCGTGGAAGAGGACAATGACGCGCAGTTCCCGCAGGGTTTCCAGCTTGAACGCCACCATCAGGATTTGGATGGCAACGGCGGCAACCGTCAGGAAGTCGTTGCGCGCCAGGCCGGAGTTGTCCGGGTACCACAGCCTCGCCGCCATCAGCACGGCCAGCAGGGCTGCCCCGAAAATGCAGGCCCATCCCTGCTTGAGGCCGAACACGACGAACTCGGTGAGCCTTGCCTTGGCCCCGTTGACAGGCGCCGTGGCCAGGAAGCGGTGGGCGCGTTCATCGATCCGTTGCTCCACTGGTGTCGAATTACGCACTGATCCCCTGACGCTTGCTTGGCTGGCCGTTCCGCTTCAGGTCCCTGTCGAGTTCCCGCAGGCAGTAATCCTTGAACCAGTACCTGATGCCCTGCGGCAGCCTGGGATAGGTGGCGGCAAGGATGCGGAACGTGCGGTTGAAGCGGCGCTCGTGCCGGTCGCTCCACGGGAGGCCGAAGTCCTGGCGCAAGGGCTCCGGAAGCAGCCCGGCCGTCAGGAACCTCGCCGGCGGGATGATGGCGCGGTACCACAGCGCCGTGTGCTTGGGAAACAGCAGGCCCCGGGCCACGCGAACTCCGGCATACTCCGCGCGGAGCCCCTGGAGGTGCTCTGCCCAGTAGCCTTCAAAAGCCGCCCGGTCCTTCGGCCACATGCCCGCGGGAAGCTGCAGTGAGGTGCCGATCCGCGCGTAGTCCTGGTACATGGCGTCCGCGGCGGCGTCGTCAAGCGGGCCGTAGATTTTCTCGATGATCGTGAGCGCGGTGTCGTAAAGGGTGGCCACCACCCAGAGCTGCAGTGCCGGGTCGAAGGCGCTGTAACCGGCAGAGGCCTTGTCTGCCGCGCGGTGCACCGGCACGTGCGCCCGGTTGACCCTGCGGCGGACCTCATTGACCTGAGCCTCGTTTCCGTAGACGACCGCGTAGACATAGGTCAGGGTGCCCTTGAGCCTGTTGACGGGCCGCTCAGTGAATGTGCTGTGGTCGGCAACGCCCCGGCCAATGGCGGGATTGGCAAGCTGCAGCAAAATGGCACGCCCTGCCCCCGCAAGCAGGATGCCTTCCGCCCGGTAATCGGAAATGTCCTGCACCATGGAAACAGGGTACCGTCACCACCGGACCGAGGGGACCGGACCTTTGGCCCGTTGACATGGGACTGGCCCGTTGACATGGGGCTGGCCCGTTGACGTGGGGCTGGTCCGTGGACGTCGGGCGCAACGGACCCGCTGCCCTGCTAGCGGTTTGCCGGCCGCAGCGAGGTGATCATCCTTCGGATGTCCGCATACTCCGCCGTGTCCCGGTACTTCTTCGCCAGGTCAAGGTAGGGCAGCGAGGGGTCGCCGGGCGTCGCATTGTTTCCCGGGTCGTAGGAGGCGCCGAACATCGCCGCGTTCGGCGGCCACCGGAAGAACTGGAAGATGGGGCAGGCATCGGGACCGCTTGCGGCGGGGCCGGATGTGATCCCGTACCCGGCCGCCGGGGTGCGGTAGGTGCCCCGCGCAGCGGAGTTTTTGCGGGTTTCGAAGACGAACTGCGGCACCACGCCGTCCTGGACCAGCACCGGAATGTCCGCGGTGTCCAGGATGTCGTATGGGTACCTCTCGGTGCACGTGGAGCCGGTGGCCATATTGGTCCGCAGCGTGGCCATCACTTTCCCGGCCTGGTTCCTGACCTCTGCGAATGCCCCGCCGCCTTCGGCCAGTTCCCCCGCCGGGTCTTTGACGCGCCAGGCGGACGGAAGATCGAACGCCATGGTGCCGTCCGCCGTCGTAAAGGTTGTCCATGCCGCCGCGGGATTGCCGGCTTCCGTCACCGGCGCCGGCGACGGAACCTGCGACGGCGGCGGGGTGGGTGTGGGGGTCATTGGTGCCGTGGCGGTCCCGGGGGACGACGGCGCCGGCTGCCCGGTTTCCGGCTGCGGGGTGCACCCGGCCAGGAAGGCCGCGGACAGCAGCACTACTGCAACGGACCAACCAGGACGTGCCTTGAAGAAGCTGCGCACCACACACTCCCCGGGTCCGACGATGACCCTTCAAGTGTGGCCCGCCCGGCCCGGGCGGAGGAGGGCCAATGGACCTGTTCCCTCCCCCGCCGGGACTGCAGGGTCAGCGCTCCAGGAGGGACACGTCCCGGACGGCACCCTTGTCCGCGGACGTGGCCATGGCGGCGTAGGCACGCAGCGCGGCGGACACCTGGCGGTCCCGGTCCTTCGGCTTGTACCCGCCGTTGACCAGCAGCTTTTCCCGGCGTTCGGCCAGGATCTCGTCGGAAACCTCCAGCTGCATGGAGCGCTGGCTGATGTTGATGCTGATGACGTCGCCGTCCTCCACCAGGGCGATGGCACCGCCGGAGGCAGCCTCCGGGGAGATATGCCCGATGGACAGGCCGGAGGTGCCGCCGGAGAAGCGGCCGTCAGTGATGAGGGCGCACTTCTTGCCCAGGCCGCGGCCCTTGAGGAACGACGTCGGGTAGAGCATCTCCTGCATGCCCGGACCGCCTTTGGGGCCCTCGTAGCGGATGACCACCACGTCGCCCTCCTTGACCTGCTTGTTCAGGATCTTTTCCACCGCTTCGTCCTGGGACTCGCACACCACGGCGGGGCCCGAGAAGGTCCAGATGGACTCGTCCACACCGGCGGTCTTCACGACCGCGCCGTCGACGGCAATGTTGCCGCGGAGCACGGCCAGGCCGCCGTCCTTGGAGTAGGCATGCTCTACGGACCGGATGCACCCTTCCGCGGCATCGGTGTCCAGGGAGGTCCACTCGTTCGACTGGGAGAACGCGGTGGAGGAGCGGACGCCGCCGGGGGCAGCGTGCCACAGGGCCTGTGCTTCCTCAGTGGCCTTGCCGCCCCGGATGTCCCAGTCGTCCAGCCAGCCGTCCAGGTCGGCGGAGTGCACCGAGTGGACATCCTTGTGCAGGAGGCCGCCGCGGTTCAGCTCGCCCAGCAGGGCGGGGATGCCGCCGGCACGGTGCACATCCTCCATGTAGTAGGTCTTGTCCTTGGCCACGTTCGGGGCCACCTTGGCCAGGCAGGGCACCTGGCGGGACTTGGCGTCCATCTCTGCCAGGCCGTAGTCCACGCCCGCCTCCTGGGCAGCGGCGAGCAAGTGCAGGATGGTGTTGGTGGAGCCGCCCATGGAGATGTCCAGTGCCATGGCATTGTCGAAAGCCTTCGCCGTGGCGATGGAGCGCGGCAGCACCGACTCGTCGTCGCCGTCGTAATAGCGCTTCACCAGCTCGACGACGGTGGCGCCGGCCTTTTCGTACAGCGCCTTGCGGGCGGTGTGAGTGGCGAGCACGGAGCCGTTGCCCGGCAGGGACAGGCCGATGGCCTCGGTGAGGCAGTTCATGGAGTTGGCGGTGAACATGCCGGAGCAGGAACCGCAGGTGGGGCAGGCGTTCTCTTCGATGAGGTTGATGTCCGCATCGGAGATGGACTCATCCACGGCGTCGGCAATCGCGTTGACCAGGTCCAGGGAGCGGACGGAGCCGTCGGTCAGGGTCACGCGGCCGGCTTCCATGGGGCCGCCGGAGACGAAGACTACGGGGATGTTCAGGCGCAGGGCTGCCATGAGCATGCCGGGGGTGATCTTGTCGCAGTTGGAAATGCAGACCAGGGCATCGGCACAGTGCGCGTTCACCATGTACTCAACGGAGTCGGCGATCAGGTCGCGGGACGGCAGCGAGTAGAGCATGCCGCTGTGGCCCATGGCGATGCCGTCATCCACGGCGATGGTGTTGAACTCGCGCGGCACCGCGCCCGCGGCAAGGATCGCGTCGGACACGATCCGGCCCACCGGGGCAAGGTGGGTGTGGCCCGGGACGAATTCGGTGAAGGAGTTGGCGACGGCGATGATCGGCTTGCCGATGTCCGAGTTGGCGACGCCGGAAGCGCGCAGCAGTGCGCGGGCGCCGGCCATGTTGCGGCCATGGGTGACTGTTTTAGAGCGGAGTGCAGGCATGCTTACCATCTTCTTGCCTGGGCGACGCGGACGGAAGACAGCGCTGCTACTAGTAGTGGGAGTACCAGAGTAATAGTATTTTCCGGTGAGTGATCCCGGGCGGCGAAAAGAACTTGGCCTCTTCCTGAGGGCCCGGCGCGACCAGGCGCTGCGCGCCGACTACGGCCTGCCGCCCGTCGGCCGCAGCCGTGAGCGTGGGCTCCGCCGCGAGGAGGTGGCATTCCTTTCCGGCGTCAGCGTCACCTGGTACACCTGGCTGGAGCAGGGCCGGGACATCAGCCCGTCCCGGCAGGTCCTGGAGGCCATCAGCCGTGCGTTGCATTTGTCGAGCACCGGCCTGGGCTACGTCCTGTCCCTGGGCGGGTATGCCTCCGCAGCTCCCGCCGGGCCGGCAGCCGATACCGCCCCGCCCCACATCCAGCGCCTGCTGGATGCCCTGGACCCCAACCCGTCCTTCGCCCTGTTTCCGGACTGGGGCGTGGCCGGGTGGAACAGGGCCTACGCGGCGCTGTACCCCAACATCGCCACGGTGCCGGCGGCGGACCGGAACCTGCTGTGGCTCGTGTTCACCGACCCCTACGTCCGGAACCTGCTGCCGGACTGGGAGACCACCAGCAAGCGGTTCCTTGCAGAGTTCCGGGCCGAGACCGGGCAGCGGCTGGGCGATCCGGACATCCAGTACCAGATGGAACGGCTGAAGGAAGCAAGCCCGGAGTTCCGGCAGGGCTGGGACCTGTACGACATCCTGGGTTTTGAGTCCCGCGAGCGCCTCTTCCACCATCCGGCGGTCGGGGTGCTCCAGCTGGAACACCACCAGGTGTCCCCGTCGGACCGGCCTGACCTGCACATCGTGGTGTACACCCCGGCCCCGGGCAGCGACGCCGCAGCGCAGATGGAGTCCCTGCTGTCCGTGGCCGGCTAGGCTTCGTCCACACCGAGGTAGGCGAGCGCGGCGGCTGCCTGGGCCCGGGTGGCCACGCGGAGGGTGGGGTCGACGGCGGGCAGGAACGACGGCGAGTGGTTGGCGGGGATGTCGGCGTCCACGGTGCCGTTCGCCACGGCCCGCCGATAGGTTTCCGGGGGCACGGAGCCAACCACCCAGTACACGTACGGGATGCCGAACGCGTCAGGGATGCGGCTGAAGTCCTCTGACGCCGTCTGCGGGGCGGTGCGGTAGACAGCGTCCGCGCCGAAGGTCCTGGTAAAGGCTGCAGTGACCCGGGCGTTGGCCTCCGCATCGTTGCTGGTCAGCGGGTACTGGTCGTAATACTCGAATTCCGGTTCATGCGGCGAGCCGGCGGCTGCGCACTCGCCCCGCACGATCCGCTCGATGGCGGCCACCATGGCGGCCCGGACGGCAAGGTCGTACGTGCGGAGGTTGAGCAGCAGCTCCGCCCGGTCCGGGATGATGTTGGCCGTGGCTCCGGCGCTCACCGAGCCAACAGTCAGCACTGCGAACTCCCCTGGAACCGTTTCGCGGGACACCACAGTCTGCAGGCGGAGGACGATGGATGCGGCGAGCACCACCGGATCCACGGACTTGTGCGGCATGGAGCCGTGGGCGCCGCGGCCGTGGACGGTAATCCGTACAGAGTCGCCGGCCGAGAGCACCGGGCCCGGCGTGGTGCCGACGGTTCCCGCCTCGGTGGGCATGACGTGCTGGGCCAGTGCGACGTCCGGCTGCGGGATTCCGCCGGCCAGGCCGTCGTCGAGCATTGCCTGCGAGCCTGCCGCTGTCTCCTCTGCCGGCTGGAACAGGGCGGTGTAGGTTCCCCGCCAGGCATCCCGGTGGTCTGCCAGGTACTTTGCCGCGCCGAGCAGGGCCACCACGTGCATGTCGTGGGCACACGCGTGCATCACCCCGGGGACGGCGGAGGCGTAGCTTGCCCCGGTTGCCTCGGTGACCGGGAGGGCGTCCATGTCGGCCCGGGCCAGGACACCCGGGCCGGGTCCGTTGGCCAGGACGCCCACCACGCCGGTGCCACCAAAGTGCCGGACGTCGAAACCCCAGGCCGCCAGCTTCGCCGCAACAGCCGCGGAGGTTTGGTGTTCGGCCAGGCCCAGCTCCGGGTTCCGGTGGAGCTGTTCGTAGAGCGGGACCTGCCAGGCCAGCTCCTGCTCGATCCCGTCCGCAGCGCTGTTCGCAAAATCCATCGAAGGCTCCTCCCGGCCGGTGGCGCCGGCCCTTGGGGTCACTTTAGGCCAGCACCCCCTGCCGCACCACGGCCGGCTTGAACCGGGCACCCGCGCCCGGGAATACCGGCACCTCGATCCGCGCGTGGGTGTGGACCTCGGTGACCGTGGCCTTAGTGTGCCGGGCAATCTGTTCCATGGTGGTGACCCACATGCCATCCATCGCCTTCACCCGCTCGATGAGCTGTTCCAGCGCCACGGCCTTGGATGGCCGGCCGGAGATGAAGGGGTGGTTGGTCAGCACGAAGCAGCTGCCCTGGGAGTGGTGGGCCTGGGCCTCCAGCGTCCACATCTCGAGGACCTTGGCCGGGCTTTCGATCACGCCGCTGCCGGTCACACCGGGGTAGAACGCGTACTGCTCCCAGTCGTCAAGGGTCCAGTCCACGGGAATCTCCACGATGTCCCGGGGATCATCCGCGGCGACGGCGAAGCGGTAGGGGGCATCGCCGTCGAGCAGGCTGGAATCGTAGAGGAAGCCGCGGTCCGCCAGCAGGGCCGGCGAGTGCCAGTTCAGCTCCCACCAGGGCGCCCGGTACCCCACCGGCCGGACGCCGGCAACCGTGGCCAGGGCCTCCAGTCCGCGGTCGATGTAGCTGGCCTCGGTGGCGGCGTCGATGCCCTGCATGGGTTCGTGGAGGTAGCCGTGGTGTGCCACCTCGTGGCCGCCGTCAACGATCTGCCGGACGACGTCCGGGTAGGACTCGGCGGTGAAGCCGGGGATGAAGAAGGTGGCCTGGATGTCCTGGCGGGCCAGGATCCCGAGGAGCCTGGGGACGGCGATTTTGGGGCCGTAGGACTGGTGGGTCATCAGCGACATGCGCCGGGTGCTGGTGGGATCATGGGCGATGGTGCAGGACTCGGCGTCCACGTCGAAGGTGAAGGAGGCGGCTGCTTTGGCGCAGTCGGGCCAGACGATGGGGTGCAGCGGGTCCGCGATGGCGGGCTGGTTCACGGGAAGTCCTTTCGGCGGGCGCAGTGCGCCCGCCTGGTCTCGGGAAGAGGGGTTGCGCCGCTTAGCGGGCGGGAAGGGCCGGCGTGCTGTCCGTTGTGGCCCCGTCACCGGGAGCGGTGCCCGCCTGGAGCCCGGCGGCGGGCTTCAGCGCGAGGTAGCGGATGTGCTGCCGCGGGCCAAGGATGGCGTAAACGGCGGCGCTGGTGAGGCCTCCGGCCAGCCAGGACAGGTCCCAGCCGCCCAGGGCCACGGCGATGGGGCCCTGCATGATGGGGATCAGCCCGTACATGAACAGCCAGGTGGCGAAGATGCCGGCCACGAGGGAGATGACGCCGGCCCAGTTGACGCCTGGCAGCCGCTTGGTGCCTACGGCGTCGAACAGGCGCCCTGGCTCTCCCGGCCAGCGCTTGTCCAGCCAGAAGTAGTGGACCAGCATGATTCCGCCCCAGGCAGCCACCCAGGCCACCAGGCCGATCAGCCAGGCGTCGAGGACCGCGGCGAAGTCCTCCTGGAAGATGAAGAAGACGACGGCGGCCAGCGAGAAGACGCCGACGAACAGGTTGAGCTTGCGGCGGCTGATGGAGATGTCCAGTGCCTGGGTGGCCACGGAGAAGGTGTAGATGTTCAGGATGTTGGTGGCGATGGGGCCGTGGAGCACCATGAGCAGCACCGGCAGGGCCATGGCGCCGAAGTTGAGGACGATCAGCTTGCCGGGATCGATCTCGCCGCTGTTGGTGGCCAGACTGGCGCCCAGGACACCGAGCCACACTACGGGGATGAACTGGCCCAGCACCGAAGCGAGGTAGACCTTCTTCTTGGGAACGCTGGTGCTGACAAAGCGGGAGTAGTCCGCGGCATACGTGAACCAGGTGATGCCCCAGCCGATGCCGATGGCGGTCATCACAGCGCTCATGGCGGCGATCCGCTCCGAGCCCTCAAGGATGGCGCCGGCGGGTCCGGCGTAGCCCCAGTCGATGTCCATGCCGAACCAGGCGACGGCGGACATGACGGCCAGGATGAGGATGGTGGGCGGTACCGTCCATTTCTCGAAGGCCGCGATGGCCTTGTAGCCGAACCAGGCGATGGCAACCTGGAGGGCCATGATGAAGGTGGCGACGCCGATCTTCCAGGCGTAGTTGGGGGCTTCCGGGTCCACCCAGCCAAGGGTTCCGAAGAGTGCCATGACCAGGTCCAGGATGATCCACGTGTTTACCGCGCACCAGCCGATGACCAGGAGGGCCTGGATGGCGGCCGGCAGGTAGTTGCCGCGGCGGCCGAACGCTGCCCGGGCCAGCACCATGCCGGTGGCACCGGTCTTTTGGCCCAAGAGGACAAAGCAGCCAAATAGCAGCATGCCGATCAGGTTGCCCAGCACCAGGACGGTGATGGTGTCCGCCAGTCCGAGTCCCAACTGGATACCGAGTGCGCCCAGCACCCAGTTGATGGGCGCCAGGTTGGCGCCCGCCCAGATCCAGAACTGGCCGGATACCTTGCGTGTTCGTGCTGATTCGGGAATGGGCTGCAGCCAGGCTTCATGGTCCACAACGCTGTGGTCCTGCGCGGCCTGGCCGGGTTGGCCGTGCGTGGCTGTTGAAAGCTTTTCTTGCATGGGGGCCTCCGTGAGGTGAATAAGTACCAAAAGGCTATGTGGCCCCCATCACAAGCAACAAGATACAATCTGTCGAACAGATTCCCCTATAACGTTACGGAACGTCGTGTCAGTGTTTCTCGGCGAAATACTCGCCCATCCCGCCCTCGCAGCCGCCGACCCCCTGGTCCATCCACAAGGGGTGGTGGCGGATGCACAGCCGGTCCGCTGGGTGCACTCCAGCGAGGTCCTGGACATCGCGCCCCTGCTTCGCGGCGGTGAACTGCTGCTCTGCGGCGGCATCACCCTTGCCACCGCCACGCCCGGCCGACGAAAAGACTACGTCCGCGAACTCGCCCAAAAGGGCATAGCTGCGCTGGCCGTTGAAACCGGCGGCGCCCTGCCAGCGATCCCTGAAGACATGCTTCGCACCGCTGAGGAATTCGGTCTTCCAATCGTGGAACTGCGCAAGGTGGTTCCATTTGTGGGCGTCATGCAGGCCATCAACTCCATGCTGGTCAGCGAGTCCGTGGGCCACCTGCAGCAGGCGGACGCGGCCACCCGCGCCATGGCAGCGGAGCTGGCCCACGGGGCCTCGCTGGACAAGATCCTGGGAGTGCTGGCCGGCATCACCAGGTCCGCCGTAAAGCTCACCTCCCCGTGGGGCGTGACCATGGGCAGCGCGGCGCCGGAGGGCTGGAGCAATGGGGTGGACGCGGAGGCCGGAGAAGGAACAGCGGACGACGACGGCAATGGGCCACGTGGGCACGGCGGCTTTTACCCCGTGGCAGGCGGAACGGTGCTCACCGTGGACATCCCCGTACGCGGGGTCCTCATGGGCCGGCTCGAGGTGCGGGTGCCGCAGGCGGCGGACGTCGCGCTGGCACAAGTGGCAGGAGAACGCGCTGAGGACATCCTGGGCCTGGCGCTGCTGCAGCACACCCCGCCCGGCCTGCATGCCCTGGCCGGCGCGGAACTGATGCGCGCGGTGCTGAACTCGTCCCCGGAGTGGCGCCTTGAGCAACTGGCACCGGGGGCCGGCTTTCCCACTGATTCCCCCGCAGTGGTGGCGGCAATCCATGCAGCTTCCCCGCAGGAGCTGCGGGGCGCCGTCGAAACCTTCCTGGGCACACGGCGCATACCCTGCGCCGCGTACCTGGACGATGCCGAGCTGGTGGTCATGATCGGACTGTCCTGCAACGACACCCTGGGCGAACGGCGCCAGCTGATGGAATCGCTCCGGAGCCTGGAAGGTGACCACGATGCCGTGATCGCCGTGGGCCCCCTTGCCGGCGGTGTGGCCGAGGCTGCGTGGTCGCTGGCGGAGGCACGGCGTGCACTGGAGGTGCGCCAGATCCGGCGCCGGAACGCGTCGGCGCGAAGGAGGTTCCCGGCGCGCGGCCTGGTGGTGGTGGATGCGGAGGACGCGGCCGTCGAAAGCCTCTCCCTGACCTGCCTTGATGCCACGGCGCGGGAGGCGTTCGTCAACCGACAGCTCAGGGCAGTCCTGGAGCATGATGCCCAGCGGCAGTCCCAGCTGCTGGAGACCCTTCAGGTGTGGCTGGACTCCGGTTGCAACACAGCGCAGTCGGCCCGGGAACTGCACTTGGAGCGGCAGTCCATGCACCACCGGCTGCAGCGGATTTTCGAGCTCTGTGGGGGTGATCCGCGCGGCACGGGACGGCTGGCGGCACTGCACCTTGCGGCCCGGATGGCCGGCCTGCCCTGACCTGTGGGTGGCTGCGCCACACAGCTGTGCCGGCATTCGGTGAATTCGCGTGGATTTATGCCGAGCCATAGGGGCAACAATTAGGGGCAGCCCGGGATTGTTTTAGATGCCTCGAGCAACAACACTGATCGAACTGGGATTTAGCGGTGGCATTTAACTTCCGGGAGCCAAATTGATCAATATTCCGTTTTTCCACCGGCGCAGGCGTACTAATAGCGCCGGATTTTCCCTGCCTTTACCCTCACAGCGCACTGAAGGCCCGCCCGGCACCCGTCCGCGCCCATGGCCTGACCTGCGGATTCCCGGAATCCTGACGGCGCTGCTGGTTGTCCTGGCTGCACTCGTGGCGCCTATTCCGGCATCGGCTGCCACCGGCGATGTTGGCGTTGCAGGTCCTTTTCATACGGGCACGGAGACTCCCACAGGTACCAAGCGGGCCACAAGTTCCTTGTGGTTTAACGACGGGTCCTGGTGGGGAAATCTGTGGAATTCCGCAACATCCAATTTCCACATTTTTAAATTCAATGCGGGAACGAGTTCCTGGGCGGACACGGGGGTCACAACAGATCCGCGTCCCAACACCCATCATGATGTTTTGTGGGACGGGAAGACGCTGTATGTCGCAAGCTACAAGTTCGTTGACGACGGACTGCCTGCCGAGCCCGGCTTCCCCACCACAATGCGCCGCTACAGCTACGACTCCAGTGCGAAGAAGTACACGCTGCTGGGTTCCAGCCAAATCAATAACTCCAAGATCGAAGTCCTGACCATCGACAAGGACTCCACGGGCAGGGTCTGGTCCAGCTGGCAGCAGGACAACAGGATCTACGTGAACGTGACCGCCACCGACGGCAAGACCTGGGGCACCCCGTTCCAGCTTTCGGGATCGATGACCAATGTGTCCGTGGACGATACGTCGGCCGTGATTGCCTTCGACGGCAAGATCGGTGTGATGTGGAGCCGGCAGGTGGGTGACTCCACCGACGGCATGTACTGGAGCTACCACGTCGATGGTGCATCTGCCGCCACGTGGAGCACCCCCGTGGCGGCAGTGTCCGGACAGCGAAGCAGCGATGACCACATGAACCTGAAGTGGCTGGATTCCTCGGGCGGCCGGGTGTTTGCAGCCATCAAGACCTCATACACCTCCTCGTCCCAGCCGCTGATCCAGCTGCTGGCCCTGAGCGGCACCAGCTGGTCCGCGCACACGATAGCGACTGTTGCCGAGTGCCCCAACCGCGTGATCGTCATGATTGACGAGAGCACCCAAAGGCTGCGGACCTTCGCTACGTATCCGAAGCCATCCGGCACGACGGACGCCGGTGTCTGCACCACCTCCGGCGGCGCAATCTACGAGAAGTCCACGCCGCTGGACAACATCAACTTCACCACCACCAAGACGGCGCGCATCGTGGATGCCGACCAGTTTGTGCACAATGTGACCTCCACGAAGCAGAACGTCAACAGTTCCGCGGGCGGCACGGCGAACAGCGGCCTGCTCGTGCTCGCGGACGTCAACGCCACCAAGCAGTACTGGCACTATTTCGATCCCACCGGCGGCGGTGGAGGCTCTGACACCACTGCCCCGACGGTGACCGCCACCTCGCCGGCTTCGGGTGCCACCGGAGTTGCCGTGACGGCCAATGTGACGGGAACCTTCTCGGAGGCCATGGACCCCTCCACGATCACGTCGGGCACGTTTACGCTCACCGGCGGACCGGCGGCCGTGACGGGGACGGTGACATATGGCGCCACGGGAAAGGTTGCAACTCTGGACCCTGCTGCAGACCTGGTGGCGGGGACGAAGTACACGGCGACCCTCAAGGGCGGCAGCAGCGGCGTGAAGGATGTTGCCGGTAACGCCCTGGCCGCGGACAAGACCTGGACCTTCACCACTGCCGGTACCGCGCCCGCGCAGACTCCGATTGCCGTGAAGGCGGCGTCGCTGAACGGCGCGCTGGGAGCGGCAACCACTCCGGAGGTCTACGGCCTCAGGGACAACGGCGGGTACCAGTGTTTTGAACGCGGATGCATCCTCTACTCGCCGGCTTCCGGCGCTCACGTGTCAATGGGCGCAATCCGGAGCCTGTGG